>CAVWCZ010000006.1:0-248512 GCA_963753675.1 uncultured Verrucomicrobiae bacterium | reverse complement strand
TGGAATCTGAATAAGCGCCGATGCTCACGATCGAGAACGTCACGAAACGCTTCGGCGAGATCGTCGCCTTGGATGGCGTCTCGCTTTCACTCGCGCGCGGCGAATTCTTCGGATTGCTTGGACCGAACGGTGCGGGCAAGACAACGCTGATGTCGTTAGTCGCCGGATTGCGCGCGCCGGATAGCGGAAGCATTTCGATCAATGGACAACGCGTTGGTACCAATGCGATGGCACCGCGCCACGAGCTGGGCTTCGTGCCGCAAGCGATCGCCCTCTACGAAGAGCTTAGCGCCGAGGAAAATCTGCGGCTTTTCGGAAAGCTCTATGGTCTGGCCGGCCAGGAGCTGCGCGCTCGTGTCGATGACGGGCTGCACGCGGCGCAGTTATTCGAACGACGGCAGGACAAAGTGCAGACCTATTCCGGCGGAATGAAACGCCGGATCAACGTTGTAGCGTCCATTCTGCATCGGCCGGCCTTGCTCCTTTGCGATGAGCCGACCGTTGGCGTCGATCCGCAATCGCGAAACGCCATCTTCGAGTTCCTCCAGCGGCTGAATGCCGACGGCACGACAATCGTTTATTCGACGCACTACATGGAGGAAGCGACCCGGCTTTGTTCGCGCATTGCCATCATCGATCACGGCCGCTTGCTCGCATTGGGAACGCTCGATGAGCTGCTGACGCACCTGCCGTTCAGCGAGTTGGTCCGCATCGCGCGCAACGACCAGACCACCGCGCAAGTGCAAGCACTCGCCGAGTACGGTGAGATTACGAAAGCAGAAGACGCGTATCTATTTAAACTGCGCGATGGCCTGCGCTTCTCCGAATTTTTCGCCGCTGCCGAAGAGCTCGGGTTGCCCTATCGCTACTTCAACATTCGCCGGCCGACGCTGGAAGATTTGTTCCTTCATCTGACCGGCAAAAATCTTCGCGACAACTAAACGATGCGCACGGTTCTGGTTCTGGTCGGCAATGAGTTCCGGCGTTTCGCGGCCGATAAAGTGGCCATCTCGCTCACCTTCATCGTCCCCGCCGTCCTCATCTATATTTTCGGAAATGTCTTCGGCGTGAACTCCGAAGACCGCGGGCCGAAAGGCATTCCGCTCGCGGTGGTAAATCAGACGGACGCGCCCGCTCCGACCGCGATTATTTCTGCGCTGCAAAAGGAGCCCGCCTTCAAGGTCATCACGTCGCACAAAGACGCGAATGGCGTTGAACGCGTGCTGACTGAGCCAGAAGTGCGCGAGATGATGCGCGGCGGCGACATTCGCTTCGCGCTCATCTTTCCCGCGGATGCAACGAGCGACTCTGAGGTGGCGTTGAAAATGAAGTTCCTGCGCAACGCCCGGAACGAAATCGAAACGGAGACGGTGAATGGCTTGCTGGAGAAGACGATCTTCACCGCCGCGCCGCAGGCGTTGCTCGCATCGTTGCAGCGGCTTGGCGCGAATCAGGTTGGCAGCGAGACCATGGCGCGTTTCAACCACTCGTTAGCCGACGCGATCGTCCGCGGGTTCGGCGGCGATCCGGCGACGATTCTGCACTCCGTCGAAACCGGCGAGTTCAACATCCCGGGGACCACACCAACCGACACGAACGGTAACTCATTCCTTGATCGCCTGATCAAAATCGAGCGCGAAGAAATCGGCGGCCGAAACGCGAAGAGTCCAATGGCGACTCGCAGCGTCGGCGGCTATGCCGTGATGTTCCTGCTGTTTTCGCTTACCGGCGCGTCCACTTCGCTCTTCGACGAAAAGAAAGCCGGCTTGTATCAGCGACTGCTCGCCGCGCCCGTGCGACGGACGCACATTCTTTGGAGCAAATATATCTTCGGCATCCTGCTCGGTGTGGTGCAACTGCTCACGCTTTTCGTCGCGGGCCGTGTCCTCTTCGGCGTCGATATCACGAGCAACGTCTTCAATCTACTCCTCATCTGTCTGGCGGCGGCAAGTGCCTGCGTTGCCTTCGGCATGTTGCTCGCCGCGCTCGCGCCGACGGCCGCGGCGGCGAACGGCATGGGCACGTTGCTCATCCTGACCATGAGCGCGGTCGGCGGCGCCTGGTGGCCGACCAGCTTCATGCCGCAATTCATGCAGCAGTTGAGCAAGTTCACGATCGTCTATTGGTCGATCGAAGGCTTCCTCCGCGTGCTTTGGGCAAACTGCAACACGCGCGAGCTGCTCCCGGTGCTCGCCATCCTGCTCGCCTTCGCTGCCGCCGCGAACACGATCAGCATCTGGCGTTTTCGCCACGGGCAGATCTTTGAGTAGCGAAGGCGAACGCCTTGTGGGCACCCGACGCACAGCGTGTGGGAAGGCAAGGATTTTTTCTGACCAAGTGACTCGCGGTAGCACTCGATCGCAATCAGGGAATCCGGGGGTCAGTCCTCACTGTTTGAATAGGAGCGACAGCGGCGGCTCCGTATTCCGGGTGGCTTGCAAAATTAGGCAAGAATCGCGGATGGGCCGCCAGCAGACCACGATCGTGCACTCGCGGTCACGCGCGAGGTTGTTAACCTTTATTCCTCTGGTTCGTCGCTCTTCTCGTCCGCACGGGATGCCTGACGCATTTGATCATGCTCCGCTTCGGTGACGCCTTCTTCGAACATCTGCGCACTCTCGCTCCGGCCCTCGGCATCTTCATCTTCTCCGAGGGAGTCTGCTGCTTGCCGTCCGGTCGAGCCCGGCACGGGATCCCAACCCTCCGAATCGGGTATGGATTCACTATTCTCTTCCTGCGGATCCATTTCAGCTTCTCCTGTCAGCTCACGTTTGGCCTGTTGATAGTCGGCCTCGGACGGTTCGGAAGAAGGACGACCGTTAATCGCGGCTAACTCGCGCGCACGGGCTTCAACCATCTCAGAGGTCACCGTCCCAATGCCAGCAGCGTTCTCCATTATGATACCTTTGTTCAACGGATTTTTTCTCATAATTAACCAGCTTCCTATTCGAAGTTGCGCGACGAGCATTCAGGTGAGCCTTGTCGCGAACGTCGATCACGATTCTATCGATCTTGTCCTCATCAAACTCTACACGCGTTTTGTCTAAAGGCACCCCAGTTGGACGTTTGTTTGTTGCAGATCGAACTTGTCCGCGTCGCTCCATTTACGCTCGCGTTGACCTTCTGTCTTACACTGGCCCCCTCAGTGGTAATTCCACAGACTTGTTCGCCATTGTTATTTGTTGAGAAGTCGCTAAAAAGGATCGCTGATGCCGACCGAACTGACCGAAGACCGCAAGCTCGCCGCCATTATGTTTACCGACATGGTGGGCTACAGCGCGCTCGCCCAACGCGACGATAAAGTCGCTCTCGAGCTATTGGAGGAACATCGTCGGTTGTTGCGTGAAATCTTTCCGCGGTTTCACGGCACCGAAATCAAAACCATCGGCGACGCTTTTCTGGTCGAATTCGGGAGCGCCTTACAAGCGGCGCAATGCGCCATCGAAATCCAGCGCACTCTGGCCAAGCGAAATCACGATGTCACGTCCGACCGGTGCATCCAACTCAAGATCGGCATTCACATCGGCGATGTGGTTCATCGCGACGGCGACGTCTATGGCGACGGGGTGAACATCGCTTCGCGCATCGAACAATTGGCCGGCGCTGGCGGCATTTGCGTCTCGATGGATGTAGAGCGGCAGATTCGTAACGCGCTCGAGGCGCGATTTGAAAAGTTCGGTTCGGCGGATTTGAAGAACATCAAGCTCCCGATGGATCTCTTCCGAATCGTCCTGCCGTGGGAGAAAGACGCTGGATTTCCGGCGAAGGCAACCGCAAAGAAATTGCCTTTTCTGGTTCCGGCCGCTGTTCTCGTAATACTCGCACTACTCGCGGGGTGGTGGTGGATGCAGCGCTCGAGTAAGAATCAGGAGCCGGTCGCGGCTCATGCGTTGCCGGCCGCACCAACGAATGCGCCTGATCAAAAATCCGTTGCCGTCCTGCCCTTCGTTAACCTGAGCGACGACAAAGGGAGCGAGTATTTTTCCGATGGCGTTAGCGAAGAGCTCTTAACCGTTCTGCAAAAAATTCCCGGCATGCATGTCGCCGCGCGGACGTCAGCGTTTTCCTTCAAAGGCAAGAACGCGACGGCGCAGGAGATCGGGCAAAAACTAGGCGTTGCTTTTCTGGTCGACGGAAGCGTGCGCAAATCCGGCGAAGCGGTGCGGATCGCGGCGCGGCTCACGCGCGCTGGCACGGGCGAAGAAGTATGGTCGGAGAATTTTACGCGTGATTTAAAAGACGTGTTCGCAGTCCAGACCGAACTGGCGGAGACAATCGTGGCGCAGGTGCGCGATCGGCTGACGGGTAGCGCGGCGGATTCTGCTGACAAACAGAAAATTCAGGCGGAAGTGCAGGCCGCGGAAAAAGGCGGAACGAAAAATGTCGAAGCACATCAACTGTACCTCCAGGGCCGCTTTTATGAAAATCGCAATTCAGAAAAAGGCGTGGACCAGGCGCTGGCCGCTTATCAACGGGCGGTGGAGCTGGATCCGCAGTTTGCTCTTGCCTGGGCAGGCGTAGCGCGGGCTAACATCTGGTATTGTAATTTTGCGACCGAAGGTGGGCTGAAGAGCTTCGACGCTCATCTGAGCGCTGGACGCGAAGCAACCGCTCGTGCTCTCGCGATCGATCCCGACTTGCCGGCCGGGTTGTTCGCCCGCTCAATGATCCAGGTAAATTTCGATTTTGATTGGAAAGGAGCCGGTGAAACCTTGCGCAAGGCTCTTGCTCTGGCTCCCCAGGACCCGGAGCTTCTTACGGAAGCGGGAAATCTGGCGACAGCTCGCGGAGAAATGGCGCCGGCTCTCGATTTTTATCGCCGGGCGGTCGCAGCTGACCCGGTCAACGCGCAAGCCCGCTCCTATTTAGCCGGCTATTTGGGGACAGCGAAGCAGTACGAGGAAGCCCGCGCCGAATACGCGCGGGCGATAGAATTGAACCCGGTGGCTCCGTACTACCACGCCGGTCTCGGTTCCACCTATCTCCTCGAGGGCAAACTGGAAGAAGCCGCCGGTGCGACGCAAGCCGACACTGCCGAATGGGCGCGGCTCACCGTTATGGCTTGTATCCGCTGGAGCCAAAAACGCATTTCCGAATCAGATGCCGCGCTTGCTCAGTTGATTAAAAGTTCGGCGGAGACAGCAGCGTACCAGGTCGCCGACGTCTATGCGTATCGGGGTGACAAAGACAAAGCTTTCGAATGGCTGGAGCGAGCACGGCGGCAACGCGACGCGGGCTTACCCGGTCTGCGAACAGACCCATACCTTGCGAACCTCAGAGGCGACCCGCGCTGGAACGCGTTCCTGCGCACGATGGGCCTGGCCGACGACCAATTGAAATAGGCGGCCGCTAACCTCGCACCGCCTGCCAAGCCGTATCCTTGGCGATGGCTGGCCACTCTTCGCAGGTCGGCGAAAATGGCCTACCGATTTCCCGTTAATAGCATCCAGTAAAAACATCAAGGCGCACCAATTCATAAGCGCCCGACATCTTGCTCTTTCTAATAGTTCTCAACGACCAACTTCTGTACTTCGATCTTCCCGGTCTTGTCACTAACAGTTCGCCGCGGACTCACGTGTCACTTTTCATTCGATTTTCACAATTTTCGCGCTGCGTCCGTCGTCGAGTTTAATCCAGTTGCCGATGTCCGCGGCCAGCAGCGCCTTGCCGAGCGGGGAAATCCAACTGACCGCGTCTGGTTCGAAATCGAGTTCATCGACGCCGACGATGGTAAACGTTTCGGTTACACCTTCTTTATCTTTCACCGTCACCGTTGCGCCGAATGTGACACTGTTAGACGGCGCGTCCGGAGGATCGACAACATGGACCGATGCCAGAATTTGTTCGAGTTCGGCGACACGCTCGCTGACGGCGTTTACCGCGCGAAGCTTTTGCAGTTCGTCGCGCAGACGCTTCGCTCCGCGCGCGGTGATATAATTGGTCGCTCCCGGCGGCAGTCCTGACGCTGATCGCTTCCGTCCGCTGCGCTCCGGAAGATCCACATCTTCTTTAATAAACGCCCTACTCACCCTTCGACCATTTCCTCCTTCCTAATTTTTCCTTCTTACCTTTGGTCGCGCCCTGCTCACCGTTCAGCAGCTTCTACCTTTTTAATTCCTACTTCTTACTTCCCTCGCATGCTCACCCTTCGACCGTTTCCTCCTCCTTAATTTGAACTCGCTCGTCTCCCAGTTTGCTCGCTCCTATCCCATGTTTTTTTCGTGTGCTACCAATCGCCTTTGTCTGGCATTTGCGCCAAGTTCCGCCGCCGCGATTAGCTCAGCTCTTCATTGACGTATGCACACGAGAATGATGTTAAGCATAGTTCCTTTGATCTTATTTTCGAGTTTCGCACGCGCAGAGTGGCGGTTCTAAGGACAGACGGGAATGTTTTATGACAGCAATCTCTCGAATTCCGATCGCTCCGCGGACGTGCGCGATGACTGGGCATGGAGGAGCGATATAAGTGCCGGCAACAGTCTTCAGCTTACGCGCGATTTAAGAATGAATCTCGGCGCGGATCTGCGGGGCGGCGTGTGCTCCCCGGAACGAGAACTCGCAGGTTATTCCGGATCATGACGATTTTGCGGCATTAATCGCCGCTTACCGGCAACATTGTCCATTACGTCGGCGGTCATCCGCCTTTGCCGAGGCTGCGGCGCGACAAGTAGACGGCCGTTACAAAAGAACGTTACCGCAGCGCCCTTGATGCTATACGTGATTCACGGATAGCCGCCTCCGCCAGCAAACTTGTGTGTACGCGCGCTAGCCACGAATGGCTTTTTCGATAGCGGTTCGCGCAAAGCCGCGTGACGCGGTTTGGGCCTTGAGACGCTGGAATCTCAAAATCTCAAAGCTGAATCTGAACGGAGAGACGCTTCCCCGCATCCAGGACGCGCATAAGCATGTCCCTCCAGAATTGAAATCTAAAACTTGCCGCAACCGCGGATGCTCCTCCGGAACAGCGCGCTTGAGCGCGACGGTCAACCCGCTATTCTCACAAGGCATGAAATCGCTGGTGCTTGGATTGGTCGCGCTTTCCTCCACCCTGGCTCTGGGACAGAACAAGGAGCTAACCGCGGATGAAAATATTCCGATTCCCAAAGTCGCGTTCGACGCCAAAGGCGAGCTTCAGATTACGGCCTCGTCGAATTCGTCGCCTGACGATTTCGATTTCCTCGTCGGAAAATGGAAGATGCACAATCGGCACCTGAACAAACGGCTGGCCAATTGCCATGACTGGACCGAGTTCGATTCCTCGGACGTTAATACGAAGATCCTGAAAGGTGCGGTGGATATGGATACTTATTCTACAACCGAGTTTCCAGGCCTGGCGGGCAAACTCTTCGAAGGGCTGACCCTGCGGCTTTTCGATCCCAAGACTCGCCTCTGGAGTCTCTACTGGATCGCGAGCAACACAGGCAGGATTGATCCGCCGGTAGTCGGCTCCTTCGACAAAAACGGCATCGGTCACTTCTTCGGCAAAGACTCGCTTAATGGCAAACCGATCCTCGTGGTCTTTCGCTGGGACGCCAGGAACAAAAATCGCCCGCGGTGGGGCCAGGCATTCTCGGCGGACAACGGCAAGACATGGGAATGGAATTTCTTCAACGTATCTGAACGGCCTGGCGAGTAAGCCGTTTCTTGCGGTTACACTCAAGGGCTGCGGCGAGGAGCCGGAGCTTTTGACGAGCAATGCCAAAACCCGCTCGCGCACACACCCGTTTGAATGGCGTGGTGGCCAATTGGGCGATGTCCAATTGGCCCAATTGCGATCAGATCCAAACCTTCGACATTCATTTTCAGACACGATTTTGTACTCTTTCCGTTCTCGACGATTGCCTCAACAGCGAGGCCAGTGTTGCCCCAAAGAGTGGTTCGGAACCCGTCGTCCTCATTTCTTATCTTTTCATTTGTCTCTGTGGCCTCTGTGATCTCTGCGGTAAAGCTCACCGGCAACATTTTGCATTACGTCGACGGTCATAGACCGCCGCTACAACCGAACGTTACCGCAGCGACTCGTGATGCTATACGTGATTCACGTATAGCCACCTCCCCCAACAAACCACCAGCGTCCCCGCGGTTCTACTGAAAAAGAGCGTTCGGCGAGAACGCCGCGTGCGACACGCGAGGCGGGATGCTCCCCACTTGGAATCTATTCGAGCAGTTGCTTCAGATTTTGAAGCACGGCGTCTTCTTCCTCAGAGCGCGCGCCATCGGCGAGGAAGAGCTCCTGGCAGAGGTCCAACGCTTGTCCCTTCACTTCAGCGGTATCAAGTCTGTCCCTTATCGAACCCAGGAATCGCTCTCTGTAACCCGGATTTTCTGTCGCGTTCCGTGCATTATCAATCGATCGCACATCAAACTGATCGAATGGTACTTTCGGGTCCCAATTGAACTTCGCGACCGTATCCGTGATCAACCTGTCCTCCGCGATGAAGACCAAATTATCGGCGTACATGCAATAGTTCAGCAGGTCGACTATCGCCTCGCGTTGGGGCTGGGTGAGGCCGTCATTCGGCTCTTCCGATTTGTGGAACAGTTTTCTAATTAGACTGGGCATAAAGTGATGTTTGATGTCTGTATTGTTATCAATCCAACGCCACCCGGCTTTCAGAAATAACCCGTTACAAAAATTGCAGCAACCTATTTTCGACGATGCCAATGGCAAACGCGAGCAGCGTGATTGGTTAAATCGTTACATCGTTAAATCGGAAGAACCGATTCACAATTCTCGATTCACCCTTCTGATCCGACGTCGGGTTAAGGAGTGCAGTTTGCGAAGGCGAAAGCGGGGGGCGGCCGCCACTGGCACGTCGTTCGCCACGGCGAATCCCTCCTATGGCGGACGAGTCGCCACACGTAGGCCGGCAGGCACTGCCCTCCCTGCAATTCACAACTGCAGTAATGCTATACGTAATTCACGTATAGCACCTCAGCGAACAATCTCGCGCCGACCAATTCGCGTGGCGCGCCAGCCACGAATGATTTTTTCGATTGCAGTTCGCGCAAAGCCGCGTGGCACAGCTCGCGAGATCACTATGATCATGCGACCGATTCAATGGCGGCGGTTTCCAAATGCTGGATGAATAAAGAAAAGTTCGTTTCGGCGAGTCGCTTCCGCAACGCTTCTGCGTGGCAAAAGACGCCATTGCCAGGTCGCCCCGGGGACACTCCATGGAACTCGTAGCTCCGGTGCTGCTATACGTGATTCACATATGGCCGTCCGCGCCCAGCAAAGTCGCGCCAATAAACTCGTGCGTTCCACGCGTTGACTCTGTGCCCCCGCCCATTTGAAACTCGCTCCTTCCCCAACGCGCTCGCTACTTCCCTCGCAGTTTTGCGCATCTATGTCGCCCGTGTCCCCGCGACTCCGTTCGACTACCGTTGCATCGCGCGGTGATTATTTTGATGCCGGCTTGAGTTTCAATCGCCGCTCACCGGCAACATTTGCGTCACGCCGGCGGTCATAGACCGCCGCCACAGTCCGAGCCGAAAGTTCGCCGCAGCGAGGCGGCTACAGAACCAACACCCAACGAGTGCCGTTGTGATGCTATACGTGATTCACGTATAGTATCCGCGCCGACAAAATGGTGCCACTAACTCGTGTGGGTGTGTTAGCCACGAATGGCTTTCTCGATGGCGGTTCGCGCAAAGCCGCGTGGGGCAGCCCGGCCTTGCTCCCACTCTTGCAGTGTTCGATTGGAGATCTGCAATTTCAACGCCGCCTCGCTTTGTGATAAGTTAATCCGTTCGCGCCATGTTCGCAGCCTTCGCGGAAACGCACTTGGTGCGAACCTCTGATGTCGAACGTGCTCAGGAAGTGTCCCGAAAGCCATTCCCAGATGCTATACGTGAATCACGTATAGCATCAAGTCCGCAGGGAACAAATAAGTCGTTCGCTCCAGTTCATTCAGCCGGCAGGCTAGTCGGATGGCGTCGCCTAAGCGCCAGTGCGGAATTGGTCTTCCTTGTTCTTGAACAGGATGTTGAACGTGGTGAGCGATCCGTAACAGCGGGTGATATACTGTTGAAGGTCGAACTTGTCTGCTTCGCTCAGTTTGTCGCTCGCGTTCACCTTCTGCTCCAGAACGCGCAGATTATTCCGGATCATAACAATCTTGTGGAAGAATGTTTCGAGCGGGACTTCTTTCGGCTGAAGCGAACTGTCGGCCGGCTGCATGAACAGCGCGCCCTTCTGCCATCGAGCGGCCAGACCTTCGACGAGCACGTCCTTTTGTTCCAACCCAAGTGCTTCGACCATGGCGTGAGCAGTATCGCGGATCAGATTCGCGAGCGGCATCTCCAGTTGGCTTAAAGTAGCGGTCGGTTCCGCCGGCTGCAGATCGCTCGAGGCCGGAGCAATTGTCCGCGGCGCATCGTCAAACGCGATCTCGGCGGTTTTCTCCGAGAGCGATTTCACCACGCCAACGCCGTATTGCGGATGGCGCACCTTCATACCGATATGGAGCTTTTCGATGTTCATGTTGTTCTCGAAGTCTGCGACATCGTTATCGACAGCGCAACGTTGGCGGAAAGGCAATGAATAAAGTTCGACATTCCCTTCTTCGAATTCGCGGCGCGATCAAGGAAATTCACAGGCGCTTCGCAACACTTCGCCGTCCACGCTTTTTGATTGCGCCTCCTTTCTCCTCGCAGGCGTTGCCTACAGTGAGAGCACTAACGCCCATACAAGCAACAGAAGGGCGAAAAAGAAATAGATTACCCACTTATTCCGGTTGCCCGTCAGAATTTGCCAGAGGCCGTAGCAGATGGCCGTAAACCCGAATATTTCTACAGTCGCGAGGAGGGCGAGGACGAATCTCCCCTGCTCCGGCGTGCCCGAAAATCGCAGTCCTCCCGACATTTTGCCCGCGCCGAGTATCGTCGGTGCAATTGCATAGAGAACAAAACCCATCAGGCTGCTGATGAAGATACCGCACGCGAGCAGCGTCCAGCCAAACCGGCCCGACCACCTTTTCGATTGCAAGCCGCGCCCACAGTTTGGGCAATGCGACATGAGGCGGTGCGTTTCGTAGCCACAGTAGTAACACTTGCTTAGATCCTCGCGATCGGTGCCATCGCCTTTCCCGTGAAAACAATCCGCTTCCCCGGGCGTGTCTCCGCGAAAATGGGCGACCACAATTTCAGCCTGTTCCCATGCATCTCGTCCAACCGGAAACCGCAACGCCGTGCGAGTCGACGACCGCGGGACGCCAGATGCTCCGTGCCCTCCGCCCGGATAGTAAAGCAGTAGTTCGACGAACGCTGGACTACCATCATGGAGTACGGCAGCAGTGATTTCGGGAGTCCCACGCCGTGGCAGTCGATGAATGCTGTCGCCAATCTGCACCGAGGATTTCGCAGCGATGACTTCGACCCCATCGACCGGAATTTCATTGGGCGCGTCGAGCTCGTTCGGAAGTGCGCCGGGATCCCGGCTCCGTTGGCGATCGATCGCGATAAACTCGTGCCAGGTCGCAGGATCGATCTTCCAGCGGGCGATGATGTCTTCTCCACGCGCAATGGCTTCCTTCGCCCGTGCATCGAAATGCCGGAACAACGCCGAGCCACCGCCGAAAAGAATGCTCGTAGCTCCATAGATGAAGAGCATCCCTTTTAGCGAACCGTTCGCCGTCGCTGCCGGCAGGAGAAAAGCACCTAATATCGCGAGACAGCCTGATACGAAAAAGCCGAGCGCGATGTTCCGCGACCGATGTGGATTGCGCATGAGATCGCGGCAAAAGTGAACAACGACCTTGCGCGGATCAAGCACGCCTTTTCAGTCGTTTACTGAGAATCCCAGGAACGCTACCACTGTGGACGGTGCCCACAGTGGGCTTTGCGAAGCTTCCAAGCGAGCGTCGCTTTTTTATCCGGGTCGTTTTGGCGGCGGAATCGGATTGAGATTTTTGCGTTGTTTGCGCGGGAAAGATCAAGTAGGAAGATCGCGCCGCAGAGACGGGACATTTCGTGACCAGCTACGGTATGGTTCACAAACAGATGAGAATACTCCTAACGTTCCTTTTGAGCTCGATCCTCGTCAGCCAGGCAGATGCGAATGTTCCAGTTAAGATCGAGGACGCGACGTCGCCTGACGGCCGCTACCGACTCGAAGGTATCGGCGTGGATAACGACGAGGGATGCCAGGTTGTGCTCAAGACTCTGCGCAAAGGAAACGTGGTGGGTCGATTTTCTCACGGCGACTTTCAGGCGAGCGATTCTCGCTACCGGATTTCAGCTGTGTGGAACAAAGACTCCAGCGCTTTCGCCCTCAATATCGACGAAGGACGGAACATCACCGTGTCCCGAGTCTTTGTCTCGAAGGGCGGATCATGGAAGGAAGTTGATCTGCCGGAAAAGGCGATCGATCAGGTGCGCGCGCAAGCAAACACGGAGGGCGGAAAGTCGCAGGATTATCTCTCCGCTTTGGAGTGGTTGTCGGGGAATAGATTGAAGTTCACCTATCAGGGAAACACCGGAGAATTATACGAAGTGATTTGTGGGCTGGCCCGCAGCCCCAAACCGCGTCTGGCGTTTGTTGAAACGATCGCGCCAAAAGCCGAACCGGAGCCGGAATATGACTACGAAAATTATGCTTTCACCGTGCTCGCAGGAGGAACCGAGGGCCGCGCTGACGGCGCGGGCGCGACCGCCAAATTCAAGTGGCCGCACGGTCTCGCCGTGGACTCGTCGGGAAATATTTTTGTGGCAGATCGTGGTAATCATCTCATCCGGAAAATTTCGAGAAAGGGAATTGTCACCACGCTCGCCGGATCTCCGGGAAAGTATGGAAGAGTGGATGGAACCGGTGAGGCAGCGCGCTTCTGGTATCCGGTAGGCATTGCGGTGGATGCCTCGGGTAACGTCTACGTAGCGGATTCCTCCGGTCAGGCGGTTCGAAAGGTTACTCCTGCCGGCGCTGTCAGCACTCTTGCTGGCACACCGGCAACCGAGGAGCGGAAACTTGGCTTCGGCAGTGTCGACCACTTTAACAACCCGCTGGGAATCGCTCTTGATAAGGATGGAAACGTGTTTGTAGCCGACTCGAACAATTTCGTGATTCGGAAAATTGCTCCGGACGGCAGCGTTACGACCGTGGCCGGGAAACCTGGGACCAACGGGACCGTCGACGGACAAGCAAAGTCGGCTCGCTTTAGTTTTCCGTCCGGTGTCGCCTTCGATGATAAAGGCAATCTCTATGTAGTTGATAGGGTAACGGTCCGCAGAATTGACAGAGGTGGGATCGTCACAACGCTGGCCGGTTCGCCCAATAAAGAAGGTAGCACGGACGGGACGGGTCAGCGGCACTTTTCAGGAATCCCCAAGCTATCGCAGTCGATTCCGCCGGAAACGTGTATGTGGCCGACGATGGGAATAAGAACATCCGCAAGATTACACCCGGTGGGGTGGTAAAAACATTGCGCGACGTTCACAATGAATCTCCGTTTGATGATCCCGTCGCAGTCGCGGTTGACGACAAAGGTTGGATTTACGTGGCAGATCAGCGTTCCTCCACCATTGCTGTGGGTAAACCCGCCAATTAAGACGAGCGTCGAGCGCGGAACGACTCTCTTGGCGATATCACCAGCGCCTGGTCTTCTCCGGTATGTTGCTTGTCAGTTCTTGCGGAGTTTCCAGGCAAGTGTCGCCTTTCCATCCGCGTCGATGATAGCGGTGATTTGATACAGACGGCTCAAGCCGTGTATCGACTCGAACTTTACGTTGCCGATCTCCGTGGGTTTCATCACCTCGTAATATTCGTGTCTCTCGAGAACGAGCACGTTTGGCTTCTGCCAACGGATCGGCTCGGTATACTCGTGGCCGAGAATTGCGCGCTCCAGTTCGGTGTCCTTATCGCGCCCGGGAACTTCGCCCATGGGTAGCTCGACATGGGTGAATGAGTCACCGGAGAGCTGGTAAACCGCGGTCTGTTTCTTCTGCGGCGCCGGGCGCGGCGTGCTGAACAAGTTGCCGCGCTGATCGGTCAAGTCGCTCGAGAGGCAGGCGACTCGTTTCGAATCGGGCGACCAGAGAGCTTCGCCTTCGCGCTGCGCGCCCGTGCCGATGTCGTCGGACGTCAGATCCAATAGCACCCGGCCGGTCTTCTTTTCGATCAGCTCGGCTCGTTCAACTTTCGATCCGGCCAACTCTAACTCGTCGGTGAAAACTTTGCGGATGGCATAAAGGTCGTTAGGCGAAAACCAATCGACGATCTCGCGTTGAAACAGCGCCCTGGTTGTTAGCGGAAAATTTCGACTGAGATACAGAGTGGCATGAGGGATTAGGCCATCGCTCAGAATTCGGTTTCGTACCATCATCCGATAGGGCAAAGGCTGAGCGAGCAGGAATTTCGAAAACTTCTCGTCGCCTAGAATGTGATAGACCACCGTGGGAACACCCGAGATGCTCTCCGCCGCTGCGCCGTCGGCATCTTGCGCGAGGGAGAAAAACTGTTTCAGCGCCTTTGCCTCGCCATGAGCCGCTCGCCGGGTGACCGCGCCATATTTGAATCCTCGCCCATGCGCGAATTGGCCGATCTCCGATTCGCCGGCGGGATCCTTCTCGTCACTCGGCAAATCTTTCCCGGTGAAATGAAGGCGAATGCGACTGAGCTGCATCCAGCCGGACCTGCCCGACTTCAGTGTAACTTTGCACCAGTCGTCGTCTTCCGCCTCGAACGTAAACAGTTCGCCGGTTTTCACCGTTGCAATCACGGTGGCATCCGCGCTTTTTTCGGCGCGGACATTGACGAAACCATTCGGGTCATTGATCACCCCGTCCCGCTGCCCCTGTGCCGGCAACGCAAAGGTGGCGACACAGGCTAGCAGAACGAGGCAGGCAGCTTTCATCTTAGATCTAACATCTAACATTCATTTTTCGGATCAGGAAGGTGTCATCTTTTCGTTCTCGATGATCACTGCTGTGATCGCGATTTTGAAGAGGTAAATCGAGCAGGCTCAACTCCACCACGGTAGTTGCTTCGACCAGAGGCATCCCGGCCCCGGGTTTTCGTGATAAAATTTTAGTTGTGAGCGCGCCTTCGGCTGATACAAACTGGATGAGTTGCCTTGCGTTATGTCCTTGTTAGGCCTGTCCAGCTACCGCAGGAAAACAACTCTCCTTGTTTCCTTCGCCTTATTCTGCCTTTTTGGACACGAGCGGCTCAACGCGCAGTGCACCATAGGTAATCTGTCCTTCACTCCCAATGCCAATCACGACGGTATCGTCGTTCACGGCGTTGCGACTGGATGCAATTCGGTGACGGTCCGATTTACGAATCCTCAACTCCCGGACAAGTCACAAGCAGTGACTCCTGGCTCGCCTTTCGCTGTGGAATTCGGACCTGGTGACGGCGTCACCGCTACGATGTTGCAGAATAATTTTGTCTGTCAGAGCCGGAACTTTAAAGGCATCCTTTTTTGTACCGACGACCCGAATTGTGGTCAGGAGCTCCGCGGGCAAATCGACTGTCAGAATTCCTGCCCTCCTTCAATATCTCTTTCGGTTCACACGGCGAATGGCGAACTCGTCGATCCCACTCCGTGTCTGGCACCGGGCACCTACACCGTGAAAGTGAACGAGCAGGTTCCGGTGTCTTCAAACGCCGATTGGGATTGGTTCCTAAACAACGTATACCAAATGTCCGTCGTAAATCCCTCCGAGGGATTTCCTGTTTCGATAACAAATGCCAACACGACAACAGTCAGCCTCAACGGATCGGTTGGCCAATGTCATCTGAACGCAGCGATTTTCTTACAGGGTTGTCCGGGACCGCCGGGCAGTGGAAGTTCTCCATCGCCGACTGCCACTCGGCCGCCCTCCAGTGCGCCATCGCCGACTGCTACTCAATCGCCGACTAGCGGCCAATCGCCGAGCGCCACGCCTCCTGTCGAAAATCAGGCGGGCTTGGACATGTGCTTTGTTTGGATGATCATGAATGTGATCCTGATCATCATCACACTTATTCTCATCGTCGTAGCGTTCTGCGCTCCCCACCCCGCGACGATTACCCTGGCAGTTGTAGCCGGAATGATCACCCTTTTGTCTCTCATTTTATGGCTGATCCTGTGCTCCCACTGGATCCTGGTTGATCAACACTTCTGCGATTTGCTAAAGCTCTTCATGGTTATTTTGGGTTGGATAGTTGCAGTAGTAGGTGTTGCTCTCGTGGCTGCCCTCATTGCGGTGGGTGCAGGTCTGGTTGAAGGCGCCTGTGCAGTTTTTGGCTTGCTGGCAGACCTTGCCTTTCTTGGAACGATCCTGGCGATCTGCACTTTGGTTAATTTTTATTTCTTCCATTGTCCGCTGACCTGAGCTGAATGAGTCAACGCGTTCGGAGTTTTCTTTTTGACCGGCGGCTAAAACAGGCTGGCAGCCTGCGCTCCCGGAATTCGCCGACTTGTTAGGCGACGGGAACGACGGTCGCTGCTTCGAGGGGAGCCGCCTCGGCCTTGTCGGTGATCAGCTTGCGCAGGAACGGAATCAACACGACGAGCGCAACACCGACTGCGAGGCTGCCGAGGCCAAGCTCGGTGAAGAGTTTCGCATAACCGGCATTCGTGGCGGCCGCGGTTGTCCCCACCGGATTGGGAATCATTCCCGAAAAGTCGCCGGCAAAGAGCGACGCCAGGCCGGTGACCAGCATCCAGCTGCCCATCATGATCCCCTGGTAAAGCCTTGGGGCAAGCTTGCCGATCATGGCGTATCCAATTGGAGAGATGAGCAGTTCACCGATGCTCTGCAGCACGTAGCTCCCAAACAACCACACGAACGCGCTCTTTCCGTCCGCGCCCGCCAGCTTGATGCCTACCGGCAGAATGAGAAAGGCAACCGCCATCAACAGCAGCGACGCTGCGAACTGCTTGGGGATGTCGATTCTCCACCCGCGCGCACGCAGGCGGGTGAAGAGCGATGCCAGCACCGGTCCGCCGAGCACGATGCAAACAGTGTTGATGTTCTGAATCCACTGAGGCTGAATCTTCACGGAACCGACCATCAGGTCGACGTTGTTGACGGCAAACAGCATCAGGCCGTTCGGCGCCATTTGGTAGAGCGACCAGAACATCAGCGAGCCGAGGGTCAGAATCAGGTAGGCCGTCATGTTCCGACGCTCGCGGCGATCCCGATGGCGGACCGTGAGGTAAATCAGTGTGAGCGCGACAGCAGCACAGATTCCCTTTATAATCATCTCGGTCCCCCCGGGCCGTTGGAGCATGAACCACACGACCGGCACCAGGCCGATGAGAATGCCGACCCCGGCGAGCTGGCGCAACCGGAACTGCTCTCGCGTTTTTTCGAGCAGGATGGTGTTGCGATCAGCAAGCGTTTTCCAAGTCAGCGCAGCCAGGATGATGGCGACGAAGTTGCCAAGCGTCGCGAAAATGAAGAGGCTGGAGTAACTCTCGGTGGCCTGGAAATGGCCGGC
Organism: uncultured Verrucomicrobiae bacterium; assembly: GCA_963753675.1. GTDB lineage: Bacteria > Verrucomicrobiota > Verrucomicrobiia > Chthoniobacterales > UBA10450 > Udaeobacter. Next base: position 231,084 of record CAVWCZ010000006.1, on the reverse strand, counting down.
GACGCTGAACCCGATGAAGAAGCCGACGTTCATGCCGGCATAATTCCAAAGAAAGGCGCCTTCGCGGCGCGGGTCTTCCGGAGTGAAACACTGCGTGAGCATCATGTTGATGCAGGTGACATTGAGGCCGCTGCCGGTGAGAAAAAGGGCGAGGCCGAAATAGAACAGCGCCAGCGTGCCGGTAGCGATGCAAGCGCAGCCGAATACCTGCAGTGCCATGCCTCCGACAAACAGGGTCCGGTTCGAAAGGAAGCGGCCGCCAAGGTACCCGCCGAAGAGATGCAGACCGTAATTGAAAGCACCGAACACGCCCATCAGCGTCGTGGCCACTTTCACCGGGAGCTGCAGGTGCTTCGTCGCGTAGAGGACCAGAGTCGAGTAAAGGACGGCGAAGCCCAGCGTCGCGAAAATTTGAATGAAGAAAAGCGCGGCCGTTCCCGGGACCGCGGAGAAACGGCGTGTGAGAAATTTCATCCGGCACTCCCTTGTCGCCCGACGCAGGGGGTACTGTCAAGCCGCGTCTGCTGTAGTGGCAGGCGTGTCGCCTGCAGGATTTCAGAATTGCAGCCGACACGGCTGCCTCTACAGAAGCTCCTGATCCAAACGTCCGGTCCTTGCACAGCGCAAGCAGCATCCGAATGCGTATTCCTGTTTGTGCATGAGAAGCACGTCCGCCAAAATTTCCGCTATTATCATGCTGATTCGCTTTAGGCGCGTCCGATCTTAACAACGGATATGTCCCCCGATACTGCGCCAGAAGTTAAGTTTGAGATCGGGCATGTTTTGTTCATCGACATTGTCGGGTACTCACAGTTGCTCATCACGCAGCAGAGGCACTCCCGTCTGGGAAGTGATCGCGTCGAGTGGCGAATCAAAGCATACAAAACTTCGATGACAGCACCCTCGATAACGTCATGGGTGATGGTAGAACCGATACAACGCGTTCCAACTAGTCGACGAAAAGCGCGCGCGTTTTCTTGAACACCTCGTCGAATTTTTCCGCGGTCACTTTTCCAACGGAATGAAGAATGACGTGTTGTTCGACAGTGAAAAGCCGTTGCGGGCGGATGAAGCACGGGGCATCAAGTTGGCCGCGCTCACAATCGCTTTTATCCAGCGGAACGGCGAACGAATCCCAGTGCCCGCGGCTGGTGATCTGGCAGAGAATCAAATCCGCGCCCGGCAGATCGGCAATCACCAAAGCAGGACGCCGCTTTTCGCCGCTACCATCACCGCGAGGAAAAGGAATGACAACGATTTCGCCGGCTACAGGTTTGACCATGTGGCATCCTCTTCAGGTGAATTCCAATCCCGGCCGAGAACGGATTCGCTCAACTCTGCGCCGTTGAATCGAGTGTCCTCATCGGATTCATTCGAGGCATTCGCCTTGACCTTGTGAGAAAGCAGGATCAGCTCGCCGACTTTGCGAATCATTTCTTCAAACGATTGCAGTGCCAGTTCACGACGTATTTCAGATCTCATTTCTTGTTATTCGGAGGCAACTCGCGAACAAATGACCAGGACACTTCAGCAGTCTCGCCTGTGTCATACTCGATCTTGAAATGTGAGCGGAATTTTTTCGGCACGCTGACACGGACCGGGACCGCCTCCGCAGAAATCTTGTTTGCTTTTTTGATAACCCTGTGTGGCTCGAGGAACGAAAGGCCATCGTCAAACTCGACATCGAATGCATCTTCCCAGTCGAGATATCGCGCGTGTTTCACAGGCGAAAACTTTGCGTCGCCGAATGGTTTCTTTGTAGTGGTGACGGCTTTCACAAGCGGCCTTCTCTCTTTAGTTCCTTGATCACCTTAATCAATTTTCGGCTCGGCATCCAGCCTTTGATTCCGCGCATCCGTTCGATATCGAGTCGACCAAGGAAATGCTCCTTCGCATCATAAACGTGGACGTGCTTTGGCCGTGATCGCCGATAAACCACTGGATGCGATAGCCACGTCGAGTGATCTCGCCCATGGCTCAAGATTGTTCGAGACGAGAATTCGTTGTCGATCTTAAATAAAGTTCGCTTCGGCGAGCCGCCGCTGCAACGGACGCCCGGCACAGCGGGTAAACTGTGTAACGGCCAGGCTTTCAAACCAAGTCGCCTCAGCGACTGCTCTCCGGAATTTTCCGCTGAGACAGCCGACGCTACTGCGGTTACGCTCTGCGCGTTACTCAATCAGTTGATACTACGACGCACGATGAACCCCCGCCGGCTTTCTTTCTTCGCAGCAATCGTTTTTTGCTTCACCTTTGTCACATCAATGCATGCACAACAATCCCCGGCAGAACGGGTGGCTGAAATTCAGGGAGCCTTGCGCGACGCTAAACTGGACGGCTGGCTCTTTTACGATTTTCGACATAGCGATCCCCTCGCCTATCGGATTTTGAAGTTGGACGAGAAGATGCACGCGTCACGCCGATGGTTTTATTACGTCCCCGCCACCGGCGAGCCGGTGAAAATTGTACAGTCCATCGAGCGGTTCAAACTCGACTCGCTTCCGGGCAGGAAACTCATCTATCGAGGCTGGCAGGAATTGCATGCGCGGCTACGCGAAGCGCTGGGCGCCACGGAAAAGCAATCGAAGCATCGCATTGCGATGCAGTATTCCCCCATGAACGATATCCCCTACATCTCCCACGTGGATGCGGGAACGATCGAGCTCGTCCGCTCGTTCGGAGTCGAACCCGTTACCAGTGCGGAACTGGTGCAACGATTCGAAGCGGTCTTTTCTCCCGAGCGACACCAGATGCAGGTAGAAGCCTCGGATAAAATGCATCGCATTATTCAGGACGCGTTTGCCGAGATCTCGCGACGAATTCGCGCCGACGAACCAACCACCGAGTGGGACATCGCGCAGTTCATGCTCCGCCGTTACAAGGAAGAAGGAATGGAGCAGGAGCCGATGATCGTCGCCGCGAACGCGAACACGGCCAATCCGCATTACATGCCGACAAAGGAAAAGAACTCGCCAATCAAACCCAGCGATTTCGTGTTGATCGATGCGGCTACAAAGCTGGATAAACCCGACGCAGTGGCGACGGACCAAACCTGGACAGGCTACGTGGGGGAAGCTGTTCCGGAAGAATACTCGCGCATTTTTAAAATTGTGCGGGAAGCGCGCGATTCGGCGATTGATTTTGTGCGCAAGAATGTTCGCGCGGGCAAATCGATTCGCGGCGCCGAGGTGGACGATGTGTCGCGTGATGTGATCAAGCGCGCAGGTTTCGGCGAGCAATTCACGCATCGCACCGGCCATTCGATTGGCGAAGAAACCCACGGCAACGGTGTGAACATCGACGACTTTGAAACGCGCGATTCGCGGCGCATCATTCCCGGTGTTTGTTTTTCGATCGAGCCTGGAATTTACCAGGAAGGAAAGTTCGGCGTGCGATCCGAGACCAACGTGTACGTTTCGGACAAAGACATCGAAGTGACCGGTCAGCCAATTCAAACAGAGATCATTCCGATCCTAAAGACTCGGTGATGTCTAAGGCTTGTGCTGAACCGACACCATCCAGCCGACGCCAAACCGGTCTTCAAGCATTCCGAATTTGGGAGCCCAAAATGTCTTCTCAAGAGGCATTGTAACTTTGCCGCCATCCGCAAGCGCGTTGAATACGCTCTCGGCTTTTTCTTCATCTGGAACGACAATTGAAAGCGAGAAACCGTCGAAGTGCGGTTCGCCGTCGCACCTGCCGTCCGAGGCCATCAGAATTGTTTCGCCGACACGGAAACTGGCATGCATCACTTTGTCTTCCATTCCCGGCTGCGCCATGCCTGGTTGGGGCGCATCCTTGAAACGGCTGAGCATCTCCACCTCCGCTCCAACAGCGCTGCGGTAGAATTCCAGCGCCTCTTCGCAGCGACCGCCGAAAAACAAATATGGTTGCACCAACATATTCGAGTTAGACATACGCGTAGCTTGCGATTCGTTTGCCTGACCGTCAATCTGCCGCCGCCGATTTCACAGTCCCACATTGAAACTGAAGGGAAACAGACGCAACCACATGAAAGTTTTGTTATTCATCATTGCAGCGTTCATTGCGACGGAGACAACGAGAGGCCAGGAAACCGTCGTCGTGAAGAACGTCCTTGGCCCCGAGGGTCCGCTTTATTTCGACGGGAATCTTTATTTCGTCGGCTGGGTCTCCAACACGCTGTCGAAATGGGATGGCAAGAAGACGACGGTCCTGAACAATGCCCCGGGCTGCGGTCATAACGGGTTGGCTCTCACCAAGCAAAAAACTTTTTTTCTCGCCTGCACCGATGAACACGGTGCGATTCTCGAACTCGATCTCGACGGCAAGGAGTTGCGTCGATGGGATGCCGATGACAAGGGCCGCAAGTTCGATGGCGGCATCAACGACATTGTGGTGACTGCAAATGACGGCGCCTACGCCACTTTATTTGGACACTTTGTCGATCCGCCAACCACCGTCATGGGAAAGATCTTTTATCTGGCTCCCGGCGCAAAGAACTGGGTCGAAGTGGCAAAGGATTTGAACTACGCCAACGGCATCGGCGTTTCACCGGATCAAAAAACACTCTATGTCAGCGAGACGGTGGGAAATTGTATCCTGAAATTTGATATTAATCCCGATGGCTCACTTAGCCGTCGCGCCAACTTTGCCCTTCTGAATCTCCTTACCAAAAACAAGGTCGACTCATGCTGGCTTGGGCCCGACAGCATGAAAATCGATGCCAAGGGTAACATTTATGTAGCGCAGTGGTCCGGTGGGAAAGTCTTGAAAATATCTCCCGCTGGAAAGCTTCTACACGTCTTCAATATCGCCGCGGGCAACGGCACCACCAATGTCGCCTTTGGCGAAGGAGGCAAAGACCTTTACATCACGGTGGCGAAAGATCCTAACGATCCAAAGGCCGAGGGATGCATCGTGAAGATTCCGAATGTTCAGTAAACGCCGTTTCCAGGCTAGAACGTTCGCGTCTTGCCCGACTTCATGAATTTCACTCGCGCATCGTCTCCTACCACGGCACAAATGTCTGCGTCGCTCGACGATCCAGCCAACGCGCCGTAGTGCATTGGAATAACCACTTGCGGCTTGAAGTAATGATTCGCCGCCAGCCGGGCCATGCGCGCACACGCTCCGCGCCGGCGAAGACAGCGCCGACGGCTCTGTTCCGCGATGTGCGCTCCGCATTCCGAAAAAGCGGGCGATTGTCAAAAATCGGCATCTGCATTATTAGAAACTTGATGACCGCTACGGCTGCCCTCGACAAACAGATCGAGCGCTACCGGAGCATGACAGGCGAGCAACGTCTGGTCATAGCCCTGAATTTGCACGAACTCTCTTGCGATATCGCCCGGCAGGGAATTCGTCGCGCCCATCCCGAAGCAGATCCTGCAGAAGTGGAGCGGCTGCTCCGCTGCCGCCTTGAACTCAACCGCGTGGAATGACCGAACGCGAACTGCTGGTGGATTGTTTGCGCCGCTTGAACCGGACCGGCGTGGTTTACTACCTTACCATTCGATGGCGAGCAACTACTGGGGCATTCCGCGCACGACGCACGATTTAGACTTCGTTGTACAATTTCCCGCGACCGCCGTGCCGCTCATTCTTCAGGAATTCAGTGGCGATTTCTACATCGAGGAAGCCGCAGTCCGCGCGGTCTACGAACCGCCGCATCAATTCAACGCGGTCGATACTCGTTCGGCGTTGAACGTCGATTTCTGGCTGGCTGGTTCTGAGCCGTTTGATCAAGAAATGCTCCGGCGCCGCGTTCAGGCAACGCTCTTCGGCGAACCGGCCTGGATCTCTTCGGCCGAGGACGTGATTCTGCACAAGCTCCTTTGGAATCGGATGTCGCCTTCGGACCGTCAACTCGGGGATGCCGCCGGCGTCGTTGCCGTACAAATCGCCGCACTGGATAACGACTACCTTCGCCGCTGGGGAGGCGAGCTCCATTTGAGCGACGAGTTGAAGCGCTTGTTAACCGAGATCAAGCCGAAAGAGACCTGAACTTCAAACTCATCATCCGTCTGCGCGGGTTGAGGCAGATTTGATATCGACTACCGGCGTACCGTCGAAGGCTTCTATCGGCCCGACCTTTATGCGTATGCCGCTTGTCGCGCCGTAGCCCTCAGGCGAAGGCGGATCAATTGCGCGCACTGTCACGGGATGAAGACCCGAGCGGGTTCGGCCGCGCTGGCGAGCGGGTGTAAAACACGCCGGTAAGCGGACGGCTCTCGTCGCTGCGCGGATGTCCTTTCAGCACGTCGCGCTTCGACTCGTGCAGCCATGTAATCACAATCAGTTCGTGCCCGACTTCCATTCCCAGTAATGCGTCTGCGAATCGCGGTTCGATCTCCAGCCACGCGTCCGGCGCGCCTTCCGGTCCCTGTCGCGGCGCGTCTTCGCGGCCTTTCACTGTCGATTGAATGAAGCCAACCGGCTCCAGTGTGTAAGAGCTCACCTTGTCCAGCGTTGTTTGCGTTTCCTGCGACGCAACTGATCTCTTTGGCCTATGCGAGCAGCTCTTCGAGTTCTTCGGTCGTCAGGCCAGTCATGAGCGGTTCCTCGCTGTCGATGGCGGCGTCGATCGCGGCGCGTTTTTTCTCCTGCAGCCGCAGTATTTTTTCTTCGACCGTGTCGCGGGTGATCAGCTTGTAAGCGGTGACGACACGGGTTTGCCCGATGCGATGGGCGCGGTCGGTGGCTTGCGCCTCGCCCGCTGGATTCCACCACGGATCGAAATGAATCACAGTGTCGGCAGCGGAGAGATTGAGACCGACGCCGCCGGCTTTCAGACTGATCACGAAGACGGGAATCGCAGAATCGCTCTGGAAGCGATCCACTATTTCCTGACGCTGTTTGGTCGAACCGTCGAGATAGGAGAATGGAATCTCGAGCTTCTCCAGGCGTTCGCGAATGAGGTGCAGCATCGAGACGAACTGGCTGAAGACGAGGACACGATGGTCGCCGTCAATCGCTTCCTCGAGGAGTTCGTCGAGCAAGTCGAGCTTTGCCGAGGTCTCGGAGGCAGCGCGAGCTTCCAGCTTGCGTTCTGGCGGGGAGTGCAAGCTGGAAGCTTGCGCTACTTTAAGCAGCCGCAGATCGCAGCAGACCTGGCGCAAACGGAGCAGGCCGGTAAGCATCTTCATTCGTTGTGCGCCGGCGTTCACATTCTTGCCGGAACTCCCAAGACCCTGCTGGATTTCGCGCAGTAGCGCGTCGTAGGCGGCCCGCTGATGACTCGTTAGGCTGCAAGGCACCACCTGCTCGATTTTTTCAGGCAGATCTTTCGCCACGTCGCGTTTTTTCCGGCGAAGCAGGAACGGCTGCAGCCGGCGCGAGAGCCGGCGTTGCACGTCGGGCGCGGAGCCACGCGCGATCGGTAGTTCGTAACGCTCGCGGAAGTCGTTGCGATCCCCGAGATAACCCGGCAGCGCGAAGTTCATGATCGACCAGAGATCGCGCACCGAATTTTCCATCGGGGTGCCGGTCAGCACGAAACGATGCTTCGCGCGGAGGGCGAACGCGGCCTGCGCGTTTTGCGTCTCCGGATTTTTGATGTGCTGCGCTTCGTCGAGCACGGCGGTTGAGAAATTGATTTCGCGCAATGTGTCGATGTCGCGTCGCAGCAGAGCGTAGCTCGTTACAACCATCTCCACGTCCGCGATCGACTTGAAACGCGCGGCGCGATCGGCGCCTTCGAGCACGAGAGTCTTCAGTTCGGGAGTAAACTTCCGCGCTTCATTCTCCCAGTTTGTCACCAGCGATGTCGGGCAGACGACAAGGGCAGGGCCATCGCGTTGATGCGCGCGGAGAAACGCGAGGGTCTGCACCGTTTTACCAAGACCCATCTCGTCGGCCAGGATGCCGCCGAGATTGTTCGCCGCGAGACGCGTGAGCCATTCGAAACCGACAAGTTGATACTCGCGCAATATCTCTGCTAGCGTGCCGAGTTTCGTCTTCGCGTCCGGAGGCGCGTCGCGGCCGGTGATGAACTTCTTCAGCGCTTCACGACGATCGGCGACGGCGGAGCCAAGCTCGCGCGCGGTTTGTTCGACATATCCGGCGTGGGCGCGGTTGATGCGGTAAAGCCCGGGCCGCGTCTGCGCCGGATCGCAATCACGAATAACCTGCTCGAAATCCTCGAGGCCCGCGGTGTCGATCACCGCAAGATGGCCATTCTTTAATCGTGTCTGCGATTGGCCGGAGCGAAGCAGCCGCTGAATGTCGGCGTTTGAAAACACTTCGCCACCTGGCGTGGTAAGCGAGTAACGCACCTCGAACCAATCCTGACCCGAACCGACAATCTCGAGCTTCGGCGTCACGCGCTCGATCTGGCCGGTCCACTTCTCGACCTGCGCGGTGAGAGTAATCTTCCAGTCGCGCTGCAGTCTCTGATAATCGGTGGCAAAGAACCGGAGCACACCGGGCTGGCCGTGCAGCACGAAACCCCCGGCGTCCGTTCGGGCGAACCCAATTTGCTCGAGCCGCGCAACCGCCGCGTTCTCTGCGTCGAGATTTCGCATCAGCACTCGATCGATATTTTGTGGATCACGGAAGACGAATTGATCCTGGGCGTTGGCCAATGCTTTGAACGGCACGCGGTGGTCGTATGTGCACATCAATTCACCCGTGACGCTGGAGAGCGTGCCGGCCAGCCGCAGCTCGAAGACTGGCCGCGCCGTTGCGATTTCGGGAAGACGAACGCCTTCGCCGGCGCGCACCTCGAATGCATCGCGCAGCCGCGGCAGATCGAACGCGAGGAAGTGCAACGCGCGATCGCCATCGAGCAGCAATGGTCGCTCGATCAGGCGCGTCGAACCAGCCGGCAACGCTTCGCCGCAGCGAACAAACTCGTTGTTCCGCAACAGCCAAGCCTCGGTCGCGTTCCAGAGAATCAGTGCCTTCTCCTCCTGCTCGTGTCCGCCGTCGGACGGACTCGCGGTGGCGAGCTCGTGCTCCTCCTCCTCCTCGTCCTCCTGATCGATCTTTCTTTTCCGCGCCCGCGGAAAGTTGCATCTCACCGTGATGCTCCCCTCGCCGCGCGCCTCGACCAGAAGCTCGGGACGCAGCGCGGCCGAAGAGATCGTTGCGCGAGTCGCTTTGCCGAAAGTAACACGCGGATGATTCTGCAACGCCGGGAGCAGCCGCAGGAATGCGTCGCGTGACAAGGTCGCCATGCCGCTCTCGAAGATCGCCGGGACCGCGCGCAACCCTTCGATCAACATGAGATCGGCGCCGTCGACTGCAAACGTATTCTTCTTCGGAAGGGCGGAGACGAGCGTGCGGTTTCGAGAAACTTCCGCTTCGACCACGATCATGATCTGCCCCTTCTGCCATGCTCCTGCGAAGTTGGGCGGCAGGATCACGTGCAGTGTCGTTAGGGCGGCGTCAGCGGAATCAGCCGCGACGAATTGCGGACCCGCCGGAGCTTCGTGCATCGTCAGCTCGTTAGGCACGCCGACTGCAGCGGACGGCGGATTCAGATAACTCAGGCCTACCGCGACCGAGTGCGCACAAATTTTTCCCGCCGAGCGAGACTCCCAGCAACTGCAAAGATTCTCAACATCGATCGCGCTTTTGATTCGCAGGCCGGAACGATAATTCTTCGCGCCTTCGCGCACGTAACCGCTCAACAGCGGCGGCTCGTATTTAGCCTCAGAGACGCGGCCGCTTTTGAGCAACTCGCGTGCAGGCTTCATCGCCTGCCATCCCCCTGCATTGAGGAGGAGTTTTTCGGTAATCGGAATATCGCTCACGGGCGAGCAACGTCGCGCATTCTGCGCGTTTGCGAAAATCCGCGCCCAGTTTACTCAAAGTTTACTCGCCTGGGCGAGCGGCGGGCTATTTCGGCCGTGAGTTCGCGATCCGCAGCAGCACGTCGGCGTGACACGGCTCGTCAAGCGCGCACCAGCAGGCAAGATCCTTGTCGTGCAGACAGTGGCGAATGTCGCGCTCGCTGAAATTATCAGCGAGATGCTGCTCGTATAATTCGACGGCTTTTTCGGCAGTGAGCGTTTCGGCGTTCATTAGCTCCGAGCCCACCACGTACGGGTTTCCCCAAACAGTCGGTCGACCAACGTAGATGGCGTTCGCCGGCATTTTCCAGCCTTTCGCACGGCTGCGCTGGATTCGTTTCGGTTTGCTCATGCGAGACCGTGAATTCTCGCGCCGCTCTTCCGTTCCGCAAACAACAGCTTAGCACCCCTTTTCTTCACCAACCCGACGAGGTTAGTCTCTTGCGGAACACGATGTGCGGTCTTGGCGCGGGGACCTCAAACCGGTTCCTCGTTTATCAAACCGGATCAGCCGGCAAAACTTGCTGAAGCGCTCGAAGAAAAGCGCCCTCTGCGGTATTTCCCAATCCAGATCGAGATGCGACATGGTACCGGGCGCCCATAGGACATCGAACGGTCCATCGCCTGTAATCTGATAAGCAATGCGAATATCGCCGCTGCGAGCGTACTTTGTCTTGGGCAACATCAGAGCGGAGACGCAAACGTAATGTCCTTCTCCAAATCTGAAAAGCCGGAACGTGTTTTATCGCAATATAACGCCGTTGGAATGAACGAGCTCACGAGAAGCGAATGTTAAATATTAGATCAGACCCGCAGATCAGACCCAAGATCAGACCCCAGATCAGACCCCGCTTTTCATACTCGCCGCGAGCGCCGAACCTGATGCGCGAAACGGACGGGTGTCAGCCACGCGACCGCGGCTGAGGGTGACGCGAGCCGAGATAGCGATTCACGAGTTTGGCCGCCACCGTCATCACGATCAGTCGAAAAATCCAGCGCATCATACAACAGGATCGAAACTCGCGTCTCGGCGGGTCGTGCTGAAGTTCAACTCGAGCGCACCTGAAAGCTCCAACGCGTGCATCGTCAGCGCACGATTATGCTGGGATCGCTATGGTCAGACAAGTGCATCCAGTTAGGTGGCAGCGCGACGAGTCTCGATAGCAAGCTGTGACCCCTTTTCAGTTTCCCTGAACGTGGTCAAATCTTGAATCTGTTCGCGATGCGCGGAGCATCTCATCAAAGATGGAAATGAACATTGCGGTAGCAGTTGTCGCGACGGCGATGTTCGCGCTTGCAGCTGAGACCGCGGTAGCATCGGACGATCTGACCAGCGATTGCCGGATCGGCACGTACCACTTGGAAGACAGCACCGATGTCGATATTGGAGCGACGGAAGGTCCCCATCTGCGGTGGCGCCGCCGGAACGGCACCACCGGAGAGCTGACCAAAAAGAGCGACGGCAGCTGGACCAGTACCCTCGGTTGGACCCAACGTCCCGATAGAAAGCGCGTTTCCTTCTCCGATTGCGCCAGGGGCGAAATCAGTTTCGATGGTGTGAAGGGCAAGCGAATCGCATTCGACGTGAGGGAGACAAAATTTCAAGGCGCTGGCGTCAGCCTGGCGGGTCGCCTCGTTATGCCGAAGGGCAGCAGTCGCGTACCGATCGTCGTTCTGATCCACGGATCGGAGCACGATTCGGCACGTGATTTCAACCCCCTGCAGCGCCAGTTCCCTGCGGAAGGCATTGGCGCATTCGTTTATGATAAGCGCGGGACCGGCGCGTCTACGGGACGTTACACGCAGGACTACCTGTTGCTCGCCGAGGACGCGATTGCAGCGGTGCATGAAGCGAAACGCCTGGCTGGCAGCCGCGCGGACAGGATCGGTTACCAGGGCCCGAGCCAGGGCGGCTGGGTCGCTCCGCTGGCGGCGAAGATTGAGCCGGTCGATTTCGTCATCGTAGGATTCGGATTGGCAGTGTCCCCGCTCGATGAGGATCGGGAGGCGATCGCGCTGGACGTAACGCGCCACGGCTATGGCGCGGATGTGATGGCCAAGGCAATGGAAATCGCCGATGCGACCGCCGCCATTTTGCTCAGCGACTTCCGCGAAGGCTACGACCGGCTCGATGCAGTTCGTGCGCGGTACGCGAAGGAGCCATGGTTCAAGTATATTCACGGCGACATCACTTTCGCCCTGCTTCAAATGTCGCAGGACCAACTTCGCAAGCGCGGCCCCGAACTTTTGCCACACCTGCCGGCGCAGTACGATCCGATGCCGGTGCTGCGCAATCTTAATGTTCCGCAGCTCTGGATCCTGGCCGCCGACGATACCGACGCGCCGAGCGCCGAAACCGTCCATCGTCTTCGCGCGCTCGCAGCCGAGGGAAAGCCGATCGTGACGGCGGTCTTTCCGCACACCGATCACGGCATCTACGAATACGAGACCAAGGCGGATGGATCGCGCATCTCGACACGCCATCCGGATGGCTATTTCGCGATGATGCTGGATTTCATCCGCACCGGCCGTGTCGGCAAGAGCTACGGTACGAGCAAAATCTTCCACTCCAGCCGCGATTAGGAATAGAGCTCGTAGAATGCCTCCAAACTAGCGCTTCATTTTCAGCGCTGAGGTTCGCCGCGCCGCGCTCCACGATTTGACGGATGACAAAAAACGATGATAGCCAATCGCTGAAGCGCGCGGGCCAGGGAATTCCAGCATTCCCGCAGGCGACACGCCTGCCTCTACAATTCCTTTGTATCCTTTACGCTCCCAGCTAGTGCATTCGAGTTTGTGCCCCTTCTACAGTTTGTCGCTTGGCGACGGAATTGTGACCGTTGTGTGAGAAATCTTTCAAAGTTGGATTCGTCCGGACAGAGCGGCGTACTCGTCCGCTTTGTAGAGGCGCTTGTGCCAAGCGCCTGATTTAGCGAATTCGGTGCTTGTCACAAGCACCGCTACACTGTCGAGCCAGGATCAATCGCGAGCTTTTCAAATGTTTATAGCTGCCCCATTCTGAAAGGTGGATTCGTCCGGACAGAGCGGCAGCGTGCTCGTCTTGCTCGGTGTGTTGTTCACGATCATTCTTGCCGGGCTCGACAACACGATCGTAAGCACGGTCATGCCGGTGGCGTTGCCTGAGCTTGGCAGTGCGCACCTGTACGCGTGGACCTTTGCGGCTTACATGCTCGCCGCGGCGGTATCGATGCCGATCTGGGGACCGGGATCCGATCGCTGGGGACGCCGGCGCACGTACCTCATCGGCATTGTCGCGTTCACGGTCGGGAGCGGGCTCTGCGCCATCGCGCGCACGATGATGGAGTTCATCGGCGCTCGCGCCATCCAGGGCATCGGAGCGGGAGCCGTTGCCACGCTTCCGTTTGTTCTTCTCGGAGTTGTATATCCGCCTGACAAACGCGGCAGGGCGCTGGGCGCGGCCAGCAGCGCATGGGCAGTCGCGAGTGTCGCCGGACCACTCCTTGGGACGCTGATCGTGACGCACGTTTCATGGCGCTGGGCTTTCCTGATCAACGTCCCGATTGCCATTGTAGCTGGTTTCCTCGTCATCGCCGGAATGCGCGAGAGCATCGGACATAGCGTCGGCCGATTCGATTTTGCGGGCGCGCTTCTCGCCGGCGCCGGAGGCAGTTGCCTGATGTGGGCGTTTGTCGATCTCGGTGAGGGACAAATCGGACTGATGCAGGCTGCGCTCATTGGCGCCGGAATCGTTCTGCTTGCCACCTTTGTCTGGCATGAGGGACGAACACCGCATCCCATTCTGCCGTTGACTTTCTTTCATCATGCCGGCTACGCGTCGTCGATTTCTTCGTCATTCCTCGCCTTCTTCAGCGGCTTCGGCCTGAGCGCTTATCTCCCGCTCGCAACCAACGCCGCTTTTCATGACAACCGCGCGTTTGTAGGCCTGGTAGTTGGCGCGTTCACCATTGGATGGAGCACGTTTGCCTTCGCTTCCGGGCGGTTAGTCCACCGAATAGGCGAACGGCTTCCGAGCGTGATTGGAATCATTGTCCATATTCTGGGACTTCTTTTTTTCATGGTGGCATTCGAACATGGACTCAGCTCGGTCATCGCCGCGGCGCTCATCGCAGGCGCCGGACTGGGACTGCTCTCGCCCGCGCTCACTGTCGTGGTGCAGAATAGCGTCCCGGTTACCCGCATGGGTAGCGCGACCACCAGCCAGCAATTCATCCGGCAGATCGGCGCTGCGCTCGGCGTCAGCGCGTTTGTCCTCGCCGCAGCCGTAGGCGGATTTCGATTAGGCCTGCTGTTGATGATTGCAGTGAGCGCCGGAACATTCGCATGCGTGCTCGCCCTGCCCGCGCACAGCCTCCACCATTCAGACCACGTTGATGCTTTGGAATAGCGAAACGTGCCTTTCCCTTGTTAGTCACGTCTCAACCGCGCTGATTCTCGCTTTTAGCGTTTGAAACTCATTCGCTGCTCACGCTCACTCGCTCCTACCCTCGTCACTTTACCTTCTATGTCGCTCATCCCATTGGCTCCATTCAGCGTTTCAGCATTTCAGGTTTTCAGAACAGCGGATGTCGTCTCAACATGACAGGGCGTTGCGCATCCTTTCATTTTTCAAGCGGCGTTAACAGTTCCTTCTCGTTAGTATCGACCACGAACACGGCCAGCAGCTTAGCCGGTTCGGTCTTGCTCGCATTCTCGTCAAGAGTGTGTCGATCACCTGGCATCTCGGAGAAGTTCTGCCCGGCGCGATAAATAACGACCGGCCCATCGTTGACCGAACTTCGGATCGCCACGCCGCGACCGGAGCCGCTCGTCAGATCGTGAGCACGATCTTCCCGAACTGCGTGTTACTTTCCATGTAGCGATGCGCCTCGACCATCTGGTCGAGACCTTTGAAAACCTTCGAGATGATCGGCTTCAACTTTCCGGAAGCGAGCCCATCGACGACGAACTGCTTCGCGCGCGCCAGACGTTTTGCGTCGCCGGTCACTTCCGAGAGAACGTAGCCGCGCACAGTCAGCGATTTACCCAGCACCTCGAAGAGCGGGAACGGCGTCGGCTCGGTGCTGAGCGCGCCGTATTCGAAAATGATCCCGTTCTGCTTCGTGGCTGCGGCTAGCTTCGCGAGCATCGGTCCGGCCACTGGGTCGAAGACGAGGCGCGCGCCTTTGCCGCGGGTTAGCTTTTGCACGCGCTCGACCAGGTCCTCTTCCTCGGTGGCGATGACATGCTTTGCGCCGGCGTCGAGCAAGGCCTGCCGCTTTTCGTTCGTGCGCGTGAGGGCGATCGGGGTCGCGCGAATCAGGTTCGTGATCTGAATGGCGGCAAGGCCGACGCTACTCGAGGCCGCCGGGATGAGGACCGTGTCTCGCTTCTTCATTTTACCGAGCTCGATCAGCGCGCCATAAGCGGTCACGTATTGCATCCAAATCGAGGCCGCCTCTTCCCACGAAAGCGAAGCCGGATGCTTCACGACCATCGCCGCAGGCGCGAGGACGACCTCGCCGTAGACCCCGTATTGGTTGAGCGAAAATCCGGGGATCGTGCTGACCGCGTCGCCGGGCTGCAGGCCTTCCACACCTTCGCCGACCGACTCGACCGTGCCCGCAGCCTCGTAGCCGTTGCGCGCGGGGAACTGCGGCTGCTCGAGATACTGCCCGTTGCGGAACATCGACTCCGCACGGTTCAAGCCGAGCGCCTTGACCGTAATGCGCACTTCGCCATGCTTCGGCGCTGGCACGTCAAGGTCTTCGATCTGGAAAACTTCCGGACCGCCGGTTTGATGAAAACGAATTGTGCCCGCCATAGGGCTGCAACCTACGTCCGCGCGCTCTCACAGCGAGCGCTATATCTTAGCGCGCGCGACGTTCAGGGAGACCCTGGCTCCCGCGCGCAGCCTCCGGACGGACCAGCTAAAAGAATCGCCCGAGCCTTTTTTCGAAAAAATACCGTTGCCGCGACGTGGTTCGGTTGACGGCAGGTGGCGCGGTATTTTAGGCTGGTCATATGATCACCACCAAATCGGGCTGGCGCGCGCTCGCGTTGCTCGGGGCGGTCGCCGCTCTCGTGCCCTGCGCGCCCGCCGAAGAGGATGCGGGCCGTGCGCGGGCGGAACGTCTTCTCGCCGCGATGGGCGGCCGTGAAGCGTGGGCGAAGGTGAAATTCATCCACGTGGAAGCCATCCACGACGATGTCCGCCTCCGCGATTCCTACACGAACAAGATTTGGAATGACTTTTCGACACCGCGCGTTCGCTTCGAAGCGAAGAGTGCGGAGATCGACCGCCGCCATGCCATCAACGGCGAGAAAGGCTGGCGCTGGCGGGATGGGGAAGAGAGTCCGCTTTCCCCGGAGCAGTTTGAGAACGAGCGCAAATGGTGGGAGGCGAATGTTTACCGCACCTTGCATCGCCTCGCGGTGAACGATCCTGATCTGGCCGCGCGCGCGGTCGGCGAGCATAGGGTGGAAATTTTTCGCAAGGACGGGAAGCGTTTGAATTGGTTTTCGCTCAACCAAAAAGGTGAGCCGATGCTTTTCGGCACTTGGGAGAGTGAAGCGGGCACGGCCTTTGGTCCACTCGCCTCCAGTGGCCAGATAAAATATCCCAAATGGGGCCCGCGGCCCGACGGTTCCTGGCGCTATGAAATCGTGCGCCTCGTCGCCGCGGAGAACGTCCCGGCGGAGGTTTCGTTCTCTGAGCCGTAAGCCGGCGCCCTCCGTGCAACCCACGGCCCGCGCTCACTGTCGTAGTGCAGAATAGCGTCCCGGTTACCCGCATGGGTAGCGCGACGACCAGCCAGCAATTCATCCGACAGATTGGCGCTGCGCTCGGCGTCAGCGCGTTTGTCCTGGCCGCGACCGTAGGTGGATTTCGGTTAGGCCTTGCTGTTGATGATTGCAGTGAGCGCCGGGACATTTGCGTGCGTGCTCGCCCTGCCCGCACATAGCCTGCAGGAACACCGGACTAGACAGGATTAGCATGATTTACATGATTTCAGAGGGAAAGTCTGACCGCTGACTGCTGACTTCCGAGTCCCTCAACCGTGAACCATCAACTCTCAACCTTCCCTATGATGACTGCAGTGAGCGCCGGGACATTCGCGTGTGTGCTCGCGCTGCCTGCGCACAGCCTTCACGATGCACGCCAGGTTGATGTGAAGTAAGAAGGAGGAATGCTGAAGGAAGAATTGAGCGAAGGGGACAAGCGACATAGAAGGCAAAGCTGCGAGGGTAGCAGTGAGCGAGTGCGGGCAACGAGCGAGTTTCAAACGGATCTGCGCGATCGGACGAAGGCCTTCGCGCTTCGGATCGTGCGCATGTTTTCCGCGCTCCCGAAAACGACGGAGGCGCAGGTGCTTGGGAAGCAATTGCTCCGCTCCGGAACTTCTATTGCGCTAATTATCGAGAAGCCTTTCGCGCGCGGAGCAAAGCTGAGTTCATCGCGAAATGCGGCGATTCGCTGCGCGAGATTGAAGAAAGTGCCTACTGGCTGGAACTGCTCGTGGAGTCGGGAGTTGTCACCGTTGAAAAGCTCGCACCTCTGCGACAAGAGTGCGAAGAGCTAACCGCAATTTTCGTTACCATCCTGAAGCGCGCGAAGACTTCTTAATTCTTCCTTCATCGTTCATCCTTTCCCAGCGTGGCGCCACCAATCGTAATCAGATGTGCAATTCGAACCAGGCAGGTTTCAGATGGGCCAGCGGCTCTTTTAGTTTCGCGAGCTCTGCGGCTGGTCCGTGAACCTCGATCCGGACCAACTCCGCCATGGTTAGGGCCTGGGCGAGCATGGCGCTCACATTATCCAGGTGCGCCAGCAGCGCTTCGGCGTCGACGTAGCCTTCGCGGCAGAATACTTCGTCGCCGTTGATCGTGAACTCATAGAAAAGATTACCCGTTTCGTGCCGCGTCTTGGCCGCAAACTCCGGCAGGATCGCCTTCAAATACGGCATCTTATCCGGAGGCACCTTGAAGTAGGGATGCAAACTGACGAATCTCGAAAGCTGATTCATACCTTGACGGTAAACCTTTCCGGAATGCAGGGCGAGGTCGGACGACTTCGCCAGAAGCAAGTACACTCGCCAATCCGACGAACTCAGCGATCCTGTCCATCGCGGCGAACAATCGATAGCAAGCTCTGAGTGTTGATTCCTTTGATCCCTTGTTAACCCTTATGTCCGCTCGAAAACCGATGCTATACGTGATTCACGTATAGCATCAATTCACGCTTGTTCGGTGATTGTTGAAGACGCCACTCCCCAGCTAGCGTTCAGCGAAGAAGAGACATCTCTTTGTCGCTGCCACTCTCGCCGCCGCGCTCTCTTTCGCTGGCTTGCCCTGTCAATTCGAAAAGATTGCTCCCGCGGCGAAAGGGCGCGTCGGCGTCGCGGTCCAGCTCCTTTTGCAATCGCGAAAGCATCAGCTTCGGTTTTCGTTCGCTTGAACTCGATAACGATCCGTCCCATTATTCTCCCATGAGCAAAGTCGAGCAGATGGAATCCGAACTTCGCAAGCTGTCGCAGCAGGAACTTTGTCAGATTCGCACCTGGCTCGATGATGTTATCGAAGACGAACTGGAATTTACGCCAGCGTTTGAAAGGTCGATCCGGCAGGCCGAACGCGACATGGCTGAGGGCAAGAGTGCTCGGGTGCGAGAGCCGGAAGGCTCGTGAGCGCTGCCACTCAGATTTACTATCAAAGTTTCAACGCAGTTTTCCTCAAGTTACCGCCTGCACTTTGGGAAAGAGTGTAACATCGAATTGACGAAATCGGCCTCAAGCTCGCGTCGTATCCTCACCACCGATTAAAAGGGTCGGATCGCTTTCGTGCGCGGGCAGGCGATTACCGCATCATCTATACCTTTTGACGCGAGCTTCATTTGACGGCAACTCGGTTTGTTCCAATCGCTTCTTCACCAAATCCGGCTGTGCCAGTTCGTGTCGGCATAGCGCAGCGAGAAAGCTCAGGTCTTTTTCCCGAGCAGCAATGAGTTTGCTCACAGCCAAGTCGTGAACCTCAAGGCACCAGCCTGTGGCGCCACGAGTGTTCTCGTTGCGAATCGGAACGAGGCGATCGCGCCAACCTTTTGGCAACGTCGCCGTCGTCTCGCCAACTCCGTGCGCGTAGTAGCCGAACGTTTCGTGAAAGATTGATCGTTCGCCGATGGCACCATCGATAAGAAGAATAGCCTGACTGCCAATGACGACGATGTCGTTCGTATCGGCGTTGCCGGCCGCCGCGGGAATGATGTGCTCAAGCTGCGACCGATTCACGCTTCTGATATTCCCGAATGATCGCGATCCGCTCCGCCGGTGAAAGGATTCCGCAAAAAGGGCTGGATTGGCGAAGGCGCGTTGCGCGTTCGTCAGTCGATTCAAGCATTGCGAGAAGTTCAGGAAAAGGGCCGTCGAGGAGGCGCTGCCACTCAGCCAGATCGAGAGCAGAACGTGGATCGCTCGCCTTTAGCCAGCGGGCAAGATTGATTCGAGCCTTCTCGACCAACGCGAAATTAGCGCGCAGTTTTTTTGCGATGAGCCGGTCGAAGGCAAGGCTGCGTTGGTCGACGAGGCGGTGATCTTTCATGAAAGAACCCTCATCTGAGTATCCACGCATTAACTGCCAACGTAAAGGCCCCGGACCTGGTGCCGCATATGAGACGGTACGACATAGACGGGCAACCCGAACGGGCGAGCGATTGGGAGAACGCGAGTCAATGCGAAGAACTGACCGCCATTTTTTGTTACCATCCTGAAGCGAGCAAAAACTTCATAATTGAAACTCGCTCGCTGCCCGCACTTTGACTCATGTGCTCCCACCCATTTGAAACTCGCTCCTTACCCAACTCGCTCGCTGCTTCCCTTGCAGTTTTACCTTCTATGTCGCTTTCCCCATAAGCTCCATTCGACCTCTCGGTTTGCCCATCTATGTCGCAAGCTTCCCCACTGCTCCATTCTTGCTGCTAACCTCGCAGCTTTACCTGCTACGTCCCTCGTCCTGCTCGCTCCGTTCTTCTTTCCTCCTTTTCCTTCTGCCTTCTCGCCCGGACTACCTACTTGACGCCGTTCTCCGGATTCCAGGAACCTTGTAACTTGCGGACATAAAGAATCTGCCCTGTGTGATAAGCGTTGTGCGTGCTGATGTGCGAAATCAAGGGCGCTTTCAGCGCTAGTTTCTCCTCCGGCATTTTCTCCACCGCCGCTTCCAGGTCTTTCATCACGCGATCGAGCCGCTGCACGATCTGGTCCCAATGCGCCGCGTCGAAGTCGTTAAACGTCTCTTGATTGTTTCCCCGACTCGCAGGCTTTTCGCCGCGCAGACGGACGAGCGCATTCTCGTTCCAGAAAACCAGATGATAAGCGAGCATTCCTACCGAATGGTTAGCGCGCGGATCGATTTTGCCCTGCGCGTTTTGCGGCACCCACTTCGCCTGCTCAGCGGTTAGTCCCCCCACCGCAGCGTTGGCTGGGGTAAACCACTCCGCGTTGTCGTGCGTGCTATGAAGCTCCGATAAGACCAGCGAATGGAGTGTAACCGGCGTAGGCGCGGGCGTGGGAGATGACTGCGCGATCGCGCTATGGAGGTTTACTGCAATCGAACCGACGCTAACCGACGCATTTTCACACGCGACGAGGAACGCCCGCTCGCGCAGGTTGCGCTCCTGAGCTTCATTTCCGCTGTCGTGAATCATTCATCCAAGTCAACTATTGCGCAATCGCTTCGACAATATGGGCGCGGCGTGGCCGGCGGGTTGATTTTTAGCCTCCCACTTCTCTACACCATGGAAGTGTGGCAGACCGGGATCACAGCCGGTCCGCTTCGCCTTTTGCTTTCCATCGGGGTCACTTTTCTCCTCCTCCTGGGCTACAATCGTTACGCCGGGATGCGCCCGGACTCGACGAGCTGGGAAGTCGCGATCGATTCGGTCGAAGAACTCGGGCTCGGGCTGATCGTCTCGGCCAGTTTTCTCTATCTCCTCGGTCGGGTGACGACGGAGACGAATTTCGATCAGGTTCTTGGCAAGATCGTGATCGAGGCCATGACGGTGGCGATCGGGATTTCCGTGGGGACGGCGCAGCTCGGGATGTCGAAAGGGGAAAACAATGAGAAGCAAAAACGTTCGTTGCAGCACGACATTCAATTCGGCGGCCAGCTTGTGATCGCGACCTGTGGCGGGATGCTTTTCGCGGCTAACATCGCGCCGACTGAGGAGGTGGTGGTCATTGCCACCAGCAGCTCGATCGTGCGGCTTTTCGCGATCATGTGCCTCTCCTTGGGGATCAGCGCCTTGGTTCTCTACTACATCGCTTTTGCCGGTTCGGAGCGATACATATCGCGAGATGGAATTCTTTCGGTTGTCATCGGCACCCTTTCGAGTTACGCGGTCGCGCTGCTCACCGCCGCGGCGGTCCTCTGGTTTTTCGGCCGCTTCGACCATGCCTCGCTCATTACAATCGTGGCGGAAACGATCGTGCTCGGGCTGGCGACTTCGTTAGGCTCCTCCGCCGGGCGATTGCTGTTGCAATGAGACGACCGCGCAAAAACTGGCTGGAGTGGGGGATTTTTGGCCTCTCGCTTTTGGTGATTTTTTCCACGATCGGGGCGCTGATCTACGAAAAAGTGACGTTAGCCGGAACCCCGGCCGATCCGCAGATGACGGTCGGAACGCCGGCGGTGCATGGCGATTATTTTGCCGTGCCGGTCACGGTGACCAATCGCGGGGACGAGACCGCGCAAGGCGTCCGCTTGGAAGTCACGCTCCTCCTTCCCAGCGGCGAGACCGAGGACGGCAGCTTCCAGTTACACTACCTCCCACGGCACGCCACCCGCAAAGGCTGGATCACATTCCGGCACGATCCGCGCCAGGGAAAACTGGCGCCGCGCGTGCTCGGCTACGAAAATCCGTAAGCACGGGCGCCTCGCGTTTTTTCTCCGCGTTGTTCAGCTTTCGTCAATCGAATTGCAGGAGAATGCTGGCCTCGCCCTCCGTTATCGACGTCTTAAAGGGGGTAACCAGCAACGTCAGCCATGGCGGAAGCCGTAGCGCCCTCCAACTGCGAAATCACACTAAAGCTCCCGTCGGTCTCCAGCACTACTGCGGCCACTCGCTCCAGATTTCCGAATCCTTGGTTGCGCGCCGCCGCGAGGATTTCGGTCTCGGTTACGCGCGCTGTTTTCATCGCCTCGCGACACATCCGGCCGTTGAACAATAACAAGGTTGGCTGCGCCTTTACCGCCCGCGAGACGCCGCGGTAACGAACCGAGAGCCAGGTCACAATAAATTGTAGCCCGATGAGAAGAAGCAGCGCTACGGCGCCCTGCAGGATGGTCGTCTCTTTTGATAAGACCAGCGTCGCCAGGGTCGATCCGAGCGCGATCGTTACGACGTAGTCAAAGGCGTTCCATTTGGAAAGTGTTCGCTTGCCCGCTATTCGCAGCGTGAGAATGAGCGCCGCATAGGAAACGCTCCCTGCGATAAGAGTGCGCACCAAGGGCCACCAACCATCGTAAAAAAGAGTCTGCATTCCAAATATTCCTCCGTGGTTGGGCTGATCTGCTCTTCAAGTCATCGAGCCTCCCTTTTTAATCGCAGGCCGCCATCTCTCGCGATGGCTCCGCCATATCGCAGTCGAACGAACCTACCTCGCACGCAGGTCGGTCTCGATCGGAACCAAGCGATTACTCGATTTGCCGTCCCGCCCAGAAAATTATCGCAAAGGGTAATAACGTG
Organism: uncultured Verrucomicrobiae bacterium; assembly: GCA_963753675.1. GTDB lineage: Bacteria > Verrucomicrobiota > Verrucomicrobiia > Chthoniobacterales > UBA10450 > Udaeobacter. The sequence goes on along the minus strand of CAVWCZ010000006.1, from coordinate 208,587 downwards.
CCCCCAATGAGCAGCGCCAAAAACGCGCCAGCCAAATTTTGGGCGGCCAGCGACGTGCCGAACAGCGAATAAACCAGTATGCTAATACTATCGCGGTGATCTTGCTCGTGTTGTGGCTGATCGGCTGGCTGGGGTTCCATATTCTCGGCGCATTCATCCACATTCTCGTTGTCGTGGCCGTTGTGCTTTTCCTCGTTGGGCTGTTCCAGAAAGCGGCGTAGCAATTCGCAGTCGCGGTTTTCGGGCGGCAGCCAGCGACATGCAGCGTCGCCGACGCCGGCCCTTGGATTAGAGAAAAGAAAATAGGAGAAATAGGGGTCACCCATTAGGACGCGAGTCAAACAGTAAATAAGCGTCCGTCCCGATTTGTGTCTATCGGTTAGTCTTGCGTGTCTTCAATTTCGGTTTTGAAGTAAGTTGATTCGAGCCTGTTATTTCTTTGGCTTGATTTCGGATTGGCTAGCGATCCGTTCAGTCACCCATCTGGTTCTAGCGCTTTGCAGCCGTTGGGGGGCTGCGGCGCCCAATCCCGCTTTTGGCCGGGATCCGGAAAACATTCAGTGCCAAGCGCGTATTCATTCAGTTTTAAAGAATTGTGACTTACGCTGCTTCTTTGGATTGTGGGCAGTGCTGCTCAACCCTTTTTGAGATTCACGGCTTGGTCGAATCGCCTTCAAAACCTTTTCCGTCGGTTTAACGCTTTAGTTTTGGAAATTGCGGAGAACCGCGGCCTCCAATCAGTCCTGGTGGTTTTTCGCCAACCCCTTTTTGCTGGCTGACAGCGGTTCTCACAAATTTGAGTTTTGGCGGTGATCCAGTTAGGCCCGGACACATCCGCTCTGGATCATAATCGCTTCCTTCACTCATCAGGTACCAGGCCGCTTTGGCCAGCTTGCAGGCTAACGCCTTGGTGGCGATGATCGAGCTGGTTCGGCCCGCCTTGCGATCAAACCACCTGCGGCAATGCTCGTGATGACGCTTGGCAAAGTTAGCCGCTTCGACAAATGCCCAGGCCAGATATTTGTTGCCGCATTTGCGGTTGTTTTCGCCTTTCTTTTTGTTGTTGGAGATGCGTTTGGCATCAACCGTCCGGCAATAACTGGCAAAGTGGCCGGCGGTTTTGAACCGGCTGATCTCGCCCACTTCCATGCTGATGGTCATGGCCAGAATGCGGCCTACTCCTGGTAGGCTCAGCAGTTTTGTATAACAAGGCAGCTCCCGTGCGCAGTTAAGCACTGTCTTTTCGATCAACTCAATGCTCTGGCGCAGCTTATCGATGTGCTCTTTTTGCACTTGGGCGATTAAACAATTGGCCGGATGCTCATAGAGCGTTTTGGTCTCGCCGGGATCCATCCCTTTGAGCCGGCTCAGAGTCAGCTTTTGGCCCGTGGTTCGGGCATAGAGACTCTGGAAACTGAGCATGAGCGCGGTGCGCTGATGGACCAGACCCAGGCGCCGCCGCAGAAGATCGCGCACCGGCCGCAGTCCCGGATCGTAAATGTAACCGGTTGGCAGAATATTGAGCCGCTGTAACTCGGCCAGGAAGAACCCGTCGTTTTTGTCATCCGCATGTTTAATCCCGCCATACTGCTCAATCTGGGCCGGATCGGCTAACTTCACCGGATAGGACAGAGCACACAGACCGTCCACCAGCCAATACCAGTTATAGGTCGATTCCACCGCTACGCTCTGAAGTCGCCCTCGCCAGAGACTGAGGAAGCGGTCCACCGCAACGAGATCACAGCCTAACTTCTGCTCTTTTAATCGCCGCCCACTCTCATCTACAATTCCAATCATTAGATTATTGCCATGCAGGTCGATTCCTGCGCATACTGACTCCTTCATTACTTGGTTTCCTTTCGGTTAATTGCTGCTGTTGTTTTCGAGACAACACGCTTCTACCGGAAGGAAACCTTCCTTCGCCAGCGCCCTTAATGTTTATCAGTCCTTTTTTCTTGCATTTCGTACTGGGCAATTGGGGTCGCGTCCAAATATTTTGACATTCCGCAGAGAGGATTGCAATCCATCTTGCTAGGCGCCGCCTAGCGCAGCCACGAGATCTAACATTGACCCAAATGATCGTGCACCTGGTCGACGGCCGCGTAAACTCCGAAAGCGTTCGCGAGCACGCGGCTGTCGCGGTAGACCGCGTAAACCCGGGCGGCCTCGTTCGACTGAAAGGATTTCATGGCATGAGCAACGGAATTACCTGACGGCCGTGCCTGCGATAACGGGTGAAATGAGAATCGAGTGTGAGGACACGGCAATCGGAATTAAGTTCACTCAGTCTAACCAGGCAGGCGTCCGCTAACGACATCGGCACATCGGAGTAGCGTTCCATTAAAACTTCCAAGGAGGCGGCTTCCGTCTCGATATCAAATGCAATTTGAATCACCCGCTCCCGGACAGCTCGCATGATTGCAGCTGGGCGGCCACCTCCGCGCTGAAGCAGAAAACAGGCTTCGGTCAAAACCGGTTCACACGTCAACAGCGGAGGCCGCAGCGCGTCTAATTGCGCAAAGGCCCAGGCATGATGCTGGTCACGCGTAGAATAAAAGGCGACTAACGGCCCGCTATCGATCAAAGTCCGTCTCACTTTCCGAAATCGCGCATGTGTTTCGGGTTAGTGGATAAATCGCGCGGCCCTCGAAAGACGCCGCCAAACTCCCCCATCAACTCGGCACAAGACTTTTCGCCCCTGCTGTTCCTGCCCTGACGCTGCTCCTCGAGCGCCTGGCGCACCAGATCGGAGCGTGAACGTCCGAGCTCGTTGGCGCGCCTCGCCAGCCAGTTCGCCAACGACGCGGGTAACTTCAGCGATATCGTCTTCATCATCGATATAGTATTACCGATCTGACAGATTCGCAAGATCCCACCCCGCTCCAAGCGCGGCTGATCGGGATTATTTGCTGAGGTGATCGGTCGAATGGACGAACGCGGCCACGTCATCGTGTAGAGCCTTAAACGATTCCGCGTAAAAGGCTTCGCCTCACGCGGTTTCGTCGTTTTATCCTGATGCGTGTTCTATGTTTATGTACTGAGATCGGAAAGCGACTTCGGTTTCTACATTGGTTTCTCGACAGACTTGAAGAAGCGATTGTCGCAGCATAGGCGCGGCGCTTCGTTCGCAACAAAATCGCGCGGTCCATGGAAGCTGATTTATTACGAGGCCTACACGGAGCGCGAAGACGCCGAGGGCCGCGAGAGATTCCTGAAGAGCGGGGCCGGGCGGCGTTTCCTGCGCGCTCAATTGCGCCATTATCTCAAACGATTTCCCGCGTAAAAGGCTTCGCCTCACGCGGCTCTAACCTATGCTAACCTATGATGTCCCGACGTCACAATCGACCGCGTGAGGCGAAGCCTTTTACGCGGTCATTTGCCGAGGTGATCGGTCGAATGGATGAACGCGGCCACGTCATCGTGTAGAGCCTTGAGAGATTCCTGATGGGCGTAAACCATGTGGCCTGATTGATAATAGCGATATTCAATGTGGTCCTGGAGCCGCTCCGGGATTGGCAGGTGGTGCATTTCGTACCAGCCCTCGTAATAGGGTGTGGCCAGATCGAAGTAACCGCCCGTTAGAAGAATTCTGAGGTCCGGATTGTATTTCATGGCGGTAGCCAAATCCGGCATGGTGTTGGTCGACTGCGGCAACGGCCGCTCCGCCCCCGGCGGCTGATGCTGGAAATTCCAACTCTTCCACAACGGAATCTCAGGCCGATAGGTTTTGTCCTGACCGTAGCGCAAAGACTTCCTCACGTAGTCGTTGAAAGCAGAGACATAGGCCGAACTGATGGCGGCGGCTTGCGGATCGTAGTCGGCCTTCTTGCTCAGCGGATCCATGGTGGGGCCTGAGAAGCGCGTATCGAGCCGGCCGGTCGTGGTGTCAGTATCGTCCTCGAGGTTCTTTGCAAACTCGCCGCCGTCGATACGCAAGTTGGCCTTGAGAATATAGCTGACGGGAAGGCCGGTGTAACCGTGCAGTTTTTGGGCGATGGCCTGGCGTTCGGGTTTCGGTAGCCTCGCTCCTTCCGCCAGCGCGCGCGCATAATCGTGCGTGGCGAACTCTTCCACTTCTTTGATGAAAGGTTCGAGCGCGGCGGGAGAATTCGGGCCGGGCAACTTATGGTGGTACCAGGCGCTGGCGGCGTAGGTCGGTAACGCCACAATGTAGGGCAAATCAATTCCGGGGTTGCCTTCCGGGTCGTCCACGCTCAAGTCGAAGTTCAAGATCTGCGAAAGCATGATCACGCCGTTCAGGTCGACGTTGTATTCCTGTGCGAGCAGGTTCACCAGCACGGCAGAGCGCGGCGTTCCGTAGCTTTCACCGAAAATGTACTTGGGCGAGTTCCAGCGCCCATACTTGCTGAGATACGCCACGATGAATTCCGCGAAGGCGTGCGCGTCCGGGTCCACGCCGTAAAATTCTTTTTCCTTGTTTTTGCCGGCGATGCGGCTGAAGCCCGTGCCGGGAGCGTCCACGAATACCAGATCGCTCGCGTCCAGCAGGCTGTAGTCGTTATTAACAATTTGATAGGGCGCTGCGGCCGTATGCGTGTCGTCGGCGGTGATCACCCGCTGAGGTCCAAAGGCGCCCATGTGCAGCCAGACTGTCGAAGAACCAGGTCCGCCGTTGAACAGGAACGTCACGGGCCGTTTCTCCGGTGCCACGTTCTTTTTGTTATAGGCCACGTAGAACATCGAAGCTTCGGCCGTCGGATTCTTATGCTCGTTAGGCCCACGTTCGCTCTCCCCGCTTTCCTCATTTTCCTCGCTCTTTTTGCTTTGCCGGTCCCCGGCCAAGGCTGCGTCGTCCCAGCCTTTGGGATGCACGACGAGTGTGCCGGCAACGGCTTGATACTCGATCGGGCTGCCTTCGACAGTCACGGTGCCCGTGCTGGTGATGGATTCGGGCTTGAAGTTGGGGGTTGCAGTAGGCGTCGGCTTATCCTTGGACTCAGGTTCGGAAGCCTTCTGGGAGGCCGCTTTAACTTGAACGGCGAGTGCTGCAGTTGTCAGGAGGAGACCGAAGGCGAGACGAAGCAAGGGTTTTCGGAGAGCAATTTGCACTTTAAATTTTGCGCGATCGTTCGAGGAAGAGTTTTCCATCACCATGACGCTGCTGATTCTGGCTGGGAACGGAGTTTCGAGCAAACGCTGTTTTTGCGTTGAGAGGCTTCAAAGTGCCTACCACACCGCGCTTCACTCTCCACGAAATCGCGAGGTCCCGGATTATTTATTATGAGACTTACACGGAGCGATAGGATGCCGACGCCTAAACCGCGTAAACCGCGTAAAAGACTTCGTCCACGCGGTTTTTTTGGCCGCTGGAAATGGGTTTTGATTCCGATGGTGGTTTTGCTCCTTATCCCGGCGATGCAGGTGGCGACGGTGCGATTCGTCAATCCTCCGTGGACGCTGCCGATGTTGATCGAGCAGATCGGCGCAACGTTCTCGGAAGGGCCGAAGGCTCCGCTCCGCTACCACTGGATCGGTCTGCCGCAGATGCCTGAGATGTTCCTGAAGCACCTATGGATTTCGGAAGATCAGCGATTCTTCCAGCACGAGGGCTTTGACTGGAAGGAGATGGAACTCGCGATGAAAAAAGCGAAGCGGAAAGGGAAACCGGTTCGTGGAGCTTCCACGATCACGAACCAATGTGCCCGGTCGATCTTCCTCTGGCAGGGCCGCTCCTGGATCAGGAAAGGACTGGAATCGTACTACACCATCTGGATGGAAATACTGTTGCCGAAGCGGCGCATCCTGGAGCTGTATGCAAACGTGATCGAGATGGGGCGGGGGATCTACGGGGTCGAAGCCGCCTCACAGCATTATTTCGGCGTCAGCGCGCGCGGCCTAACGAGGGAGCAGTCGGCCATGCTGGCAGCTGTCCTGCCGAATCCGAAAGGCTGGGACCCGACGAAGCCGGGCAGGACGTTGCGCTGGCGTCAGCGGCGCATTCTGCAACGTGAACAGAACGCGAATTTCCCTGAGAAGTTGCTTCATTAAGTGCGGAACGGCATGAAATCTAACGTTGATCCAAAATGATTAATCCAGGTGAAATTCATGATGGAAAACAGCGTTTGAAAGCGAGTAACCATTTCGGATTTCCTTGCAGCCGGATGCGGCGGGTGAGCAAGGCCCACAAAAGATTCCGTTCGCCCGCAAGGAATCCAAGCCACGTTTCCGAGTCGGCGATGACCTTGATGCTTGGTTTGTTGAGCAGCCCGTTTTCGACGCTTATTTTTCCATCGCGAATTGTGACTGTCGCCTCGGCGGTTTCATTGCCAGTGAAAACGAAATGGTAAGTGGCGTCCAGTTTTCCGGCGACGTGGCGTTGGAATGATACCTGCATTCCGAACAGCAGGCTCGCGATGTTTCGCGGACGCAACAAACCGCGCACGGGCCGGATAGTTTTGTGTGGATAACGCTTGCGCACATGCGCCTCAGCATCCGAACCGCGCACCACATACACCGGCTCATGCTTCGCTTGCAAAGGGCGCAGCACGTCATCAGCAAAATCCTTCTTTGATGCGAGGTAAGGCCCAATCACATCTTCGCCAGCCGGACACACGGCCATGCAATACGCCGCTTTGTAATTCGCCCCAAAGGCAAGGCTTTGCCACATGGAAACCGATTCCGAATCCTTTATGCGCCGGCGCTAGTCCAGTTTGTTTTTACTTTCGGCGATGGTTTCGACCCAATCGGTAAATCCGCCCATGAACTCGCGATAATTGTGCGTGTAACACGCGGAAAAATTAAACGCGCCGTCCGCGCCAATCGCCCCGACCGGACATGCGGCCACGCACAGCTTGCATTCCAGGCACGGGTTGTAATCGAGTTTCTGCGAATACGCGCTGATCTCCGCGCCAACGAGAATGGTGCCGAGCAAAATGAAATTGCCGAAGCGCGGATGGATCACGTTGCGATGAATGCCCATGTGACCCAGCCCCGCCGCGACCGCGATCGGTTTATGCGCCACTACCCACATCCGCTCAAACCCCCACCGATCCGCTTCCATCGGAAATCCCATCGGCGGATTCAGCGCGCGAATTCCCGAGTGCTCCAGCGCCGCCGTGATGCGCCGCGCCACGTCGTTGACCTCGTCGCCCGTGTGATGAAATTCCGAGTTGGCGATCGAGCGAGCCGGGCTGCGCACGTTGTCGCGGTTCATCCGCAGCACAAAACTGATGACACTGCGCGTGTGCGGAAAAGTCCGCTGAATGTGTGGGCGTTCTCCCGCCAACGCCGCACGATCCACTTCCACAAAACCGACATCATCCGCTCCCGCGTCGAGGCATAACTGCCGCAGCCATTCAGCATCCAGCGGCTCGGACATTTTTTGCGGCGCGAGTTTTCGCCGATGCGCCGCAACCGTTGGATGTTCTTTAACCTGCGCGTTCACAAATCAATCCAGTTGAAATTGTTTGCGAAGACTTTTGTCAAACATGCCGGCGGGCAGGAAACGGCGCATTCGGCTCAAGGCGACACCTTTGCCAACTGGATATCGCAGCCGGGGCGACTTCGCGGTCAGTGCCTTCCAAACCGCTTCCACCACCAGGCGAGGGTCGTCTCCGCGTTCGATATTCTGCTCAGCCGCATCGGTCAAACGCTTTCGTTCATCCGCGTACACCTTGAGAGTGATTTTTGCTGATTTGGTGTTTCCGCTAAGTTTACTCCTCGTGTAGGCCGGTTCGACCAACAGTGCGCGCACACCAAATCTCCTGATCTCGTGATCCAGCGTTTCGGTGTATCCTTCCACCGCATGTTTACTCGCGGCGTATACTCCCCAATACGGCGCGGGCAAAAAACCTAGCACGGAACCGATGTTGACGATTCGCCCGTAACCTTGTTGCCGCATTCCCGGCAGGGTCGCGTTCGTCACGCGCAGCACGCCGAAGAGATTGGTTTCAAATTGCTGCCTGGCTTCGTCAACACTGGTTTCTTCCAGAGCACCCATGAATGAGTAACCGGCGTTATTGACCAGAAGCTGAACTGGTCCGGCCTTCTGCTCAATGCTTTGAACAGCTGCGCTCACGCTGGCGTCTTCTGTGACATCCATCTGGACAATCTCCACGCCATGAATTGGCTTGGCCGACTTCGGATTGCGCACCGTGCCGAATACACGCGCTTCCTGCTCTGCGAGTAACTGCGCGATCTCTCGACCGATGCCGGAACTGACTCCGGTGACCGACGTGGTTTTTTTTTAAACTTGTGTGCATATACACTATCTAGCTTCGGTCTATCACCTTTGTGGGTACTAAGGGCTTATTTGTTGTTGTTCAGAGCCTCCGCCGCCGTTTCGAGATCGGAAAGAATGGTGGACCAGCGCTTTGCACCGAGAGTTTTAACCACGGCATTTTGAGCGGACTTCCAAGCGGGCGTGAGTTTCTCAATCTGTTTTCGGCCTTTGGTCGTGATCATGACTTCCACGCGATTGCCGCGTCCGCCTCCGATCGTTTTCACGAACCCGTCCCGTTGCAACGGCCGGAGATTCCGCACGAGCGTGGTGCGCTCCATCCCCAGCCAATCGCTCAACTCCGCCATGTTCCAACTACTCCTGGTTTGCAACGACGCCAGGATTGACCCTTGGGTGGGACGAATGCCGTGCCGCCGCATTTCCGCGTCATAAAACTGCGTCACCGCCCGCGTCACCCAACGCAGGTTGAAGCACACACAATTTTCCGCCGCCGACATATCCAATTGTTCTGCCATTGATTGTGTATATGCACTTCTCCAGAAGAGTTGTCAACTGTTATTTTGATCTAATTATTTAATCGCGGCCAAAACGCCTTTAAATCAGGCCTTCGCGTAAGCTTCCGGGCCGCGTTGCTGAAACTCCTTCGCCTTCTGTTTCAATCCTTCTTCGATTGCTTCCGCATCAGTGATCCCCTGCTCTGCTGCGTATCTGCGTATATCCTCGGTAATTTTGACGAGCTTCGTCAGCCCGCGAATCTCGCCTGAAGGCAGCCACTTCGTGCTGTCTACCCGAGCGCTCCAGCTTGATGTCGTGTTCATTGAAATGCGCATCACACTTTCTGATAAACTTCGCCGTTCTTTGCAAATTCAGCAGCCTTCTCCTGAAGACCGTGTTTGACGGCTGCTTCCTCGGCAATTCCCTGTTCTGCGGCATAGCGCCGAACATCTTCTGTGATGCGCATGCTGCAAAAGTGAGGACCGCACATGCTGCAAAAATGTGCGGTCTTCGCGCCTTCTTGCGGCAAGGTTTCGTCGTGGAACTCGCGCGCGGTTTCGGATCGAGTGAAAGATTGAACTGATCTTCCAAACGAGATTCAAACCGCGCTTTGCTGATTTCGTTGTCACGTTCTGGTTGTAAAACAATGCGGGGCTGACAGCGGAAATATTCGGCTGGTTGTGGTCGAATTGCTCTAACTGCTCCTCGGCTTCGTCCTGCAGTTCGAAAATCTCGCTCTTGAGCATCAAATTCTTGCGCATCAAATGTGCGGATACGATCCCCATTCCCGACCCCATTCGCTTTCACTCAAACGTCGATCCGCCCCTGATTCCGGACTTGCTCGCGCTCGTGGGCGATGCGGCCGACTGTTATCCCGGCATCCCTGGGATCGGCGCCAGGACCGCTGCCCAGCTATTGAATCGCTCCAGTCCGATCAAAAAGTTTCCGTCAAACGTTCTCGGCGAACAACGCGATCTCGCGCTGCTCTTCAAGAATCTCGCGACCCTGCGGACCGAGGCGCCGCTCTTTAAGAAGGTCGAGACGCTGCGCTGGCGCGGTCCGACGCCGGCATTCGCGGCTTGGGCAAAGCGCATGGAATCGCCGCGGCTGCTCGAGCATTGTGAAAAGGCTGCGGCACTTTGACGATTTGATTGTCGATCCTAGCAGAAGATTGTTTTGGCGAGCCGCCGAAACCAACACGCCAGCGGCGTGTGCTCCCCAGAATTTTCCGCTGAGACTCCGAAAGGTCTCGCGAGCAGGCAGCGACGCTGCACCATCACGCGGGAACTTCCCAAACTTTGCGGTCTTTCCAAGTGATCATCGGCAAACCGCGTCGGGGTCGCGAACGAACGCGCCTTCACTTACATTTCATTCGCTCATGGCATTCCGGATTCATGATAGCGTAATTCGCGGGGAGATCGACAATCGCACCAAAGGAATCGTCAGCGGCAAAATCTGGGTCGAAGGTCGCGATCAGCCGGTTATTCTGAATCTCAAAGGGAATGCTCACCCCGATCTCGCCGGTTGCCTGCTCACCTTTGCTAACTGCGGAAGGCGCTTCGTCCATCCGCATCTCGATTCTCTCGCCAGCGAACAACTCGGCATGGCCGGTGACATGACTGCTTCGCGCAAAGCGCGCGTCTTCGACGGCCGGGTCGAGCAGGCGTATGTGATGTTGAAGCGAAAGGAAAAGGCCCCCGAACATCTGGCAAACTCACTTTACCTCGAATGGTTCAGCGAGACTAACGGCCGCGTCGTGATCGAAAGCGCGGACTATCAAGTCACGATCTCGCCGCCTGAATGGCAGCTCACGCGGGACGAAAACGAGCAGCGCGCGCGGGAGGTCGCCCAAGCCATGACTCAATTCGTTGAAAAACTTACCCACGCCATCGAACGACATCAGCGCGGTCAAAAAGACGCCGAAGAACAGTGGGACGAGCACGATTACGAACGCTTCATGAAAGAGTGCGACGCGCGCACCGATAAATACGGCGAGTTGCTCGAAAAGTACAGTGATTCCGACGAAGCCGAGGCAAAGATCTCAAAGGAAATGGGATGGCATCGGGAACTGACCGACGACGAAGCGGAAGAACAAGACCGCTGGATCGACGAAATGAATCGCGCCTGCGAAGAAGCCTTGAAAGAACCGCTACCCGAGCCGGATCCACACCGCGAGGGGATCGACTGGATCCGCACCGAAGATGGCGACCTTCGCCACCCGCTTCAACATCGTTGCTACGAAAACGCGATGAAGTTTTGGCACCAGGCCAAAGCCCTCGGCATGGAACGACTTGCTGACAAAGATCTGGACGACTTCGTCTTCGAATTCCAAACCACGAGCGTGAAGCTGGCTGGCGCGCTTGACGGCATCGCACAAGGTTGCGGCCCGGACGACTCGGCGTTTACCGTCGCGTGTTTGAAACGCGCCCTTGCCCATTTATACAAGGCGCAAGGGGGTCTGGAAGCCGTCGCGCCGAAAAATCTACTGCCTGACGAGATGATCAGTGAAGCCCGCGAGGAGATCTTCCACATCCGCGAACAAATCCTGGAACTGATGGATCGCTTTCGCGGCCGGCCTGAATCATAGCTTGCGCCGTGTTGTCGAAGCTCAACCTCAGGTGAAGTTCGTTTCGGCTAGCAGCCGCTGCAACGGACGCCCGCCACGGCGAGTAAACTGTGCGGCGGCCGGGCTTTCAAACCAACCCCGAATGCTTTCGGGGTGCTCCCCGAAGAAGTTTCCTCGGGTTCCTGGTTTTGATTCTTTCATCCAACGCTCGAGTTTCAACCGGTTGCCCTCAACCTTTCCCTACTGAACTGCGGTCGCTCAGCCCATCCGGCAATCGTTTTCGTGAGCAATTCCAGGCGCTGTTGTCGCAGCGCGAGATCATGTTTCAATTGGCGCTCCACGCGCACCCGCAGATCCTCCGATGGACCTGTTCGGGCGAAGTTCCATGAATCTTCCCAAGCGGCTTCGACCAGGCTTAACTCCAACGCGCGCACAGACCGTGTCAATTCGCTTAGGACCGAGCGCATCTGCGATAAGGTTGTGCCAGCGCCGGGCGCGTCCGACAAATCACTGAGCGCCAGCAGAAGTTCCATGCGGGCAACGTCACCGGCCAGATACGCCTCCTGGACTTCATGCCAAAGGGAAGAGACCGACGCATCCCCATCGGCGCGCAAGTCGGGATGTAATCGACGCACCAGCCGCCGATAGATTTCCTTTACCCGCGGATCAATCGTCACCGGTTCGGTTGCGTCGGCCGACTCCTCATCCACCGCAGAACGCCGAACACCCGCCGGCCGCGGACCAGATCGACCCGGGGCGGTTTCGGGCCTAACGAACATGTGCGACTTAAAAACTTCAAAGCTGCTCGAATAAACCTCGTCATCCATCTTGGTCGGGTTCGTGCCAAGAAATGTTCGCACCCATTCTTGAAACAGAGTTTCCTGCTCGAATTCGCTCAGATGAGGTGTCGATTGCGATCTATTAGAGAAAGTCTCCCGCTCATCGGCGACGCCCGGATTTTCGCGTCGAAACAGCACGCGCCGATAGGCGCTGTGCGGATCCTGGATGTGTCGCCGCATTTCAATTTCCACTTCCTGAATCAGGTTTTGCGCGTCCCGAATCTTATCCTCGACGTCCCGCGCAGTGCTAAGCAACCCGCCGAACTCACGGGCCCGCCACCGGACGAACGCGGGCTTGTCCTGTCGTTCAAACTGATGCCAGCCAAGGCGCGCTCGCTCCAGACGCATCATCATGTGGGTGCATTCGGCGGCGGCATTGGCTCGCAGCGGCGCTTGATCAATCCAAACAATCTCCAGGCGATCTCTACCGGAAACTGCCCTGGCATCTGCGCGAGTGACGCGTTCAGACAAGCGTGCGCGGATCATCCCCAAACCTTACCGCAGGCATGTGGGTGAACAACATCACTCGCCGATTCAAAAGAATTCAAAGATAACCGCATTTTCGCTCCCGTATTTCTCGGACCAACCTGCTAGCGGCATGCGCTCCTCAGACTCGGAAATGCTGCGCCATTTTTTCTTTCGCGTTCATTCGCGTGTTTCGCGGGCTTCAGTCGGATTCAAGTTCGTTTCGGCGAGCCGCCGAAACCAGCACGCCAGCGGCGTGCGCTCCCCGGAATGTGTTCTGCTGAGACTCCGAAAGGTTTCGCGAGCAGGCAGCCGACGCTGCAGCATGAGCGAGATGAAGTGAACTCCATGTTCGTGTTTCACGGGCGTTTCGCAGTTCGCGCCCTTCGCATGCAGCGTTTCCTCCGCATTTTCATCGGTCCCCGAACTCTATTTGATACTGCTTTATCTCAATGTCCATTGGCCCGCCGCGCGTAATGTGCCGTCCTTCGCTCAACCTCGACTGCTTTAAGCAGTCGAGTTGTCAACGTCGATGTCTCGGGACGTGGTGGAAGGACGTTAGCGTTTCCGCCGACCCGATTGCCGCCAACTCTGTCGCGGCCGTTGCCTCGGTTTTTTCCTGCCCAACACACAACGCTCGCTTTTGAAAACCAATTGCTGCAACGGCGCGAAGAGCAGGTGATTGCGATTGGCGCGGTAGAAGACATGGTAACCATTAGTTCGGCTCGTCACCAATCCGATCGTGATCAGGATTGCCAGCTCCCGTTGCACGGTCCGTAGTGCCAGCTCGCTCCAACGCGCGATTTCGCGCACATACATCTCGCGTCGTGTGTGATGAAAGAGCGCGCGCAACACCTCGGCTCGCACGATTGGAAAAAGCAAATCTAAAGCATCCGCTTTCATGCTCTTTTCTAACTTGACTGCTTTAAGCAGTCAAGTTAGACACCGCTTTAGTATATTGTGCTTGCCGCACTGCGCGAAATTTTCATGCGGCGCGCCTCGAGCGGGGCCGGACGTCGTTTGAAACGCGTCCTATAGACTGTCAATAGAAAGAAACCTGTTCTTTCGTTATTATTTTTTGCCGTCAAAGGCCGCGGAGAACAGCGGGCCAATTCATCGAATGTTCGAGGTGCTCGGCAATCGCAGCATTGCCCATCATCTAGACGACCGGGGCCCGGAAGCCGGCTGCGCTCGCACTGAAGCGTTGGCCAACATGCTGAAGGATTCAAAAATCAGCGTCATCTGCACGACCGAGTTCAAGAGTACGCAGCAAACGGCCGCGCCACTAGCCAAGACGCTCGGCCTGACGGTCATGACCTTGCCGGTCGAAAGCCAAGCTGCGCTCATCGCAAAGCGAAGGCTTCACGGCTTCGGAACGTCCAAGTCTTTGCAGATCCATCTCGACCGCTTCCTTCAAATTTGCACGCGCTTCTTCCAGCCTTGCGCCTTGCGTATTCGCACCGGGCAGCTCTTCCACGAATGCGGCATATCCCTCGGGAAATTTTTGGAAGACCGCAGTCAGCTTGATCTCCATGTCGATCTTGTAGCACAAAACACGAGTGCTGGACAGCTACGTCCTTTGAACAGAGCTCTACGAACTCTTCCGTCACTTCTACCGCGTAAAAGGCTTCGCCTCACGCGGTCTTGGCGGTTTATCCTAACGGGTTGTGATCATCAATCTTATCGACGGTACCTACGAACTGTTTCGCCACTTTTACGGGTTGCGCCGGTTTACCCGCGTAAAAGGCTCCGCCTCACGCGGCGGCGACCGCCCCTACGGCGCGGTCGTCGGCGTATTGCAGACCGTTCTTCAGATGCTGGATAGCGACGCCATTTACCTTGGTGTCGCTACCGATCACGTGATCGAGTCGTTTCGCAATCGGCTTTGGCGGGACTACAAGACGGGGGCCGGTATCGAGCCCGCGCTGCTCGCGCAGTTTCATCCGCTCGAGGAGGCGCTCGCGGCGATGGGCGTGGTCCTCTGGCCGATGATCGAGCTCGAAGCCGATGATGCGCTCGCTTCGGCCGCGCATCTTGCGGCGAAGGACAAGAAGGTCGAGCGCGTCGCCATCTGGACGCCGGACAAGGATCTGGCGCAATGCGTGCGCGGGACGCGCGTGGTGCAGATCGATGGCCGGCGCAAAATCATCCGAGATGCGGCTGGGATACGCGAAAAATTTGGCGTGAGCCCGCAGCTCATTCCGGATCTGCTCGCGCTCGTAGGCGATGCGGCGGACGGCTACCCAGGCATCCTTGGCATCGGCGCACGGACCGCCGCCCAGCTTTTGAACCGCTACGGTCCGATCGAAAAATTTCCGTCAAACGTTCTCGGGAAACAGCGCGATCTCGCACTGCTCTTCAAGAATTTAGCGACGCTGCGCACCGACGCGCCGCTCTTCAAGAAGGTCGAGACGTTGCGCTGGCGCGGTCCGACGCCGGCATTCGCGGCCTGGGCGGAGCGGATGGAAGCGCCGCGGTTACTCGAGCGTTGCAACCGTGTAAAGCTGCGCCACGCGGTTTGTACCGTGTAAAGCTTGCGCCTCGCCACGGCCGGTCCGTCCATTGGCGGACACGCGGTTTGTAGGCAGTGATGAGTGACATGTCACCCAGCCTTCGCACAAGGCTGTGGCGTGGCAAGCCAGTGACGAATTGATGTCACGCCGGCGCGAGATCGGCAGAGACGTAGCGAGTTTGATTGAGGACGGCGTCGCTGGTTTCGACCGGCACTTCCTTGATGAGCTCACGAATGCTGAACTCGTGCTGTCCGATTACTTCAATGCCCACAACATTTTCATCCGCGTCGAAGTCCAGCATCACCAGACCTTTTTCGGAGCCGAAGGGTTTTGTCGCGATCACCTTCGTGTCGCGCAGGCGGATGTAAGCGGCGGTGGCTTCGGTGTCAATCTCGACCACCGGCGGCTTGGTGATCGGGATGACGAAACCCTTAATGCCGCTCTTCCCAGTATCCGGTGATGATCCAGCACTCATTAGCTTTTACTTCGGCAACGACTACCAAGATTCTACTTTCAAACGCGCGAAAGAACAACCAGATGAAGCCGCCGTGGTTTCCCTTGCGTGGCGGAGTCTTGAGAATGGACGCAGGTTCATTGATCGCAAGGGTTGCCTGCTCAATCGTGAATCCGCGATCGCGGGCGCGTTTTTCAAGATGCGCGGTGTCGTGGAGCTTGTAAGCCATCAATTAGATGGTTACCCGCCAGCTTGAAGATCGGCGAGAACCTTCTCTAACGGACGGAAGTGAAGTTTTTTCCGTCGCGCGCGTTTCAGCCAGGCAACACTGCATCCTCAAGGCGCTCTAGCATTTCTTGATATTTCTTGGTCGGAAGAATCACCGATACGGGTTTGCCATTTTTCGTGACGATCTCCGGCTGTGTGTGCGCTTTCATTTAGTCCACCCCAATTTGCGATTCGGCTGCAACACTATCTCGAACGCTTCCTTCAAATTTTGCGCGCTTCTTCTTTTGTCCACGTTCTGCACGACACAACTCTGCCCTCGACAATGAGGATTATCCCAATTCGAACGTCGTAACACCGAAGATCTCGGCATCCGGTAGTTCGGGAATCGGACCGAGCACCATGCGGGCGCAGCCGAAGACCTCTTTCATCCCATGGCGCGCGACCAGGGCCAAGGCATCGCGGTTGATCTCCGGAACGTCGAGAAAGATCGGCTCGCCCGGAACGCGCGAGGCAAGAGATACAAAGAGCGACTCCGCCACGTCGCCGTTTGCTGCAAAGAGAGGTCCAATCTTGTAACCGGTCCGGCAGGGACGCATCACCGAATAGCCGCGTATCTCGTCACCATCGACTGCGGCGAGCGCGTGGCCTCCCGGCCGGTTGATCCAGCCTTGCAAAAATTTGCTGCGTGCCGCGGGAAAGTGGTGCCGATCGTAGGCATCGATGCGTTCGAATGGAAGAGTGCTCGCCTCGACGATGCCTTCTTGTTGCGGAAGATCGATTCCCCTTCCCTCAAAACGTAGATCGCGGCAGACAAAACGAAATCCACCGCGAGCATAATATTCCTGCATGTTAAACACGCCATCCAGTTCGAGCGACGCGTCGGCGTCCAGACGCGTCAACAAACGCCGCTTGCGCTCGTGCCAGAGATAATCACCTAAACCATGTCCGCGGTATTCCGGACGGATGATAAAGAAACCCATGAAACCGTAGTTCTTTTCGTAAGCGACGATTGAGCCGCCGCCATTCAGTTCGCCGTTTATCTCGGCCGCAACAAAACCCTCCGGATCGGTCGCCCAGAACACCTCGGCATCGTCCAGACCGGGATTCCAACCTTCGCGGGCCGCCCATTCGACCAGCGTGTCCAGTTCGTCGCGAGTCATCCCGCGAATGTTCATGTCGTTAGGCGTCATTAATTTGTGTCCGTTTCGGAACGTCTCTTTCGCGTCATTTTATCCTGTCACTTCGTTCCCTGCCCCGCAAATCGATCGCTGAACAACCTTCGCCAACGTCCTGCTCGTCAACGACAGCGGAGGTAATAAATTCAAATCAGAAAAGTACGTTTCGGCGGGCCGCCGAAACCAACACGCGGGCCGCGTGTGCTCCCCGGAACAATTCTCGGCTGAGACTCCGAAAGGTTTCGCGAGCAGACAGCGGACGCTACAGGACACGCGCGATTGAATTGAACTTCGTAGTCGTGTATCTGGGGCGCTTCCCATTCGCCCGAATTCCTCGCATGCACCGCCTGCTCCGCATTTTCATCGGTCCCGAACTCTATTGGGTACTGCTTTATCTCGGTATCCGTTGGCTCGCCGCGCGTAATGTGCCGCCGACAGGGCCGGGCAACACAATGCTGGAATCGGTCGTGTGGCTTACTGCAACAATCGGTGTTGCGTTGAGTTTCGTTTTCCTGGCCGTGCCAGGCGTAAATCGATGGATACTGTTTGCGCGACTGGCCTTTGCAGCGTTCATCGGCGTGAATACCTGCGCGATCGCCATCTGCGAAGCGATTAAGTATCCCGAGCCCGGCCGCGACTCCGGCTTGATGGCCTTGTGGTTCATGGCCGCCATGCTTGGCGGCGTGGTCTGGTGCATCGTTGCGGGAATCAGCCTGCTCATTCTGCGGATCAAATCGCACCGTCCTGAAATCGTTAGGCCATGAACAACCTGCTGCACGCGTTTGCCGAATATCCTGTGCTCATCGGTGTCGCCGTGTTTCTGGCGATCTCGCTACTGCTCGCCCTCTTGTTAGGCGTGCTAATGCAGCGCGCAGGAGTGTCGTTCAAACCGCTAATCTTTTTCTTCGGCTTCCTCGCGATCGTGGCAGTGCCGCAGGCCGTGGTGCACTTGCTCGATGCGTTTGTTCACGCGCGCCAGGTCCGTGAAACTGCGAGCAGCAAAGTTACGACGATTCAGGCAGCCACGGCGCCCGGTATGTTGCAAGCGGTATCGTGGGATATCGTGTTTGGGCCGAAGGCCGACTCAAGTTTGATGACCGACGCCAAACACGGGCTGGATTACATCGTAGGCGACGCAGTCGACGCTAGAATTTCCTTTAACGATGCCGGCGAATCCGCGCTCGCCGCGCGTTTCGCAAACACTTCGGCAGCAGCAGCAGCGTTGAATCGTTACGGCTCGTTCTTCCAATTTGCCCAGGTCACCGGCAGTGATGGCGGCGGTTGGACTGCACGCCGTTTCAACGGTCAGGGTGAATGGAACCACGTGGTCGCCGCAGGCAATGAACTCTACGCCTGGAGCGGCCAAACGAAGGAAAGCGTCGAAGCCAATCGGATCCGCGCGCTCGGCCCATTGCCAACGGAATCCAAGTCCGCCGGTTTCAGCGGATCGGCGGCGTCCACAGCGCCGTCGAAAACGCAAGTCTCCACTCGCCTGTCGTCGAACTGGCGGGCGATGACTGCGTTTCTCGTCATTAATTTGTCACTCGCGGTGCTCTGGTTTTTCAAGGGATCTGCGTGGAGCGTGCGACAACAGCCGCAGCCCGGCACGCAGCCGGAACCGGCGGCACTTTTGCGCGGAACGGTTGCTAGGAGTGAATCAGCAAAAAATACCCGTCCAGGTAGTCGCATCGCCCGATAGCGATAACACGCTTGAAATCACCTGGCGCTACGCCGATGCGCAATGGTTCGACCTTATGCGCGCACATAAGATGCAGCGCACACACAAGCTGGTGCTCGCATTGGACGAACAGAGTTACAAGGCGCGGGTGCGCGAATACTGGAGCGCGTTCGACGCATCGGCCGGCCCAAACGACATGCGCCTGAGCTGGACTGCAGCCACCGGAATGCAGTTTTTTCAGTTCGAGCATCGTCGCGTCGTCGGCGTGCAACTGGACGCCAGCGGCAAGGCCACTGGCGAATTGTCCAAGGCGTCCATGTTCAACCTGCAAGAGTTGAAGCAGCCAATCATTGATGCCGTGACCATCAGCGGCTGGACGTGGCAACCGGTGATGTGGAACGCGCCAGCCGGTCTGCGCTGGTTGACTGAATAAGCACCGAATCGAACGCGAAGTTTGGGATGATTGCGAATTTCGCGAAACTGGAAAAAGCAGAAATCAACGGCCGGATGATTGGCCATCCGCCGGTTGTTTTGAACGCATACCCGGGCTCTTTGATCCTCGTTCAAATTCCTGGCCGCGAACGTCGGTGGACCTCCGATCTTTTTCTTTCCCGCGCTCAACTTCCGATGGCTCGTCAATCCCGGAATAGCGGATCCGGGGCAGGCTTTCGGGATAATTGCGGCAGAGAAAGTCGATCAAACCCTCGCGCACTTCGCAGCGGAGATCGAACGCTTTCCCGGGATCGCTACTGCTGACCAAGGCGCGTACTTCAACCGTGTTTTGTTTGGCGTCGGTCACCTGCAGCCCGCAAACCCGGCGATCCCATTTCTGATTGTTCTCCGCGAGGCGCTTCAATTCCTTGCGCAGCGCTTCCATCGGCACCCGGTAATCGAGATAGAGGATCACGGCGCCTAGCAGTTCCGTCGAAACACGGCTCCAGTTCTGAAACGGTTTCTCAACGAAATAGGTGATCGGGAGAATCAAACGTCGCAGGTCCCATGTTCTTACCGATACGTAGGTGAGCGTGATCTCTTCGATCCGGCCAAATTCCCCTTCAACCGCCACGATATCGTCGATCAACAACGGTTGGGTAAGTGCGATCTGGATCCCGGCGAGCACGTTGCCGAGGGTCCTCTGCGCGGCGAAACCAATCACGATCCCGGCAATCCCGGCCGACGCGAGGATGGTGGTGCCGAATTGCCGCACCGGGTCGAACAACATCAGGATCGAACCGGTGCCGATGATCACTATCGCGGTGACGATGATTTTGCGAAGAACCGAGACCTGGGTGTAGATCTTTCTCGCCCGGAGATTATCGGGAGCCTCGATCTGATGCCGGCTCAAAAACGCGCCCTGCACAGCGTTGATGCCCCGGATGATTAAGTATGAGAAGCCGGCGATGAGCAAAATGCCGACTCCTTTGGCAGTCACCCAGGTCCAGTGTTCCGGCAAGTGCAACAGCGGCAGCAACAGAATGACCATGAGCAGCGGCACAGCCAGACGCAGCGTCTGACCGAAGATGGGAATGATTACTTTACCGACGAGGCTGCCGGTCCGTTCCGCCCTCTGGCGCATTCGCTTTTCGATCGCGCGGATGGCGCGAAAAACGAGCCAGAGCACAGCGATGATCCGACCGGCGTAAAAGCTCGCCGTAAGCACATCGACCAGGAAAATGCGAGTAGGCCGGCCGACGATGCCGGTCGCAATCGGCATAAGGGCAAGCGTACCGCCGCACATCCAGAGAAAAAGGGCCACCGGTTTGCGTATCGCCGATATTATCAACGCGACCGCGGACTGGTGCTCGTTCGACTCAATCTCGCCGGCTTGCTTTCCAACGATCCAGACCAGCGCGACAGCGACTAGCGACAACAGCACAAACGCGCCGACTGACGCGATCAGTCGCATCCACGTCACACGTTCGAAGATGGGCCGCTGCAAAAATTCGTTGCCAGAATTTTTTGCAATCCGATCCAGCGATCGACTATAATCAGCGCCGATACGATAAATTTTCGTGCGCTCAACAGCTGCGCGTTGCGCTGAGAGGCCAGTGAGCGATTCGGCGACCGCAGTCGGAAGCGCCTCGGATTCCACCGGCGTGCCCGAGGGCGACGGGGATGGCGTAGCGCTCTCTGGCTGGCCCGCGATAGCGTTCATGCCTATTGCGCACGCACAGCTGACTAGAAAAATTCGTATCGGCGTCATTCAATCATCATTGTTTCCACGACTCAGGCTGCAACGCCGCGAACTGGATGAGCTCGCACTGCGCTGCGGAATCTATGAATTCGGTGAGCTTCTACTGATTCACGCCTTAGCGTAAATTTTTGCGCCCGTTTTTATGAACTCGTTCGTTTTTTGTTCGAGGCCAGCTCGAAGCGCTTGTTCTTCAGAAATCTTTTGTTTGGTCACGAATTTGCGCACATCCTCGATGATAGGCATGGAGTAGAAATGAGCGGTCTTCGCACCTTCCGGCGGAAGAGTTTGACGAATCCGATGCTCATCATCTCCGCCCTCACCGGGCTGGCCGTGAACTCCACTCTATGTCGCCTCATCCCGGTCGGCTCCATTCGTCATGGCTTGGAATAAATTTCCGCTCCCGCGTGTTGAAATTCTGCTGCCTTATCACGCAACCCTTGTTCGAGAGCCGTATTCTCATCAATTCCCTTTTGTGCTGCATATTTTCTAACGTCTTCCGTTATCTTCATGCTGCAAAAATGGGGACCACACATGGAGCAGAAATGGGCTGATTTCGCTCCTTCCATTGGAAGGGTCTCATCATGAAAAGAACGCGCCGTTTCGGGATCCAGTGAAAGATTGAATTGATCTTCCCATCGAAACTCGAAACGCGCCTTGCTGACGGCGTTGTCGCGGTACTGCGCACCGGGATGGCCTTTCGCCAAATCTGCGGCGTGCGCAGCGATCTTGTAGGCAATGACGCCGTCTTTCACGTCCTTCTTGTCAGGCAATCCCAGATGTTCTTTCGGCGTGACGTAGCAAAGCATGGCACAACCGTACCAGCCGATCATAGCCGCGCCGATGGCGCTGGTGATGTGATCGTAGCCGGGTGCAATGTCGGTGGTGAGCGGACCGAGCGTGTAGAACGGCGCTTCTTCGCACCACTCAAGTTGTTTCTCCATGTTCTCCTTGATCATGTGCATGGGGATGTGGCCAGGGCCTTCGTTCATCACCTGCACATGATGCGCCCACGCGCGTCTGGTCAGTTCGCCCTGCGTGTAAAGTTCTGCAAACTGCGCTTCGTCGTTCGCGTCGGCAATTGAGCCGGGGCGAAGACCGTCGCCAATTGAAAAGCTGACGTCGTATGCCGCCATGATCTCGCAGATTTCGTCCCAGTTTGTGTAAAGGAAACTCTCCGAATGATGCGCCAGACACCACTTGGCCATGATGCTCCCTCCCCTGGAAACAATCCCGGTCGCGCGGTTCGCCGTTAAGGGAATGAAGCGCAAAAGCACTCCCGCATGCACCGTAAAATAATCCACACCTTGTTCAGCCTGTTCGATTAATGTGTCACGGTATATTTCCCAATTTAGTTCCTCCGCACGGCCTCCCACTTTCTCCAGTGCCTGATAAATCGGCACAGTGCCAATGGGCACAGGAGAGTTGCGAATGATCCATTCGCGGGTGGCGTGGATGTTTTTTCCGGTGCTCAGATCCATCACCGTATCGGCACCCCATTTGGTAGCCCAACGCATCTTTTCGACTTCTTCCTCGATCGATGACGCCACGGCGCTGTTGCCGATGTTGGCGTTGATTTTTACCAGAAAATTGCGGCTAATTATCATCGGCTCGGATTCGGGATGATTGATGTTGGCAGGGATAATGGCCCGGCCACGAGCGATCTCGGAGCGGACGAATTCGGGAGTGATCTCGTGTGGGATACTTGCCCCGAATGAATTTCCAGGATGCTGGTGCGCGAGATCGTTGCGGTTGATCTCAGAGCCGTTCGGCGAGGCGCCGAACGATGCGGGCGAGGCGCCCGCGCTCCCCGGAAGTTCGCGGCCCATGTTCTCGCGGATGGCGATGAATTCCATCTCCGGGGTGATGATTCCCTGCCGCGCGTACCAGAGCTGCGTAACCGGATGGGTCTTTGCGCGCAACGGTTTGCGGCGCGCCCGGCGGTCGCGCTCTACCAGACTGTTCTTTCCGCTCGCTGTTTGATGTTTCTCCGATAACCAGCCGTCATCGACAGGTTGAACTTTTCGTCCCTCGATTTCTTCCACATCGTCGCGATCACGTATCCATTTTGCACGTAGCGACGGAAGCCCTCGGGTAACGTCGCCATGAAACTCAGGATCGCCCCAAGGACCGCTTGTGTCGTACACGCACACGGGTTCGTTGGGAAGGAGTACCGGCGAGGTGCCCGCGCTACCCTCGATCTCGCTGTTTAAGGACTTTGTTGGCGCGAGAGTGATTTCGCGGAAGGGTACGCGAATTCCAGAATGCAGCGTGCCGTTGACGTAAACTTTTTTGGAATTAGGGAAATCGTAACCACGGTCATTAACCGCGCCCTTCGTAGACCCATTTCCATTACCGGGCTCAGCCCCTGCTACAGTTTCATGTCGATTGGTGTCCATCGTGGTTAAAAACCATGTACGGAAAAGCGCATGGCTGAAATCGTCAGTCCGGCATCGGACCCTCGCTCCCTTCGGCGGCATTACCCGCATCAGGTTCAAGGGGTCGTCCAATTGGACCTCTCAGCCATTGCGGCTCCCCCGCATCCTCTCTCGTTGAGAATAAGACGCGGCTGTGTGAAGTCAACGACTCACACAATTGCAGACCGTCGGTGATGGACGGCCGGCAAATATCGAGTCCAATCGTGGCTCAAGGGGTTGAAACGTTCAGAAAAACCAGCGAGTCGTCAGACCGCTACTGGGTTGCCGACGCTTCCTGTTTTACGTTGGTGTGGAAGATGGCCATCCATGTCCCATTCTCCTGTTTCCACACGGTTCCGGCATTGTATGTGCCGGACGCATCTTTGCCGTCTGCGGTGCCTTCGATTTTCACGGTGTACGTCGCCACCACGACATCCTTTTCATCTGAGAACATGTCAAAATCGCTGATCTCAAACGACTTCATGTCCCACTTTTTCATGTCGTCCAATTCCTTCTGCATATTAAAAACGCCGTCCCCGTAAACGCCGCGAAAATCCTTGTCGACGACTTTTTTGAAGCTCGCTTCGTTCTTGTCTTTGAAGGCCTGCCAGGCTGCTTTTTCCTTTGCTTCCATTGCGGCCTTGTCCGGCGGCGCGGCGTTGGAAATGGCGACTGTCGCCAGCAGGGCTGTCATTAAGTAAGTGATTTGTTTTCTCATGAGTTCTTTCTTGCGTTAGTTAGTTCAAATTACGCTAGGGAAGCTGGACGACGAGTCAATCGGGCAATCTGCACCCGATTCGCCAACTGGTGGAGGAGACAATTCTGATTGCCGTCCTGTCAGGGAACGATCGGAGCAGACTCGAGAGAGGATTGCTGTGGACGAGCAGGCGTCGGCTCCGGCGAAGCAAACGCGGATCTGCCGACCAGGTTGATCAAACTCGCATCTGCTTCTTTCAAGTTCCCGTCTTGAATGACGGGTTCAGTCGGCACCGATTTCGTTTGCTTCCGATAATCCGCTACAAGCATTGGAGGCTCCTTCTTGACCGCCAGTGTCCGATAACTGTCGATCCCCACGGAGATCGCCGCCGCAAGTTTGCCCCGCCAATCTTTGCTCGCGATCAGTTTGCTTTCTCCACGGTCAGTCAGGAAGCCGCCTTCGATCAGCACCGCCGGCACCTTTGTCAGACGTAGCACAGCAAATCGGGCACGTTTAATGCCCCGGTCGTATTCGGGAATGTGACCGATAAGTGAATGGTAGACGCAGGCCGAAAGCGCCAGACTTTCCGCGTCCGTGGTGCTGCCGGGTTGCATATTGAAAGACCTCGAACTGACGCTCGTGTCAGACGTCGATGGCGCACCGCGCGGCGTGAACGAAAAAATTTCAAAGCCGGTGGCGTTCGGGTCGTCATTGGTGCCGTTGAAATGAATGCTGACGAAAATTGAATTGCGCGCGGAATTGGCGATCTTGGCGCGAACTTCCAGGGGCACAAAGTAATCGCCCTCGCGCGTCATGACCACGCGCAGTCCTTTCGCCTTCAAGATCTGCCGAAGCCTCCGCGCAACGTCCAGTGCAAAATCTTTTTCGCACCCATTTCTACTCACCTGCCCCTTGTCGTAACCGCCGTGTCCCGGATCCAGGACGACCGTCTGAACCTTGCCAACGTTTGGAACCCGATGCGGGCGCACCAGCGGCTCGATCGTCTTGGCCACGTCGGTGCGCGACACCAGAAAGTTTCCATTCTGTTCGATCACGGGGAAACACAACCAACTGCGAGCGCCATTGATCATGGCTTCCCGGCTGCCGCTGACAAACTCCAGCGGATGATTCGCCACCTCTGGTTGTATCCTCGATCCGGACGGAACGACTCCCGCGGGCAGGCCGTAGAACTTGGAAATATTATCGACACTCAGATAATCGTGGCCGTTTACCTTGATGACCTTCCACTCGCCGGCAGCTATGAGGCTTGTCGATGCGACAAAAAAAGAAGCGAGGATCGACGCGATTAGCGACCAACGTTTCACGGGGAGGGACATGCCTTGACTATGGTATCAAAAATCGCATTCACCTCAAGGAAGCAGACCGTTGCCAGCCCTGATGTTTGAGAATTCAGGCACCGCCGCAGTTTCGCCAGGCCTGGGTCCGGGCTCTTACGGACTGTTGCTCGCTGTCGGGCAAAGTACCGTTTGACTTGCGAATTTTTCGCGTTAAAAACCGGAAATGTTTTTCCCCGTTCGACGCGCTGCCGGCGGTTTCATTTCATTGCTCGTCGTCTCGACATTGACCCCGCTGGCGGCGGACGCAGCACCGCACAGCAAAAAATTTCCGAAATGTTGCGTATGGCGCGTGACCAACGCTAAAGCTCCATTTTATCTCGTCGGCTCGATCCATGCGCTTAGCCAAAAGGATTACCCTTTGCCTGAGCCGTACGATATCGCGTTACAAGACAGCAACCGCTTCGTGTTTGAATTCGATCCCACCCGGCACGCCGAGTTTCAGAAAAAATTCGAAGCCGCGGCAAAATACCCGCGAGGCCAGGACATCCGTTCGAAGATTCATCCGGAGCTTCTTGCTTGGCTCCGCAAGAACATGTTCACCATGATGCCTGAGGGTCGCAGGGGAAACGGCGAGCGCGTCGAGGGTTTCGATAGCCAGCTCCGTTACAAGCCATGGTGGATTGCGCAGCATCTGGCCGCGCCTGCCGCGTACAGCAAGGCGTCCGCCTCGCATGGTCTGGACAATTATTTTGTGGATCACGCCATGAAAACGGGAAAAGAGATCGCCGGTCTCGAATCCGTCAATGAACACGTGGCAGTGATGGGAGGATTGTCCGATCGGGACGGCGAATTTATGCTGCAGGACGCCCTCAGCCAGCCGAACAACGGAGCGAGGGAGTTCAGCAGGATGTACAAGGCGTGGCGTAAAGGCGATACTAACGCGCTCTGGAAAGGCGACGCGCACCTGCGCACAAAAGCGCCCGCGATTGCCGCACGCTTTGTCGATGATCGCAATGTAAAATGGGTCCCGCGAATCGAGGCGGAATTAAGAAGAGGCAAGCCGACGGCGATTATCGCAGGCGCGCTTCATTTCTCCGGACCGCGCAGCGTTATCGTGCTGTTAAAAAAACGCGGGTACGTGATCGAACAGCTTTAAACGAACAAAAACAAATCGACGTCTTGATGCGCCCCCCATCGAGCATTGCTGTTATCGTTACTGCGACCGGGATCATTCTGTCCGCGGCGTTCCGGCTGCCGGCTGCCGATGTCGCTTCGAACACCAAACATTGTCTCTGGCGAGTTACCAATGCGCGCGCGCCATTCTACCTGCTCGGTTCGGTGCATGAATTGCAGCGGTCGGATTATGAGACCGCGCCGGTAATTGAACAAGCGATCAGGCAATCCCGAAAAATTGTATTCGAAGTGGATCCGAAGGAGAACGATGTTTTTGCAACCACATTCAGAGCAGCGATAAGACTCCCAAGAGGCCAGCAGATCGTAGGCAAGCTGAGTCCAAAGACCTACAAGTATTTACAGAAGATCACGCTCAATGGCATGAACGAATGGCAGCATCTCTATCCGTGGGCGATTGCGATGCTTTTGAATTACCCGAAACTCCAAGGGGTCAGTTACATTTACGGCGTCGATAACCATGTCGCGGAGGCTGCGCGCCGCTACTCCAAGCTAACCGGCGGCCTTGAAACGGCGGAGGAACATGTTCGTGTCTTTTCCGATATGCAGATGATCGAGGGGGAAGTGTATTTGCTGCAGGCTCTGGTTCACTCTGCCGAAGCTGCACAGCAGTTTCGACTGGACGTCGAAGCGTGGAAATCCGGGGACACCAACCGGCTGTACGCGATGCATGTAAGGCAGATGAAAGAGGCGCCGACGATTTGGTGGCGGCTGCTTGACCGACGCAATGCAAAGTGGATTCCCAAGCTGGAAGCCGGCATCAAGTCAGGGACGCCCACATTGGTCGTCGCCGGCGCACTGCATTTTTCCGGGCCGCACAGCGTAATCGCGCTACTGCAACGACGCGGTTACAAAGTCGAGCAACTGTAGCGCGAACAGATTTCTGGGGAGCGCACGCGTCTCGCGTGCTGGCGAGCGCGTCCCGCGATCGCGAACTTCTCTGTTGATTTCTCGGCTGCCTGGTTTTGAGAACCCAACGGAAAAGATCGTTTCGGCGCGACGCCGAAACCAGCACACGGGGACGTGTGCGCTATCCAGAGCTCTTTCAACGGAACTGCGTTTGGGAGGTCTAATTCGCTTGAATAAGCAGCAGCTATTCATTTTGTTTTCCAAATCATGAAGTCATTCATCGCTACCATTATTTCGCTTCTTTGTGCAGTTGGTCTTCTGGCCCAATCGAAACCGTCGCAACCGGCAGGAGCCGACCATCCAGGCCAAAGCGCAACGTCAACTGGACAGAATCAGAAGCCGATCGATTCCAGCAATTTCGATACTGCGTTGAAACCGGGTGATGACTTTTTCCTCTACGCGAACGGAGGTTGGATCAAGCGCACTGAGATTCCCCCCGAATACACGCGCTGGGGAAGCTTCAACGAGTTGATTGAGCACAATAACGATGCGCTCCATGAGATCGCCGAGAAAGCGGAAAACACAAAAGTCGATCCGCGAATGGCGCCCGAACCGCAAAAAGTCGGAGACTTTTACGCCAGCGGCATGGACGAGAAAACAATAGAAGCTTCGGGAGCCAAACCGCTCGATGATGAATTTAAGAAGATCGACGCCATCAACGATCGCGGTGCGTTGCAAAAGGAAATTGCTCATCTGCATTCCATGGGAATTCCTGTCCTGTTCAATTTCGGATCGAGTCCCGATTCGAAAGACAGCACACATGAGATCGCCCAGGCAGTTCAAGGCGGGCTCGGTTTGCCGGATCGCGATTACTACACAAAAACGGATGAAGCATCGAAGAAGTTACGCGATCAATACGTCGATCACGTGGCCAAGATGCTGACGCTGCTCGGCGAACCCGCGCCAAAAGCGCAGGAGGAAGCCAGGAAGATCCTGGCCTTGGAAACGAAGCTCGCCCAGTCGTCGCGAACCCGGGTGCAACTGCGCGATCCGAAGAAGAACTACAATAAGATGCCGGTGCGGCAATTGCAGGATCTGACGCCGGACTGGAATTGGGGCGATTACTTCAACCAAATAAACCTTCTCTCGCCACAGAACGTTAATGTTCATCAGCCGGAATTTTTCAAAACGGCAGATCAGGTCTTCAAAGAAACGCCACTGGACGATTTCAAAGCCTATCTGCGCTGGCACCTGATCGACGCAACGGCCTCGGATCTTTCGAAAAATTTTGTGAATGAAGATTTCAATTTCAAGGAGCGAACCCTGCGTGGTGCGCAGCAGATCAAACCGCGCTGGAAACGCGTGGTCGAGTCCGAAAACAACGCGATTGGCGAGGCACTGGGCAAGCTTTACGTCGCTTACAATTTTCCGCCCGAAGCAAAGGCACGCGCGCTCGAGATGGTCAACAACCTGAAGGAAGCGCTAGCGGACCGAATCAAGACGCTCGACTGGATGGATCAGCCCACCAAGGATCAGGCGTTGAAAAAACTGGCCGCGATGCAGGTGAAAATCGGATACCCCGACAAATGGCTGGATTACTCACTGTTGCCCATCGACCGCGGCCCTTACGTCCTGAATGACATTCGCGCGTCGGAATTCGCCACTACGCGCGACATCGACAAGATCGGCAAACCGGTCGATCCCACAGAATGGGGCATGACGCCGCCGACAGTGAACGCCTATTATTCACCGAACCGCAACGAAATCGTTTTTCCGGCCGGCATTTTGCAGCCGCCTTTCTTCTATGCGAATGCGGATGATGCCGTGAATTACGGTGCGATCGGCGCTGTGATTGGTCACGAAATGACGCACGGTTTTGACGATCAGGGGCGCCAGTATGATGCCAGCGGAAACTTGCGCGACTGGTGGTCGCCGCAATCGGCGAAGGAATACGACAAGCGTCGCAAGGCCGTCGTCGCTCAATACAACGCATACGAGGCGTTGCCGGGATTGCACGTAAATGGCGAGCTGACTCAGGGTGAAAACATCGCGGACATCGGCGGTGTGAAACTCGCCTACGCAGCATTACAGAAAGCGCTGGCGAAAAACCCCGAAGAACGCACCAGAAAAATTGATGGTTTCACGCCGGATCAACGTTTCTTCCTTTCCTTCGCGGCCATCTGGCGATCGAAGATTCGCGATGCAGACCAGAAGTTACGTTTGAACACCGATCCACATTCCCCGGCACATTTTCGCGTGAACGGCCCGCTCTCGGACCTGCCGGAGTTTCAGCAGGCATTCAATATTTCCGATAATTCACCTATGGTTCAGCCCGCTAACAAGCGCGTCAACATCTGGTGATCTGTGTAGCGCATACGTCTCGCTTGCAATCGTCGCAAGCCCGGAGGCTCGCACTACTTTACCTTACCGCCCCAACTCAAAATCTTCGCTTTCGTGCCGGCGGCTTCGGCTTCCTTTATGTTGCCGGCGCGATTGTAAAAGAGCGAAAGACTTGTCCAGCCGATTTGGTCGTTAGGCCGCAATTCCACCGCCCGTTTGCCCGCTTCGATGGCTTCTTCAAACCGCCCCAGCTTCATCAGCGCCATGCCGAGGGCGTGCCAGCCGTCGAAAAATTCGGAATCAAGTTCGACACAGCGTCGATATTTCTCTACGGCGCTGTCCAGGTCGCCAACGGCGATGTCGCCGCTGGCTTCGTCAAAAATTTCGTCCGCGTTCTCCTGCGCCATTCGTCCTCCTCCTTTTGATCCTCGTCGTCGATCCGCCATTTGAGGACGATGACGACCACGAGGACGATTCGATTTCAGCCTCACAGCCGTGTGCCAAGGCGTCGTTACCCTTTCTTAAATTCCAGACCTGCGGCTTGCTGCCGGTCGCGCAACCATTCGAAGAGAACAATCCGTTCCTTGTTATCGAGCATTCTCTTTTCGAATGCCGCTTTTTTCTCATTAGCTGTCGCCTCCGGCAACGGTTCTCGTGTTTCCAGAATGGCGATGAATCCGTCAGTACCAGAAGGCACAAAGTCGCTGATATCTCCTGGCTTCAAGAATGCCACGGCATCTTTTACTGCCAGCAGTTCGGTCGCTTCATTTTTTGGTTTCTTATCTTCACTCTTCTCCTCTTCCTCTTGGATCAAGGAAAACGGCGGGAGCTTTTCAGGTTTTACCCCGGTTTTTTGAATTGCGGCTTGAAGCGGCTGACCAGATTTTTTTGCTTCCCGAAGTTGCTGTACCAGCTCCGCGCCTTTGTTTGACATTATCTCCCGCGACCGAGCTTTCTTCAGCGCGTCCACGATTTTCGGTTTGGCTTCTTCAAGCGTGAGCGGACGCGCCTCGATAGTCCCGGTGAGATGCAAGATGTAAAAACCATCCGGCACTTGAACGGGGTCGCTGTTCGGTTCTCGTGCCGATAACTTGAAAGCCGCGGCGCCAAGCTGCGGATCGATTTTTAGCTGCGGGTCAGGCTCGGCTACGGTGAACTCGCCGGTCTCATGCAATGGCAATTGAAATTTCGCGGCGGCTTGCTTGAAGTCCGCGTCCTTCTGCAGCAGCGCCTGCGTGAAGTCGGTAGCGCGATCGGCCAGCTTCTGTAACGCCTCGATCCGTTCCTTGCCCTTCAACTTTTTTTCCTCGGCCGTCAGCGTCAGTTGAACAAACTCGACTTTACGCTTCTCATCGGTTTTGAGCTCCGCCTTGTGAGCATCGTAATATTTCTGGACGTCTTCGTCGGTAACCTGAATGTCTTTCTCGAAATCGGCGGCGTGAAATCGAATCACGCTGACGTGGAATTTGTCGTAACCGCGCTGAAAGTTTTCATCCAATTCGTTCTTGGGAACCGAAACCCCGGCAGCCAGAAGACGCTGGATTTCGTTCAGAGAAATCTGATCGCGCACCAGCTGTTCGATGTGCTCTTCAGAGAGACCCAGCGGCGCGAGTCCATTCTGCACAAGATTATTGAATTTGTTAATGTCGAAACCCGAATCGCCCTGAAACGCCGGGAGTTTGCGTACCACATCTGCAATTTCCGAGGCACTGGCGCGTAGCCCCAGTCGGTCTGCCTCATGTCGCAGAACCAGCAAGTTCACGATGAATTGGACGCCGGCCTGATTCTGGTCCATCCCGGCGCCAGCTGTCATTGTGCCCACAAAATCAGACATACCCAGGGCCTGCGCCAGACTGAGAAGCCGGACAAATTGCTGTGCTTCCAACATCGAAACGTTTCGATCATAAATCCGGGCGAATTGATCGGAACGCATGGCCCCGTAATCCGGCCGTTGAACAAAATAGAAAATGAACGGGATGGCGAGAATCGCGATCACAATCATCAGCCAGTCCTTGTGCTTGCGCAGTAACTTCATCATACGGACGAAAATTGTAGCGGTAGCAAAGCCCAGCCGCAAATCCACGGATTACGCAGATTTTCATAAATTTTCTCTGAGGGTACTTGAGCAGACCTGAATAAATCTGTTTAATCCGCGCAATCTGCGGGCGTACTTTGAAGCAGAGCGATGCGGGAAAACCTCTCGACCAGGCGTGGCGACAGCTCAATAGCGCCCTGTGCGCTCGAGGAGCGGTTGCCACCAGGAAGTGTTATCGACGTACCACTGAATCGTCTCATCGAGACCTTCCTTGAAACTGTGGCGCGGCTTCCAGTCCAACTCACGTTGCGCGAACGAAGAATCGATCGCGTACCGGCGATCGTGGCCAAGTCTGTCGGGCACAAATGAAATGAGAGTGTGCGATTTACCCAGCCTGTCGAGAATCATTTTCACGAGCTCGAGATTCACCATCTCACTATTGCCGCCGAAATTGTAAACTCTTCCCGGTTTGCCTTCGAAAAGCGCGGAGACAATCGCAGCGCAATGATCGTCCACATGGATCCAGTCACGCACGTTCATGCCGTCGCCATATACCGGCAGCGGCTCGTCACGGATCGCCTTGATAATCATCAACGGAATTAATTTTTCCGGGAATTGATACGGACCGTAGTTGTTCGAGCACCGCGTCACCAGCACATCCTGGCTGTAGGTTTTGTAAGAAGCGAGCACGAGCAGATCGGCCGCGGATTTGCTGGCTGAATATGGCGAGCTGGGATCGAGCGGCGATTGCTCGGTGAATCTGCCTGTGGACCCGAGCGATCCATATACCTCATCCGTCGAGATTTGGATAAATCGCTGAACGCCGTGGCGTCGCGCACAGTCCAATAGCACGCTTGTGCCAATGACGTTGGTATGAATAAAATTGAGGGGATCATTGATGCTGCGGTCCACATGCGATTCCGCCGCGAAATTAATCACTGCGTAGAACCGATGCTCCGTCATCAATGCATCCATCAGGTCGGGATTCGCGATATCGGCTTTGAAAAATTCGTAACGCTCGCCATGTTCTTCGACCACACCCTCAAGATTGGCGATGTTTCCGGCATAAGTGAGCACATCAACATTCGTGACGAATGCGGGCTTGTAATGTTGCAAAATATACCGAATAAAGTTGCTCCCAATGAATCCGCAGCCACCGGTGACAAGGATGCGCATGGCAGCGCGTACTAGCAGTGCCGAGCGCAGCGCGCTAGTAGAATCTGCTCCGGCAACGGCGCGAGCCCGCAATTACCTGGGCCATTGGAAGGGCGGTTTCGCGGAAACGGACTGGGTGCCGTGGTTGATTCTCGCACTGGCTGTGTTCCTGCGCTTTTTCCTTTTGGGTATCAAACCGCCCCACTTCGACGAGGGCATCAACGGATGGTTCGTCGACCAGGTGATGAAAAACGGGTTTTATCGCTACGACCCGACCAATTACCACGGGCCGCTGCACTTCTACGTGCTCCTGCTGTTTGAGAGTTTGTTCGGTCGCAATATCTGGGCACTGCGTTTGCCGGTGGTACTGGTGAGCATCGCTTGTGTCTGGCTGGCGTTTAAATTCGAGCCATTTGTAGGACGAAACGTCAGCCGAATCGCAGCGCTGGCGATGGCGGTGTCGCCTGGATTTGTTTTCTACGGCCGCTACGCCATTCATGAAGTATGGCTGCAGTTTTTCTCGATGATGTTCATTTTGGGACTACTCGGTCTGTGGAAACGCGGCACGCTGCGATATTTGTGGTACGCGGGCATAGGATTAACCGGCATGGTTCTGACCAAGGAGACCTACGCCATTCATGTTGCCTGCGCCCTGCTCGCAATTCCAACTCTGGCAGTTTCGTACGCGTTAAATCGCGTTCCGGACGCCAAGCCTGCGAAACAGACGTGGAGCTGGATCGATCTCGTTATGATCGTGATCGTCGGTGGATTTGCCATCGTCTTTTTCTACTCGGGTACGTTCTTTAACTGGAGCGGCGTCAAAGGTCTATATCTGGCATTTAAGGCGTGGAGCGAGACGGGCGTCGCGGGACACGGCCATGAAAAGCCATGGGATTACTGGGTGGGGTTGATGATGCCACACTTCGATATCAAACGAGCAGACTTTTTCGGCTACGAGCTGCCGATGCTCGTAGGATTAATTCTGTGTCTGTTTTGCCAAAAACTGAAAAACCTTAGTCTGCGCTATCTGGCGATCTACGGTGTGGGCAGCCTCGTTGCTTACAGCATCGTAAAATACAAAACTCCGTGGTGCATCATTAGCTTCGGCTGGCCATTACTATTTGTCTTCGGCGGGGCGATTTTGCTGGTTCGTCCAAAACATTTACGTCTCGCTCAACGTACGATCGCCGTGGTGTTGTTGATATCCCTCGCTTCCAGCATCTGGTTAAATTATTTCAAATGCTCTTCTCCTGACGAGCCGTATGTGTACGTCCAGACGTACAACGACATCTTTAAATTTACGAAACCTCTGCTCACGCTGGCAAAACGGGACCCATCCAACTACCACCTCACCGGGCACCTTATTCGCTCCAGTGTGTATCCCCTTCCCTGGATGCTGGGTGATTTCGATCGAGTCGGTTATTACGAAGGTGGAAACATGCCGGCGAATCTCGATGGCGATTTTCTTCTCGTGCAACAGGACAAAATCAAAACCGTCGAGTCGAAGTTGAAAGGCACTTATTACACTGAAATGCTGACGATTCGAAACTTCCAGGACCCGTCGAAGGCTTTCTTCAGCGCACCTGTGTTCAAAGACATCTTCCCCGGCAGGAAGCCGGACTTTGATGGGAGCGCACCGCATCCCACCCCGGCGGCGTCACCGGCTAAGACTCAATGAAGTGGGTGACCGCGGCAGTCACGTTTGTTAATCTTTCGGCAGTCTGCGGGCTGCTCCTGGGATTGGCGGGCAAAGGCCTAACCACATGGAGCGCGGCTCTCGCGCTGATATGCGGCTTCGCATTTGCCGTTGCCGCATGTTTTGGAACACGCGACAGCAGGATTCGAGAGGACGCAACGGATGAGTCGCAAGCAGATCACAAGCCTCGAAAAAATTTTGGTGTAGAAGAAACGTCAAAAACAGGAATCTCATCGGCACTCACGCGCTATCGAAGCATCTGGTTTTGGGCGGTCGCGGTCTGCTTCGCGATGTTCGCTGTGCGATCGTTTTGTTGGTTGCTTTACATCGATGGCAGCGAACTAAAGATCCAGTCCCCGAATAACCTCGGCGATCTTTCCCTGCATCTGACGCTGATCAACAATTTTGCGAATGGCGTCGCGCTCTGGCCGGACAGTCCGATCTTTGTTTTTAGCAAGTTGAGATATCCGGCGGGCATCGATCTGTTTAATGCGCTGTTATCGCTGGTTCACGTGGATCTGCTTACGGGATTGGTTTGGGTGGGGTTGCTCTCATCGCTTGCGATCTTCTATGGCTTTTATCGCTGGGGCGGCACGTTCGCAATCGCTGGCTTTTTGTTTAACGGCGGTATCGCTGGTTTCCAATTCTTCAAGACGTTCAAATTTCTGGATTATCAGGGAGCGGCGGCAGATGTCGCCCATACTCCGATCGCCTGGAAAAGTATTGCATTATCCATGCTGGTGACGCAGCGGGGCTGGCTTTACGCAATTCCAGCAGGCCTGGTGCTGCTGTGGCATTGGCGCGAAAAATTCTTTAGTAAATCCACTGTAGCCGGGGGCGTTGACCCCGGCCAATCCAGCGGCGTCGACCCCGACTCTCCGGCTGTGGCTGACGCTGCCGGGAACACGACCGCGGTCAACGCCGACGGCTACAGAAGAGGTCCCCTGCCCTTCTGGGTTGAGCTTTCGATTTACGCATCGATGCCGTTTTTCCACCTGCACACCTTCATCGCACTGACAATTGTGCTGGTCGTAGGATTGTTTTTCGAACGCGCAACCGAACTCAAGTTTATCGGCAACGTCGTTCGCAACGATGGCATCGGCCGCCTGATCTCGCATCCGAAGATGTGGCCTGAAATTTTCAGAGGAGCACCGATTCGCGCGCATTCCGCAGCTCTAATGATCGCAGCGTTTATTCCGGCAACTTTTTTTGTCTGGCTAACCACCGATCAGTTTCACGCAGCATCGATCGTCAAATGGCATCCCGGCTGGGCCCAGGATTCGTCTGACTTTGCGGCGCCTTTTTTCAAAATTGGGCCGAAAGACTTTGGATCTTCCACAGCGTTTGGTTTGCTGTTGCAGAAGACATGGAACGGCGTCATCGCTCCGTTTTTCCAATTCTGGCTGCCGAATTTTGGCTTATGGGTGCCGCTGGCGCTGGCGCTTGTTGCATTGTGCGGGTGGCGCATTTGGAAAGGCAAATGGCATTGGGGGGACAGACCTCCAGCGGATATCGCTTTTGTGCTCGCAGCAGTGGTGATTTTTGCATTCGGCTATTTCGTGCAAACCGCACCATGGGATTGGGACAACCTTAAGCTGATGGTGTGGGGTTACTTTCTCATTTTGCCTTTCTTGTGGAGCGATATCATTGGGCGCTGGGCGTTCCCGGAACGGGCAGCGACGTGTCTGTTACTTTTCGGATCGGGATTTGTCACATTGCTCGGCGGCTTGTCCGCTGGACATCCCGGCTTTGGATTAATTGAGCGAGCCAGACTCGATCACATCGGCACGGCGCTTCGCCCTTTGCCAGTCGAAGCCCGATTCGCAACCTACCCGACCTTCAACCATCCGGTTTTGCTGCAAGGCCACAAGGTTGTCCTCGGCTACCCAGGGCATCTGTGGACGGAAGGGTTCGATTTCAGCAAGGCAAATGATCAGCTCACCGCGTTAATGAACGGAGCGCCAAACTGGCGTGATGCGGCGAAAGCTCTGGGCGTTCGCTACATCTTCTGGGGCCAGGACGAAAAAACCAATTACAAATCAAGCACCCGTCCGTGGGAAACCACGGCCTTCCTCGTCGCATCCGGTGATTGGGGCGCAATCTACGATCTCGCGCGAGAGTCACCGTCGCATTGAAACGCGGCGTCTGTCGCTTCAAACCAAAAACCTTTCACGAGCCGGCGAGCTTTCGCCATACTCGAAACGGATGCGTAAGGAAAACGAAATAGATCGCGCTCACAAAGTCGCTAAAGCTCGAAGACGGACTTGTAAGGCGCAGTGGGCTGTTGCGTAATCCCGCCAAAACATTCTCCACCGTGAGCGCAGACGACATAGGCATACTCGTGTAATGCCGCCCAAAGGCATGTAGCCGATGCGCGTCGGAAGTGGCGATTAACGGTTTTCCAAACTGAGCTGCCACTCTTTTTGCGCGTCGATTTGGATTAATTGGCCCAAAGTGGAAATGGCAGTACTCAATCGCGTCGAAACAATCGATTTCCGAAAACAACCGCGATCCGATTGAGCCGCCAACGACGTAAAACGGGTGCGGCGCAATCGTAAAAATGGAATCACCGCGGCGCGCTCGAAGTCGTCGCAGGTCATCGAAATTCTTCAACCCCGCAATCTCATCAGGAGTCACATTCAGCACGATCACATCTGCACCGAGCAAACGCATTTCCGCAGCAGGGATGAGAAGAATCCCCATTGCCGCCGCCTCAGCGAACACTTCCCTTCGATCAAACACTGCGTCGTGCAGAGTAATGGCGAGTACGCGAAATCCGAGAGAGCGCGCGCGTTCCAGCAATTGATGCGCCGAAAAATCCACGGCGTCCTTTGGATCATCGAGGGTATGAATGTGCAGATCGATTTTGATCCAGTCGGTTGCAGGCATTCGGCCACAGATTACGCAGATTTGCGCAGATTAAATCTGGAAACATTGGTACTTTGCTGGCCAGTCGATTTCGGCTTCTTGCTTTCCTGAGTTCCTGATTAAGTTTTCCAGCGCGCTCGGGTGGTGGAATGGCAGACACGTACGTTTGAGGGGCGTATGCCGAAAGGCATGCGGGTTCAAGTCCCGCCCCGAGCATGATTCCCTTCCAACAGATGTCAGTTCGCCGCGTCGCGGCCGATAACAGCTAGTCGGCGAAGCCGCGAATATCACGCCGCGCCCACGCCCGGCTTACCAACGCGTTGAGGTCAACGCGTTCCAGCTTGCAATTAGACTTTTCGTGCCCTTTTTGTTCCGATAGGGTTCGCTGCAATATGGACTCGTTTTATCTCATCGGTCTCGCCGTGCTGGCGCTGTTCGCCTTCGTGCTTGTGATTGTTCTTTTTAATTTCTTTGGTCTGTGGCTTCGAGCGCGGATCGCAAATGCTCCGGTTGGACTCGGCAAAATGATCGGGATGCGGCTGCGCAAAGTGCCGGTCGGACTGATTGTCGATAATCGCATCACGGCAGTGAAAGCGGGGCTGGACGTTCGCAGCGATCCCCTTGAAGCGCATTACCTCGCAGGCGGCGATGTAAGCCACGTGGTCCTGGCTTTGATTGCGGCTGATAAAGCCGGCATTTCGCTCGATTTCAATCGTGCGTGCGCCATCGATTTGGCCACTAAAGGAACTGGCAAGACTGTGCTCGAAGCCGTGCGCACGAGCATCAATCCCAAGGTGATTGATGCGCCTAGTCCGACGATGGGCCGCGCAACGATCGACGGTGTCGCGCAGGATGGCATCGGTGTGAAAGTGAAAGCTCGAGTAACGGTGCGCTCGCATCTCGATCGATTCGTAGGCGGCGCGACCGAAGAAACGATCATCGCCCGTGTCGGCGAAGGTATCGTGAGCGCGATCGGTTCCGCGCATTCCTACAAGGACGTGCTGGAAAACCCTGATCGGATTTCGAAGACCGTGCTCGCCAAAGGCCTCGATAGTAATACAGCCTTCGAAATTCTCTCAATCGATATCGCCGACGTGGACGTGGGCGACAACATCGGCGCGAAATTGCAGACCGAACAGGCCGAGGCCGACAAGCAGGTGGCGCAAGCGAAAGCTGAGGTGCGCCGCGCGGCTGCCGTAGCTGTCGAGCAGGAAATGCGCGCCAAAACACAGGAAATGCGAGCGAAAGTGGTCGAAGCCGAAGCGCTCGTGCCGCAGGCGATGGCTGAGGCGTTTCGCGCCGGGCACCTTGGCATCATGGATTATTATCGAATGAAAAATGTGCAGGCCGATACATCGATGCGCGAATCCATAGCAGGTGGAGACAAACCGCGCACGGGAGGTTAAAAAGTGAAACGTTACAACAGTTACAAAGGAAAAGGCTTTTTCGTTGTAACGATGTAACCTTTTAAGGATTTAACGATGCAAAGCATGCTTGCCGTCAGTGTCGATAATCTACTTTTCATTCTGCTGATTGCCGGGGCAGCTTTGTTTCAGCTGCTGTCAAAAGCAGTGACCAAAGCAGGCAAAAACCAGTCCGGCAAAACATCGACATCACCGCCAGCACAAAGACCGCCTCAAGTCCGACGCGCGCCGGCGGGATCCGATGCAGATCGGATTCGCAAATTTCTCGAAGCACTGGGACAGCCGCCGGGCTCAAGTCCGCCTCCGCCGGTGGCGCCGCGCGCCGGTCTTCCGGCTCGACCACTGGCGCCTGTGCAACCGCCTCCCGTAATTCCACGTGGGTGGGGATTAAGTCGGGAACAACGAACCAAACCCGATACTACGCGAAGAGGAAGTCCTCCGCCTGGAATACCGGGTAACGTGGCAGAACGCTTCCCGCGACAGGCCACGTCGCTGTTCGAAGTTCACAAAGGATCGTTGCCGGTTGAGTTTGAGAAGCCTCCGGGCATCGAAACTTCCATTGAGGCTGTTGCAACCCCGAAAGCTCGCCACGGGACGAGTCCGTCCGACTGGCGGACTTTCGGGGTTGCCAAAGGAGGTGATTCCCGATCCGACATCGCCTTGTTGCTCAGGTCGAACTCTGCTCTACGCCAAGCCATCATTCTGCGCGAAATTTTCGGACCGCCCCGGGGGCTTGATTTGATCCGTGGAGTAATGGACTAATCGAGGGCTGCAGTATTGGTTCGCCGGATGGTTATCCGCATAACTCCTTTTGCTCCAACACTCCGTTACCGAGATCGCTCGGGGGGACGGACAACAGAGAACACTGCACCCCAAATTTTCTAAATCAGCAGGATGCAGATTTCTTCAGATAATCTGGTAGCGAAGATTAGTTGCCGCCTGTCCCGGCACTTACGCCCGGCAGGCCACCTGGGGCGGCATTCAGCTGTTGTTGCCGCACTGCTTCAGCGCTGCCTCTTTGGACGTTCAATGCGCCGGCGGTTGCGGCATTACCATCATCAACTTCTACCCACCGGCCGCCGATATGGCTTCCAGTATTTGCTGGGACCCAGACCATGTGTCTTCCTCCCTTCTTTGCCTTTGTGCTTGCCCGAGATGGCGCGGCCGATTTCAGCTCAAAATTCAGCCGAGTAGTCCGATCTGCCACCGTCTTCGTATTCATGATCGACGCTTTCACCGCGCCGTTCACTATCAGCGAGACACGATAAACCCCAGGTTTCAGGTCGTTTGAAACGTAACGGCCCTTTGCGTCGGTCTTGACGGTGCCGAAGAGATGTTTGCCATCTCGCGACTCGATGCGGACATCTGCGCCTTTAAGCGGTCGTCCGTTCGTATCCTTTGCGATTCCCTGAATGCTTGCGGGTCCAGCCCAGGCGCTCCCAGCACATAGCATCAGCCCAATAACCCCTATCCGCAGTAATTTCGTAATCATTTCAATTGAAGATACGCGCAGGGAAGTTGGAGAGCAATTTTCGGGAAAGTCCGCCACAAATTTATTACTCATTTTTTCTCGATTGATCCCGTCTCGGCGGGGTTTGTAGAGTGCAGATTCTGATTTCATCCTAGTTTGCATCTGTTTCAGTACCTCCTTTTGCTGAATGGTTCACTAATTCCTACAGAAAACAGGAGGCGAAGTTCCCGAAAAATTTGAAACGCTCGCCTTGCGCGTGTGCCGACAAATTTTAGATGCGGCGGTTATCCTCTCGGTTCCCGGGACCCTGATTTATCAACCTGTATGCTCGAACGGTTGCCATATTGTTGCCGCGAAAACGTGTTACAATGATTGATG
This sequence comes from uncultured Verrucomicrobiae bacterium, assembly GCA_963753675.1. Classification (GTDB taxonomy): domain Bacteria; phylum Verrucomicrobiota; class Verrucomicrobiia; order Chthoniobacterales; family UBA10450; genus Udaeobacter. The sequence continues at coordinate 167,964 of CAVWCZ010000006.1, read as the reverse complement.
CCTCGGAAGGCCGTTCGTCAACAGGTAAAGGCACTCTTTGAGAGGAAAACGCCGGCGTGGCGGAATTGGCAGACGCGCTGGACTCAAAATCCAGTCGAGCACCTAGCTAACGAGTGCGCCTCAGAGTATAAGAGCGAACACGACCGACAGCCACCGAGGGCATAAACGACAGTGATACCGTCAACTTAGTGTCAATGGGACCCTGAGCGCCATTCTTCGGAATTCTCCCATCGTATTCCGGCACGGCAATAGAAATTTGCGCCCCCGCCCGCTTCACAGGAATCGCGCTAGAATCGTTTTTGATTGGTGAATGGCGAATGATCCGGCCACAATCAACAAGGAAAGCACAAATGAAAACAATACTGATGTTGATCGTTGGGTTGATGCTCGCAGGTTGCGGATCAATGGAAAACCATGTTCGTAACCGGGACGCGGTGGATCGTAATCGTTATTTGGTGGAGCATAATGCGGTGGACACGATATGCGCTTGCCCTTGACGATTAAACCATGGCGTTGCCTCCTAGGATCGCCCCAGAATCGTTTTTGATTGTCGGATGCAATGATGCGGGCATGTGCCATCGACAATTTATGGCGCTCATTAAGTGCTCCGAATGTGGGAAGGACGTTTCGGATAAGCAACTGCCTGCCCAAACCGCGGCGCTCCGATTGGTAGCGAGCGTGCGCCTCAACGTCGCGCCAACACCCCTGTCCGTGTCGTACGCGCGGGCTGGCGATGGGAAGCCATCGGTGCACTTCTCGTAATCGGCGGACTAATTGCGGGCATGGCAGGCGCAAGTTTCGGCTAGTTTGTGTTGATTGTCGGCCTCGTCATTTTCATAATTGGCCGCGTCGTTGGCTGATCGTCGGCGCTGATTTCCCAGCACTTCCGCGCTGTCACGGATTAGCGCACCCGCGAATCAGAAGAGCCGAGCACAAAAGAGCAGGCGAACAACGCATAGGACAAGCAAGCGGCGCGTTGCACCAGAGATAAATGAATCAGGGCGCATCGCGTTTTGCTTCCTGCGCGAATCGCCACTTCCAGTTCCAGAAGCGCAGTCAGCTTTTCATCAGAGCGAAGGCTTTCGGCAAGATTAGAATGGGATGGCTTGGCTAATTCTGAATCACGACGGGACTGATCTTGTAGCGCACAAGTTACTTGGCGCCCTTGCCGGGTTCGGGTTTCACTGGCACTACGTTCGGCGGTACGCTCACCATCGATGTGACCGCCGGAACGATGACTGCCATAGACGTTAGCTTCCAAGGCTTGTCGCCTTTCAACGCGATTTTTGCGTCCCAACCAGTTAGGACATCCAACTGGCACGTCGAAGCGCGCAACAGCCTATTCTATGTGCTTTTTCTGGATTTCACCACAGGACACACACCGGGCTCGCTGGTGGACTTCACGGGCGGCACTATCAGTGGAAGTTTCGTGTTCTACGGCCCCACGGGTGTGCCTGTTTATATCATCAACGGCGGCAGCATTACTGCGCCTGCTGGTGTGCCCGATGGCGGCTCGACAGTTTCTCTGCTCGGTTTCGCTGCGCTCGGCTTGGTTGCCTTGCGCCGCAAATTGCGCTGCTAAGGTTTTGGTAGTTTCGTAAATGCGTCTGGGCAGCCGCTGCTTGCGGCGTTTAGCTAACTCTCAGTCGGGCCGCGCAAAGTTTTTCAGGCCGTTTCACATTGCGCTGTAATCCGGGACAACGAACCGCTTTCCGTTGTCGCGATGTGCGTCTGCAATACAGATGGTTCGTCCGTTGGAATCAATCGCTGAGACGCAGCCCAACTCGCCCAGATTCAGAATTGTCTCCCGCGCTTGGTCCTCGGGCCACAGACTTGAACCCACCGCAGCGACATCACACACGTTGCGAGACAAGACCAAATTGCCATCGCTCTCCGCCGCCCGCTTAGCTGCCTCGGCGGCGTACTTACTTAGGCCGAGCCTGGTGCGGTCTTTGCGCTCGTCCAGTATAGAAGCAATCGATTCAGGCACTGATCGCACCGGGTGATTGCATCTGACTGCTGCTGCGTTGCGAGCTGGATCTGCCGGGGTCCTTCGGCGCATACGCTTTCGCATAATTGTATCAACGCTGGGTCGCTTGTACAGTTCACAATCTTTCCCGAATCGAGTTTCAACGTGCTCTTTCCGAATGCCGCAGGTACAGGGCTAAACCGTTTACATCAATAATTGCAGAGTTGGATACGAGCTCGCCAATACCAAGGAGGTTCGCGGAAGGGTGGTCAGCTTTCTTTAAATCCACAAAGCTAATATCAGCATCTCTGAACTTAAAATCACCAATGGCGAATTGCTTAACGCGGCCGATGCGTGCCGGTGCCTTCGCCCCTCCCGAGCCTATAAGCACTCTTCTCGTGTGCTTCATTATGATGCCCGCTTTGATCCCGATGTTTTTTTCCACGCAAGTGGCGGCCGAACCCGTGTCAACTATGATGGTCGAGGGTACACCATCGATGGAACAATCAACTTCGAGTTCATGGTTTGATGTTAAACGCATGGGGACCTGCGTGAACCCGTTGCTTTGGAGCATCGCCGCCATTTTGCTGCTTGTATCGCTAGGAGGTCCCCGAGGCGCATAGTAAAGTGCGGGCTCGGCACAATCCAATACCGCTCCAATTCTGTGCATGTCGTCGCATCCTAACACGCCGTCTACATATGGAATCGCGTCAATTACAACTGGAACGTCCTGGATCAAGCAGTTGCCCATGGCAAGCATGTTAAGTTTTGCGACCCCATAGAAGGTCGCTGCCAAGAGCGGCGCGCCCCACCGCCTTCTTTTGTTGGAAGCTGATGCGAGTGGACTGGTGACTCGATGAGAAGTCTTTTGCTCGACAAGACCGAATTTCTTGAGGCTGTCCCGCGCAATGTTGGTTGTTGGCGTACCTGTATCGACCATTAACGAAGCGCTCACTCGATTAACTTCGACATCAATGATGAGATGTTTCGGGTAGTTCTTGTGCGCCTTTTGATTGTCGAGATTCTTCTGCTCAAGTTTCACCACCCCGAAGCCTTCTTGTTTCAAAAGGCTGTCCAGTGTCGAGCTATCAGTCGCTGTATCCTTTGGAGTGGGCTTCGCTTCTGAGACAGTTGCGGCAGGGACAGGCGACAGATTTGTCGGCTCGGTGAGCGTTGAGACCTGAGCCATTATCTGTCCGCTCATAAGCACGATGGCCGCAATTACGAACGCTTTTGAGAGTGACTTGTTTCTGTTCAACTCAACCAATCGCGGTGTTATGCATCCGCCGCACCCACTACACCGTTGCAGCTAGTAGGCCACGAGCCTGAAATCACAAATTCAAGTTTTAGCAAAGCAGTCAACTTCTCATCGGCTCGCACAACCAAACGCTTTCCGTCGCCGCGATGCGCGTCAGCAATCGAGATCGTTCGCCCGTAGGAATCAATCGCTGAGACGCAGCCCAATGTCCAACCAGCTTTGCTCAGTTTATTCGCGATGTGTTCCCAGTATTCCATCCGAGTTCAAATTGGCGATGAATCGCCGCGTGTAATTCCACAAATGCAGTAAGTCTGTCGTCTGCCAGAACAGTAAAGCGGCGGCCATCGGGGGCGTATGCATCGGCGGCGAAAAGCACCCGCCCAGTCGAATCACTCTCAGAGGACAGCCCCAACTAAACCCGGCATTGCGGAAATTGTCAGCGATTCTCTGCCAGTGCTCCATTCGGCGGGATTCTGCCTCTTTTGCTCTCCACAAGGCTAGACAAAGATTGTTGAACAGCCCGGATTGATGTACGCGAGACCGTTCACCGCTTCTTTTCTTGCCCTTTCGATTACTGGATACAGCAGTGCTCAGATAGTTAGGTGCACCACTTGGAATCTTCAATGGTTTCCGAACAGCTCGGCTAACGAGACATCTACAGCGCAACAAGAACAACAACGAATTAAGGAGGGGCAGATGTTCTCAGGCCAATGAGCCTGAGTCGGGTGTCGGTACAGCCGTGGCGAATTGGAAATTTTCACCGTACGCGATCATTCGAGGCTCCTCGAGACCGAGTTGCTTATATCAGCCACGATTTGCTGCCGTACTTGTAGTCCATCCTCGACCATACGGTTGAGCAGTTCTGCGATGTAGCGGTGTTCAAGGATGAGCGCAGGACCAAGCCATTGAGATTGATGTGGGCCGTGTTCGCTAATCCATTCACTCGCTCCCCGAGTGAGCGGCTTAACCAGCGCAATCGTACCCTGTACAAGAACCCAAAAGTCAATTTGGCGGGTCGCAGATTTCATGGCTTAGTCGCGCTGATTACAACCCATGCAAGACCTAGCCCATTGGAAATCGTCGTCGGCGTCCAATTCTCAACCGCATTCGAGTCGCCCGAAACGAGATTGAGATTCCATTGGGCGCTAATTCCGTAGGTAATGGTTGGAAGAACGAACAACAGAGAGCAGCCAATCGCTGCCGCGATAAGTGTATGCATAAAAGTAATCTCCGGCGTTTACTAGCGATGCGAGAGATTACTGCCGGTCCAGGCTTACCCTTCGGGAAGCCCAGCAGTCCGCAGACATCGATGTCGGGCCAGATCGTAGGGAAACCGTGGATTATAGGCAAGCACTTTACAATGCGAAGGCTGTGACCGCGCTCAACCCGCTGCATGAATTGCGGCAAGAGTGTGGTAGCCAACTCTGCGCCAAGTACGGCATTTATGCCGCGAGTCGGATGCTTCGCCATGCGGATCGTGCGAGCGCGGTGTGAAAGGAGCGCATTGCCGAAGACCACAGCCGACTGAGTGGCAGTGCATCGGGAATTAGAAACGCAGAAACGAAGTTCGGCGAAAGCAGAGATTCTGTTTTTCGATAGAAGGTTGGTCGCTATTGGATCGCCACACCGCGAACATTGGCCCAAACCACGGCCTTAAGGATTCTCACAAGCGCAATCTCATTACGAGAAAGCCACAGTTGCTTTCGGATGCTACTGAACGCTCGGTGCGTTAGCAAAACTGCTTCTCGGGGGTCATCAGTTAGGTGAGAAGCGAAGTTATAAACGGCGGGGTAATAACGAGCGACCAAACTATCAAAATGCCCGAGGTTCGTTTTGATCGACGGGTTTCGTTTTTCGTTGGGTTCTTGCGGGGGGCGGTGCAGCACGTGGCTGCTCTGGCTGGGGGTTTCTTTCATTTGTGGCGGGTCCTTTCATTTATCGGCGGTCACTCGTCGCTCATTGTGCTCTGTCGATTGAAGCGAGAATAGTAATACTGGCAGCTCGACTGCCTATCGGGGGAAGCCCCTCATTTTTCAGGAAAAAATTCCCTAGCGTCTGACGTCCTCACGCTCTGCTACCACAACCCAAAATTGTCGCCCGACGTGATCTGTGCTTGAGATACAGCCAATTCCAATCGGCTTTCTTTGAGATTGTGAGCGATGATTTCCCAGTACTTCACGCGCGTTAGTGGCACGTGCCATCGGAGTATTTCCAACACCGTACACCTCCATGACGTGAACAAGCTCCTCTTCCGGTAGCATCGCTCTCCGAGCCATCACCGCATATTGTGAAGCTGCTCAGTGATTCTCGCGCCCAAGCACGCGGGCGGGTTCAGCCTTACTAATTATTCAGAACTGTTTGGCGGTCCAGGCCTGGTCATTTCGCTGCTAAACGGCGGACCGGCTTTGACAGGAAAAAGCGGTCGCAAAAACCCCTATGCCTGCGATACGAGCGCAAAAAAAGGAATATAGACGCTGCTAAACAAAGCAGGCATCGCCTGAGGCTCAATTCAAGCGGCGGGCCAGACCTGCCCGGAGTACAATGGATATGAGGATTGCGGCGAACACGTTGTCATCACAACAACTCCGCAGTTGCTTTCGCGTGCTATTGAATGCATCGCGGGTTAGCGCAATTGCTTCCCGAGGGTTATCAGTCAATCGAGAAGCGAGGCTGTAAACAGCCACATAGTAACGCGTGACCAAGGCATCAAAACGTGAGCTTTCCGTTTTGATCGTCAACTTCGCTTTGTCATTCCGTGCTTGCAGTTGGCCGTGCAGCACATTGCCGTTCTGTCTCGGGGGTCCTCTCACTGTACTCTCTACTACGGAAAATGCCGGACCAAGTTGCCTAAAAAGGGCTACGTTACAAACATCGATCTAGCCTAAGGAGATCATCGAGCGTCTCATTGGTCTCATTGGTGTCGTCACAGACAGCAATGCCTAAGAAAAGCATGCACCTCAGGCAAAGGTCGCGAGCGATGCGGACTGTCGATCCACATTGCGGACACACAACTGGCTCCTTTTGCAGATACATTGAAACAGAAATGCTGTTTATCCGCAATACTCAAGTAAACACGCGGAACAAGGGAGGCGAAGATCGAGCAAAAATCGGGCATCTCTCTGCGCCTATTTTCCGGCTATCTCCCCCTCCCCTTGTCTTACTACGGAAAGTCTGCGGCGAAGTTTCTGACAACTCAACCAGAATGCGAATCTCACCTGAGCGAAAGCAGGTGCGGTTCTGCGCATAGTCGATGGCCTGATCTTTCTTTGGAAACACAGGCTCGACGCCAGGTGCTTCAAAAGCTTTCCAGCCTCAGCGGTGCGGTCTGACCATGTGAGCAGCTGCCATGCTTGTCGTAGCGAATTGCGTTGCTTACCACGTTCGTTCGACAGGCGAACGTCAAGCCGGGAGTGACTTCCCGGTTCCGACCTTTGCGCTGCCAAGGAATGTCACGTTGTCATTAACCACCAGCCGGGGCGCTTCGATGTCACCACGCAACGTGCAACCCGAATAGAGCTCACAGCGTTCAGTCACGAAAATATTGCCCTCCACCATCCCTTGCATGTCCACTGATTTCGTCCTGATCTCACCGCGTATGCACGCGTGCTCCCCGATCGTCAGCGTTCCGGTGGACTCGATTGTGCCCTCCACACTGCCGTCGATGAGCAGCTCGTTCAGGAACTTGACCGAGCCTTTGATCGAAACTCCTCGGGAGAGAAGAGCGCCGGATTGCGTTGGCATGGACGTGCGGTTGAATTGTCCCGGGACGACAGATGGGTCTGGCTGATTCGTTTGCGGGGGTTCAGTGCGCTCGCGAGGAGCAAAGCGGGTAAAAGGCTGCATGGCGAGAATTGTGCGGAATTATTCGACATTTGGAAAGCGCAATGATTCGCGGCTGATACTTTCAAGTCCAACAAGCGCGCTCAGCTGTTCGTCGGCATGGACAATAAAGCGCTTTCCGTCGTCGCGGTGCGCTTCAGCAATCCTGATCGCGCTTTACGCCCATAAGCGTTGCTCCCCGTGAATCTGTAGCTTTCAGCCTTAGGGTACCGAAGCTTTCGCCTAAATCTTTTGCGCTGCCTTTCTCTGTTTTCTAAGTTTCGCTTCCGTCGGTGCAGCTCGCAAAACAAGGTGCCACTAGCTACCAGACGACCACAGTTACAGCACAATCCGGCACGCTTGTGGCGCAACTGGTATTTGCGCTGCCGCGACATCGCGTCGAGTAAACGGTGGGCCATCTTCGGCGTGGCGGTCCCCTTTTTTTGTTTCGGCCACGCGTGACTTCTCGTCATTGAGACCTCATTCGCAGCCTTCTACCTCTGTACTACGGGAAATCCGGCCTGAGGTTACGCGGAAAGCATTATTCAACACCTGGAATAACGTGTATGCTCTGGCCTGATGATGCCGTCATTCGCGTTTACGATGAAGCTGGAAACGTGATCGAAACGCACGCGCACAAGGGCGATTTCAAAGCACCATAGCGACGACTGTCTCTGGAAACCAGCAATGCGATAATTGTCGGTTTTTCTTACAGTTTTCTGCTATTCCTTACAACTTTTCCTAAGTTCAGGTGTAGGTAGCACCTTAGGGACACTGGCATGCCTTTTGCTGTTTAATCGGACATGAGAATCGCATCTAAGCTCTTACTCGGCTTAGCCGCAGCTCCGGCGTTTTTTCTTGCCCAACCTGTCGAAGCAAGCCCCGCCCCCTCTGGCCTACCTACTACAGTGAGCGTTCCCGATGGCGGCTCGACAATTTCTCTGCTTGGTTTCGCTTTGCTCGGCGTGGCTGCCTTGCGGCGGAGATTGAATCGCTAAGCCAAGTTTCGTAAAGAAGCTGACAACGACAAAAACTCAACAGAGACCAAAGCCGCCGAAAGCAAACAAACGCGGACGCTTTGAAACGTTGGTCCTTCGTTACTATTCCGGTGTCTATAACTTCGCTTCTCGATTGACTGATGACCCTGTCGAAGCAGTTGTCCTAACGCACGGCGCATTCATTAGCACGGGAAGGCAACTGCGGAGTCGTCGCAATGAGGTCGAGATTGTGACAATCCTTTTAACCGCCGTGATCCGGGCCGCGGGCATAGCAAAACTAAAAGAACCGAATCGGACAAAGCGAGTTCATGCAAACAAGTCGGTAATGGAATGGAACCGAGCAGAGCGTCAAGCATGTTCGCGACGTTGTCCGATATGTTTAGCGGGCGGAAAGAGCTGGGGCGGTGAAACAACGAGAGACGAGTCTGAGCACCGCGGCGATCATGGACAGTCCTCAACTTTTAGTCGGATTGGGTGGCAGTCTCCCTAGCGGAGATCAACCATTCCTGATGGATTCGAGATAAAACGTCACGGTTAGCACGTGACGTTCGAGTTCAATAAACGCGCTGAGCTTTCGTCGGCCTGCACAATGAAACGCTTTCCCTCGTCGCGATGTGCGTCAGCAATCCAGATCGTTCGCCCGTTGGAATCAATCGCTGAGACGCAGCCCAAGCTCCAACCCGCTTTCTTGAGATTGGCAGCGATGATCTCCCAGTGCTTCACGCGGCGGATTCTGCCGCTTTTGCTCGCTGCACCGCAACGACAAAATTATAGTCAGTCATACTCAATCGCTCTGCCCTTCGCATAGCGAAGCGGCTACAGTTTGTCGCGAAGTTGAGCTTCACGTAGGTGCTTGTAGGTTCAGGATTCCAATCGCCGGCGTGGCGGAATTGGCAGACGCGCTGGACTCAAAATCCAGTGATCGCAAGATCGTGTGGGTTCGAGCCCCTCCGCCGGCACTCCTGTCATTGAACGTTGGGCGCGTGCTCGCGAATCCTTTCGGAGTTGGATGTTCGGCGTTCGACATCTAGAGCATGAACTAATTGATGCGCCGCACAGAAGAATCGAGAGATGCCCCGACTTCGCTCGGCATGACAATTTCCGCAAGATCGTGTGGGGCCCCCGGCCGGTAGTAATGTCAGAGGTCAGACATCAAAAGCCAGCATGGGGCATTCCGCGTTGGGCGCACTCTCGGCGAAGGCGTTCGATGGACGTTCGTTCGGTGTTCGTTTTTCTGCTTGTATGGAAACGGAAGAACCCCAATGTTCATTCGTGGACGGGAAGAACGGCGATCAGCCTCTAAGGGAACCGCGCGAGTTCGTAACCACACGCTGGAGCCTGATCCTTTCCGCCACCAATCCGGGAAGTGAACAGCAAAAAGCTCATGATGCACTTGCGGAGCTTTGCCGGACTTATTGGCGACCTATCTTTTCATTTGTCCGCGGACGCGGCTATTCAATTGAGGACGCGCAGGATCTCACACAGGATTTCTTTGCGACAATCCTGAAAGACAATTGGCTGCAGCACGCGGATCGTAATCGCGGCCGCTTCCGTTCACTCCTGCTCCGATCGCTGCAGAATTTTCTCATTAACGCCGCTGAGAGAACTCACGCTCGAAAACGCGGCGGCGAGGTGGAATTTATTTCCTGGCACGATTGGATGGCGGAATCGCCATCGCAATTCTCCATTCCCATCCAGGGGACCGACTCATTGCCACCCGAACGGATCTTCGACCTGAACTGGGCTGTAACGGTTGTAGAACACGCGCTGCAACGGCTACGCGAAGAATGTGAGAGTAAAGGCAAGCTCTGGCTTTTCCAGGCCCTAAGCCAGCATCTAACAGACGAGCGCGATGAAATGTCGTATGCTAATCTATCTGCGGAACTGGGAATGGCGGAATCGACCGTGAAAAAACAGCTGCACAAAATGCGTCAGCGTTATCGCAGTCTACTGCGCGATGAAGTATCGCAAACTGTCGAAGATCCCACGGAGGTAGACGATGAGATCCGTTACCTGTGTGCGTCGCTCGCAACAGGAACCGAATAATTGCCATGACCGATTCAGCTCCACGCTCCGATCAGTTTCCGGGCGCTACCAAAGAGAATGCAGAATGCGAGACGTGTGGCGCAACCATGCGACTCGACGCCGGAGTTTGCGTGACCTGCCTGTTGCGCGAGGGATTGAAAACGGGTGGCGACGTATCGAAGGGGATTTATGCATCGGTACTGGACGAGTTGGACACGCGCGACAAGCCCTGGCAGCTGGGGAATTACGAAATTCTCGAGCAAATCGGTTGCGGCGGCATGGGAGTGATCTATCGCGCGAGACAACGACATTCCCGGCGCATTGTCGCAATAAAGCGCGTCCTTAGTTATCGCGCTGATTCACACGGAGCATTGCAGCGTTTCCGACGAGAAGCACAGGCTGTAGCCAGTTTGGATCACCCGAACATCCTTCCGATTTACGAAGTCAGCGAAAGCGACGACGGTCTGCCGTTTTTCAGCATGAAGTTTGCGGAGAAAGGAAGTTTGCACGAGAACGTTGCTGCTCTCCGCAATCAACCACGAAAGTGTGTGCAACTGATCGCAAAGGTCGCGCATGCTGTCGAATACGCTCACAGCCGCGGAGTGCTCCATCGTGATATCAAACCGGGAAACATTCTGCTCAACGCTCAAGGCGAGCCGTTGGTCAGCGATTTCGGTTTGGCGAAGCTGCTGGACGCGAACAACGATCTTACAAGGTCGCTGACTACGTTCGGAACCGCGGGTTATATCGCCCCCGAGCAGGCCGGGGGTGCAGCCGCCGATTTTACCCCTGCTGCCGATGTTTACGGTCTCGGCGCAGTTCTATTCACCGTACTTGCCGGACGTCCACCTTTCCTCGGTTCCAATCCGGTTTCTGTGATTCGTCAAGCGTCTGAAATGCCGGCGCCCAAACTACGCTCGCTGGCGCCATCGCTGGACAAGGATTTGGAGACGATTTGTGTATGCTGTCTCGAACGTGATCCAAAAGCGCGCTACCAATCCGCAGGCGACCTCGCAGCCGATCTGGAACGCTGGCTCAGCGGCCGTCCGATCGTCGCCCGGCCGATTTCCCCTCCAGCGCGGATCTGGCGCTGGTCGCAGCGTAATCCCAAGTTGGTTGGAGTGGGTATGGCCGGGCTTCTTTTAGGTGCGGCTGCGGTTTGGTTATTTCGCGCGGAGCTCTTCCGAGCACCGCCGTTTAATCCGCCAGCCAGAAGTATTGCGGTTCTACCATTTACCGACTCTAGCGAGACCAAAGATCAGGGACATTTGGGTGACGGCATAAGCGAAGAAATTCTGGATACCCTGGGCACGGTCGACGGATTGCGTGTGGTCGGCCGCACCTCGTCATTCGCGTTCAAGGGGAAGGACACAACCCCAAGCGCGGTTGGACAACAGCTCAACGTTGGCAATGTGCTCGAAGGGAATTTACGGCGCCAGGGTAACCGGGTTCGCGTCACAGCCGAACTGATTGATGCGCGAAACGGTTTCCGCGTTTGGACGGAAACTTATGACCGCGAGTTCGACGGCGCGTTTGCACTCCAGGACGAAATCGCCCGGTCTATCGTCGACGCACTCAAGACCAAGCTTGGAGTTCAGCTTGTCGCCGGCAAACAGCCCGGTGCTGGCGCATACGACTTTTATTTCCAGCGACTTCTCACGGATATAACTCATCCGACAGGAGCAGGCAGCAACATTGGCGTTAGCGTGCCCGTACAGAATCCGTCTAATCCTTTCGTCGTGTCCGATTACACATCTTCGAAAGGTTTCGACCATCGCCGCCCGGAAACTCGATCTACCGCCGCAGCTTCGGAGACGGGAGTCACTGCCACTGAGCGTGATCGCGCATCGGAAGCCGGCCTGGCAACGAACAAAATTTTTGCGGGCATGACCCCTGCGCCTCAAGAAACGAAAGCGACTACCAGTGAGCCTCATCGCGCATTGGAAGCAGACCCGCCGACAAATAAAATTCCAGCGGATGGGGTCGCGTCCTTTGAGGGATTTGTAAAAGATGCAAAAGGCGAACCGATTAAAGACGCAGGCGTTCGGATCGCATCGCGAGACGGCAAACAGGTGTTTGGCACGGTTAAAACCGATGCAAAAGGCAGCTATATTTCACGAGGACTGGAACCGGGCTTTTACCGGGTAACATTGCTTGTGGATGGTGCGGTCAAGGCTTCAATCATGAATACGGAGGCTAAGGCAGATCAACCGACTGAGCTGAATTTCGATTTCAAGCCAGTGTCCAATACAGATAAGATTGGAGAGAGCAAAAAGCACATGGTATGGGTGCCAGGTCGCACAGGGAGCCATCTCGGCGGTACATGGGTCGAAGTTCAGGAAAAGGGAAATGAGCATTCCGGGTCGAACGTTAAGACATACTCCGCTCGTCGTTGGTGATTTTTGAAACGGCTGCGGCCAAGCGACGACTGCTATCAACGGTCGTACTTGGGAAGTCGCTTCGAGAAAAACAGCTCTAATCTGCTAGCGCGACCCTGTGGGCCGTTCCCTTGCCCTTCACAGAGATGGCTACAGCAACAATCCACTCGCGCAACCCCTGCAGATAGTTGGTGGTCAAATCCCTCGGCGTTCTCCGATCGCACTATCATTCGGCTCAACCAGTAGACGGCGACCCGCTTCCAACTCCAAAAAAATCACTCAGGATCGAATTATTTGGGAACTTCGCCTCCTTCTTCCTGTAGGAAATAGTGGGGTATATATGTTGATTAAATCATTGCAGATTGGGGTCATTGGATTGTTTCTTTGCATTGCGAATGCCTGCACCACAGACCAGACCAACGGAAATTCCATGGTCTCGGTACCAGCAGAGACCGGAAGCACTCCAAACACTTGGACTGGACCATCATCTATTCAGGGGATTGTTAAGGATGCCAAGGGACAACCGATTAAAGGCGCAGATGTCCGAATCGAGTCGCGCGATGGCAGGCAACTATTTAATGCGGTAAAAACTGATACGAAGGGGCGTTACATTTCACAAGGCCTGCAACCGGGCGTTTACCGGGTTTCGCTGATAGTGAACGGCGCAGTGAAAGCGTCTATCACCAACACAAAAGCCAAAGCGGATCGAGCGACGCAACTGAACTTTGATCTGCAACCTGCAAAGGCGGCGCAAACAACACAAAAGAAAGGCAAACATTTGGTTTGGATTCCACCGGCTACAGGCAGTCATATGGGAGGTCGTTGGGTGGAAGCTGACGAAGGTGGTGCGGCAGCCGCCGGCGCGTTGAACGTGAAAAAGGCGAGCGCGGAAGAATTACAGCGTCAAGCTCAGACAATGGGGCATGGCGGCGGTGGGCAGTAAGCCAGTTCGCCGCTTTCTTCATCCTTAGAATATCAGGTTGCTGCAGCGTGCGCCACCGGGTGCGCGCTGCGTGCAACGGCAGCGGGTTGATCCCATGAGGATTGCCTCCCCTCTCAACCTCCAGGTGGAGTGTGCTAGACCGATGCCGGCATTTGTGTCCCGGGAAACAATGGCTTCACTGACTCACGCGACAGGACGATGATTGTAAAGACCCCCAAAATTGTTCCGAACGGAACAAACAGACATTCGATACAAGCCATTACCAGAGCGAACGAGTAACGTCTACGAAGCGCAAGAGATCGGCCGGCGATCAGAATGCAGATCGCCATTGCCATCCCTGTTAAGAACAACGCCGAGCCAAGCACGGCAAAAATCCAACCAAGAAATTCCGGCGGCAATTCTTCGCCGGGTCTCGCGGTTCCGTGCCGCGCGACAAAGATGAAGGTGACACCGATCGCCGTATAAATTAGTGGGAAAAACGAAAAGAGCGCGGCCAAACCCGCCACGACGTAATGAAAAATCGAGAGCAGATTAAGCTGTTCGTTATCCCGATCCATAGTCCTTAAGACCGGCCAGCCTGTTTCGATTGAATCCAGCGATTGACCAGCTCCTCGAGCACATCGAGCGGGACGCTACCATTGCTCAACACCACTTCATGGAACTCTCGGATATCAAACTTGTCGCCTAACGACTTCTTCGCTTTCTGGCGCAGCTCGAGAATCTTTAGCATTCCAACCTTGTAAGCGGTGGCCTGGCCCGGCATTACGATGTAGCGGTTGATCGAGTCGGTGCAGTCCGCCCTGGTGTTGGGGGTGTTCCTGACCAGATAATCGATTGCCTGCTCGCGCGCCCATTTTTTGTCGTGTATGCCGGTATCGACCACGAGACGTCCCGCCCGCCAAAGCTCGAGCGAGAGGCGGCCGAAATCGGAATAGGGATCCGCGTAGAGGCCGATTTCTTTCGGAGTCAACTCGCTGTAGAGACCCCAGCCTTCGATGTACGCGGTGTAGGCGTGCGAAAATCTTCGAAACTTCGGAAGTCCCTGCAGCTCCTGCGCAATAGCAATCTGCATGTGATGTCCGGGAATACCTTCATGATGAGCCAGCGCTTCCAGTTCGTAAGTGGGATTGTCCTGCATGTTGCGCAGGTTCACGTAAAACATTCCAGGACGTGTGCCGCCAGGAGCCGGTTGCTGATAAAAGGCTTTACCTGCCGACTTTTCACGAAAGCCCTCCACTGCTTTCACTACGATGTCGGCCTTCGGCTTCGTTAGGAAAAGCTCGTCGAGCCGCTTTTTCATTGTCTCGATGATATCGGTAGCCATGGCCAGGTATTTCGCGCGCCCCTGCTCGTTGCCGGGCAGATGAAACTTTTGATCCTCGCGCATAAACCTGAAGAAGGCCTGTAGATCGCCTTTGAACCCGACCTTTTCTTTGATCTTCTCCATTTCCGCGTGGATGCGTGCCATTTCTTTCAAGCCGATTTGATGAATCTCTTTGGCGCTTAAGTTTGTGGTGGTCGTGCGATGCAGCGCAGACTCGTAGAACTCAGCGCCATCCTTGAACTTCCAGACACCGGCGTCATCGGTGGCGCGTTTGGCCTGCCCCTCCAGGAAGGCAATCAGTTTTTCATAGGCTGGTTTGACCGATTCGGATAGTGCCTTTGTGGCGTCGGCCATCAGCCGGTCGCGCGTCGCGCCATCCGTCTTGGTTAAGGTGGTTACTTTTTTCGTGAAATCTTCCAGAAGCGGACTGTCGTTAGGGCCCGAATCAAAAGGTTTTCCCTGGATGACCTTGTGGCAGGCGTCGAGCACCAGCGGAAAAACGAAGCGAGGTGCCATCACACCTTTTTCTTCGCGCACCTTCAGATTGACGAGCACCTGATCGAACAATTTAGGGAAACCGCGCAGCCGCGCGATGTACGCCTCTGCGTCTTTCACGTCATCGATCTTGTGAATGTTGATCATGAAAATCGGCATCTGTGCATGGATGCCGCGCATCTGGCTGACCGGATAGATGTCGAAGCGATACTTAAATTCCTCCGCTTCGCGTGCCGCCTCACGCTGGAAGAGTGCGTAACTCAGCTGCGTTTGTGCATCGAGCGCTTCAAACTTGATCTTCTCTTTTAGCTCCGCCAACTGGCGCTCCCAAACTTTCTCGTCGGCCATGGCCTTCGCCTCCGACAGGTCCTCCAACTGATCGTAATGCGTCTTGATTCCATAATACGATTCATCCACCGGATGGCGTGAAAGCGTTTCGTCCCAACATTTCTCGAAAAAGTCGTTAGCTTTTTTAGATTCGACCGTGATTTCTGCCGGTGTGTAAGCCGATGCGATTCCGGCGATCGCTAGAGAAATTGCGATCGTTAACGGAATTTTCATTGCTTTGTTGCTTTCGAAATTAAGCCTTGAGTGTCTGCCACACCGCAGCCTTGCGCCAGGGCGGATTCCGCGTCTGGAGATTTATTAGCCTGTCGTCATGTAGCCCTCTTCGCCGTGCTGGTTGATATCGAGACCCTGCCGCTCAATTTCCGGCGCGATTCGAAGCCCAATCAGCCTCCGAACAATGACGCCAATAATTGCGCTGCCCACCACCGCGAACACAATAGTGACTCCCATTGCTTTTAATTGCTCCAACCAAAGCGTGTGCCCCACAATCCTGGCGAGACCATTTTGGGTGGCAGGATTCGGGGATCCAGCAACGCTCAATGAAAGATTTGGATTCACGCTGGCAGTCGCCAGCAGACCGGTGAGAAACGCGCCGAGCGTTCCGCCGACCGCATGCACACCGAAAGTATCAAGCGCGTCATCGTAACCCAGCCAGGATTTTAATTTCGTGCAGGCGAAAAACGGGACGATTCCCGCAGCAATTCCGATAATAACCGCGCCGGCCGGGTCGACATATCCGCAAGCTGGTGTGATCACCACGAGTCCGCCCACCGCACCGGAACAAAATCCGAGCACGCTTGGTTTTCCACGCAGCGCGTATTCCAACATGGCCCAGGTGAACGAAGCCACCGCTGTGGCCAGGGTCGTAGTCATGAACGCGTTCGCGGCAATGCCATCGGGCGCCAGCGCGCTGCCGGCGTTGAAACCATACCAACCTACCCAAAGCAAACCGGTTCCCACCATGCAAAGCACCATGCTGTGCGGCGCCATGATTTCTTTTCGAAATCCGAGCCGGCGCCCGAGAAGAATGCACAAGACCAGCGCCGACCAGCCTGAGCTCATGTGAACGACTGTTCCACCGGCGAAATCGATCGCAGTAACTTTCGCCGCGGAATTCCAGACGCCATTCATCCACCCATCGATTCCCCAAACCATGTGAGCGATTGGAAAATAAACCGCGAACATCCAGACCCCGACGAAAACGAGCACGGCGGCAAATTTCATCCGCTCAGCCACAGCGCCAATAATCAAAGCCGGCGTGATAATGGCGAACATTAGTTGGTACATCGCGAAAACATTCTGGGAAACCCAATAGGAATAGTCGGAGTTCGGTCGCGCGTCGACGCCGTGCAAAAACGCAAACTCGAATCCACCGATGAAGGGCGACCCGCGCGAAAACACCAGCGAATAGCCCGCTGCCCACCACAAGATCGTGACCAGCCCAGCAATGCCCAGGCATTGCGCTAAAACGGAAAGGACATTCTTCGCGCGGACTAGACCGCCGTAAAAAAGAGCCAGACCCGGTAATGTCATGAAAAGCACCAGCGCTGCGCATACCATCATCCATGCGTTGTCAGCCGGACCCGGCCCGGAAATGTTCGAGGCGATTCCTGAGCTATCGCTGCCACGAGCTGAATTGTTTACGTACGCTTCAAGATCAGCGACGCGTTGCTCGAGCGACGGCGAAGCGGAAGGTGACGCTGTCTGCTGCCCACACAGCGGAGACGCAAATGCGATGATCCCGATGAGCAATAACGCCCGTGTCATTACGCGTGTCGGTTATAAGGGCACTGCTTCTCCGCGGCAAGGAAAATGGCAAAATATGATTCTTACCGGGTCACTATAAGGTGCGCTGTCCTCAGTGCATGACCCAAACGCGGCAACAAGAATTCCGCTGGGGACAGCGGACACTACAGCATTCAAAAAAAGAAAACTCCGCCGGGCGGCTGGCTAGACCAGGTTAAGATGCCCGGCGGAGTTCCTCCTCTGCCCGTCAAAATGAGATCGAATGTGGAGGAGCTTCGCGGGGAAACGATTTTAAGGAAACTTGCTGCGATGATGCTTCAGGAATTTCTGCACCGTCATCCTCATCGTCGTCCGCATCGTCAGTGTCGGCGCCATCCACGCTATGGCTGTCGTACTGCGGGGTCAGCGATCGCAACTCGCTTTGCTGTAATTTCTCATATCGCTTACGAACATCGGCGGGCATTTTATCCACATCTTCTTTCGTTTCGACCGGCCCGCTGAAAAGAAGCTTGCCCTGGGGGTCTTTGGCCGTGAGCAATTTTTTTCCGTCCACGTTTTGCAGTTTCAGCTCGCCTCTGTCGTCAGAAAAAACAATTTGCGCTTTCCCCAGATCGATTCTGCTGGCCTTCATCGCGCCGTTTTCTTCAAAGAAAATACGAAGCTCCTCCGCGGCGCGCCGGGCATCGTCGTGCGCGCGCCTGGCCGCTTCGTGAGCCTGCGTCACGGCTTCGCGCATCACGCCGTGTTGCGCGCCGCCGAGCTGCTCTCTGAGTTGTTCTTTCAAATCCTGCATTTGATCGCCCAGATCGCCTGTCTCGTCGAAATCCCAATGCCAGTCATGGTTGCCTCCGGGAAAGAGATTGCGCCGCTGCGGCACTTCTTTCTTGGCAAGTTTGGCAGTAAGCTTTTGCTCCTGTCCCTTGCGCAGGATCGTGAGCGTTACATCGGTGCCTTCGGGGAAAGTTTGCAGTAGCTTTCGCAATTGACTCGGCTCGATGAGAATCTGGTCGTTCAGCATCTTCAAAATGTCATTTTGTTGAACACCTGCAGCCGCGGCTGGGCTGCTCGGCTCGACGTAATCGACAACCAACCCCAGGCCTTTCCCAAGGTTAAGCTGTTCACTCACGACAGTGGGAACCTGCGATGTCTCGACGCCAAGATACGTGATTGGAACCTTGGGCGCGTTGTCGCGATGACCCGGCATTCGCGGTGGATGCGGCGCCCGAGGCGGCTGCGGCGGTTGCTGCGGGTCCGGCGGCGTTTGGGCGAATGCGGCCAGCGGCAGCAATATCATGGCTGTGATTGTCGATATGGATTTCAGTTTCATGGTTGTGTTTTGTTAAATCATTGACCGGAAACCGGGATGAGAACGATTTCCTCGCTCGGATAGGAGACCCGAAGCGATGCACCCGTCTCGGGATTACGCCACCGCCAGGTCTGTTGGGTCTGATACCGAAGGCGTCGCACTGGCCGCTCCGAGCCGTCGGCAAAATGCAGTCCTTCGTCACGCGCGTTGTAAACGAGATTGGTCCCCCCAGTCGAAACGAATCTGCCGGCCGCCATCGATTGCATGGTCCCGTGGGGGACTGGCCGTTCAGCGGTCGCGGCCGAAGTTTGCGCAAGTGTTTCCTGCCGCTCGTGTCGACGTTCCATCGTGACTACAGCGAACAAAATCAAAACCGCAGCAGCAGCGAGGCCGAACCCTAACGACCACATATTGTAGGGCGTTTCTGTGAAACGCCTCCAAAATTTCCATTTGGCGTCTGACACAGACGCCCTACAACTGCTCAGCGCGTGCTCGACACGCTCAAAAAGAACCGGCGACGGCGAGGCTGGTCGCAGCTTCCTAAGATCCTTCTCAAGCTCGGAAAAGTCGTTCATTGCGGTTGCAAAGCCTTCTTCAAGTTGCTCAACGCATACCGATACCGCGACGCCGCGGTGTTTTGCGAGATTCCCAGTGCGCCGCCAATCTCGCTGAACGTAAGATCATTCCAGATTTTCAAGACCAGCACCTCCCGTTGATCCCGCGGCAGGGAGTCCACGGCCACAGCGAGCGACGATTGCGTGTCATCTTGCAATTCGAAGTTCGGTTCAATAACCGGTTCAGTTTCGGCCAAAAAAGTCTCCTCGCGTCGCGCGCGGCGCATGTCGCGTCGAATAAAATCGAACGCAATCGAGCGAACGGCAGAGTAGAGCAGCGCGCGATTCTCGATGTTGTGGTTGCGTCGCCAGAACTTGACGAATGCTTCCTGTACAATGTCTTCCGCGTCGGCGGCTGATTGCACCCATTGACGGGCGAACAAAAGCAACCCGGGCGCAACTTCAGAAAAGCAGTTCCTCCAATTATCATAGCTGGCGGTAGGCTCCATGACCTTTTCACGGTCTTTATTTTCAAGACGCCGCCAAGTGCAGATTTTGTCTACCGCCCCAAAGAAATTGGTGGGGCGGGCTCGCCGAGCCCGCCGTGGCGAGGGAAGCGGGCGCGCGCACTCCATCACCTTTTTGGAATTGCGCGAAGGATCAAATCGCCGAGCCAATCCGGATGGGCCAGTCCCTGGCGATACGCTCGCAATGATTCCACGGAAGAGTTGACACGCAGATTGCTATAAGAGCCGTCGGCGTTTTGCCAGCGCTCGTGCCAATACAGCGCGGCTTTGACCCGCGGATAACGCGTGCGGAAAAGCTCCAGGCCTTGTTTGATCCATGCCGGCTTATGCATGGCGCCGGGCTTCGCCGTAGCGAGTGGGAACTCGCCGGTCGCCCACTCTGCAATCATGATCGGCTTATGCGGGTCCAGCCGGCTCATTTCCTCGTACGGCCAGTCAACCAGGGAAGGAATATCCGGATTCGGCTCATCCTTGTATTGTTGCCCGTAAACGCTGAGCCCAAGCCAATCGACATAATCGGATCCAGGATAATACGCGGCAGCGCAGTTCCAGGGTTCGTACGGATACGGATAATTGTTGGTGTGAAACATCCATTTGATGTTCGATGCACCGCGCGCACGGACACGATCCACGACATAACGATAAGCCCGGCGAAATGTTTCCGGGCCTTTCCAATTATTGTGTTCCGGTTCCCATTGAGCGCCGCCGTAGTACGCGCCAGACCAGGGAAACCATGTTCCGTTCATTTCGACACCAAAAACAACGATCATCGGATGCCCGAAGCCCCGCGCAGCATCCCCCCACTTGTCGATGTATGCATCCCATTTACCCGCCAGAATCTCAGTTAAACTAAACTTGTCCGGGCCATGATCTTCTTCGTAAGGCTTATCCCAGGGTGACCAGAAGACGAGCGGCAGGGAGTGATGCCGCCAGATGACGTTGAGATTGGCCACCGGAAAATTTTGTTCTCCCCAGTAGCTGGAAGACGCGATGATAGCCTGGTGTTTGCCCACCATCTCCTCGAAGTCCTCGATCGTCTCGATCGTCACGTCGTCCTCAGCGTCCCCGAAATCCATGAACGCGCCGGTGTAAACGCCGTGATCCGGAATAACCACTTCAACCGGAGCGTTCGGATCGGCTCGGCTCGTGGCCGATGGCTTGCCGCATGCTGCGAGAAGTAGCGCAACACCAGCAGCGGCAAGAAAAAAAATCGCCTTCAACAGACGTTCACTCCGTCGAGACCAAAATGCGGTGCTGCCTCCAGCAGGATACGATCGTTGCTGTAAACTTCGGCAAATCGGTTCTCTGCCGCGCAGGCGAGATGCAGCGCATCGCTCGAGCGCAAAAACACGTCCCCCGGCAGTTTTTCAAACGCATCGCACGCGCGCCGCACCACGTTTTCCGTCAGTGCCAGCCAATGCCAAAGGCCTGAGAGCTCGTCGCTCTCGAATCGTTTCCACACAGCCGATGCGTCCTGTGCAGACAGATGCTTCTCTCGAACGCGACGATGGACGGCCGAAAAGAGTTCGGCGCGACCGTGTAGCGCGCAGCTGCGCCCCGGACGCTCCTGTACCAATGCCAGAACTTTCCGGGAACCAGCTTCGTTGAGATAGCACTTCACGATGTAGCTGGCGTCGAGGTAGATCATCGACCCTCTCGATCCTCTGAGATATAAACGGTCGAATCGCCGGGAACTTTCGGCATGTTACGAATGTCGCGTTTAGGAAAGGGCTTGCCGATCAGCTCGGCGGCCTGCGCACGTTTAAGTATCGCTACAGCCTGGCCATGATCAGTGATAAGAATGTTTTCGTGTGCTGAAGCACGGACGAGTTTGCCCGTATTCATATGCAATTCGCGGATAGTAGCCGTCCTCATGTGTCCAATGTGTCACATCAGCTGCATCGCTGCAAATCACTTGCCGCTGCTCCCGCGAATTCTGCTTGACCTGACAATTCCGAAATATCAAAAGAGAAAAGCAACTTCGTGAGCTCAACAATGAGCGCAAAAGTCCTCACGTTCTTGATCCTATCTTTCATCGCCGCCGTTTTCGCCGAAGACTTCACGACAATTAATGGCAAAGAATATAAGGATGCCACAGTCGCGCGCACCGAACCCGATGGCATCGTAGTCCAGACAAAATCCGGGATCACAAAGCTTTACTTCACCGAACTGCCAAAAGATGTTCGAGAACGCTTTCATTACGACCCGGAAAAGGCTGCCTCATATTCTGCCGAGCAATCGGCAAGTTACGCAGCATACCAAAAGCAACAGGAGGAGATCCGACGTCAACGTGCTGAGGCGGACGCAAAGAACAACGCGGCCCTGGCGAAACAACAAGCGGCTGTAAATCGCACACAGACTCTGCAGGCCCGGTACGCTGACCTTCAGAGACAAGAGGACCAGTTGCTTCTTCAGATTGGGGAGGCGAAACAACCCGGACCATCATACCGCGGTGGCAAAAATAACCGAACTCTGCTTCATCAACCAAACCCGAAAAAATCTCAACTTCCTGTTCTCCAGAGTCATCTAAGCGACGTTCGTCACGAAAAAACCGAAGTTCGGAAGCAACTGGAGAAAGCACAGCACTAATAAGAACGACGACGAAGCAACGATGCGTCGCTTTCGTTCCTGGCGATCCGCATTTACATACCACGCCGTGAAGAAGGCGGGGTTCGCTAAATCTTTGCAGCGAAAATTCTGGCGCGCTGCTGCAGTTGTCTCGGCCGCGCTCCAATTCGCTTTCGCGACGGAGACACGCGGCAACGAAAAGTCCGTCAGCCTTTCCGCCATCATCTCAACCGACCATCCGGTGAACCATTGTGTGCCAACTGAAAGTTTGGGAGCGGGAGTCGATGGCCATGAGAAAGGTGAATGCGCTCTAATGTTCACAGACAAGAACATTACGGAAATGTTATCAGCCGGTTTGGGACCGCTCAGCTATCGATTGCGTACCGAGCTCGGCGGCGAAGTCTGGCATTGGAACCCGCAGGGCACATGGAGCGATCCCGATCATAAATGCGGATACTGGACGTCGGATGATTCGCCCGGCGAACCGATCAATGTCTCGTACGGGTACCGTTTGCCACGACGCGGAAACACGATCGACCAGGCAAACGATGACGGTTACTCCCGCATTGCAGACGGTGACAAAGAATCGTTTTGGAAAAGCAATCCATATCTGGACCCACATTTCACGGGTGAAGCGGACGACGCTCATCCGCAATGGGTAATCATAGATCTCGGCGGAAAGAAATCCGTAAACGCCGTTCGCATTCGCTGGGCAGCTCCGTACGCGAAGCAATACAAAGTGGAATATTGGTCGGGCGATGATCCGATGCACCTGCACGCGGATGACGATGTTGACTGGCAGCCATTCGCACGTGGAAACATCGAGAATACACAAGGCAATGATGACCTGATTCGACTCACCGATCGCCCACGCTCTGTTCAGTTCGTGCGAATCGTAATGAGCAACAGTTCGCACACGAGCGCACAAAGCTCGGGTGACATTCGCGACTCGTTAGGTTTCGCGATTCGCGAAATCCAGCTCGGCAACATCGACCCGCCTTCGCGCCGCTCCGGCGCGGCAAGTAAGCGCAATCATTTTCACGACCATGTGCGTCATGCCCCCGACCGGCATCGGCAAACCATCGTTTATGTCTCCTCCACCGATCCATGGCATCGCGCGGAAGACATCGACTACAGCACCGAACAGCCCGGCGTGGATTTCATCCTGCGCAGCAAACTCACAAACAACCTGCCTGTGCTCGTGCCGGTAGGCGTGCTGTACGACACGCCAGAGAACGCCGCCGCAGAAATTAATTATTTGATCCGACGAAAATATGCTTTGGAAGGAATCGAGTTGGGCGAAGAGCCCGATGGGCAATGGGCATCACCAGAAGATTACGCTGCGCTCTACACCGGAGTTGCGCGCCGGCTAGTCTCGCTCGATCCGCACTTAAAACTCGGAGGCCCAAGCCTGCAAAGTTTTGAGGACCGGCTGCTCACGTGGACAGACAAGGCTGGGAATCGTTCCTGGATGAATCGCTTCCTTAAGTACATTCGAAGCGCAAACGTCCCGTTCGACTTCTTTGCATTCGAGTTTTATCCGTTCGACAACATTTGCTCCGACGCGGCTCCCCAGTTGTTGGAAATTCCAAAACGTCTTAAGGCGATGATGACGAGTTTGCATGCCGACGGCGTGCCTTCGAACATCCCCTGGTTGATGAGCGAATACGGATATTCAGTTTTTGGAGGACGCCACGAAGTGGATATCGAAGGGGCGCTCTTCAACGCTGACACAGTTGGTGCTTTTCTTATTCTCGGCGGCGCCAAACCATACCTGTACGGCTATGAGCCGAACTATCTTCAGGACGAGCTGAAATGCTCCTGGGGCAATCTGATGATCCTTCAGTTGAATCCGAAAAATGATAAGCTGAATCGTTTGTCCGCGTACTACGCCTCGCAACTGATCACAAAGGAGTGGATGCAACCGACAAATGAGCCGCATGAAATTTTTCCTGTAACCGTCTCTAGTGCGACCCTCACCTCAATCCTCTCCCTGGCTAGGGAGAGGCGGACGACGAAGGCGCCGGTGAGGGTCGACCCGAAGAAGCCGGCATCGTCCCCTGCTGTCACTGTGTATGCGGTGCACCGGCCCGATAAACAGTGGTCGCTACTTGCGATCAACAAAAGTCCGACACGCGTCGTGCGGCTCAACGTGGAGTTCAACGTTCCTAAAGCAAAGCAGCCGGTGAGCTTTGCCGGTCAGGTTGAACTCGTTCAATTTTCGCGGCAACAGTACGCGTGGCACGCGGACGGCCCAAACGGTCATCCCACCCGCAGTCTCCCACCCGCGCACTTCACGCGAGAGGCATCCTCATTCTACGAGCTCCTGCCGTACTCTATCACCGTGCTTCGGGGACGACTTCCGGATTTATGAGTGCAGCGTTACCGCACCTGAAGTGCGATCCGTTGCGTGCGATGGGCGACAAGCCTATGCCCATTTCTTGGCGATCTTGTCGAGTCCGGCATCTTGGAGCTCCTGCGGATCCATAACAGCATGAAACTCGACCGCTGCGTTGAAGGTCAGGAACCAGGGCTCAGCCAGCGCTGGAATGGTTGAAGCCTTCGGCAACTCAACGATCATCATCACGGTCCGTTGACCGTTAATCTCCGTAAAGTAAACAGCCTCGGGCTTAACTTCATCAAAAATGGCCTTCGTCTTCGACCCGGCGCTACCGTCACGGACAGCAGCGTTAAATGTATCGTTTGGCAGTCGGACTATCATCAACATTCTCATGATTGTATCTCCTGTTGAGGTTTCTCAGCCACCCCGCCAAGCGAGGCCGAACCAGGTAAAACCCAGCCACCGGTTAGCCGCGGTAGGCTTTAGAAAAATCAACCAGCTATCTCGCAAATCAACCTGCGTGAACCAGGCTAGACCGGTTTTTATTTGCGGAACATTCCCGAAAACCACCCTTTCCTCTGCGACTTCAAAGCTTTCTGGAATTCCTCCTTCACAAAATTCGGGTCCCTCGCGTGAGCCATCGCGTCCATGAGACTGATGCGTTCAGCCAGAAGCAACTCGATAAGACTATCATCCACTGTATGCATGCCGTCCTTAGCGCCGATTTGAATCAGGCCCGGCAACTGCGCAAGCCGCCCGGTCCGAATACACGCCTCGATTCCCGAGTTCACCGTCAACAATTCCGAGGCCAAAACCAGGCCTGACTGGCCGCTTCGCGGCAGGAGATACTGACACACCACTCCCTTTAACGACCACGCAAGTTGGGCACTGACAAACTGCTGACCTTCTTTTGGAACGGCGTCAATAATTCGCCCAATCGCGGTTGGCGCGTCGTTGGTGTGCATGGTTCCAAGCACGAGGTGCCCCGTTTCGGCCGCCGTAATCGCAGTTTGGATCGTGTCCAAGTCGCGCAACTCTCCAACAAGAATGACATCCGCATCCTGTCGCAACGCGTTCTTGAGCCCTGCGGCGAAGCTGTGAACGTCGGAACCGACCTCGCGCTGGTTCACCAGACTGCGCCCCTGTGAATGAACAAATTCGATCGGGTCCTCAATGCTGACCATGTTGACGGAACGCCGTCCGGCTATCGTTTGAGCCATGCTCGCCAGTGTTGTGCTTTTGCCTTCACCGCTCGCTCCAGTCACCAGCACCAGCCCGGCGTTCTCGTCACACCAGCGATCTACCACGGGGGAGTGTCCCAACGACTTTAGATCGGGGATCTCGGCAGGGATCTGTCGGAAATTGGCCTCAATCGCACCTGACACGTAGCAGGCGTTCCCGCGATAGCGGCCGAGATCATGAACCTGCAACGCGAAGTCAAGCTGCCATTCGTTTTCCAGCTTCGCCCGTTGTCCCTCCTTCAAGGTATCGATAACCAATCGCCTTGTATCTTCCGCAGACAGCAGCGCTGCGTCTTCGTTGAGGGGCTTGATGACACCAGCGACGCGTATCATTGGTGGCGCCCCTCGTGTCAAATGAAGATCAGAAGCGCCTTGCTGGGCGGCAAGAATCAGAAAATCGATCAAGTCATGTTCTTTCATAATGATTGCAATTGTGCGGAGGACGTGTCTAGCCGATTCCCCTCATCGCACGACGAAGTTCGGATTCATTGCTGACTGAAGCCATGGCAGTCGCTTCCGTGATGACCTTGGCCTGTAGGGCTTTGAGCGTCGATTGCAAAAATGAAACGGCGGCAGGATCCGATCCGCGGGAGATATATTGATCAATATTCTGCAACTCTCGTCTTGCGATCCAGTCGCGCATGGCTCCCGCATTTTCGACGTGTTCCACAAGCAAATGCAGGCCTCCGTCAGCAGATTGAACCAGCTTCTGGCACAGGACGCCAGAAAGCTGGTTTGCCAGAAGGTTCACACCATGCTTCTCGCCTTCCGCCGAAAAAAGATTTATATAGCGCTCCATCGTGTCCGCAACTTTCTCCGAATGCAGAGTCGAAACAACGAGATGTCCGGTTTCCGAAGCCTGGAGGGCCGTCAACGCCGTCTCGTAATCCCGGATCTCACCCACGAAAATGACATCCGGCGCCTGACGAAGCGCACTTCGCAACCCTGTCGCAAAACTGCCAGTGTCACGTCCCACCTGTCGTTGGGTGAAATGACAGCGCTGGCTGGTGAACTGATACTCCACGGGATCCTCGATCGTCACGATATGTCGCACCAGGTTCTCGTTCATCCATTGAAGCAGGGAGGCTATGGTGGTGGATTTTCCTGAGCCAGTTGGTCCCGTTATAAGAATCAGGCCGTGCTCGCGAGCGCCCCATCGGGTCAGGAGCCACTCGGGCGCTCCGAGCGTTTTCAATGCAGACACACTGGTCTTGATGCGGCGCAGGACTGCACCGAGACGGCCCATGGTGCGGTGCAGGCTCACGCGGTAGCGCGTATGCGTGCGCGAGACGAAGCCGGTGTCGCGATCTTTGTCGCCGTCGCTCTGCGCGTTCGCGCCGCACGCCTGCCAGAATGCGGTCATCTGCGCGAGCGACATCGGTTCTTCACCGAAGACGCTGATTTGTTCATTGACCTTAATTCGCGGTATCTCGTCCTCCTGAAGGAAGACGTCACTCGCTTCCCGCTCCTCCGCCGCGTCGAGAATGGTATCGATGTTTTGCTGCATGGCTTTCGCAACTTCTACCACGCGCGGGTGCGGTGGCAAAGACATCTCATATCTGCCGCCGGGATGTCAGAGCAGTTCGGCAAGAAGAGCTCTCGGGGTGATGGGCGGTTTCTGATCATCCGGTAGCGATGAGAGCAGAGTAAAATCGGAGTAATCAAAACCAGGCCCCACAGAGCAGCCCGCAAGCGTGTACGCTCCAGTTGTACGCGCGGCCTGCCAGTAATCCGCAGGAACAATGTGCTGCGGCACGGCTGCGCCTGAAAGTGGACCAAGGAACGAAGACTGGACGATACCCGTGCCAGGAGGTGCCGTGAAAAGCTCGAGTGGGTACCCCTCGTACCAGTGCCATGCCTCGTCGGAGGCGACCCGATGCCACCGGCTGACGCCTCCTTGAACGAGAAGGAAGTAAATAACGGTCAGAGCCGCGCGCTGGCCCCGCGAGCTGTCTGGCATGACACTGCGCGACGATCGGAAAGTCTGGACGAAATGGCCGCCTTCGGGATGGGGCTCAAGTTTTAACAGACTGATAAGCTCGCTGGCTCTCGGATGCATTTCGAGGCGACGACGCATGCGCCCGCGCTCTAAAGATTGTACGCGAGCTTGTGAGTCGGCTGATACACTTGGATATCATCCGCACCAGGCACCATCATCATGATGATGCGGCCGTACTCGCGTTGCTCAATGACGCCCCGGAATTGTGCTCCTCTTTCACCCAACTCGGCGACCGTCCTCTCGATGTCGTCGCACATTAATGCAAGCAAGTGGTGACGCGGATAAGCGTAGGTTCGACCTTCCCATTCGGAATGGGTCGGGTGCACGCCCATCTCGCTTGGACCTGATTTGAAAATGAGCCAGTTATTATCGAAATCCTCCGCGACGTATTTCCACCCGAGCACGTCACGCAGAAACGCTCGCGTTGCGTTAGCGTCGTCGGAATAAATCAACGTATGAATTGAGGTAATCATGTCGGCATCAGTTTTGTGGTCGGCGGCTACCAATACATCTAACCAGAACCGAGCAGATTGGGAATCCGCGAGATCGACGTGATAGCCCGCGACGGCGAACACCGCGGGCTGGGAAGCCGCGGGGTAGACGGAAAAGCCGCGAGGGTAGCGGTTCTTGAGCGGGAGCGAAAGAACCAATGAACTGAGAAGATCATGATTCAAAGAGATAGGCCACGGCTGACGTTAAATAACATTACAGCGGATGTGCATGAGACGGCGTTCATCTGCCGTCCGCTGGGCGCGGAGTTTGGCCTGGGCCGTTACTTCATCGTTCATAATTTTCCCTTCATACTTTCCGCGAATCGGCCTGCGGCTGCCTCGAGCGATTAGGTGTTTTCATGTAACTCTCGAAGACGTGTCGCTGCATACGCGGCTCTCGCCGAAGAATCCAGAGGTCGCTTCTTCTGCGCCAGGCACCAAGCCTGCAGCTCGTTTACATCGACATCGACCTTTCGCGCGAGCACACCCTGTTTCGCAAGATCTTCAATCGTCTTTTCGGCAATCTTGACCCATTCTTCATGTGTCTCTTCCAACTCCCCGGCATCCGTGGCCAGCGAACGAAGGAGCTGCCACTGGTCCGCGCGAAACCACGCAATGCCGGCGATAACTTCGGGTTTGCGAGCCATATGGTCGCGAATATACCCGATCGGATTTCCTTCTGGTAGCGGTGAATTCAGCGGGTTGTTGTCAGAGCGGCGCGCGCTGTCGGCGGCGGTCGCTCAGCCAGCGGGCAAGCCACCACCATTCATCGCCGCTTTGCCCGGCCGCTCTTCCTTCACCAGAGCTTTATCGAATACGCCAACGAATCCATCCGGCACAGCCTCTGGACCCGCGCTTTCTACCAGAAACAACAAGCCGCGAGAAAAAGCCACTGGGTCATTATTCGCGCCTTGGCTAACAAATGGATCCGCATCCTCTTTCGCTGTTGGCCCCGAACGCTTTCGGGGCTGGCAGGAGCACACCCCTTACGACGAACTTCGCTACCTCAGGTCACTTCAAAAAAGCCCTTCACCTCTGCTCCCATACCTCGCTCAACCAACTGTCCAACCGCCTGAATAACTACCTTCAAAACGGTTGACGGACCACCTCAGATGTCTGGTTAGGCGTCATTGGGTGAGTGGTGGAATGTCTGAAAACCACATGAACAGCAGGCCAAGAATACCCCCAAGAATCGAAAGACAGTAGAAAAAACGAATCATATTCGGGCTGCGCGTCGACCCGTAGAGGCCAGGGTGCTCAACGAGAAACTCCGCACCGCGCCTCGGAAAGAGCCACCAAAAGCCGAGGATCCAGAGCGCGATCACTACAGCAAACCACGCGAGCACGAACGGATTGCCATCGCGCGGCCTAAAATACGAGAAGATGTTTGGTAGCCCGGCGAGCTCTATACCGACTCCCATCACGAGCCAAGGCAAATTGCCCCAGAACAGGACTCCGCGAACAAGTTTGCTGTACCCTCCCGCTAACTCCGGACGCTCACGCACGTAGAAACGCGAGCGGAACTTGAGAATCAAGGCATTAAGGCACGTAACCGCGACGAACGCCAACCAGCAATGGCGAAAGATGAAACGAAAAAGCGCGGGCGAAGGTTGCATGACGCCTAACGAGACGGAACTCAGCCACCGCTGGCGAAAGCGAGCTCTGCTGTGGAGTTTAATGTTGAAGTCATCGGAAAACTACTCATCGGAACGGCCAGCGGTTGGCTGGAGTGAGAGACTGTGTGAAAAGTTTTTCATGGGGCGGATGATTTTCTTGTACCCAAAACTGTGGCCTTCTGGCAAGCTCCCTTTTCATGAATTACATCCGTGGGAGTCAACGGGAGGAAATGCTCCTTTTGCCCGAGGCGCTGGAGGATTACATCGGAGCGGACAACCCGGTGCGTTTCATCGACGCCTTTGTGGGGCAGCTGGACTTGAAAGGGGCCGGGTTTGCCCGGGCGCAGCTGCCTGAGACTGGGCGGCCGCCGTACGATCCGGGCGATCTGCTACGGCTTTATCTCTACGGTTACTTGAATCGGGTGCGTTCCAGTCGCGGCTTGGAACGGGAAGCCGCCCGCAACCTGGAACTGATCTGGCTGTTGCGCAGACTGCGGCCCGACTTCAAGACGATCGCCGATTTCCGGCGCGAGAACGGGTCGGGGATCAAACAGGTTTGCCGTGACTTTATTCTTCTGTGCCGCAAGCTGGAGTTATTCGGGGGCGAACTGGTGGCGATCGACTCGACCAAGATCAAGGCGCAGAATGCCAAGGGACGCAACTACAGCGCGGCCAGGGTGCGACTGTTACTCAAGGAAGCGGAAAAGAAGGTGAACCGTTACCTGCAAGAGCTGGACCGGGTGGATGCCGAGGAAGGCGAGCAGACCTGCCCGGAGCGAATGAGTGCTACTGAGTTAAAGGAGAAGATTGCGCAGTTACAGCAGCGCACAAAGGAACTGCGCACCATGGAGGAGGAAGTCAAAGACAAAGGGCAGGTTTCGCTGAGCGATCCGGACAGCCGAACGATGAGCATGGGGCATGGTTCACAGGTGGGTTACAACGTGCAGGTGGCGGTTGAAGCCAAGCACAGTTTGATCGTTGTGATCTTTCTTCGAAAACGTGGACAGGGCTTTTAATATTTTATTCAGTTGTTAGCTCGATTGAAGTTGTTTTCGAATTCCAGTGGTGATTGGTATCCGAGACTACTGTGAAGTCGACGGCGGTTGTAGAAGGTTTCGATGTAATCGAATAAGATCAATTTGGCCTCACGGCGACTTTTTGGGATTTGGTTTTGGAAGCATTCAGTTTTGACGGTGGCAAAGAAGCTTTCCATCATGGCGTTGTCGTACGGATTGGCTTTGCGGCTCATGGAAGCGGCTGCACCGCAAGAGCGCAGTAGAGTTTGAAACTGAGTGCTGGCATATTGGACGCCGCGATCCGAATGGTGGAGGAGTCCGGGCTCGAGCTGCTGGTCACGGCAGGCTTTTTCGAAGGTTGTTGCTACGAGCGAGCTCTCCAGGGACTGGTCGGCATGCCAAGCGACACAGCGCCTTGAGCAATGGTCCAGGATCCCGGAAAGATAAAGCCAACCCTCCTGAGTTTGGATGTAGGTGATATCGGCTAACCAAACCCGGCCAGGACGATCCGGGTTGGGGATTTTGTCCAGCCAGTTTGGCGCCACGGGCAACTTATGATCGCTCTGAGTTGTTTTGGGCCTGAATCGACGTTTTTGCCTGGCGCGCAAACCGCCTGAGCGCATCAGCCGAGCGATGCGATTTTTGCCGCAGCGCCGCCCGGTTTTGCGCAGAGCGTGCATGATGCGCGGGCTGCCGTAGGTCCTGCGACTGGCCACAAAGATTGACTCGATTGCGTTGGATAATTGGCTGTCCTGCTGAGCACGGGGACGCTCTTCTTTACGTTGATGAGCGAAAAAACCGCTCTTGGAAATCTCCAGAGCGTCGGCCATTTCGGTGAGGCAATGAGACTGTTCCATCTGCTCCATCACCGTAAATCGCTGGGCTGCACCTCGGCCGACAAGATGCTGCAGGCTTTTTTTAAAATGTCGCGCTGCCGGCGCAGATAGTCGTTCTCCTGGCGCAGTCGGCGCAGCTCGCGCTGCTCCGGCGTCTCGGCTGAAAGGGTTTTAGGTTCGCTCAAAGAGAGACCGCATTGAGCGTCTTTGAGCCACCGGCTCAAAGACCAATGCGATACGCCAAGATCACGCGACACCTCGGTAATGGAGCGGCCGCTTTGGATCAGAGCGACCGCGTTCTCTTTAAACTCCCGGTCATAACGCCGGGCGAACTTGCTGCTGTTGGATTGCATAGGGACTCTTCCTTTCTATTTCCAAAAGCCCCTGACCGCAAAACCGAAGAAACCTCATTGCGACCGAGGAGCGCTGGGGACGATGGCGTTACAGGCGCAGGACGCATTGGGCCAGAAGAAATTAAGTGTGATAGCCGATAAAGGCTACTACAACGGGAAGGAGATCCTGCTGTGCGAAGAGATCGGAGTGACTCCTTACATCGACAAGCCTTTGACCAGTGCTAACACCAAGCTGGGGCTCTACGGAAAAGAACGCTTTAAGTATGACCCGCAGAAGAACTGTTATATCTGTCCGGCGGGCGCAGAACTGACCTATCGCTTTAGCACCAACGAACTGGGTCGGGCTATCTCATATTATGAGACCAGGGCCTGTGGAGAGTGTGCCTTGAAAGCGCAATGCACACGCAACAAAGAAAACCGGCGGATCACGCGTCTGGCGGGAGAAGAAGTGCAGGAAAAGATGGCCGAACGGGTGCAGCGCAACCCGCAGTTGATGCGGCGGCGAAAAGCGCTGATCGAACACTGCTTTGGCACCATCAAACGGTCCTTTGGCTATGACTACTTCCTCTGTCGCGGCAAAGAGAAAGTAACAACCGAATTTCACCTCACCGTTCTCGCCTACAACCTGAAGCGGGTCTGTAACCTGATCGGAGTGCAGAAACTCATGGCAGCAGTCAGCTAAGAGTTGTGGGCTGCGCTCTTTTCGCTTGGCGGCGTCCCAGCTGCCGACGAGTAAGAACGGGTCAAGCTTTTTTTGAGAATCAGAGCCGGTTCTGACTCGGCTTTTCTTCACCAAGCCGGCCGCGCCCCCATCACTTCAGCTCCCACTCATCCCAACATCCCATCACCGCTGACTTATCACACAGCCTCTCGCATAGATGGCATGAAGGGAGCGGGTGAGCGGTTTACACTCACCCGCTTATGAAAAATACAATCGTTCATGACGAAGGGGCGACCTCACTCGAGGCCGTCGCAACTAAAGTAAAACCCACGGCGGCCGTAATCAAGATCGGTCTGGACGTGCACGCCCGGCAGTATGTGGCAGTGGCACAGTATGATCATCTTTTGCCCAAAGCGGCGCGGCGGCTGGCTCCGCCTGAATTTGTGCCCTGGGTGGAAGCGTTGCTGCGACGCGGGCACACTGTGCACGTAGTGTATGAAGCGTGCGGTTTCGGGTTCAATCTCTATCGGCAGCTGATCGCAGTGGGAGCGCACTGCTATGTGATTGCCCCGCGCAAACTGGACGAAGCGTGCACCCGGGTGAAGACCGATCCACGCGATGCGACCACACTCTGTCAGCGTCTGTCGCGTTACCTGGAGGGCAACACACGGGAACTGGCGGTGATCCGGGTACCCAGCCCGGAGGAGGAGCAGGCGCGGCATGTTTCACGCCAACGGATCCAGTTAGTGTGTCACCGTCAAAAGCTCGAAGCGCAGGGACGCTCCCTGCTCATCAACCACGCGCTGCCGGCACCGGCTCACTGGTGGAAAGAGCAAACTTTTTCCCGTTTGAGCCGGCATCTGCCTGCCTGGATTATCAGCCGCCTGCAAATGGCGCGTCCAGCGCTTTTAAGCTTGCAGGAGCAAATTGATGCCCTAACAAGTGAATTGGAAGCGAGCGCTCCCTTCAGTCTTCCACGCGGCGTGGGCAAGCTCACCAGCGTGGTGCTCACCCGCGAGATCTGCGACTGGCATCGGTTCAACAATCGGCGTGCCATCAGTTCCTACACCGGGCTATGCCCGGGTGAACGCACCACTGGCAGCAAGCGCATCCCAGGCAGCGTGACCAAGCGCGGTAATCCGCGGGTGCGCGCCGCGTTAGTCGAGTGCGCCTGGCGAATGGTACGTTTCCAACCGCAGTATCCGCCGGTGCAAAAACGCCTGGGCGTACTGGCCCCGCAGCCGCGGGGTTCACGCCCCATCGGCGCCGTGCGCAAGAAAGCCATCGTAGCGGTGGCGCGCCGGTTGGCGGTCGATCTGTGGCGCCTGCACACCGGCCGCCGCACCGCAGAACAACTCGGCTTGAACTTTTAAAAACTTTTTGGTTCGAGGGGAACAGTTTGGAACGTGGCGTGTGTCCGGGATCTAACCTGAACCGTAAACACACGACGAGCTTCGTCGCTTTAGATTGGACCGCGCCCACGTTCCGCTTCACCGACGGCATAAGTCACAGTGCGCTGCCAAAACAAAAGAGGCATGCGCGGATAGGAGTATCAGCCGGTCGCCGCGGCGACCGCGCACTTGAAAGCGGAAACGTTCTCAAACACCAACCAACAACCGCCTAACCACCAACCACACCACCCATGTAATAAAACCTACTTATCCAAACTCACTCCTTGACACCCTTCATAGGGGTTAGATGCGTTCATGTGCGGACAGGATAGCGAAACATGCTCCAGAATGCCAGACCAGCGCTGAGCGAGTTGGCAAGGTAAAGCCAGCAAAAGCCGCGAAAACGTAACTGTTGCTTGAACGCAAACCGCAATACTAACTGCTCGATGGCAGCACTCAATGCGACGGCGATGAGAAACGTGCCCGTCCAAGCGATGGGATTGAACGTGTGCAGGTTGAAACGGGGGTAGAACGTTGCATCCGCGAAATACTCCCACGCGATACCAGCGGCTGGAAGGAGAATGATGCCTATAATGGTCGAGGCGGCGTTCATCGCCGCGTCGGCGATGAACGACTTCCTCCACGTAAAGTGAGTGAGGAAATGAACGAACGGCCACTCGACCAGCAAACCTATCGCAATCACCCACCACGCGAGGAGACGCATCTCCAAGAACAAGGCAGGCCAAACTACGTCAGCGAGGAGCGTCAGCATCTAACGAGAATTCGACCCAAGTTTTGGATATTTCAAGAGAAATACCCAAGTTCTGGGTCTAATCCGGCTTGAGTTTGGGCGTTCCTGGGACAAAATGGCCGTCATGCCCCATATGATAGCCGCCGCAGCGCCAGCAAACAAACCTAAATTGCTGGATCAGGTGCGCGACGTCATCCGGCGTAAACATTACAGCATCCGGACCGAGCAGGCTTACATCGACTGGATCAAGCGCTTCATCATCTACCACGGCAAACGGCATCCTGGAGAAATGGCCGAAGAGGAAGTGGCCGAGTTTCTGACTCATCTGGCACGCGATCTCAACGTCGCAGCCTCAACCCAGAACCAGGCGTTGAGCGCGCTGCTTTTCCTCTACAAAGAGGTCCTCAAGCATGAGATCGGCTGGCTGCAAAAGGTCGAACGCGCTAAAAAACCGCCAAAGCTGCCGGTGGTCTTGTCGCGCGGCGAGGTAAAGCAGATCTTCCAGCATCTTCATGGCGCACCCAAGCTTATGGCCGGTCTGCTGTATGGTAGCGGCCTGCGCTTAATGGAATGCGTGCGGTTGCGCATCAAAGACATCGATTTTGCGCTTGGACAGATCACGGTGCGCGATGGCAAAGGCGGGAAAGATCGCGTCACCATGCTTCCGTTGAATCTGAGTGAACCTCTGCGCCGTCACCTGGTGCGGGTTAAAGCGCAGCACGAGCAGGATCTCGAAGACGGATTTGGTAGCGTCCATCTTCCGTTCGCGCTCGTGCGGAAATCTCCGAACGCAGCGCGCGATTGGGCATGGCAATACGTTTTTCCTTCCTCCCGGCTTTCGATCGATCCGCGCTCGGGCCGGAAGCGACGGCATCACATTGCCGAAGGTGTGTTGCAAACTGCACTGAAGCGAGCTGTGGATGCGGCAGGCATCGTCAAGCGCGCCAACTGCCACAGCCTGCGGCATTCTTTTGCCACGCACCTGCTAGGCAAAGGTTATGATATTCGCACCGTGCAGGAACTCCTCGGCCACAAGGATGTCAGCACCACAATGATTTATACGCATGTGCTCAACAAGCCTGGCATCGGCGTCAAAAGTCCTTTGGACTGAAAGTGCGTGGCCGCGAAGGCACGAATCACCATGAGGCACAGCGTGTGCCTACCTCAGCCGCACGCGCGTTTCGCAATTACGCGCACTGGCACGCTCGCGGTGCGCTCGAGTTTGCCCCAACTGAGCCATGCGCCTTTGATCGCGCAGGATTGCTTTCCAGATGCAGCAACTGAGCATCGGACGATAGGATAAAGCTGCATCGGCATCACGCAGTGAGTCGGTGAAGCCAGTAGCCCGGCTTTCGACTGCCGTGTGCAACCGCGATAATCAAAACGCAATCTTCCTCGATCGTGTAAAGGATGCCGTAAGGGAATATGTGCGTGAGACAACGTCGCACATCCTGTTCGATAATGCGCCAGCGATCTGGCGCCTCTAGTAAATGCTACACCAAGACCGGGGCGCCGCGATTCATAGAACCTCGCTGCTTCAAGATATTCGAGTCGCGCGTCCGGGTGAAACGCATATTCATCGTCCAACCGCGTGGCGGGCCTCGGCCAACACCTGATCACCAGAGATCGGTTTTACACGACCGGACCGCACCTCGTCTCTGCGCCGAATGGCCTCGACAGCCCAAAGCTTCTGAATCTCATCAGCCTCTGCGGAATCGAGACTTTCGACAAGTTTCTCGGCGAGAAGCGCTCGAGACGCAGCCGGCAGCTGCATTGCTTCTTGCTCGAGCTGATCGATTGTGAGTGCCATCAACGAACAGTAACGGCCTGATGCAAAAACCTCAAGATTTGGTTGCGGCGTGAGCTGCACGTCAGCACTTACAATGTAGCGGACCAGGAACTGCGAACCTTCCCTGCGTACTTCCAACAATAGTTGCGTGCGAAGCTCAGAGATAAGTTCCTTTCGGCACGACCGCGAAAGCAGCACTCGCGACGAGTGCGCTACTCAAACCGTGTCCGTTCGATTGTTGCGGCACGAGAATGCCAATTAACGGCGCGCAGTGCCATCTCGATATTCGGTCATTCGTCTTTCCTTCGTCATTCGGTGCTTCGTCATTCTTCTACGCACGCACAGGCACGCTCGCGGTGCGCTCGAGTTTGCCCCAACTGACCCATGCGCCTTTGATCGCACGCAGGATGGCTTTCCAGATGCAGTAACTGAGCATCGGGCTGCTGACGAGAATCGGCCGCAGTGCAGAGAGAGCCCTCATCGTTCAAGAACAAGTAAGCTCTCGGTGTCACTCTGGATAAACTGTCGAATAATCTTATGGTGCGATTTTAGGAGATTGATAATCAAACTCGTCGGACAATTACCTACTCGCAGCCATACAAACTTGGGCGGATGGCCGAGCACAACAGCCCTCTGACAAAAGTCGGTATCCTTGGAGATAATCGTGAATCCCTGCTCCTTCGCCCACCCCCAAACGATGCTATCATCTGCTTCGTTCAGGCGGACCGTCTTGACGTGCGTGCAATCGGGAAACAAATCAGCAAGCCGCTGGACAATTCGATCTGAGACATTTTGGTCTAGAAGAAGCTTCACGTGGGTGCTACGAAAAGCTTCCGCTCGCGATCGGCCGCAAATGCCAGGCACGCCTTAATGTCTTCGCGGGTGAGCTCGGGGAAATCCTCCAGGATCTGATCTTCGGGCATGCCGCCGGCTAGATACTCGAGGATATCCTGAACCGTTATGCGCATGCCGCGAATGCAGGGTTTACCGCTGCGCTTACCGGGTTCGATGGTGATGATTTTAGAGTAGTCCACCTCGAAGATGTTACTTTCGCAGCTTCGGTCGGTCAACGCCCGTCAGACGCTGGACGTTTCAACGGTCACGCACGCACTGGCACGCTGGCGGTGCGTTCGAGTTTGCCCCAACTGACCCAGGCGCCTTTGATGGCGCGCAGGATCGCTTTCCAGATGCAATAGCTCAGCATCGGGCGATAGATCAGGCGCATGGGCAAAATGCGCCAGGCGCGCAGGATCGGTTCGCGTTCCAGGATGCAGGCGAGCGTGGCGAGGAGCACGTCCATTGCCAGGAATATGATGATAAACGGCAGCACAGCGCTCCAAACACCGAACGGGAGCGACGCCAGCAGGAACAAATCAACCATCGGTGTGATCGCCACCAGAATGATTTGGAAAAACCAGATACTCGGCAAACTGAACCAGCCGAGCGCGCGATAGTTCCAGTTGAACACCATGTCGCGATGTTTCCAAAGACATTGCAGGGTGCCGTAAGCCCAGCGAGAACGTTGTCGCGTCAGCGCGCGCACGGTCTCAGGCGCTTCCGTCCAGGCGATTGCCTCGGGCACATAGACGATGCGCTGGCGCTGCTTGTGCAAACAGAGAGTCAGATCGGTATCTTCGGCGAGCGTATCCAGACTGAGTCCGCCCGCCTCATCAATTGCGTCTTTGCGCACGGCGCTGATCGCACCCGGCACCACAGTGATGCATTGCCAGCGAGTGTACGCGCGCCGATCCAGATTAAATCCACACGTGTATTCCAGCGCCTGACAACGCGCGATGAACGTGCGCAAATTTCCCACCTTCGCATGACCCGATACAGCCCCGGTCCCCTGCTCCGCAAACGGCTCGAGCAAACGCGGGAGGGTATCGCGTTGGCATTGCGTATCGGCATCGATGAAAACGATG
This sequence comes from uncultured Verrucomicrobiae bacterium, assembly GCA_963753675.1. GTDB lineage: Bacteria > Verrucomicrobiota > Verrucomicrobiia > Chthoniobacterales > UBA10450 > Udaeobacter. The sequence continues at coordinate 129,299 of CAVWCZ010000006.1, read as the reverse complement.
ATGCCGTGACGCGCGGCGGCCAGGCCTCGCTGGAGTGCGCGGGCTTTCCCGTGATTTTCCTGCTTTAACAATCGAACGTGTCTGGCGTCTGACACAGACGCCCTACAATTGGCGACGCGCTCAATTGCAGCAGCGGTCTGATCGCGCGAACCATCGTCCACGATGACGACTTCGATTTCGCCTTTGTAATCCGTAGCGAGAAGCGTACGCATGGTCTGCGCGATGACTTTCTCTTCGTTGTAAGCCGCCATAACCACGCTGATGGGCTCCGCAAAATCTGTTTTCGGTTCGCGCCGAAACCGAGCCGCGAGCCAGATCACAATCAATGTGCGAATAACGACCAAAGCCGTGGCAACGATCATGAACGCCCAGAGGAATTCCTCGATGCTGTGGTAAACGCGAAAACCAGTGCTGCTCACGAACCGGCTGAGGAATTGCGCGTCGCGCTGCACGGGCGGCATCACAGCGTCGCGTGTTGTTCCCAGCAGTGTGCTCAACGGCACAATCGTGTCGCCACGCGTATGCAACCAGTCCAGAATGAGCGGAAGCGCTTCGACCGTCTGGGAGCGATCGCCGCCCGCATCGTGCAACAGGATCACGCTGCCGTCGTGCCTTTGCTGTTTGATCCGCCGCAGAATGATGTCCGCCCCGGGCTTTGCCCAATCTTGCGGGTCGATATTCTCGAGGACCACGAGGTAATTGAGGTCTTCGGCAATTTTTAGCGGAGCCAGCTCGCTGAGTTCTGTCGGACCGGTGTCCGCAGCGTAAGGCGGCCGAAAGAAAGTCGTCGCGCGACCTGTGATGGTCTCAAGCAACAACTGGGTCGCGTTCAACTCCAGCCGGATGTGTTCCGGCCAGCAGAGTGCCAGGTTTGGATGGTAATAGGTATGGTTCCCGATCTCGTGCCCTTCATTGACGATGCGACGCACCAGCGACGGATAACGTTCTGCGTTTACTCCGACGACGAAGAAGGTCGCCTTTACGTTTGCTGCCTTCAGGATGTCCAGGATCTTCGGGGTCCATCGCGGATCGGGGCCGTCATCAAAAGTAATAGCCACCTGGTGCTCGCCACCGGCGCCCTGGTGATAGAGAGTCGGAAATTCGGCAAACTTTAGATATTTGGCTGTCAGATAGCCGTCTCCGTCGACAGCCAGCTTTCTCATACCGTCCGTGCGATCCTCGTCCACGGTGACGATCTCGCCATCGCCCACGTCGGTTATCGTGTCTGTAGATTTTATCAATTCCAGCGCCTGTTGCGTCTGACTATCCATTTTGAAATCGCGCGGCACGCCAAGCGCATCCCAGATTGCCGGGTCTTCGCTGCCTAACCGATAAAGCGCGAACCCGCCGGCTTTCTGATTGCGCACCTCGCGCACCTGGTTCAGGAACGTCACGGCATCCAAGAACCAAACGCCGTGCTCGGTGTCTTCATCCTGGAAATAAAAGTACGGAGTGTAACTAGGCCCCTGCACGTCCACGCTCTGTAACTCGGCGTCGTTGGCACGGCTCATCGCTTCGGAAAAACTGATCATCTCGGCCTTTTTGCCGCCGATGGGCCAGTCGTATCCGTAGCTGCCAATTGCTATGATCCATTGCTTCGTATCTGAATCTTCCAAGAGCACGCGCAGCCAGCCTTCAAACCACGATCGCGAGGCCAGTGGCCCCGGCGGATCTGTGTCCGAAGTTTCGTCGAACAACATCGCCACGAACCGGTCGACGTTGTCACCAAGAGCATCGATATCGATGTAATCCAGCTCCTGCCCCGGCTGGACACACAGCCACAGCTCTTTGTTATCGTCGTGTAATGCGTCGGTGAACTTGTCGATGAACGCCGTGAGATCCTTTTTGTATGCAGGATCGATCTGTTCCCAATCAACCACTACGCCGGCGGCCTTTGCATTGCGCAAAACCGAAAGCACATGTGCGATAAAACGGTCCTGCCGGTTGGCTGGGCCGTGCGCGAGATTCTCAATTGCTTCAGGCTGCCAGGTGTCGCCGACGAGATTTGTCAGCAGCGGCATCAGTGCGATGCCTTTGGTTGCCGCCAGCTTGGATACGCGGCTGTCGGAATCAATCTGCAAATCGCCGAGGCCATCGATCACCGTCATCCATTCCGGGCAGACATGCGTAATCTGCGTCGCATGTTGCTCGAGCGACGCGTAGCTGTACGGATCGCCATTCGCGTAGAACGCCAGCCGCACCTCGTTATCGGGCGGTTTCTTTCGCGGACGCGGGGAAGTAGCTGGCGCTGTTCCACCGAGCCTCTTCGCAGCCTGCCGTGCCGCGCCAAATTTCTGCCACAGCAGCGAAGCCGGAGACAACTGACCGGCCGGGTTCTGCTTTTGCAGTGCTCGCAATTGACCTTTCAACTGCCTCAACGAAAACGGCACATTCATTTTCGGTGTGACAAAGAGCGTTTGAACGAAAAGCACCAGGGCAATAAAGAACAGCACGCCGCCGCTAAGCAGAATCAGGCGCAGCCGTGGCCAGCGTTTGCCGCTGGGATCGGAGAAAACAAACGGTGTAACCTGTTCGGGAGGAAATTCGGCCATGCGACGCGTATAATCGCGCAAGTCCGGGAATTACAAAATCCGATTCTGTGACTGTAGCGGCGCTCTATGAGCGCCGTCCTCACAAGGAACGGCGGTTTCTAAACCGCCGGGTTGATCTGCTGCCTTTGCAGCGCTACGGCGTGCCAGGGGGGATCGCCCTCTCGCTTGAATTTCGGCGGTCACAGACCGCCGCTACAGCTCCTGAAGTCCCACAGTTGCAAATCGAACATCGAACATCGAACATCGAACCCGAATGAATATTGACCGCGATTCATTGCCGACCGGACACGACGGGGTCCTGCCGCGGCTACTAAAAGGCCCCACCATTCACTCAAGCGCATGGGTTGTTCCGGGCGCGACGGTGTTGGGTGACGTTGTTACTCGAAGAGGAATCCAGCATCTGGTACGGCGCAGTGCTGCGGGGCGATATCAATCGCATTACCATCGGACCGCGCTCGAATGTTCAGGACAACGCTGTCGTTCATGTCGACACCAATTATCCAACGTCCGTCGGCGAGCTGGTCACGGTCGGGCACACTGCGGTAGTTCATGCATGCACCATCGACAACGAAGTACTCGTCGGCATGGGCGCCATCATACTTGATGATGTCGAAGTCGGCGCGCGCTCCATCATTGGCGCAAACGCGCTGGTGACGATGGGCACCAAAATTCCAGCCGGCTCACTCGTGCTCGGTTCCCCTGCAAAAATTCGGAGGCAACTCACGCTCGACGAGCAAAACGATATCGCCCGCTGGGCCTGGAGCTACGTCGAAACATCCAAGCGGTACCGCGAATTTTACTGAAGCAGAATCGGCGTCTGACCCAGACGCCCTACAGATGGCCAGCATCGATGCTCACAGACCTACGCCGAATGCGTTTCCCAGCTCGCGCGCGTTTTCACGCAACAATTCCGCGGCGTGTCTCATGTTTTCTTGCTCACTCATTCCCGATCGCGCGTTCTCGTAAATTCCATCAAAAATCTCCTGGACTTCGCGATCTGCTATTGCGCGGCCGACAAGCGCAAATACGGGTTTGCCGAACTTGCGCGCCAGCCGCGCCACGCCAGCAGGGGTTTTCCCTTCGAGGGTTTGGCGATCCAGACTTCCCTCGCCTGTAATCACAAGGTCCGCGTTTTTCATCCTGTCTCCGAGGCCAACTGCTTCTGCGACAATTTCGAATCCCGGATTGATGCTTGCGTCGCAAAAACTCAGCAGCCCGAACCCGAGCCCGCCCGCCGCGCCGGCCCCGGGCACATCACGGTAGTCAAAACCGAATTCGTGAGTGACAACCTCCGCGAGCCTGGTCAGCGCGCGTTCCAGAATGTCGAGGTCGCTTTTGGTCGCGCCTTTCTGCGGACCAAATACTCGCGTCGCCCCATTTTCACCGAGCAATGAATTTTTTACGTCTACTGCCGCCCTGATTCTCGGCAGTCTCAGCATGACCGGGCTTTCGATTCGGTCGAGCTGAAGCAAATCTTTCACGCACGCACTCTTCCCCTCCCGGACTTGTCCGGTCTGGGCAGTCCGCGAACTTGACGGCTTAAAGCCGTCAAGTTGGCAACCGCCCTGTACGAAGAATCGAAAGCCCAAGGCGCGCGCCATGCCGAAGCCGCCGTCGTTGGTGGCGCTGCCACCAAGACCAATGATGATTTCATTCGCGCCACGATTGCTCGCATCCAAAATCATTTCGCCGACGCCGAACGTCGTCGCACGAAGTGGATCGCGTTCAGTCTCAGAAAGCCGCCGCATCCCGGCAGCCTCGCTCATTTCCATCACCGCGATTTTTTCGTGTTCAATCCATCCGTAACGCGCGTCGATGTCGCGGCCTAGCGGATCGTGCGCCCTGCATTCCAGCCAGGAACAGCCGCGGGCTTCGCAGATCGCTTCTGCCGTTCCTTCGCCACCGTCTGCCATCGGCACAATTTCGATCGCCGCGTCCGGCAAAACATCCAGCAGTCCCTTCGCGATGTTGTTCGCGACCTCGCGCGCGTTGAGCGCGCCCTTAAATTTGTCGGGGGCGATGAGAATTTGCACGGTAGCGCGAGCGTCCTCGCTTGCGAATGTTTGGCGCAAGCCAGAGGCATGCGCTACTTTAATTTTCTCTCCAAGATTTCGCCGGCCATTTGCGGATTCGCCTTCCCCTTGGACAATTTTATGACCTGCCCTTTGAGAAAATTGAGCGACGCGACATTGCCTGCCCGGAAATCTGCCGCCGGCTTCGGGTTCGCCGCGATCACCTCGTCGCAGAGCGCTTCAATCGCGCCGGTATCACTTAGTTGCTCGACCCCTTTTTCTTTCACTATAAGTGCAGCGCTCTTCCCACTCGCGAACATTTGGGCGAAAACTTCCTTGCCTTGTTTTCCGCTGATCTTGCCGCGCTCGATCAGATTAACCAACTCATCCAATGCCTCCGGTGAAATGGGACAGTCGTCGATTGACTTGCCGGCAGAGCTGAGAGCGCTCTGCAAATCGTTCAGAATCCAGTTCGCTACATTTTTCGGTTTGCTTGCGTTTTTGGCGGCGGCCTCAAAATATTTCGCCAGGTCGAGATCGTTTGCCAGGACGGCGGCGTCATACGGGGTCACCTGATATTCTTTGACGAAGCGGGCGCGTTTCGCTTTTGGCAACTCCGGAACATTTTTGCGCACTTCAGCCAGCAAGGCTTCGGTCTTCACCGATACGAGATCGGGATCAGGGAAATAGCGATAGTCATGCGCGAATTCCTTCGTGCGCATGAGAAAGGTCTCGCCGGTATCATCGTCCCAGCCGCGCGTCTCCTGTTTGAGTTTTTGCTCACGTTTCAAAACATCTCGTTGACGCCGGATTTCGTAGGCGAGAGCGCGCCGAACACCGCTGATCGAATTCAAATTTTTGATTTCAATTTTCGCTCCGAGTTCAGCTTGCGTTTCAGGTCGCACGGACACATTGCAGTCGCAGCGGAGTTGTCCTTTCTCCATATCGGCATCGCTCACTCCGGCGTACATGAGGATTTGTTTCAGCGCCCTCAAAAACGCGAACGCCTCCTCGGGCGAATTAATCTCCGGTTGCGTCACGATCTCCATCAACGGCGTACCGGCGCGGTTGAAATCGATTCCGGTGGTTGTTTCGAAATGGAAACTCTTCGCTACGTCTTCTTCGAGATGGATGCGGACCAGATGCACTTCCTTGTCCGGTGTGGCGATATCTTTCTGAGCATCCTTCGGATATGCCAGATCGTGCAGTGGCACGCTGCCGTTCGTGCACAACGGCATGTCGTACTGCGAAATCTGATAATTCTTCGGCATATCCGGATAGAAATAATTTTTTCGATCGAATTTGCTAACCGGCGCAATGTCGCATCCGAGCATCAATCCGGTCAGCACCGTCATGCGCAACGCCTCACGATTCATGACCGGCAATGCGCCGGGCAGACCAAGACAGACCGGGCAGGTGTGCGTATTCGGTTCGGCGCCAAATTCAACCGGCGAATCGCAAAACATCTTGGAGCGCGTTTTCAACTGAACGTGCACTTCCAGACCGATGGTGGCGACGTAGTTCATGCTGAGGCAATATTCGTTGAAGGGTTGAAGCGTTAAAGTGTTAAAACGGTCGCTAAACAATGTCATCCTGAGCGGAGTGCATGCGGAGTCGAAGGATCCCGCTGAATGACCTCAAGCTTCCGCCACGGGATTCCTCGCCGCCGCTCGGAATGACAAAGAACGCGCTCCCGCTTCAACCCTTCAACGCGCCCGATCGCTCGACAAGCCGATCGCGCGGTGCCGAAGCGCGTGATCGCAGAGAACCAGCGCAGTCATTGCTTCTACGATTGGCACGGCTCGTGGAAGGACGCATGGATCGTGGCGTCCGCGGGCGGCAAGGCCGGTTCGCTTTTTTGACCGTGTGACGGTCTTCTGCGCGAGCGCAATGGTAGCAGGAGGCTTAAAAGCGACGCGAAAGTAGATGTGCTCGCCGTTGCAGATCCCTCCTTGCACACCTCCGGAGTGATTCGTTGTAGTCCGAATTCTTCCCTTCCGGATTTCAAATGCATCATTGTGTTGCGAGCCGCGCATTCGTGTCGCCGCAAATCCAGAGCCGATCTCAAATCCTTTCGCGGCGGGTATGCTCAACATTGCTTTCGCCAGGTCGGCTTCGAGCTTGTCGAACACTGGTTGCCCAAGTCCGGCCGGGATGCCGCGTGCAACGCACTCGATCACGCCACCAATGGAGTCACCCTCATCACGAATTCGCTCGATTAACGAGATCATCCTTCTCGCAGCCGTCGCATCGGGGCAGCGGACGATATTTTCTTCCACGTCTTTTATTTTGACAGTCGAACGGTCGATGTCCGCTGAGAGCTTATGAATTTGTGTGACGTACGCGACAATTTCGGAACCTCCATGGAACGTTGATAGAATCTTTTTCGCAATTGCGCCCGCCGCGACTCGACCAATCGTTTCGCGAGCCGAGGCGCGACCGCCGCCCTGCCAGTTTCGAATTCCGTATTTGACCTCGTACGTGTAATCGGCGTGCGACGGTCGAAATTTGCGTGCCATCTCATCGTAATCTTCAGGGCGAGCGTCTTTGTTTCGGACAAGAATTGCGATCGGGGTGCCGAGCGTTTTTCCTTCAAAGACACCAGACAAAATCTCGCACCGGTCTTCCTCTTTGCGCTGTGTCGTCAGCTTGCTTTGACCCGGCCGGCGCCGGTTGAGCTCCTGTTGAATCTCCGCCTCGGAAATCTCAATGCGTGGCGGGCAACCGTCGATCGCTACACCGATGCCGCCGCCATGGGATTCACCAAAAGTGGTAACGCGAAAGAGATGACCAAATGTGTTGCCCATGGCGATGGAAGATAGCCAGCTTGGCTGTCTCGGCGAGCGGGCTGCCAGCCTGCTCCTCTCCGACGGGCAAGCTGCCCGCCGGCCGAGACAGGCAGGCTGCCTATCCTCCGACTCTAAATCGCTTCGAGAGCAGTCTTTAGATCGTCGATTAGATCGCGCACATCCTCGACGCCGACAGACAGCCGGACGAGCGAATCAGTGATGCCGAGTTTTCGCCGTTGTTCCTCCGGCACGGAGGCATGCGTCATAAGTGCGGGATGGTTAATGAGGCTTTCCACGCCTCCCAGGCTTTCCGCTAACGCAAACAAGTGCGTGTTTTCGAGAAAACGCCGGGTACCGGCGAGATCCGTTTTCAAAACAATTGTGACCATCCCGCCGAACCCGCGCATCTGTTGCCGTGCCAGATCGTGTTGTGGATGGGACTTCAGCCCCGGGTAATGGACAGATTTGACCTCACGCTGATCTTCGAGCCAGCGCGCAATTTCCAGCGCGTTCGAGCAATGTCGCTCCATGCGGAGTGCGAGAGTTTTCAAGCTGCGCATCACCAGGAAACTATCGAATACGCCGGCGATCGCGCCGACGGAATTTTGCAGAAACGCAACCTGATCGCCGAGTTCCTTCTTTCCACCAACCACGACGACACCACCAACCAGATCGGAGTGTCCGTTCAAGTATTTTGTTGCGGAATGCACAACGATATCGAACCCCGATTCGATCGGTCGTTGGATCCACGGAGTAGCAAATGTATTGTCGGAAACCGAGATGATTTTCTTTTTGCGCGCGATTTTTGCGATCGCTTCGAGATCGATCAGTTTGAGTAGCGGATTACTCGGGGTTTCAATCCAAACCATGCGCGTGTTCGGCTTAATTGCGCGTTCGAAATCTTTCGCGTCAGTCAAATCGACGTAAGAAAAATCAAGATTGGCGGAGCGACGGCGTACCTTATCGAACAAACGAAATGTGCCACCGTACAAGTCGTCACTCGCGACGATATGGGAGCCGCTGTCGAGCAGTTCCAGCACTGTCGCCATCCCAGCGAGGCCGGATGCAAAAGCAAATCCTCGAGAGCCGCTTTCCAGATCAGCGATGCATTTTTCGTACGCCAGTCGAGTGGGATTGATGGAGCGCGAGTAATCAAAGCCTTTGTGCCTGGCGGGGCTTTCCTGCACATAGGTCGAGGTCGCGTAGATCGGGGTCATGACAGCGCCAGTCGTCGGGTCCGGTTCCTGTCCGGCGTGAATGGCGCGCGTTGCAAAGCCCTGTTCTTTTTTCATATGGAACATAGGCTTGTAGCCTGTGCGCCCAGCGGGTTTCCAACCCGCTGAGGACAAGCCCAAGCCCCCGTGCCGAAAAGGAAACAGGCAGCATGCCTGTTTGGCGCACAGACAAAATGTCTATGTTCCGTCCACAGGCTCGCGTCAGTCGGAAATGGCTCTTCTTTTTTCATATGGAGTATCGTAGCGCATGCCTCTGGCTTGCGCTGAAGATTTAGCCGCAAGCGAGACGCATGCGCTACCTTAAGCAAATTCGCGGTCCGGCGGCGTGGACGATTTCGGCATATGGAGCCGGAGGTACGAAAGCAAATCTGTGCGGGTAATCAGTCCAAGGAATTTGTTGTCATCCATTACGATGGCGACGCGCCCACGATCAAACACGCCCAGCAAGTCGTTAAGTTTCGCGTTTGGAGGAACCGTTTCCAACTGATCCGTCATCGCCTTTTTCACCGGATCATTAAAATGCGACGGCTCACGGTGCACTTTCACCAGGAGATCGGATTCGTCGATGATACCAACGGCACGTCCACTTTTGTCGACTACCGGAAGCTGCGAGACGTTTGAGTCGCGCATGCGCTTGAACGCCGTGAGCAATGAATCGTCCGGCCCCACCGTGATCACTTCGCCGGCTTCGTATCGGTGCGAGATGAGATCGCTAATATCGCCGTGGGGCTGACGATGAATGAACCCCTGCTCTGCCATCCAGAAATTGTCGTACATCTTGGAGAGATACTTATTGCCCGTGTCAGGAACGAGCGTGACGACGCGTTTCGGTTTCGTTTGCTCGCGACAATAACGCAAAGCCCCGGCCAGAAGCGTTCCTGTGGACGAGCCGCCGAAGATTCCTTCCTTGCGCAGGAGATCGCGCGCCGTGGCAAAACTTTCTGCGTCATCAATCTCGAAAGCCTCCGTAACCAGCGACATGTCGGCTATTTCCGGGATAAAATCTTCGCCGATGCCTTCTACTGCCCAGCTGCCGGATTCCACCATTTTACCGGTTTTGACGTACTCGAACAAAATAGAGCCGGTCGGGTCGGCCAAAACCATCTCCATACCGCGCCGCGGTTTCACGCGATTAAAAAACCTGCCAAGTCCGGTGAGGGTTCCACCGGAACCGACTCCCACGATGACAGCATCGACATCGTGTCGCATTTGCTCCCAAATTTCCGGGCCGGTAGTGCGCTCGTGTGCGAGAGGATTCGCTGGATTACCAAATTGGTTCACGTAAAAGCCACCGGGAATTTCTTCGGCGAGCCGGAACGCTACGTCCTGGTAATACTCGGGATGGCCTCGCGTCACATCAGACCGCGCGATGCGCACTTCGGCGCCGAGCGCTCTCACGTGTGAGATTTTTTCCTGCGACATCTTGTCGGGAATCACGAGCAAAACGCGATAGCCCTTTGCACCCGCCACCAGCGCGAGGCCAAGGCCGGTGTTACCTGCTGTCGCTTCAATTACCGTCCCACCGGGCTCCAACTTCCCTTCACTCTCTGCCGCTTCGATCATCGAAAGCGCGATCCGGTCCTTGATTGAACCACCCGGATTTTGATTTTCGAGCTTGAGAAAAAGCCGACACGGCCCGGTTTCGAACTGCGTCACTTCCACCAGCGGCGTATCGCCGATGAGCGACAAAATCTCGGGCGGTTTGTCATGCGCAATGGAAGGTACAGCGGAAGGGTGACTCATAAACTACTCAATTGCGGGTTCGCCCTTGTGCGACCATTCCGATTGACTGTCTGCCAGAAACTGTTGGAGCAGCTCGAAACGAACCTCGCCGTAATTCAATGCGTAGCGGAGATCACCACCTTTGTAAATCCAAGTCGACGGAATCCAGCTGAGCGTCAGACCGGCAAATTGCTTGATCTTCTTTTCGCCGCGACGCGGACCGGGGTCGGCAAGAATCGTTACGTTCGGTTGATCGGCAATCCCGAATCTTTTCAGCATCGCGCGCCCGTCCTGGCCATCGTTCCAAACAGAGACGAAATAAAATTTCACCTGCGGATTTTTTTCGATCATTTTGGTCCAGCCGCCGCTTTTAAGTTCGGCCTGACAGTTGGAACACCACGGCGCCCAAAGGTGAACTACAGTCAGACCGGGGGCCTTGACCGCATCCTGAACTTTTTGCTCGGCGGTAGATTGCCCGTAAAGCGTGCCGGCCAGTAACCCGGTTAAAATCAATAATCGCAGTATCGGCATTCGTGACCAAATTACGGGAGAAACGCGGCACACTCAAGGTTTGGGGAACGATCATCGTGGCGACACTGTCATTCCGAGCGAAGTCGAGGAACCACGTGGCGAAATCATCGGCTAACTCCGCGGGATCCTTCGACTCCGCTTCGCTGCGCTCAGGATGACATGCGGTGGTAGCCCGCATGTCAGTTGACCGAACACACAAAAACGCCTACTGTGGCGTCCCCATTTCTGCTTCCGGCGGCAGCCGGAGGCACGGAACAGCGGCGTTCGATTGAGAACGCCGCTGTACTGCAGAGGAGGCCTACTTATTTTATGATTCAAATGCAGGACGTGATGTCGAAACCGATGCCGGATTTCCGCGAAGGAACCATCATCAAAGGACAGATCCTGGAAATTCGCCCTCGCGAAGTGCTCGTCGATGTCGGATACAAATCCGAGGGTGTTATTCCGCTAAGCGAATTCGAAGATCCCGAATCGTTGCAAGTCGGCGACGAGGTGGACGTTCTCCTGGAACGACTGGAAAACGAAGAAGGCATGGTTGTGCTGTCGAAGGAAAAAGCCGCTTATCGCCAAAACTGGAACAAGATCGTTGTCGTTTTCGAGGGCGACGGATTGATAAAGGGCAAGGTGAGATCGGTGGTGAAAGGCGGTCTCATGGTGAACATCGGCGTGGAGGCATTTTTACCGGCGTCTCAGATCGACGTCGTTCCGCCGAAGGATTTGCAGCAGTTCGTCGGGAACACTTATGATTTCAAAATCGTCAAGCTCAACGACGACCGGAAGAACGTTGTGTTGAGCCGGCGTGAGGTAATCGAACAGGAACGCAGCGAGAAGCGTCAAAAATTTTTGGAAGGTGTCACCGTCGGCAACCGTGTGGCTGGCACCGTGAAAAACATCACGGACTTCGGCGCATTCATCGACCTTGATGGCATGGATGGATTGCTGCACGTGACTGACATGACCTGGGGACGGCTGGGGCATCCCAGCGAGCTGTTGAAGGTGGGTCAGCAGTTGGAAGTCATGGTTCTCGACATCAACAAGGAAAAGGAGCGTGTTTCGCTCGGCTTGAAGCAAACGCAAAAGAATCCGTGGGACCAGATCGAGGAGCGATTCCCTGCGGGACAGCGCATCAAAGGCAAGATCACCAATCTCGTTCCTTACGGCGCCTTTGTTGAGATCGAGGAAGGCGTGGAAGGTTTGATTCACGTCTCCGAGCTTTCGTGGACCAAACGCATCATGCGCCCTTCCGACATTCTTAGCGTCGGCCAGGAAGTGGAAGCTGTGGTGCTGGGTGTAAACAAGGAAGAGCAAAAAATTTCGTTAGGCCTGCGTCAGCTCGAGCCAAATCCGTGGGATGAGATCGAGAAAAAGTTCACCATCGGCAGCAGTGTCAAAGGCACGATTCGCAACATGACTGCTTACGGTGCGTTCGTGGAATTGGAAGAAGGCATTGACGGCATGATTCACGTCTCCGACTTGAGTTGGACCCGAAAAATCAATCATCCCAGCGAGATGTTTAAGAAAGGCGACGAAGTCGAAGCAGTGGTAATCGACATCGACAAAGTAAACCAGCGGATCAGTCTCGGTATCAAACAACTGACCGAAGATCCGTGGAAAACGATCGATGAGAAATACAAGATCGGCGACCTGGTGAACGGGAAAGTAACCAAGCTAGCAAGCTTCGGCGCCTTCGTACAGTTACAGGACGACATCGATGGTCTCGTGCACATCTCACAGTTAAGCGAAGATCACGTGGCAAAGGTAAAAGACGTCCTCAAGGTGGGTCAGGAAGTCGAAGCGCGTGTTATCAAGGTGGACAAAATCGAGCGCCGAATCGGGTTGTCGATCAAGGCGGCAAATTATTCTGAAGAACAACTGCGCAAGGAAGTCGAGTCGTTCGACACGCTCCGTCCCGGCGAAGACATGGTTGGTTTGGAAAAAGCTTTCGCCGCTGCCGAACAGGAAGAGTATCGCCCCGGTGAATCGAAACAAACCACAAAGGAATCGAACGAATCTGACAGCGAAGCGAAGAAGGAATCGAAAAAGAAATAGCTCCGGCTTTTCGGTCGCTGTTTAAGGAAACTCGCCGATCCTGGGGCGACAGCCGCTGCAGTCCAAAAAGCAACCGGGTAAGGTGCCTCGAATGCAGGGTCACGGTACTCGAGCGACGATGCGTGCACCTTACCGCGCAGATCTTTGGGCGGGCTCGATCGTCTATTTAATTTCGCTGCTTGGCACTTTGTTGTTGGCAAATGAGCGCGATGAGCGTTGGGCTGTTTTGCTGCTCATCGCGGCGGCAGTGCTCGCGGTGCTGCTATGGGGACGGCAAAAGTGGACACCTGCGTTTTCGAACGTCGGCAATATTCCAACGGCTGTAAACCGCAACCGTTTTTCTTATCGGGCGGCACTGGCGATTGCGGTGCTCGCTGTCCTGGCGGCGGACCTCCGTTACGTCGCGGCTCCCAATGAGACATTCGGAGTCGCAGGTATTCTGTGGCTGGCAGGCATCTGCCTGCTGCTGTGTTCTGCGTTCGGAGTTCCGCGTTTACGCGGCTCCGAGGGGAAACCGCCTGAAGGCGGAACTCCAAACCGACAGCCTCCTAAAGGTCTGGCTCCACCCCAATGGATGGGCTGGGAGATCGCTTTGATCGCCGGGCTATTCCTGGCAGCCCTGTTCTGTCGAGTTTGGAATCTGACGAAGTTTCCCGACAACATCTACCCGGACGAGATCATGACCGGAACGGTCGCTACGCAGGCGTACCTGAGTTCGGCTCGTTCATCGCCATCACTCTTCAGTACGATGTGGAGTGGGATTGATTTGCCTGCTCTGTGGTTCTGGATCGCAGCTGCTTTTCTGAAGCTGGGCGGAAACTCGCTTGCGATGCTTAGGCTGCCTGCCGCGTTATTCGGGGCGGCTACAGTTGTGCCGCTCTATGGATTGATACGCGGAATCTGGGGAAGATACGCAGCGACAACCGGAGCGGCGATCATGGCCTTCAGCGCCTCCAATGTTCATTACAGCAGGCTCGCCCTGAACAACATCACGACGCAGTTTTTCTGGGCGATTTGTTTCTTTTTCTTATTGCGAGGATTCCGATCACGCCGGCGGTCTGATTGGGCGCTGGCAGGCCTGTCCGCCGGCTTGAGCGAATATTTCTATTACGGAACGCGACTCCTGCCGTTCATTCTGCTGGTGTTCGTTGTTTTCCTGTTCAGCGTTCATTGGCAGCAAGCACGAAAATACGTGGCCTGTTTGCTGGTGATGGCCTGCGGTTATTTCGTAGGGTTCGGTCCGCTGCTGGTTCACTTTTTTCGGAACCCCAATCTTTATCTGGGGAGAGGTGCAAGCCTTCTGATATGGTCGCATGTCCCGGGTAGTTTCGCCGAACTCCAACTGGCTTGGAAAACCATGTGGCCGCTGTTCTCCGAGAACCTGCTGGGAATCAGCACTCACAGTTCGCAGGACATCATATTCTATGCACCGCTGCTGTTACCTGCCGAAGCCGCGCTGCTTGTGTTAGGCGTTGCACTACTCTTATGGCACTGGCGTCATCCCGCTGCGTTTCTCATGCTCGTTTCCGGCCTGGGTGTGTTGCTCGTGGGCGGTACACTGGTGGCGTATCCCAACAGTGTTCCGCCTTTGATCAATCATTGGACTCCAGCGTTCCCGGCATTTTTTGTGGCGTTGGCCGTGCCTGTCGGTGCATGGACCGCGGCCAGTGAACCGCATTTCCCAAGTCATCGAAGCTGGATTTTGCCGGCTACGCTCGCAACTGCATTGCTCGCGCTTGGCTGGTTCAATCTAAACTTTTATTTCCATCGTTATTACGCCAACCCCGAGAGCCTGAAGAGTAACGCATACAGATCGGCTCAAAAGAACTACGAGGTACAAACTGTTCAGAGCCGCTACATGGCGGCGCTCGGCAGTGAATACCAAGTATTTACCGTGGGCCAAAGCCCGTGGCCGTATGATCCGGTAACAACGCGATACCTGGTGCCGGGGCAGCACTGGATGCTCCTGAGAGATCCAGCTACGGAACTGCCCTCCATAAATCGCGACAACAAAGGAATGGCATTCCTCTTTTTCCCAGGTAATGAGCAATACCGGAAATTGGCTCACGACCTTTTTCCAGGCGGTACAGATGGGGAAGTGAAGACGCGTCCAGGCAACCACCTGTTTTATACGTACGTGCTCACACCGACGCAGGCGCAGGCGGTCCACAGATGACATTCCACTTGCCATTGACTGGACCCTCCCCTTCCCGCTTGTCCCCGGCAAGGTAGAGGCGAGCCAGCGCGCGCGATAAATTGGACTGGCCTAAATGTTCTGGCTGACAAACGACTAACATTCGCCGGGCTAAATAATCCGACTTCGCGCTCAAGGTGGAACGCGTTGTCCGCAACGCGTTGGATACTTCGGCTTCGCCGCCGATATTTGCGCCTCCGGCGGGGAAAACTGCCATCGTCTTGAGGACAAGACGATCCACCTTGGCGGCTCGACATGGCAATCGCAGGCGATTATAAATCGGGTTGATGCGAGTTGTTTTTGAGCCAAGCACGCGCCCGCTCGCTCGCCACTGCCCTCGCGGCCTGCTGGCCGCAATCTCTTCGGCAATTGTGGTCCTTTTTCTCGCCGGCTGCGGCAATTCCAGCATCGTCGGAAAATGGCGGATGGCGGGAGCTGAAGATCAAACCGTGTGGGAGTTTTCGAGTAATGGCTCCGTCCTCGTCGGAGAGGTCCAAGGGAGATACAAGTTCGGTGACCAGGACCGGATTAAAATTCAAACGCCATTTTCCACGACAGTATATCAGATGAAAATTTCCGGCGATCAGCTCGCGCTCCAGGAGACGGGTGGTTCGAAGCTGGAGTTTACCAGAGTAAAAGACGCTCAGCGATAATGTAGCACAGGCATCCTGCCTGTGTGGAAACCGGGCGTCTCGCCCGGTTAAAGCGTTCTCCTCAGCAGGTGGGACACCCACCAGCCCCACAGCCAAAATGGCTGTGTTACGTCAGAACTCCGCGCTGCCGGGCGTGCGCGCGAAGGGAATCACGTCGCGAATGTTCGGAATGCCAGTGATGAACATCAGCATTCGTTCGAACCCCAACCCGAAGCCGGAATGTGGAACCGTTCCATAACGACGCAGGTCGAGATACCATTTGTAATCAGCGGGATCCATGTTGTGTCGCCGCATGTTTTCCTCCAGCATTTCCAGTCGTTCTTCGCGCTGACTACCGCCGACGATTTCGCCGATGCCGGGCACTAGCAAATCGATGGCAGCAACCGTTTTCCCATCATCGTTCACACGCATGTAGAAAGGCTTAATTTCTTTCGGGAAATTGAAAACTGTGATCGGACACTTGAAATGTTTCTCCGTAAGCCAGCGCTCATGCTCCGATTGCAAATTTAATCCGTAGTCGATGGGAAACTCGAACGCCTGGCCACTTTTCTTGAGAAGATCAACCGCCTCCGTGTAGGTGACGCGTTGGAATGGCCGATCAACAACAAAATCGAGTCGGACAAGCAATTCCTTATCCACGAATTTCGCGAAAAGATCCATTTCGTCGGGACAATGCTTTCTCGCGTCGGCGATCAGATATTTCACGCACTCTTCCGCTAGATCCATGTTGCCGCTCAGATCGCAAAACGCCATCTCCGGCTCGATCATCCAAAACTCGCTGGCGTGCCGAGAGGTGTTTGAGTTCTCCGCGCGGAACGTCGGGCCAAACGTGTAAACGTTGCTGAGCGCGCAGGCGAATGCTTCTGCCTCGAGCTGACCGCTGACAGTGAGATACGTTTGTCGGGCGAAAAAATCCTGCGCGTAATCGATCTGGTCGTTTTTTCGCGGTGGATTGTTGAGATCGATGGTGGAAACGCGAAACAGCTCGCCCGCACCTTCGCAGTCGCTTCCGGTGATAATGGGCGTATGGACATAAACGAAACCCCGTTCCTGAAAAAACTGGTGAACAGCGAATGCAAGGCGGCTTCGCACGCGAAAAACGCAACCGAATAAATTCGAGCGCGGACGAAGATGCGCGATCTCACGCAAAAATTCGGGTGTGTGTCCTTTTTTCTGAAGTGGATAACTTTCATCTGCACCGCCAATGATCTCGATATTGCGGGCGACGAGTTCCCATTTCTGGCCTTTGCCCTGCGACGGAACCAGTGCGCCGTTAACAATAAGCGATGCGCCGGTATTGAGACGTTGGATGTCTCCGTAGTTAGGCACCGTGTCTTTCTTCGCAATGATCTGAAGATTGCGCAAAGACGAGCCGTCGTTCAGCTCAATGAACGAAAAGTCCTTGGAATCGCGGCGGGTCCGCACCCATCCCTGAACACGAATTCCATCGATCGGCGCATTGCTTTGCAGCGCATGCTTAATCGGAGTTGTAGAAAGTTGCGTCATGCTAAGAGAAACAATTTCAATGCTCAAAGTTGAACGCCCAACACTCAACGCTCAACGCTCAACCTTCAAATCGCGGCTGGTGTTTTGAAGAGCGCGGACACGTCCGCGCTTTTGAAGGCGGCGACATGTCGGCGCACTCCACAGTTTAGCTTAACGGCAGCCAATTGCCCGGCTGAGGCGGCGGTTTGACGCCATTAAAACTAAGATAGGTGTACTCTTTCAGAAAACGCTCGTAGTCGTCGAGCAGCCGCATCGCGTCGTTAGGCTTGAGACGGTCGGTTTTGATCGCCTCATCCACCTGCGCTTTCAGTAACCGCATCAGCTCAAGTTTGTCCCATTGTGTCATCGCGAGTACTTCGCCGATTGTGCTGCCCTCAATCACTTCTTCGATATACCAGCCGGATTCTTCATCGGGATCGAGAAAAACGTGTACTTCGGTGACGCGTCCAAACAGGTTATGCAGATCGCCCATGATGTCCTGGTAAGCCCCCACCATGAAAACGCCGAGATAATAGATTTCTCCAGGATGTACCCGATGCAGCGGGAGTGTTTCTCTCACGTCCTGCAAATCGATAAACCTGCAGACTCTGCCGTCTGAATCGCAGGTGATATCTACGATCGTACCGTGACGATCAGGCGGCGTGGTGAGCCGATGGATCGGCATAATAGGAAACAACTGGCCGAGCGCCCAGTGATCCAGCAACGACTGGAACACGGAAAAATTGCAGATGTACTGATCGCCCAGCCTTGTTTCGAGCTGCTTCACTTCCTCCGGCACATAACGCAACCCGCGATGCATGTTGACGATTTGATGGGCAACCTGCCAGTAAACGGTGTCGATCTTCGCTTTCGATTCGAGATCGAGAAGGCCGAGATCGAATGTGTGCTGCGCTTCTTCTTTGATTTGCTGGATGTCGTGCAAACTCTCAAGACGATTTCCGCGTTTCAACCGCTGTTTCACATCGAGAATGTCGGCCACCAGTTTGTGATCCCGTTCACCCGCCTCGACCTTCAGTTTTGGCGACGTCTTTTCAATCGCACCGAATGCTTCCACGACGAGCACGGAATGATGTGCCACCGTGGCGCGCCCGCTCTCGCTCACGATTGTCGGATGCGCGACACCTTCTGAATCGCATACGTCCATGATGTTCCAGACCACATCGTTCGCGTATTCCTGGAGCGAGTAATTGATCGAACTGTCGAAGTCACTGCGCGATCCGTCGTAATCGACGCCAAGACCGCCGCCCACGTCGAGATAACCAAGTTCGTGTCCCAGCTTCGAAAGCTTGGCGTAATATCGCGCGCCTTCACGCACCGCTCGCTTGATCGTGGAAATATCCGGCACCTGCGATCCGACGTGAAAATGGACAAGCTTCAGAGAATGGGCCAGCCCTGCATCTTTCAACATTCGACTGGCCGCAACGAGATTCGTTGTGTCGAGGCCGAACTTGGCGTTTTCGCCGCCGCTCGGTGACCATTTTCCCGAGCCTTTGCTGTGCAAACGAGCGCGAATTCCGATGTAAGGCTCGACGCCGACCTCCTTCGATGCGCGAATGATGTGCTCAACCTCTTCTAATTTTTCGGCGACGATAATGACCGGTTTGCCCAGCTTGCGGCCAAGCAACGCGATGCGAACGAAGGCGGGATCTTTGTAGCCGTTGCAGATGATCAAACTCTCCGGGCCTTTTTGCATTGCAAGCGCTGCAACCAGCTCCGGCTTGCTGCCTGCCTCGAGCCCGAAATGAAATTGTTCGCCTGCATCGACAATTTCCTCAATGACTTCCCGCAGCTGATTGACCTTAATGGGAAAAACGCCGCGGTACTGATTTCGATAATCGAATTCGGATATGGCGCTTTGAAACGCGCGATTGATTGATTCGACACGATGCCGGAGTAAATCCTGAAACCGAATCAATAACGGAAAACCGAGATTCCTTGCGCGCGCCTCATTCACTACTGCCAGCAGATCGATGGAACCGCCATCGTTCTTTAACGGCCGCGCTTCGACATTCCCGGAGCTGTTAACAGTAAAATACCCTTCGCCCCATCCCTCCACGTTGTAGGTCGTAATGGCGGATTCCAGATCCCAGTCGTTTTTCATTTTCGTTTGAACTGTCAGCGTAAACTAATGCGCATATTAATCAGCGTGCAGAACATTCAAGCTCTTACAGTGAAAATCTTCGTCGGGCGCAGTGGGCGATCCCGTCGATGAGCGGCATCCGGCGGACGGCTTGTTTTTCCTCTTCGCACACGTACTATTTGTGCGATGAACAAAACGGTGATCGAGGTGCAGGTGCGGGCAGTTTTGCCGACGAGCGGCGGGTGCGCGGTATTCCTCGGAAACAATGACAAGGTGTTCATCATTTACGTCGATCAAACTGTGGGCAGCGCCATCACCATGTTCATGCGTCACATCACAAAAGAGCGGCCTCTTACTCACGACTTAATGGCGCATTTGCTGGCGGCGCTTGGCGCAAGAGTCGAGCGCGTCATTATCAACGACCTGAAAAATGCCACCTATTACGCGAGGGTGATCATTCAGGTCGAAAACGAATTGCACCAGAAGAAGATCATCGAGCTGGACGGGCGACCGAGCGATTGCATCGCCATGGCCATCCAGCAGAAGGCGCCTATTTACGTAGGTCAGGACGTCTGGGATGAAGTCGACGATATGAGCGACGTTCTTCGAAAAATGGAGGAAGAAGGATTAAAGACCGATCCGGAAGGCGAAGAGTGATTGCGACCAAATCTAATTTTAAAAAGCACGTCATTCCGAGCGAAGTCAAGGAATCCCGTAGCATTACCGTACGGTAGCGCCACGGGACCCTTCGACTCCGCTTCGCTGCGCTCGGGATGACGTGGCTTCAACGCGCTCAACCGAGCAGATCACCGTAGCGACTATCTGCCAGCTGCAGGCAACGCGTCAGAATTTCCGACGCAGTTTTAAGTTTCAACGCCTCCTCCACCAGCTCGCGGCATTCAGGAATACTCAGGCTTTGCACGGCACGCTTGACGCGCGGAACCAGGGTTGCTGATGTGCTGAGCTCATCCATGCCAAGGCCCAGCAAGAGCGGAATCAGTGCAATATCTCCCGCCATCTCTCCGCAAACACCTACCCAGATGTGATTGGCGTGACCCGCGTCCGCGACCATCTTAAGCAAACGCAGTATTGCCGGATGCGTCGGTTCGTAAAGATACGCGACCTTTTCATTCACCCGATCGACTGCAAGGGCATACTGAATCAAATCGTTTGTGCCGATACTGAAAAAATCGACCTCGCTTGCAAGGGTGCTTGCGCAAATGGCCGCGCTTGGAATTTCGATCATTGCGCCAACTTCAATTCTTTCCGCCACCTGGATGCTTGAGCTGCGCAACTGTTGCTTGCTTTCCTCCAATATAGCGATGGCGCGGCATAATTCGTCCAACCCGGAGATCATGGGAAACATGATTTTGATATTGCCTACGACGCTTGCACGAAGGATGGCGCGCAACTGCGTCTTAAAGATATCCTGATTTTCGAGACAAAAACGGATGGCGCGCCAGCCGAGGAACGGGTTCAACTCATCGGCAATATCTGCCGCACCCTCGGCCAGTTTATCGCCACCGAGATCAAACGTGCGAATGATCAACGGATGCGGACGGACACGCTCTGCGACTCTTCGGTACGTTTCGTATTGCTCCTCTTCCGTTGGCAGAGTTTCGCGGTTCAAATAGAGAAACTCGGTGCGATAAAGTCCGATTCCTTCCGCGCCGTTTGCGGCCACTGCATCGACGTCGTCCGGAAGCTCGATGTTTGCGGAAAGAACAATGTGACTGCCATCGCGCGTGGTTGAGGTCGTCTCGCGAAGCTCCCTGAGTTGGGCGGTGACTTTGGCCCGCCGCGATTCGATTTCCTTATAGCATGCAAGCGTTTCTTCCTCCGGATTGACGATCAGCCACCCATCGCTTCCATCGAGAAGAACGCGCTGTCCAGTTTCGATCTTTGCGGTGATATCATGCAACCCGAGGACCGCGGGAATGTTGAGGGAACGCGCCAGGATCGCGGCGTGCGAGGTGCGGCTGCCAACGTCCGTGGCGATCGCCAAGCACGTTTTCGCGGCTCATGCTCGCCGTGTCCGAAGGAGTAAGATTATGCGCAATCAGAATGTGCGGCTCTTTCAAAGAAAGGAATGCCTTGGGAGCTTTCCCTTGAAGATTGCGAATTACTCGCTTTGTGACGTCCTGAATATCGAGCGCACGCTCGCGCAAATAAGGATCATCGATTTTGCTTAATGTCTCGGCGTATCGCGTGGCAACTTCCTGGAATGCCCATTCCACGTTGCAAAGATCGGTTTTAAGTTTTCGCAGAACTTCATCAATCAAGGTGCGGTCCTCGACCACGAGCAGATGCGCATCGAAAATCGCCGCGTCTTTTGCGCCAATCGATTCAGCGATCCGCTGCTGCATCTCGAGGATCTGCATGCGCGTTTGAATAAGCGCCGCCTCAAATCGCCCGATTTCATCCCCAACCTGGGATGACGCGATTTGGTAGTGGACCACCTCTTCCAGATCATCGCGCACAACATGAGTCATGCCGAAGGCGGTTCCTGGTGAAACGCCAATCCCTTCAAACCGGATTTCCGTCGCGTCGCTCATCCGGTTTCGAGAGTAAGGCAGATGTCAAACAATGCGAATTTTGGGTAGTATTACAGTTTGAAACTGTATCACTACCGAATTTTGCGTCTTCGCTTGTCCCAATCGACGCGCCGCGCCGATTGCACTCACAACCCGGCGTCCCGAAAATCAGTCTTCGTTGAATCCCGCTTTGATGAGCTCCTCCAGCTCCTGCATTGCCTTGTCGGCGTCTGCTCCGTCGCAACGGATACGCAGCTTTGAGCCCTGCCCTGCTGCAAGCATCATCAGGCCCATGATGCTTTTGCCATTCACCTCTTCGCCTTCCTTCGCTACCCAAATCTCCGAACGATGCCGGCTGGCAATTCGTACAAACATCGCCGCCGGCCTGGCATGCAGCCCAAGGCGGTTAACAATCGTAAGCTCCTTCTCGAGCGTTTGGGCGGGGGCTCGATCTGTTTTTCGGTTGAGCAAGCCCATTTATATCGCTCCCTTCCCTGGCACGCCGGAGGTCGCCGCGGCGACCGAAGGCGGCGGCTCCATCAAACGGAGCAAACGCGTGTTAAAATCAACGGCAGCGTTTTGTCCCAAGCCTTTCAATTTTTCGTCCATCGCCGCCACCTCAATCAGGCGCGCCATGTCGCGTCCCGGCCGCACCGGAATGGTCACGTGCGGAACTTTGAGGCCGAGAATTTCATAGAATTCCCGGTCGAGCCCGATGCGATCGACCTCTTGAAGATCCTGCCATTCTTTTAAAGTCACCACGAGATCCAGCCGTTTTTCGGTTCGAATACTGCCAATACCGAAGACCTTCGCCACATCAATAATGCCGATGCCACGAACCTCCATGTGATTGCGCGTTAGTTCGGGTGCGGTGGCCATAAGCTCTCGTCCTTCGAGCATCGTGATGCGCGTCACGTCGTCCGCGACAAGACTGTAACCACGCTCAATCAATCCCAGGACGCATTCGCTTTTGCCGATGCCGCTCACTCCGCGGATTAATACGCCGATGCCCAGGATGTCTACCATGCTGCCGAACTCAGTCACAGTTGGAGAGAAATCCATCTCCAAAGCAATTGTTGCAGCGTTGATGAACTTCATCGTGATCATCGGCGTCCGAAACACTGCAATTTTCGCTTCGGCGGTGACCGCCAGCAACTCCGGCGCAAGATGAAACCCGCGCGACAATACCAGGCAAGGAATCCGGTGTTCGCAGAGTTTACGGAAACGTTCGATGCGCAGTTTGAAGGACAAACTTTTCAAATAAGAGTTTTCCGCCGCACCCAATACCTGCACGCGTTTCTCGGCGAAATAGGTGTAGAAACCCGAGAGCGCGAGCCCGGGACGATTGATAGTGGGCTCGCGAATCTTTCGATGAAATCCCACGCCCGGACCTTCCAGCTTCATCTGCAGTTTTTGCGGAGTGCGAGTTGTAAAAGCTTTCGACCGTGACAACCGGAACACTCTTCTGCTGATCGCTTGAAGATGTAATCGTTTGTGTCCCGGGTTCTTCCGCCATCAGACGTAACTTCTAGCGTGAATACCGCGCATTTCCAAGGGACATCGAGTACAAGCCACAGATGAGCCAACTTATATGCTGCTAGCGCAGCTGATTGCTTGGCCGTGTTCCATTCACGCAAAATCCGAAGATCGTTTTCAATCGCTGGCGGGTCAGTTGCGCCGGCGATGGCAGATGGCGCTTCAAAGTGCGTGCGACGCATGTCGGCAAACGCGGTAAACGCGTTGCGCAGCGCATTGATGCTCTGCTCCATCCAACGACGGAGACGATTGGCGTAAAGACTCAGAAACTCCAGCACTTCGCGATCATAATCGGTCGATCGAATTTTCGTCGAACGTGCGACGCCAGGCTACTCTTGCCCAGTAATGAAAGTATCCGCGGCTTTTCGATCGCAATGATTTGCGAAATCTCGTTTACGTCCATGATGGGCATTCCCATCGGCTTCGGTAAATCCTCAGCGGCGTCGCCACCCGAGTCCGATCCGCACGACGTCCATGGCTTTTACCAGCGCATCCCGCGTCTGCTCGAGCGAACGCAAAGTCGCCGCGACAGGTTCGGCAAGCATCTGAGTTAGCGTCTCAGAGAAAATTGAGGACACGTCCACAGCGTCTGCCTCGGTCAACGCAGCTGCGATTCGTTCCGCAGCAACATCGATGATTGCGTGGTGCATCCTCGGTAATTCTTTTCGTTAGAAAAAAGGATTCGCCTTGTGCGCGCTCCAGAATACGGTCGCCGCTACGCAGTGCTTCGGTGGCTTCTTCGGAGACATCCGGACGTTGTCCTAAACCCGACTCCGGCGTTCGTTTGCAGCCTCCGCTCCAAGGCGCCGATGACGGCTTTCGCGCAAACCGCCGATCTTTCGCTTTTGCGAAACGACGGCGAATTCATGGTGTTGCGCCAGGAACGGGCGCAGTTCAGTTTCAAACCAGCGATCGCAAAGCGCGGCGTCCGCCCCAAAGACACTGACCGCGTGCACCGGTGGGTCGATACGAAGCTCGGTGCGCAGATTTTCTTTCACATATGCAATCATTTGTTCTCGATCGGCAGCGCTGAACAAATCCGCCTTGCTAATGAGGACCATTGCGCTCGCGCCAGCTTGATAAAGCGCTTGCACTACAACAAGATCATCCTGGGTGAGGCCCGCGCTCGCATCGATCAAAACAATACCGAGATCGCACCGCGGCAGGTACGCGATCGTTTCCTCCGCGCCGGCAACTGCAAGTGAGCCGAGCCCAGGTGTATCCACGAACGTGACGCCTTCCGCCAGCCGATCTGAGGGCAATTTAACGAAAATGCGCGTGACGTGCTTTTTGTTTCCCGGATTTTTCTGTTCGGTCGCAAATTCGGGCAACTCGGACAATGAAATGATTTGCGGCTGCGCTTCGGCGAATTCAATTCCCGCTTCGGCGACAGGCCCATGGCTGATACGCGTTGGAATTGCCGTGACCGGCGTGACACCAACCGGTAAAACATCGGTCTGCAAAATGTAATTGAGCAATGACGATTTCCCGGAGCTAACCCTGCCGAAAACCCCGACCTCAAATGCCGCGCTTTCCATGCGGTCCAGCAGCATGCTCAGCGTCCCGCGAAATTCCACGAGCCCATGAGCCGTGACGATCCGTTCGATTTCGCTTAGCAAACGAATCTCATCACCGGTTTTGCCTAATTGCTGGAGCCGCTGTTGCAGATCGCCGCCGGCACCTTTGCCCAGAAAATTTCGTAGCTTTGCGAGAAGTCCATCCAGCTCGGCACGGATACGGTCCAGTCTATCGGCGGTCTCAGGAGCAAGAGGCCCATAAGCACGCATCCGCTCCGGGGTCAGCTCGCTAAGTGAGATCGAGCAGTAGAGCAGATTGATGGCCTGCCGCCCAGACTGCGCCAGAGTGCGGCTCGGGCGGCGGAATATTGAGCTCCTCCATCACCCGTCGCATCGCCTCGCGAATCCGGACGATGTAATCGTGTGTGACCTTGCGCTGGATTGGCGTTGTGTCGTCGGAGTGCTTTCGGAATGGCGAAGGCGAGCCGGCGTCCGCCATGGTGTGCTCGGCTTCCGAGAGCAGTTTGTCGATGTATTGAAACGTCGTGCGCACATGCCGCTGATGATGCTCGCTGAAACCGGCTGCGTTGGTTCCATCATTCATTTCTTTGCCGGTGTCCGCGCAGCCGCTTTAATCGCGATATCAATCTCGTGAATCTCGCGGTCGATGGCGAGCAGGTTGAGACCGAATTCGCTATCCATTTTGTATTCGCGCGCAGCCAACTCGATCAGGAGTTCTTCAAGAATTCGGGGATTGCCCTGGCTCATTGCAAACAATACGCGCGCATGGCCACAGGCATCCTCTTGGATGTTTCGCGCCTCGGCGGCAGCAGAAATCAGGCGCTGCGCCTCAGGAAACGTTAATGGCGGAACTTCGACGGGAACAAAATCGTAAATGCATTCCCACAAGTGACCAATCGAATCACGTTGTGTCGATCGACACCCGATCCAAATCGGAATGGATTCGTTAAGCATTCCGATAAAACGCGCAACTCGAGGTGCGGTGACCGCTACATGATCAAATGCGACAGGCTCGCCGCGGCGGCGGAGATATGCGAGCAACCTGTTCTTGCGTTCGACGACGTTAAGCTTGTGATGAGTCCAGCCTAGCTCCGTTTCCAGACTGTCGCATATCCGGCGCAGAGCTCGATGAATCCTCACAAATCAAGAGCGGACAGGATTGTCTTGTTTGCCGAAGTAACGCGGTCTTTCCGATCCCGGCAGGTCCGGCAACCACGGCGCTCTTGCGCAGCGCGTACAAATCGAGCAGGCGCACGAGTTGCTGTTCCCTGCCAAAAAATGCGAGGTTCTTGTTCACCGCAGACCACCCCAAATCACCCAATAAATCGCGAAGGCGAATACGCCTGCCGGTAACGTGTAGCGCCACAAAACAAAGAAAAAGCGCTGTTTAAAGTTGACCCCTTGAAAACGGTCAGCCGCGGTGGCCGCAAAAAGCGCGGTCGCACAAATTGATGCGAGCACCGCGCAGAGCGCTTGTCCAGCGAGCAACGAGAAACTCTGGACTTCGGAAACGAAAAATATACGCATTAAAAAACTCCTGGTTCGCACTTACTGCATTTCCAGGAGTCATCAGCGCGGAGATCAGCCCGGCAGTTTTCGTTTGAGAACGAAAGGCAAACTCCATTGCCGTCGGTTACCTGTCGAATATTAATTAGACTTCGACTTCGAGTTTTCATCGGTTAGCTAACTCACGAAGCAACACCTGGTTCAACTGGACTCCAGCTTCGAGATTTTCGATGGGGAAGTTTTCGTTGGGTGAATGCATCCGGCAATCGGGTAATCCCAGGCCGATCAGCAGAGTTTCCGCGCGCAAAATATCGCGGAACCCGGCTACAATGGGAATGGCGCCGCCGACCCTGACCAGCGCCACTTCAGCGCCGAACACTTGCCGCAAGGCGCGCTGAGCTGCCTTGCCAATCGCTGAATGCGGATCGGTCAAATACCACGGGCCGGTGTGACCAGGCTGCATGTCGATCTTGACGCCGGCCGGCAGATTCTTCCGCAGATGCTCCTGAACGAGGCGCAGGATCTCCTTGGGATCCTGGTTCGGGACGAGACGAAATGTCAGCTTCGCAATCGCGAAGCTTGGAAGCACCGTTTTGGTTCCTTTGCCCTGATAACCGCCACCGATGCCGTTGAGATCGATTGTCGGCCGCGCCCACAGACGCTCAAGCGTGCTGAATCCTTTTTCGCCGAAAACCGCATCGGCGCCGCTCTCGTGTAAGATCGCTTTGTCTGCATCGATCGGCAGTTTCTTCCAAGCTTCGCGTTCCCAATCGGCGATCGGCTCGACATCACCGTAGAATCCGGGCACAGCAATCCGGCCTTCGCGATCGTGCAGCGTGGCGAGTAATTGGGCGAGCGCGGTGATCGGGTTCGCCACAGCGCCGCCAAAGAGGCCCGAGTGCAGATCGATTTGCGGGCCTGTAATTTTCAATTCCAAGGCGGCCAACCCGCGTAATCCGTAAGCCAGGGTGGGAACGCCGCGCGCGAGCATTTCGCTGTCCGACACAATGGCGGCATCGCTGCGGAGCGAGTCCCGATTATCGCGCAAGAACTTTTCCAAGCTCACGCTTCCAACTTCTTCCTCGCCCTCAATGACGAGGTGCAGATTTACTGGAAGCTCGCCGTCCTTCTTCAGCGTTTCCTCGACGCCGAGAATGTGAGCGAAGACCTGGCCTTTGTTGTCAGTCGCGCCACGCGCGAAGACGTATCCGTTTTTGATTACCGGCTCGAAAGGTGGCGAATCCCAAAGCTCAACCGGGTCCGGCGGTTGCACATCGTAATGGCCGTAGATGAGCACTGTGCGCTTTTTCGGATCATGCGCGGTGCGTCCCCAGACGATGGGATGCTTCGCGGTTTGAACGAGCTGCGTTTCCAGTCCGATCCTTTGGAGTCTCTGCACCAGCCATTCCGCGCATGCGTTCAACTGCGCGGAATATTGATCGTCCGTCGAGATGCTTTGGAAACGGAGAAACGAGAATAAATCATCGAGCTGCGTCTTGTTCATCGATTTGGAATTAGATTTCGCGGTCTTCAGGCCAGGGGGTTGAATAATCTTTTGCGCCGACAAGGTGAATAAGAGCGCGGAGGTAGGCGTCGTCTTCGTTGGCGTTCGTCAAATGCCGACGAATGGCATCGCGTTTGATGGCGTAGTTCTGCATGTCTTCGGCAACTTCGCTGAAATGGCGGGAAGCTTTGGCGAGGAGAAACACGCGGATGTCCTCTGGCGCAATTACGATTAAACGGGCGAGATGGCGGAGACAGACGCCCTGTGAACGTTCATACAGGTTTCGGTTATTCTCGTCCGCGAGGAACGCGTTAAGCTGTTCAATGTAGTCCGACTCGATCTGCTCGAGCAGACGGCAGACGCGACAACTGCTGGATGTGTGAAGCATCTTCCGAACAGCCTCTACTTCGCATTGCGGTCCGATGTTTTGCAGCAAGCGCGAGACTTCCTCAATCAGCGGAGCCAATCCAATTGATTCACCGAGCGACGACGACAGCGCATGAAGTTGCCATGTGTGCAATGAACAGAAACCGAGATCAGCAGCGAAACGTCGTTGGGCCTTTTCATCAGACGCGAGCGCGTACTGCCAGTGAGCAAAAAAATCATGCGCGCTGCGAATAACGCGATCGCAAACCGCGCAACCGCGCGTGCGGAGATCGGATGGAATATCGGTTTGCTTTGGAGGGCGGAGCTCCTGCGACGCTGGGCTCGCGGGAGCTCGTCCCTCGATGGTGGCCAACGTTTCCGCGACAGCGCCTCCTTCGAGTGGGGAAAGCTCGCCGTCTTGCGAGTCGCGAATTTCGCTTAGCCTGGCGCGAATCGATACGAGTTCCGCAACTCCCCAACCCGGATCTGCCAGCGGCGCACTCGTTTGCCGCCAAGTTTGGGAGCCGCCTTGTTCCCCGATGATTGTTGATCTTGCGTGCGATTCAATTTGTGAGGCGAGCGCATCAACTTTGGATGTCCAGCCGTCAACGACGCCTCTTACGCCATCAGTGATTATGGCAAGTGCATGAGCGCGATGAATTTTGACCAATTGATTTGTCATTGCCTCGACCGCCGGTTTAAACCGGCGCGCACTCCATCGCACGGGCAGAAAGCGCAACGCAATATCCAGGTCATTTTTCGGTTCTTTCAGCTCAAGCGCGGGATGAGCGAAGCTTTCTCCGCGCAAACGCGGGAGCGCCAGTTCGCCATCCTCGAAGTCCAAATCGAACGCATTAGCAGCAATTTTCGTTATCTCCCGCAAGTTCGCTTCAAGTTTCCTTGCCCCTTCGATTGCCACGGGTTGCAATTCCAGATTCAACTCCTGCGCGACCTCAGCGATCCACGACTGCATGGTCCTCGCGAGCTGTTTGAAGACGAAGGCCGTCCACTGGTTTGCGAGCTCCTCACCCAACCGCCATCCGCCACCGGAAATAAACTCTGAGAGGCGGCGTGAGAGCTTCTTTTGGTCGACCTGCAGCATCTCGTCCAGACGCGACACGCTCGATTCTCTTGCGGCCTCTCCAATGGCGTCGTGCAGTTGCTCAAAAATTTTCCGACGATTGCTGGCGAGTTGCTGCCACTTTGATTCTACGGAATCGAGACGTTCGCCTACTGTTGCTTCAGGCATTTCGCGCGCTCGCCGGTAAAGTTCGAGGACATGTGATTCCTCATCGACAAGCTGCACCGCCTTGTCGATGATCGCGGCGAGAAAGACACCCGCTTTCTCACAAGCAAGAAATCTTGCCAGGGCTTCCTGAAATTCTTCCAAGCCACTGCTAGCGGTGCCCTCTCCGTCTTCCGATCGAGCCTTCATCAGCGCAAGAAGCGACGAAATGGGAAAAATCCTCACCTGCGCCGTCTCCATTTCCGCGCAAAGCTCCGACTCAATGAATTTGAATACTTCATCACGCTCGTGCTGATCGGGAAGCAGGTCTGTCTTGTTTACTATGAAAAAGATCTTTCGAACGTGCTCGCGAATCGCGCTGAGAAAGTCGAGTTCCGTTTCGGTGAACGGCGAATCAACGCTCGTAACGAAAATCACTGCGTCGCACTCAGGCAAAAATCGGTAGGTTGTTGCGCTGTTCGCCTCGATGACCGAGCCAACGCCCGGCGTGTCAACAAACTCCAGCCCGCGACGCAAAAACGGCAGCGGCACTTCCACGATTGCCGCTTTAACCCTTCTGCGATTGCCCGGGTTGCCTCGTTCGGTCACATAATTGGGAAGCGCAGAAACCGGCACGATCTCGGGAAATTGCAGATCTTCGCGGTGAACAATCACCCTCTCCGGCGTGCCAAATCGCAAAATCGTGATCGCAGATGTAAGCGGCAGAACGCCCGTGGGAAGCAATTCACGTCCGATGATCGCGTTCATCAGCGAGCTTTTGCCGCGCTTAAACTGCCCTACCACGGCAAGCGTGAAACGGTCCTCGGCCAACTTGACCATTAACTCTTCGCAACGATGGAAACGCGCTTCGCTTCCCCGCGCTTTGAGAAGATCGAGCAAGGCCCGCAGCTGGTTCGCGATCGCCAATTTCTTTCGTGTGTAATTCCGAAGTTGTTCCGAATCACCCTGCCCCTCTTCATGTGGCAACGGATCAGCCGTAGACTCGCGTCGTTCGTAACCGACAGTGGTGTCCAGGTATTCATCGTCGCTCAATTGGTACAGCCGGGTTTTCGAATAGCCGATACCGGCGCTTTACGACGAAAAAAATTGGAACGGCCGCTAATTGGAGTACGACACAAAAGATAATTGCCGCAGGAATGGAGCGCTCGTAAATCAGGCCCATCGGCACGCTGCCCAGAAACCAAGCAATGCCGTAGCCAGCCGTGAAAAGTCCGTATGCCGAAGCGCGTCGCTTTCGTGGAACCATTGGGGCCACCGCCGCTGGAACAATGGATTCGTGCACACCCATTCCCAGTCCCCAGACGGCTGCACCCAGAAGCGCCCACCACATTCCGCCGAGAAAAACAAGCGGTGCAAACAGTGCCGAGATCAGCGTAAGCGGAATCAAAATCCCGATGCCAAAGCGGTCGAACAATCGGCCGAAAACAAGCGAACCGGTACCGCTTACCCCCATGGCGATCGCATACGCGACAGGCACCAGGTCTCTGGGTACCGACGATGTTTTTTGGAAATGAAAAGCAATAAGCGGAAAATCCGCATAACCCGCTGCTACCAGTGCCGCGCCCAGCAGATAAATCCAAAATGCGCGCGGTAGTCCTTCCGCGTGGACATTCGGCGTTTCGGTCTCCATTTCTTCCGGTCGCGGATAAAGCCAGCGCGCAATGAGAAGAAGGCTGAGGCACACGATCGCCGGAATGAGCAACGCTGCGAATGCAAACCGATAATCACCACGCCATGCCAGAACTACAGCTACGGCCAGCGGCCCAAATAAAGCGCCAAATTGATCGAGGGCCTCGTGAACTCCGAACGCCCATCCATAGCCAATCTGCTTGGCCGCGTGCGAGAGCATCACGTCGCGTGGCGGATTGTGCGTCGCTCTGCCAATCCGTTCCAGAATGATCAGCGCGGCAGCCGTTTGCCAGTTGCCTGCAAGCGCCAATGCCGGCACGGCAAGCAATTGCAAAAAGTAACCGCCGATGGTGATCGGCCAGAATTTCCGGTTCGATCGGCCAGGCCACCGGAGACAAGACGCAGCCCGTAACCGAGCAGTTCACCAACGCCACTGACGGCAGCTACGACAACTGCGCTCGCTGATAACAATGCGAGATAAGGGCCGAGGACACTGCGCGAGCCTTCGTAAGTGAAGTCGGCAAAAAAACTCAAGGCTCCGATCATCAAGACGAACTTGAGCGCCGTCGATTTTTTCGCTCTGGCGCGCGTGGCTGTCGGCGACATCTCAGATGTGCTTGTTATCGCTTTCATCTTTTGCCGTGTAACCCGACGCTTGCCGCTCAAGATTGACCTGATGTTTTTTGTTGTAGGCTTCGAAGATCTCGTCCGCGCTCAATTCCAAGACTTGTGCGGCAGAAATCAGAAAGTGAAAAAGATCGACGATCTCCACTCGCGCGTTTTGAGGATCAAAGGTCTGATATTTGGCCCACCATTTCCACGGAACGCAGTCGGTCATTTCCGCAACTTCCTGACTCATTGCGCGGCAGTAGTGAAGCAGCCACTCCTGACGTTCGGCTTCGGTCATGTGATCGGTGTCAACACCGATCCGTTGATTTAGGCGTTTTTGCAGCTCAAACAGTTCCTCCAGTTTGTCGTGTCCAGGCATGGCTATGCACTCGGCTTCTGCGTCTGATCGACCTCGGTTAACGCCTGGCGCAGCGCCACAACGTGAGGAGCCGCAACCGGCTGGACCAGATTGATTGGCGCGCCGGCAATGAATGCCTTGATGTTGTCCACCGTGATCCGATTTATCCGAGCGACAGCCTCCACGCTGTTGAAAGCCACATGCGGCGTAAAAACAACATCGTCCCGGCTGAGCAATTGCTGATTCCGCATCAGTTGCTCGAATTTTTTCAGATGGTTCGGATCCTTGAGTCGCTCTTCCTCCTCCGAGAGGCTTGAATTCTGCAAACGGGCGATGATCTGGTCCGCGATAATCTTGTCGGCCTCTTTTCGCATGACGCTTTCTTCTTCGAGAACGTCGAGCCCCGCGCCTGCGACTCGGCCTTCCTCGAGCGCCTCGATCAACGCGTCGGTGTCGATTAACGCGCCGCGCGCAGTGTTGACGATGATTACGCCTTGGCGGCATTTCGCAAGGGCCTCGCGATCCAGCATGTGATATGTCTCGGGGGTGAGTGGCACGTGCAGTGTGATCACGTCTGATTCGCTCAGCAATTCGTCCAGCGCCACATAGCGCACACCGAAAATCTCTGCCATGAGCGACGGTCGATACGGCTCGCACGCGATCACTTTCATTCCAAAGGCGAGCGCCATATGCACAACATGCAGCCCGATCCGGCCTGTGCCGATCACGCCAAGCGTTTTATCTTTGAGATCGGTCGCACGGAGTTTTTCATAGTGAAACACCGGCTGTTTGTTGGCTTGGCCCACCTCGAAAAGCCGACGTGCCAATGCGAGGATCAGCGCAAAGGTATGCTCGGCCACGGTGTTCGCATCCCCGCCTGCAACGTTCGCGACGCTGACGCCGCGACCGGCGCATTGCGCCACGTCGATCTGATCGTAACCGGCTGAACGGGTGGTAACGAATTTCAGTTGCGGATGGCGATCCAGAAATTCGCCGTCGATTTTCGAGTGAATATAGACCGAGAGAATTTCGCAGCCTGATGCTACATCAAAATCGTATCCCGCGAAGAACAACTCGTGCTCCGGCAATGCAGCCTCGAAAAACTCAATGTCTGATTCTTCCGGTTCGACGAAATAGATTTTTCATCAGGGCACCTCGGCAGCTTCTACTACTTTAGGCAATCTCCCGACGGTTCGCAGGACGTGGGCAAGCGTGGCGACATCATCCGGCAGGAAAGGTGGCGTCCCATAGGCGCGCACGGTTTCCTCCACGTCATAGGTTGCGCGCCGCAAACTGATCGTTCCATCATGCCAGATTGCGTAAGCTGCGCGCGGATCTCCATCTTTCGGCTGTCCGACGCTTCCTGGATTGACACCAATGCTTTCCCACTCACAATTTTCCCGCCACATGCGTGTGGCCGACAAATAAGAAATCAGGATGGCTGGCGCGTTCGACCTCAATGTTCCATCGTTTGGCTCCGCCGGTAATAGAAGATATGGAACCGGGGACTGCTCGGTACAGTATGGCAGGCAACGCAGGCTGCGCCACCCAGCACAAACGAACGTTGCGGCGACAATTGGGCGAGAAAACTGCGCAGGCCGTTTCCAAGAATGCGCAGGCATGCTCCTGACTTACGCGGGCCAAAGCCGACAAGGCGGCGAGCAGTGCGAGGAACCTGTCCCAGGCTACCGCCCGATACTGATTGCCTTGGATCAACTGACCGGCCGGAACATGGCTAACCCCACGACAGCCAGTAATGCGCCTGGGTGGCGATAATCGACCAGATTGCCGGACAAAGTAATCTCCCCAATGTTCGCTTCGGCGTGGAGCACGGCCCGCAACGCCGGCCAGTTTGCGTGGATATCCGAAATGATCAGCATTTTCATGACTCTCTATCGTCCAGATTGATGGTTCGATAGGAGTCATTAGCCGTCGGGCAATTTACTCCGAACGCGTTCGGAGCCCGGTAAACTCCATTACCAGAACAAAATTAGCCATTACTCGCGAACGAAATCAAGCAGCTGATACGCGAAGATCTGTCTCAGGAGCTTGCGATGAGAAGATTTCTTCATACAAATCCGTGCCAAAACTCGTGTGCAGCGGCTCGCCCGGCAAAATCCTGAACGTCCGGCGCCCATCGGCTTTTCTTTCGGCGCGGAGAAAAATCGCATCGTTCATCTTCTCTTCCCAAATCCCGCGGGCAAAGTCGTACAAATGCGTTACATAAAGGATTTTTGTGCGCGCTTGATGCAACGCGTGAACGATTTGCCGCGCAACTTCAGAGCCTTCTCTCTCATTAGTCGCCGCAAAGGACTCGTTGAACAGCAACATCGCGTCCGGCGTGAGCGCGTCCACGATTTCGCTCATCCTGTTGAGTTCTTCCTCGAACTTACCTCGCTTCAGCGTGACATCTTCTTCACGCTTGTAATGGACAAAAAGACCGCGGCACACATCAGCGTGAAACGATTTGGCTGTCACAAACATGCCGCATTGCATCATGAGTTGCGCCAATCCCACGCTGCGCAGCAAGACCGATTTGCCGCCTTTGTTTGCGCCGGTGATGACGCAAAGCGTTTTGCCGTCGGCATTCAGGTCGTTGCCCACCACGGTTCCCTTCAGGCTAAGCACAAGACTCGCATCGCGCAGATCAAGGCAGGACAGTTTGTGTGTGCCCGCGGCCGCAGGAACGGGGAAGCAAACCGGCACTTCTTTTTCAGAACAGACGCCTGTGCAGATTGACGCAACCGAGATAAAACGCCAGCTCTGTCTGTAACAAAACAAAGAAGTTCACCACGTGATCGACAGACTGCGCCAGCGCGTTCGCGACAACATTGAATCCGCGGTCCTGAAGTTCGGATAACGCGCGAGCACCAGCCTCGTCACGATTGGCGATCTGAAACGTGTAGCCCGGCGCTTTATGTCCGGGCATCCATTCCATCCACCACGGCGTTTCATCAGTTGATTTGCGCAGCACATAATTGACCCCTTGATTGCCACTGCCTAATTCCGCGCTCAGCAATATGCCTCTCTCGAGCCTCAACTCCTCTACATGAGCTTTGATGCTGGAGAGGTAGTCATCGGTCAGCTCTGTCTTGATCAACGCAAAGAAAATTCTGAAGCCTTCCGATTCGAATTGGCCCGCATGTTCGTCGGCGATTGATCGCAGTTTACGAAGCATTTCAACGATCATGTTCATCAACTTGACCGCGCCATAAAGAATTCCGCTCGGATGGCGCGCAAAACTTGCGAACCATTCGTTTCTCTTCGTTTTCCATCGTCTCTACCGCGAGATCGTAGATGCTCTTGACGATGGAATAATTCCGGAGGCAATCTTTCAGGATAGGTTGCCGATAAAGAACGGTCTCGAGCTCTTCCTGCGGGGCTACCAGGATGGCGTGCTTCGCCACTGTGGCCAGGAATTCATCGCCGCCAGACATTGCCCGGAACAATTCGCTCAGACCCAAATCCCGCGTGAGTGCTTCTGCATTCCAGGGCAACTGGCGCTGCATGTCAAAATCGCGATTGCGATACGTCAGATGCGGTTTCATACACGAATGACGTCAACAGGGCAGAGACACGAATTGCACGAATTATCACGAAGGGTTTCGACCCAGACGGTTTCCATTAGTGCGAATTAGTGAAATTCGTGTCAGGCCTGTCCGTGGAATTCGCGTTTATGCGCTCCTTCAGTTGCTCGTAAGTCAGCGAATATTTGTGTGCGATCGCGTGTGCGTAGGACAGTCCGTCGGCGGCTCTTCTTTCTATTTTGTAAGTCCGCAGCGTCGGATCTTCCGGAACAACTTCAGCAACCATGCTCACTGTTTTCTCATTGAGCGAAGCGAGCTCGTCCAGAAATGTCACACAAACGCCCAGTGCATCGAGCTCGCAGACGCGGTTCACGATGTTTCGGCTCAGATACACCGCGTCCTGCAATGTCGTGGACGAGAAAATTTCGTTGATGATGATAAGACTGCTCGGCGTCGCTTCCGTGAGCATATGGTGAATCCTCAACAGATCGTCCTCGAGTTTGCCACGGAGAGTCGTGACGTCTTCCTCTCGTTCGAAATGAGTAAAGAGGTTGTCGAAGAAGAAGAGCTGCGCTTCTTCGCCGGGAACGGGGCAACCGAGGCCCGCCAAGTAATGAAGCTGGCCAAAGGTCCTCGCGAAAGTTGTTTTGCCGCCCTGGTTCGGACCGGTCACGACGAAGATTCGTTCCGAGCCGTTTAGGGAAAAGTCGTTGCAAACAGGCAACGCATTTTCGATGACGAGTTTCCCAGCGAGGGCAAGATTGAAGCTTTTGCGGCTACTGATGGTTTTCGATGTGTCTGAAACATCCGGATAGCAAAACTTCAATCCCGCGCGCTTGAATTTTTCCGCGTACTCCAGCCAGGAAACGTAGAACTGTATTTCGCGTTCAAAATCCAAAATGGTCCTTTCTGCGAAAGCCTGGTTGTTCGCGCAGAAATCGCTGAGGGCGGAGAACACATCAGGATGCAGCAAAGCCACGCGTTCCAGAATCATGCCTTCAACGTGATTCATGGTGTCAGAGGCTCTGAACTTCACGCGATAATCTTTCACAGCGTTTCGCTTGAATTTCACGAAGGCTTCCTCGACTGCGGCGCTGTAATCAATTTCGGAATTGTAGTCGCAAACCGTTACGCGGTTTCCCCGTATCCGCAGGCAATATCGGATAGCCAATAGTTCGGCCTTAAGCTTTCTCGCTGCGGTGAAGACTGTGTTAAATCCGGCGCTTGCCACGTAACCGGACAAATATTGACGGAATGCCAGCAGTCCGTGCGAGCTTGGATTCAACTGCTGTAGGTCTCGCACCAGCTTTTCAATAGCACCGCCATACATTCCGACCGCTTCAAGGAACCACGCGTCCTTCTCACATTTGTAAGAGGCCTTCTGTGCAACGGACAAATGGTCGCGGACGCTGCGCATTTGATCGGAAAACGATCTGATGCTCCCGAATAGCCCCTCGTTTTCCAGATCGCGCATGATTTGCTGGCGATATTCTATGTCCGAGAGATCGGTCAGGCGGATGTAGAAGAAGGATTTGAGATTGTATTCGTCACGTCCTGCCGTAATCGCGTCCACAATCTGATCAAGATTCAAATCGTGAAAGAATTTCGGTGGCTCGATCGGCTCCTTTCTGTCTCTAACGTGAGACGCTTCGAACAAGATGCTGTGGAATCCCGCCGCGAATTTGCCGACCTGTGGGCTCGGGCCGGCTCGCTTTTGTCTACCATCCTTAGCCATGGCCGCCGGTAAGGAGTTCGCTGCGCCCGTGCGATCTTCTGACGACGTTGTCATTGACTTTACTACCAAGGCACTGAACTGCGGTTGGTAGGAGTCATTAGCCCTCGGGCGCTTCGGCTTCGCCTGTCGGAAGCCCGGCAAACTCCACTGCCAGGGAAAATCTAGCCATTGCTGCCAGACAAAATCAAGCGAGGCAGTTGATTCGTGCCGATTCGTGTTCATTCGTGGTTAAGTGCCGCCGCCCGAGACATGGACAAATGAAAAGGACGGTTCCCTGATGCGGCTGATTCCCGCCGGCGAGTTCATCATGGGCTCGACACCCGAGCAGACTGAAGCGGCGAAGCGCATGGACAAGGCCGGCCCGCAGTTCCCGCTTCTGCACGAGACGCCGCAGTTCCGTGCTGAACTCGACAATTTTCATCTCGGCGTGTTCGCGGTGACGAACCAACAGTTCGCGCACTTTCTCTCAGAAACGAAACCGTCCGCCGAACAGCTTCAGCATTGGGTTTCATGGCTTGATCGCGTCGCTCCGTCGCCTGACGAGGTAAATCAATATCACGCGCTCCGTGAGTTCGAAATGCATCCGGTGATCAACGTCACTTGGTTTGGCGCAGAGGCTTATTGCGAATGGGCCGGTCTGCGGTTGCCGACTGAAATTGAATGGGAGAAAGCCGCGCGCGGCACCGATGGCCGCGTTTTTCCCTGGGGCGACGCGTGGGATCCCGATCGGCTTTGCTGGTGGGGTAGTCACGATAAAAAAGAATCGACATCGCCGGTGGACGCGTTTCCGCAAGGCTCCTCACCCTACGGAATTTTTCAAATGGCCGGCAACGTCGAGGAATGGTGCGTCGATTGGTATCAGCGCGATGTTTACAAGCGTTATGCCGCCGGAAATCTCGCGACCCCGCGCGCAGGCATGGGACGAATCATCCGCGGCGGGAATTGCCTTCGCAAAAATAAACTCGAATTTCGCTGCGCCATGCGGCGCGCAAACACGCCTTCCTTTACAAACATTCTCCTCACCGGAATCCGCTGCGCTGCGAACACAGCGCCATAAGCAGATTCAGCGCCTCACACGAAGTGAAGTTTAACGCCGATAAACGCAATTAGAGCTCCAACACTCATTAAACCGAATGACCAAAGAACGACATTCCCATAGGCAGAGCGACCGAGCACGGCGCCGAGTATCCCTAGCGCGACGATTCCCGCGCCGATTCCAAGCCATGGAACTCCTGACCAAACTATTACGAAGAGTAAGGGAAAAGTCGCCCCAACAAAGCTGCATGCCCCAGAGATAACAGCTCCGATAATTGCCTCACTAAAGACCGTGCGGCCAAGGTGCGTCTTTGCCAGGTGTCCGCGCGAACCGAGTGTTAGATGTTTCTCCGCGTGCACCAACTCGTGCCGGAACTGGGAATATTGCGCGACAAAAAAGATGAACGCGCCAGAAACAGACGCCACCACGCCGATTCGGACCACATCGGTCAACTGGATCGGCTCGCTGCCCCCAAGAACCTTACCGGCAGCGAGGATCAACGCAGTCAATATTCCGTCCACCAAACCAATGACGATTCCAAAGACGTACTCGCCACGCAACCACGATAAGGCCATTTGAGCGTGCCTGTTTCAACTACCCTCGCGCGTGCGTTTCACTCGCTCGACTACACGTTGGCCGGCGACAATTTCATCGATGCTGTTTTACAACCGCACCGGCTGATTCAATGGCTTTGGTCAGCGCATGGACGTCAATTCCTTCGCCTTCCACGGTCACATTCATGCCGACCGTTTCCATATCGATTTCGGTCACGGTGACGTTCACGCCGTCGACGCCCGTTACTTTTTCAATCGCCGCGGCCAGCGCAACGAGGTCAGGTCGCTCACGCGCCTTATCCACGTCCAGTGCCAGTCTTCGTACAGTTCATTTTGTTATCTCTTTTTCACCCAATGCCTGTTTCAAGTTCTCCGATTCAATCTGTCGCAAGACCTCGCGGGCCTTAACGCGCACGCGTAAACTTGAATGCTGAGTCGCCGTGCGCACCGCGGTTGTCGCCGCGCTCCCTCCGATTTTTCCAAGTGCTTCCACCGCGCTCTCAACGACAAATGCGTCCCTGGCCTTTTTCACAATTTTCGCTAATGCCGGCACTGCTTTTTCTTCGTGGCGCTCACCCAGAATCCAAGCGGCGCGCACCGGTGTCGTTGGTTCCTTGTGACGCAGGGCTGCGATGAGTTTGTCCGTGTAATTCGCCTGCGAAATCCGTTCGGAAATATCAGCATGGCAATGCGGGCAAATCGTTCGCCTGCTCGGAAACCTCATGCCAGCAATTGGGGCAGTAAAACGTTGTCATTCTTCCAGACTAGGTAGCGGCTCTTTCTCTGGCGCTGCAGGTAAATGCAAAGGTGTCTTTTCCTGATGCGCCAAACTTTCAGCGATCTCAGACAATCGCGTTAAAGCTTTCTGCTGGACCTCAATTTCGGGATCAATTTGCCCAGCACGTTGCTTGCGCTGTTCGAGTGCTTTTTGCATCGCGCCACGCGTGGCGTCCAAGCTCATAGCCAATCGCTCATCGAGTTCCGCACTGAAGCGGCGGAAGGCATCTTCCAGATTTTGACGTGTCGCCCAGCGCAGGTTCTCTACGTTGCGGATTACGACGGCGTCGATTTCTTCAAGGAGACGTTTTCGCATTCTCGCTTTGCGAATTGGTGTCGGCAGAAGCTGGTCAAACGCTCCTGGAGGAATTGGATTA
Source organism: uncultured Verrucomicrobiae bacterium (assembly GCA_963753675.1). GTDB lineage: Bacteria > Verrucomicrobiota > Verrucomicrobiia > Chthoniobacterales > UBA10450 > Udaeobacter. The sequence continues at coordinate 89,144 of CAVWCZ010000006.1, read as the reverse complement.
AGTTCCGCCGTTCGCGCTGCGTTACCCAAAACGGATCGCGTTTTGGTTCAAACACCTCGCTGCTTTCCGGTGCGTGAAAAGGAATTTCCAAAAGATGGGCCGCCGTTTGCCGAACCAGTGTGATCAATTCGTCAGCGCGATGTTGATGAACGCGCAGCACCTCTTCCAGCCGCGAGCCCACTTTGCGAATCACCTCTCTCAGCGCCTCATCGAAGAACGGGATGACGGCTGCCGTAAGCCGTTTTCTTGCGCCGTCGGAACTTTCATCGGCAGCCAGGGCCTGATCGAGTTCGCGTTCGAGAATACCCCGGGCCTGAACTCGAAGCTGTTCCGCCTCCGTTTCCAATTCTTTTAGAGCCCGTAGACGGTCCCCGGCCAGAAGATCGTTGGCAGTGCGCCGCTCCACATCAAATTGTTTCGCTGCCTCATCGAACGTAGCCATTCGCTGCTCGAGATCCTCCACCGGCAAACGCAGTGACTTGAGCGCGATCTCGGTCTCCAGCTCTAACTGCGCGACCAAAGCGGCTGCTTTTCGCGCCACTGCCGCATTTAGTGTCTCGCGTTTTTCATTCGCGAGAAATTGAACCAAATGCTTTTCGAGTTCCGCGAATCCACTCGCAGCGAATGCTTCAGAATTGCCAGACTCCTTCGCCCGGAGAGCATCGCGCGCCGAAAGACTGAAGATCGATGTGAACGGATCGAGGCCGGCATGATCGACAAGCGCAGTGCGCAAGAAGCTTGCAGCTTTCTCGCGATCCTGCAGCTCGATTACGTCGATCTTGTTCAAGACAATAATTAGGCGTGCCACCGTTTGTCGGATACGAGCGAGGTACTCGATCTCGATTTCTGTGATCGGCGGATCAGCCGAAACAACGAAGAGTGCAGCGTCGCATTCCGGCAGCACTGCATCAGCTGCCTCGGTCTGATGTCGCTGCGTCGAACCGACACCAGGAGTGTCGACGAGCACCACGCCGCGTTCGAGCAATTGAGCCGGTAGAAACACGTCTACCCGCGCCACCTTCATAACATTGCGCGGATTGCCTTCTTCAGTGACAACCGCCGTCAGCTTCGCGCGCAAGGCTTGCGCGTCCTTCGGCTCAAACTCCTCTACTTTTCCAGACAAGTAAGTAACGCATAGTTTCAAGGCGGTGGCAGGCTCGCCACGGCGAGTCCGTCCGGTGGCGGACTCTAGAAATGTCGGGATCGCCGTGACCGGCACGACGCCGATCGGCAACACCGATCTTCCGAGGAGCGCATTGAGGACACTGCTTTTGCCCCGCTTGAATTGACCAAGCACAGCAAGCTGAAACCGCTCAGTCGCAAGCCGTTCGCGCAAGATGTTTAATCGCTGCAGAATCTTTTTCTGACTCGCCGATGGAGCGGTAACCGAGCTGGCGGCCACCGAGAGCAAGTCCGGGAGCGCGAGGTTGGAAACTTGATTCATGGCCCCTTGCCGGTTTCGATAATTCGCGCCAATTGCTCTGTGGCATCAGGCGGCAGCTTACTCGCACGCAATTTGCCCGCGCATTTCTCATCGTTGTATTTCACGCGGTGCAACTTCACGTTGCCATCGTTCCAAATCGCGTAACTGGCCCGCCAGTTGCCATCGTGTTGCAAACCTACCGCGCCCGGATTCACAAAGACTTTATTGTCGATCTTACGGACCATCGGGAAATGAGTGTGGCCGCAAAAGATGAAATCTGCGTCGATATTTCGACACGCATCGCGCAGCACCGGATCACTGACTGTGGGAATCAAATCGTAGCGATAAATGTCGCCGCCCGGGGCGCCGTGCGACAGATGAAAACGATGGTCGCCCGCTTCGATATTCTTGCTGCGGGATAAATCGCGAAGGAAATCGATCTGATCGGGCGATAACAGCTCGCGGTTCATCTTGCGCGAAAGCTCGGAGAGGCGGCGAAATTTTGGCGAACATCCACAATCCGCATTGAAAGCAAGCGCGTAATCGTGATTGCCGATGATGCATTGATCGACGTGATGTCGGACCCATTGCACGACTTCAGCTGGCTCGGGCCCGTAATCGACCAGGTCGCCGAGGCACCAGATTTCATCAGCTTTCTCCGCGTGCGCTACCGCGAGCAGTGCCTCGTAGTTACTATGAATGTCCGAGATGATGAGTAGTTTCATGTCCTAGACATGGCGCTGTCACGAAAGGAACCGGCCGAATACGATTGGAAAGCTCATTTAGAAATCATGCCGCACGCTGATCCGTGAGCGGCCCATGGGTTTCTCCCCAAAGAAACTGCCTTACCACTGGATTGCGTGATCGCTTGAATTCTTCCGGTGCGGCGTCCTCAATGACCTTCCCGCAGTACAGCATTGCCATTCGTTCCGCGACGCGAAAGGCGTTGCCTAATTCATGCGTCACGACGATGCAGGTCGCACTGCTTCTCTCGCCCAAGCCGAGGATCAACTGATCGATTACTGCCGCGGCGACCGGATCGAGACCAGCCGTCGGTTCATCGAAGAGTAGCAACTCCGGTTCGAGCACCAGCGCACGCGCGACAGCGACCCGTTTCCGCATGCCGCCGCTCAACTCGTTAGGCAACAAATTTTTCGTTTCAGGTAAGCCGACGAATTCGAGTTTCTCGTTTACGATCTTTTCGATTTCATCTACGGATTTTTCAGTAAGTTCCTCAAGTGGTAAGGCGACGTTGTCGCGCACGGTCATTGAACTGATCAATGCGGAATACTGGTAAACCATTCCAATCCTTGTCCGCAGTTGGTTCAGCTGCCGTGCTGGAATTCGAGTGATGTCGCGGCCTTTGACGTAGATCGAGCCGGCATCCGGTCGCAATGTGCCGACGAGTAATCGCAGCAATTACTCTTGCCCGTGCCGCTTGGCCCGATTATCACCAATCGTTCACACGGGGCTACGTTGAAATCAACATGATCTAAAATCACGTTATCATCGAACCGAAGCGTAACGTCACTCAGTGCGACTAGTGGCCCAGTCGAGTTCATAACACCTTTTGCTTGAGGCGCGGGCCGGCAAACTCAGCACGATCGCCAAGCTCACGCTCGATCGCCAGCAAGCGGTTGTATTTCGCAACACGCTCCGAACGGCAAAGCGAACCGGTCTTGATTTGCCCGCAACCGGTCCCGACCGCAAGGTCCGCAATGAATGTGTCTTCGGTTTCACCAGAACGATGTGAAACTACCGTGCCGTAACCAGATTTCTTCGCGAGCGCCATGCAGTCGAGCGTCTCGGTGAGGGTTCCGATCTGGTTGAGCTTGATCAGAATGGCATTGGCAATCCCCTGTTTGATACCGCGAGTAAAAATCACAGGGTTTGTGACGAAGATATCGTCACCAACCAGTTGGATTTTCTTGCCGAGTGCGCTCGTTAGAAGAAGCCAGCCTTGGACGTCATTTTCCGCCATGCCGTCTTCGATCGATGCGATGGGATAGCGACGAACAAGATCGATATAGAGCTCGGCCATGTGGGTGGAATTGCGTTTCGGACCTTTCGACTTTTCAAAGTGATACCAACCGTCGTGATAGAACTCACTCGCCGCAGGATCGAGTGCGATCATTACGTCAGCGCCTGGACGCAAGCCCGCCGTCTCGATCGCAAACATCATTGTATCGAGAGCCTCTTGGTTGCTCTGCAAATCCGGTGCAAATCCACCTTCATCGCCGACCGAGGTTGCCAGATTCTTCGCTTTGAGCGCGATCTTCAGGTGTTGAAAAATTTCGCTCCCATAACGCAACGCTTCGGAAAACGACGGTGCGCCAATTGGAAAAAGCAAAAACTCTTGAAAATCGATGTTGTTCCAAGCGTGACGCCCACCGTTCAGCACGTTCATCATTGCCGCTGGGAGAAGGTAAGTCTCGTTAGGATTCCTCCCGGCAAGCTGTCCGATATAACGGTAAAGCGGCAGTCCAGACGCTTTCGCCGCGGCTCTCGCAATGGCGAGCGACACGCCCAAAATTGCATTTGCGCCGATCCGCGACTTGTTAGGCGTTCCATCCAGCTCTCGCATCAACATGTCGATTTCGCCCTGGGCCGTGACCTCTTTTCCGAGTAGCGCTGGCGCAAGCTCCTGTTCAATATTAGCAACCGCCCGCCGAACCCCTTTACCGAAGTAGCGATTCTCCTCTCCATCACGTAATTCATGGGCCTCATGCTGACCTGTTGATGCGCCAGACGGCACCAATGCCTCTGCCATTAAGTCGTTATCAAGCGCGACAGTAGCCTTAACTGTCGGGCTGCCACGCGAGTCGAGAATCTCAAGGGCGGTAATGGAGCGAATGGTAGGCATAAGGCATTTCGGATTAAACGTTCATGCGGACAAAATGAGGGCTAATACTAGGACAATGACGAGGGCAAGAAGTCCGTAGGCAGCATACGCGTTGATTCGACCATGATGCATCGCGGCCAGACGGCTGGCGATTTGCATCGTCCAGTCTTTGAACGGCGCAATAACATAGCGATCAGTGATGTGCGGTTGCTCTTTTCGCCAGTGAACCGCACTGCGAAAGTGCGCAGCTATGGTTTCGCGTCTGTCCACCGCGGCAGGCCGAAGGATCGCTTCAAAAATCACGCGGACTGGATTGGAAAAACCGGTAGCGGTGTAAGTCATTTCAGGCAATAAGCGCCGTATTCCGCCATCCCATTGTCGCTTGCGAGCGAGCTGGCATTGAGGAAAAAGGGCGAAGCGCACGATCGCGTAGCTAACAGCTAATAGAATGAGCAAGACCGGCAGCATGTAGGAAGTGGACATGGCAAAGACCACCGGATTTTGCGCGCCGCCGCGATGCATGACGACCAGTCCACGGCCTGGGAAAATCGATTGGCCGACTTGTGCGCCTAGATCATGAAACTCTGCGGCGAATGCGTGGGGCAATCGCGTGTGCGCCGGGCTTGAAGCGAAGAACGGCGGCACTAACGCGTCCACGGCGCTTGCTCCGCTAATCGGTTGCACCACACCGTTCAGCACCGGGATGACAAACGTGGGAAGCACGCCAAGCAAAAGACAAACCGTCGCCAAAAAAACCAACGGGAAAGTCATCGACCGCGAGGCTTCCATTGCAGTCGCGGCCTGGTCGGAACGAGAGATGCCAAGAAATCCCATCGCGAACGCTTTCACAAAGCAGGTCACCGCCAGTGCAGCCGTGAGAGCGAGAGCGGCGCCGCAGAGCGCAAACACCATCCTCACAACGGTGGAAGAAAGTTCCGCCGAGCGAAGCATGGTTTGCAAGGTAAGCCATTCGCTTGCAAAACCGTTGAATGGCGGCAGCGCGGCGATCGAGATTGCGCCGGCGAGAAAGCAAGCTGCCGTCCATGGCATTCGATGAATCAGTCCGCCCAGCTTGTTCAAGTCGCGCGTTCCGACGCGGTCGTCCACGGCGCCGGCGCCGAGAAACAACAGCGCCTTGTAAACGGAATGATTGATCATGTGATAAAAAGCAGCGACAAACGCGATTGCCGCCAGCACGGGCCGGCCAGAAGTGGTGAAGATTAATCCTGCACCAAAACCGGCAGTAACAATCCCGATGTTTTCAATCGAGCTGTGAGCCAGCATGGTTTTGAGATCGTTTTCGGTGGTCGCGTAGAGGATTCCAACCAGGGCCGACACCGTCCCGACGATAAGGGCGACAATCCCCGGTCCAACCGAATGAATCGGAACGAGATCGAAATTAACACGCACGATTCCGTACAAACCAAGATTCAGAATGACCCCGGAAAGGATCGCGGAGACATTTGCCGGCGCAGCCGGGTGAGCGCGCGGTAACCACGTATTTACCGGAACCAAGCCGGCTTTCACACCAAAGCCAAAGAAGGTCAGGAGAAAGACAAGCCATCGGCCGCCTGGACTCAATTGACTGCCCGCGATGCGCAACGCGGGAAATTCCAACGAACCGACACTCACCGCCATAAACAGAAATGCGACCGTGACGGCAATGAAACCAAGCTCGCCCATGGCAAGCATGAGATAGGCAGCTCGACTGGTCTCCTCTCGCTCGCATTCAAAATTAACGAGCAAGTAACTCAGGATCGACATCGCCTCCCATGCGAGCAAGAACGTCAGGGCATCGTTAGCGATGAAAATCAGAACGATGGAAGCAATCAGCAGCAGATATGAAGCGTTGAGCGTCTTTAGCCTGTGATGTGACGCGTAGCGTTTCAGATAACCGACGGAAAAGATCGAACTGGCCAGAACGACTACGGCGGCGATCAAAAGAAAAAGCGCCGAGACGCGGTCGATGGCAATCGTTAGCATTCCCAAGCCGCGAATCGTCCAGAGTTGGGCGTGAAAAACGCGTCCCGACACCAACACGCTTCCGCTCACATACAAAATCAGTAGCGAAGCAAGCGAACCGGTCCAGGCAAGGATTGCAGGGTTGCGGCGATTGGAGACGATAATTCCCAGCAACGCGCCTGCGCCACAAAGAGCAAACGACAATGCCAGCGCCAATCCCTCGGCGTTCATAAAAATTCGCTATCCAGTTTGGAATAACAACACCACGAGAACGATCAGCAGCGTTAACAGAGCGTAGGCGGCGTAGGCGTTAAAACGCCCGTGATGCATCGACGCGAGCAGACCGGCCGCTGTTAACGCTGCGGATTTCACCGGGTGAAAAATGATCTTATCGAGCAGATGTTCCCGCTTTTTTTCGCGGCGAATGGCTGTGCGGAAATGTTCGGCAACCGTGGCGCGCGTGTCTTCCACGGTGGTTGGTCGAAACACGGCGTCAAAGATCACTCGAACCGGATTGGAAAATCCGGTCGCGGTGTAGGTCATCTCAGGCAATAAGCGCCTGAGACCGCCGTCCCAGCATTCGCGTTGCGCAAGCTGCCTCCGGCGCGTCAACCAGACTTGGACGATAAGATAGCTTGCGAGTAACAAAGCGATCAGAGCCACCAGCGTGTAAGAGCTGGACATGGCAAAGACCACTGGATTCTCCTTGCCTCCGCGGTGCATCACCACTAGTCCGCGTCCCGGCAAGAGGCTTTGCCCGACCTGCGCGCCCAGATCATGGAATTCGGCAGCAAATGCAGGCGGCAAGCTGTTATGCCCCGGATTTGAAGCAAAGAATGGCGGCACCAATGCATCAGCGGCCTCCGTGTGAATGATTGGAGCTAGTGCCGATCCCAACGCTGGAATGACATACGTCGGCAGCACGCCAAAGGCGAAGCAAAGTGCGGCGAGGATCGCCATCGGCCAAATCGCCGTGGATCTTGCTTCAGTCACGCGCTGTTCCTCATCCAGACGACGCATTCCCAAGAAACTCATCGCGAAGACTTTTACGAAACAGGTCACTGCCAGCGCGGCAGTGAGCGCCAGTCCTGCTCCGCATAGCGCAAAAATCATTTTGGCGACTGTTGAGGAGAGTTCCGCCGAGCGAAGCATGGTTTGCAAAGTGAGCCATTCGCTTACGAAGCCGTTAAAGGGCGGTAACCCCGCGATGGAAAGCGCTCCGATAAGGAAGCAAGCGGCGGTCACCGGCATCCATTTGATCAAACCGCCCAGGCGATCCATGTCGCCGGTGCCGGTTTGCTTTTCCACCGCGCCAACTCCGAAAAACAATAGCGTCTTAAACAGAGAGTGGTTGATGAGATGATACAGCCCGGCGACGAACGCGATCGCGGCCAGAGCGGGATGATTCGTTGCTACAAAAACCATTCCAGCGCCGAAACCGGCGATCACGATTCCCACGTTCTCTATGGAACTGTGGGCCAGCATCGCCTTGAGTTCGTTATCCGTAGTGGCGTAAAGAATTCCCAGCAACGCCGAGACTGTTCCGACGACGAGCGCAACGAGTCCCGGCCCTGAGCTGGTCGCGGGCATCAGATCGGCGTTGATCCGGAAGATGCCGTAAAGCCCGAGATTCAGCGTCGCTCCCGCCAGCACCGGAACGAATGCGCGCGGCGCGACCGAGTACGCGCGCGGCAACCACAGATTTACCGGCACAATTCCCGCCTTTACGCCAAACCCGAAAAACGAAAGCAAAAATATCGCCCACCGGAGAGTTTCACCGATTCCCGGCGCGGCAGTTCTTAGCGCGCCGAACTCAACGGAGCTTGCGCTGATTGCAAGAATCAAAAAACTGAGAGCCGCGCCGAGCGTTCCGGCTTCGCCCATCGCCAGCAAAAGATAACCCGCCGCGGCGGGATTGTCTTCCTGAACGCGGCGCCGGTGGACAATGAGCAGATAAGAAAAAACCGACATCACTTCCCATGCGAGGAGGAACAGCACAGCGTCGCCGGCGATGAAGATCAGACCAATCGACGCATACAATCCCAGGAGAACGACGGTGAACGGCCGGGAGCGTCGCGACCTTGTGGCTAGATGCAAATCGCCGCCGGCAAAGATGGACGCGGGAAACAGCACCAGGCCAGTGACGAACAGGAACACAGCCGACAGCCGGTCCACCGTCAGGTTTAACGTTCCCAAACCTGGCAATGCCCAAAGTGGTTGGCTAAAAGTATCGCCGCGAAGAAAAACGTTGCCGCTTACGAGAATGAGCAGAATCGCTGCGGTCGATCCGATCCAACCCAGAACCCTGCCCTGCGCCTCTGATCGCGAGACCAACGACAGCAGAATCCCGATGCCACAGACCGCAAAGAAAATGAAGATGAGCGTTTCCGTCCTCATCGTGTCTCTTCAAAGTCCCCATTCGAGACAACCACTTCCGGCGCTTTGCGTCCCACTGCCACAAGCAACCCGTGCAAGATCGACAAGGGCGACGGCGGTTGCCCCGGAACTTTCACGTCAACCGGCAACACCTCGCTCACGCCTTTTGCGCAGACGAAGCTTTCGGCGAACACGCCGCCAGACAGCGCACATGCGCCGACAGCGACTACCCGTTTCGGTGTCGGCATCGCTTCGTAAATTTTTTCCAGCGCGAACCGCATGTGATCGGTCACCGGCCCAACCACGAGCAAAATGTCGGCGTGCCGCGGCGTAGGCGTGATGAAAAATCCCAGCCGATGCATGTTGTAATAGGCATTGTTGAGCTGCTTCACCTCATTCAGGCACGCGCCGCAATCGCCTGCGTCCACAACGATGATGTGCGTGGAACGACAAAACTGAGCAGGCAAATTCTGTTGCCCATTGGTGACGCTGGCCGATTCGTAATCTGTTTGCCATGCCACCGGGGTTTCGATGTCGCGGGTGCAACGATAGCAATGGACACACCGCGTTTGATCGACAATGAGCCGGCCATTCCGCTCGCCGAAAACGCCGGTCGGACAGGCCGCGATTAAAGACGCGATCCTGTCTTTCGGATAATCGCACGCCACCGGCAGCCCGGGTGAAACGCCCGCAGCCGTTTCTGGTTTCGTCGGGTAACGTGTGCTTTTGATTCCAGTGCGAAGACCGTTAATGACCCATTGGCTCATGTTTGTTAGTTGGGTTGGTTGTGAGGTTCAGCGGTCGTTTTCGGCGACGGACAAATCAAAAGTGGAGAGCATGATTGGGAAATCCTGGAACGCGAACTTTTCGACCGCGAGATGGAAGCCGTGCCAGTTCGCAAGCGACGGCGGTATGATGCGATAGCGCGCGACGCGACCGTCCTCGTTCAAACGCACCCAATGAAATGCCCCACCGCGCGGCGCTTCCACCCAACCCAATGCTGCACCTGGTCGTGGGAGGGGCGGTTCATGGATGCTGCCGTTTTGCAATGCAGAGAGGGCTTGTTCCATGATCCGCACCGATTGCGTTGCTTCGGAAAAAAGGACTCGTAATCGCGCGTAACCATCGCCTTCTTGCTCAGCTCGGCACATCAAATTGGAATTTTTCGTAACCGAGATAAGGCTGCGCCCGGCGCAAATCCCGCACCACCCCGGAGGCGCGCGCTACCGGCCCGAGCAGCCCAAACACGGTCGCGTCCTGCAGCGAAACGATGCCGACTTCTTCCAATCTATCGAGAAAACTGCTGGAAACGCGTAAGGAATGCCGAAGTTTCTCCAGGCCTTTTAGAGCCCGCTTTGCGCTCTCGAGCGCTTTGCGGCACGATTCGTTGGGGAGATCGGACAACAGCCCGCCCGGTCGAAGCATGCCGAAGAGGTAGCGATGTCCGGTAAGCTCGCCACAGATGCGCAGCAAATCTTCCTCCAGGATTCCAGCCTGGCTGTTAGCAACTACCAGCGCCGTTGATTCACAGATTTCCTGAATCGCTCCGGCATGCTGCCGCAAACGTTCGAGCTCGGCTAGGAATACACGCAGAACTCTCGCGCGCTCAGGAACGATCGTTCCGGTAACAGTTTCAGCGGCCAGACAAAACGCCAGGCCATGAGCGAACGCGGTGTTGGCGGCGAATCGCTCGGCCAACAGCAATACTTCCTCGACCGTTTTTCCTTCGGCGAGTTTCTCGATCGCGCGCCATTTGTAAAATAAGCGCGGAGCGGAGCGGATCACATCTTCGCCGACTGTTTCGAGGAGAAAGTGAACCGATTCAGTGACGCCGGAAAACTTCGGACCGATTGGCATAACGAAGGCGCCAGGCTCGTGAACGATGCGTTGTGGACGCCAGTTGGCATCCGGTTTGCGATGACGCATCGCGGCGGCGGGATCGAACTCGCGCCGCATCGGCACGACGTCTTCCTGCCAGGCGTCGTCGTGCAGAATGAAATCGCCGAGGCGTGGATGGCCTTCAAAATGCAGACCGAATAAATCTTCGGCCTCGCGCTCATGCCAATCCGCCGCGTGCACAAACTTCACGATGCTGGGGAAAGTTGTCTCGGCGAGAGGCGCCTGTATGACGATATGAATCCATCCGGCATCGGCGCTCGCCATAAAAACAGTAACGCAACTGCCATTCTTCTTTGCCCTGCTCGACCACGAGACCGGCAAAACTGAACTTCCATTCGAGAAAAAGCCAGCCACACAACTCCGCGAGCATACTGGGCGTGCATGGGACTTCACACACGACACCGTCAATCCGACACTCGCCGACCCCCTGGGCAGCAGGCCATCGCTGCTCGATTTGCTTTATTAATTCAGTGCGATTCATCGGAGATTCATTTGGTGAGCGCTCTTGCGGCGAGCGTGAGCAGATCTGCCAAGGGTTTGGGAATGTAAAATCCTAACAACAACACCGGAATTGCGGCCAGAATGAGGGTGAGCTGGCAACTGAACGGCACTCGGGATTTTTGATGTTCTTCCCTATGGTGGCTGCCAGAAGCCGCCGAAGCTTCAGTAGCTCCAAAGACCATTCGGTTGATGTGCAACATCACCCCAAAGAAGGCGATCACGATGAAGAGAGCGAGCAAGCCTGTCGCCAGATAATGGCCCTCCTTTAGTCCGGCCTTGAGGATGGAAAACTCGCTCAGGAACACGGCCAAAGGCGGAGCGCCTGCTATGCCTAGTCCGCCAAAAACCAGAGCCGCGCTAACACCCGGAGATGTTCGTATCAATCCGCGGACGTCTGCAATCTGCCGCGTGCCGACCGTCAGCAAGACGCCGCCGGCCGCGAAGAAACAGAAGGATTTGGTAATTGAATGACTAACGATTTGTTGCATCGCGGCGTAACCCGCAGCCGAGGCGCCGAGACCGACCGCCGTCAGGATGATGCCCATGTGTTCTACCGTGGAGAAGGCGAACATTCGTTTGTAGTCGCGCACTTGAAGCAGCAAAAAGGCGGCTGTGCCGACGGAGATCAGACCGAGAACCAGCGCCCAGACTTCCGGATGCAAACCGGGTGCAGCTTTCATTACCGGAAACAACCGGAGAATGACGTAAAGAATCGTCGTTGTCTCCACGCCGGAAAGTAACGCGCATACGGGCGAGGGCGCCTGGCTGTGCGCGTCCGGCAGCCAGGTGTGCATCGGGACAAGCCCGGTTTTCGTGCCGAGGCCGATCAGGATCAGCAGAAACGCCGTAAGCAACAAAGCCGAAGGCATACGCGGGGCTGCTTGCAGAAGCCCGTCCCAGGTATAGACACCGCCGCCTGCCGCCTGCATCGCTGCGAAGAGAACCAGAAACCCGAACAACGCCATGCCCGCGCCCATGAGCGAAAGCACGACATATTTCCAGGCGGCTTCGAGAGCGGCATGAGTATTCTCGAAAGAGACAAGCAGAGCGGAGGCGAGGGTAGTCAATTCAACTACGATCCAAACCAGAGTTGGCTCGGCGAGGACTGGAATCGCCAACATCGAAAAGATGAAAAGATTGTAGTTCAGGTAATAAAGCCGCAGCTTTCCCGGCTTCAGATTTTCATGACCCATGTAACCAACGGAATAAATGGCCGCCGTTGTTCCGACGAAAGCGATGAGCAACAAAATCAGAGCGCTGAATCCATCTACTGCGATCCATTTCAGCATCCCTGGTTTCAACGTAGCGATAACGGAATCACCGGCTGCGACGAGTCGGGCGACATCTCCGGCCAGGAGCAGGACGATCAAAGAAGAGATAACGGTCACGCTGGCGGCCCAGTATCTCTTGATCGGGATACAAACCAGAGCCGCGGCCAGAAGCGGAAGCAACAAAATCAGGAGTACCTTCATTCTGTCTCCATTGACACAGGTTCCGATGGCGCTTCCTTCAAGCTGGCCAATTTCCCTACCGCCGTGGTGCCGATTTGCTGGTGAACCGCGCGGGTCAATACACCCATGATGAAAACGATGATCAATCCATCCGTGGCAATGGCGAGCTCGACTAGCAACGGCAGATTCCGCGAAATAGAAATACCGGCGAGAAATGCGCCGTTCTCCATCACGAGCAGGCCAATCAGAAGCGGCACGGCTTCACGCCGCACGGTCAGAGTAAAAGCGCCGAGCAATAACGCCGCGATGCCGATTGGCACGTTAGGACTGCGAAACTCCGGGCCCACGGCGTTCAACAATGGGACGCCGAGAAAATAAGAGAGAATCGCCAGCGCAAGAGCAATGAGCAGGGAAGTCGGGATGTTGAGTGCCTGGTCGATTTCCCGTCGTGTATAAACTTCTGCCGGCGATGTCTTCCGCAACAACCACGGCACGATCAACGGCTTGGTGATCAAGTTCACAATCGCCACGCCGTAGAGATGCTCTGAATGATACCGCATGCCTAAGAGCGGCGCCGACGCTGCCAGCAACAATGATTGAACGATGAACAGATTCAGGCAGCCTCGCGCCTGCCGCATCGCCACGATTCCGAATGCCGTGAGCAGAAACAATCCCGCCGCGAGAGCGTTCAAATTATCCAGCAATTGGTTTGTCGTATCGTTCATTTGACTGGGTTAAGGCAGAAAAACCTGTGCGATCATCGCCGCTACGGAAGTAATGAAAGCCGCGCCCAGAAATTCCGTGATGCGAAAGAGCCGGAGCTTGGCCAGAGATGACTCGATCACGACCAGCACAAGCAGGAAGCAAAAAATTTTGAGTAACACTAAGGGGATGGCCAGCAACACGGCACCGGTCGTTTGGGTGCTTGCCAGTCCCCACGGCGTTACCAGAACGTTGAGAAAGATGCACATGAGCACGAACAGCTTCATGTACCCGCCCCACTTCATCAGTGCGAAACCGCGCCCCGAATATTCGAGCGACTTGGACTCGTCGATCATCGCCAACTCAAAATGTCCTGTCGGGTTGTCGACCGGAATGCGACCACCCTCGGCAAGAATTAGCATGAGAAACGCGAGGATCAGCAGCACGTGCGAAGGCGTGAAAAAATTCGATAACGGCGTGACCCACTTCTGCTGGACGATGAAGGGAATCGTCGAACCAGCGACGAACGAAACCGTAAAGAACACGATCATGAAAACCGGCTCGGCCAGAAATCCCACCATTCGCGTGCGGCTCGCGCCCATCGGCCCATAGGGATTACCGGTATCAACTGCGGCCAGCGTCGCGAAAAATCCACCCAGGGCGAGCACAAACCCGCCACCGATCATGTCCCCCATGAAAGCGAAAAACAGCGGATAACTCGTCAGCACCGGAATCAAAAGAGCGACGAAAATCGGCGTTATGAAGACGATGTAAGGCGTGAATCGGAAAATCCACGAACTCTCTTCCGATACGATTTCATCCTTATGAAACAGCTTCCATAAATCGCGATATGGCTGAAAAATGCTCGGCCCGCGCTTCGACTGCACGATCTCTTTCAGCCGGTTCAGCACGCCAGAGGCCAGTGGCGCGAAGATCATCACCACTGCCACTTGGAAGACGTTAAAAAGAATTCGCTGACTCATATCACGTCTCGGGCTATTTCTGATAGCTCCTTGTAAGATGGACGTTCTGGAATTCTTTCGCTCTTCTTGCGTCACACGAGCTTGTATTCGCAACCGAGAGCCCGGTTCGGAACGCACCGCCTGCCATTACCCAAATGTAACTGAGCATAAAAAAACTCCTTCCTGCTTGGAAGGAGTCATCAGCTTATCGCGGTTTTCTGTCCCGAACATTTTCGGCACAAGAGGCAAACTCCATTGCCTTGAACGCATCTTACGGAAGGGCATATCGAGTCAAATCCATGGCGAATATCTTCGTGGCGTACCTAGTCTCCCGGTTTTTGCCAAAGTTCTGATTTGATGAGGCCCAGACGCCATTCCGAGCGTTTAAGGCAGATAAATCCATTGGCCTGCAATTCAGGCGCTGGATCGACCAATCGCTTGGCGCGAATTCCAGTTGTTGTTCGAAAAAACCAGTACAAAGTCGCCAGCCAGATTTTTGCGTGCGCACGTGGAAGAATTGCTTTTGGGATGCAAAAGTCCGCCACAAGCCAGTATGCGCCGGGAGTTGCGGCTCCAGCGAGTTTTCGAACGATCAATTTGAGCTCATTCTGTGGAAAACAATCGAGAACGAAATTCGTGACGAGAAGGTCGTAGGATTCCGGTGGCGTCCAGGAGAGAATATCTTGCTCAAGAAATCTTACGCGGTTAGCCGGATCGGATATGCCCAGGCGCGCCAACTCCAACATTCGCGGGCTTGTATCTACGCAATCCACAACGGCATCCCGGTGAACGGGCACAAACTCGCGCAGAAAGCGCCCTGTCCCCTCGCCGACCGTCAACACTGTCTTCGTTCGCGGGACTGTTTCGATCCAGCACGTTCGCGCCCTCTGCAGAACAGATCCGAATCCCACGGTTTCCAGCCAGTGGTAATGGGGTGCAAGTCGATCAAAACTCACGAGAACGATGCAGCAAAGAAGAATGCGACTGGCGTTAGCAAGACCAGGTCTGCCAATGCCGTACGTTCATCGTCGCCAATAGATACGAAGTGAAGAATCGCCAGCAAAGCAGCGCTTACGGAAAGAGACAGCGCAATCGGAAGGAGTGAACTGTTGATTGCTGCCATCAATAGCGCCGCCAAGGCCACGAAAATGCAAAAAACTCGAATTGGAACGCCAATTCCCGGACAGCGGGTAGCAATCGAGTGCTTCCGCTGCGCCCGATCTAGTTCCCGTTCCCACACTGCAATGCTCATGCAATTGAGCGAACACAAAATGGCAAAGAGCAACATTGCCACCAGCACCACTGAGCGTCCCATATTCGAAAGTCCCAGCGCGAATTCCGGGATCACAACAAGCAGCGTCCCTGCCGAAAACAAAAATCCCACGGTGATCTCTTTCAGCGGAACTACTTCCCATACTTCACTGAATGCATAATTGATCGCGAGGTATAGCGCGGCGACTCCGCCCAGACATGCACCGGACATGATTACGTCTCGATTAAGTCGCAGGAGAATGATTGCTGCGTCAATCAGTCCAACAACAAGGATCAAACTGAGCCAGACCTTTTTATGACGTAAACAAAAACGTTGTCGCGCTGATCGTGGAGAATTCGCTTCCAGGGAAAGAGCGTCCGCGAGCCGGTCGACCAAATAAATCAACCATGCGGTCAGGAACAGAGCGCCACGAGCCCATATTGATACGGCCATATGCAAGCAATGGCCGAAAAGCCACTGCCACGCGATGGCGACAAGAGGGGCATCGAGACAAACGATATTGAGCCAGAGAAGCAGTTTCTTAGGTCGCAATTTAAGAAACTTACATCTTAAATCGTTCTCCAAGATACAGCTGCCGGCTGATAGGATCGTTGATGAGGAAATCTTTTGTTCCTTCGCTCTCGACACGCCCATCATAAATCAAATACGCGCGATCGACTATGGAGAGAGTCTCGCGGACGTTGTGGTCTGTAATCATAATGGCCAATCCCGATTTGCGGAGATTGACGATGATCTGTTGCACGTCATAAACGGCAATCGGATCGACGCCGCTAAATGGCTCATCGAGCATCAACAACTTTGGTTGTGTGACCAGCGAACGCGCAATGGTCAACCGCCGTTTTTCGCCGCCGCTTAACGTCAGCGCGGTATTCTTTGCGATTCGCTCGATCCCAAACTGGTGCAGCAACTGGTCACAGCGGTTCCGTCGCTCGGACCTGCTTAGCGAAAGGGTTTCCAGGATTGCCATGATATTTTGTTCGACTGTCATCTTGCGGAAGATCGATTCTTCCTGCGGCAGATAACCCATGCCGAGGCGGGCGCGCTTGTACATCGGGTAGTCCGTCACATCGGTGTTGCAAAAAATCACGCGACCGCTGTTTGGCCTGACCAGGCCTACAATCATGTAAAAACTCGTGGTTTTGCCGGCTCCGTTTGGCCCCAGAAGTCCCACGATCTCACCCGCGCGGACGTTCAGGTCGACTCCGTCAACAACCGCGCGGCCGCCGTAGATCTTCACCAGTTGATCTGTATCGAGGACCGTCTCCGGCTTCGGCGCGATTGCCGAAGATCGTTTTGGAGTAGAAACGGGAGCAGTTTGGCCAATCATGGTGTCGGGAGGGCGGCAGCTGGTACCGACTGGGAGGGAGCAGGCTGAGCTTCGGCTTTCTTTGCCTCAGCTTTCTTCGCTTCGCGTTTTTTTTCTTTGGCCTCGTCTTTCGGTTGCTGATGAATTTCCGTGCGGCTTGGACCGTGAGTTCTCAGCTGGCTGTTTTGGTTAATGATCATCACCGTATCAGGACTGGTCGCCACGTGCATGTTTGCTCCCTCCTGGACTCGCGGTGTCCCTTGTAATTCGACATCTCCAGTTGCGGCGGTGTAAATCGCCTTATCAGCGCGACCGACTGCCCGCGTTGACGCCCCGCCATTGGGATCGGGTCGCTCGCGCACGACTCCCACATTTCCTTCGGCGACCGCTTTCTCCAGGCCTTGGTTTTCTCCCTTTGTAATGAACACAGTCAGTTTGTCCGATTGAAGATTGAAACGTGGATCGGTCACTTTTACGCGGCCGCTAAAGATGCCCATGTTCTTCGTTGAATCAAAAAACGCTTCGTCCGAATAGATCTCAGTGGTCATCGGTTGGTCGGAGTTCAAACCCTTCATGCTCTTGCCAAACAGCGAGTTAGCAGGCGATTTGCTTTCTTTCTCCGGCTCTTTTTTCTTTGCCTTCTTGCCCGGAGCAGCCGCACTCGCTTTTGGCGAGGCGGCACCGGTTTGCGCTTGCAACCGTCCGCCGCTCACAAAGACAAGCACCAGGAGCAGCACCGTCAATTTCTTCATCGTTTAGAGTCGGGTTTCGCCGTGAGAGGCGATTTGTCCGTGATTACCATTTTCACATTTCCGACGAGTCGCCCGGTCTTATTGTTCGGGTCGAACTCCACTGAATCGCCGGCGATATTGAAATCCGTTCGCTGTATGGTGGTGCGTGTTTTTGACGTCAGGATATGCGTTTTTAAATCAAGTATCGAGGTGCTCATGTCGATCTTCAGATCCGGCTGATCCTCCGGCGTGTAGGTGGTAATTTTAAGATTTTCAAAACCGATGTGTTCCTGGTCGATCCGGCGGGCCGTTCCCGCCTCGAATTTTCCGCGGAGATGGCCGTCGCCGTCGAAATCCGGCAACACAAGTCCCTTGGCTTCGTGACCGATTGGGAGTGGAATGTTGGTCAAGCTTTGTTCGCTGGGTGAAGAACTCGGCATCCGCTTCCCTCGAATCTTTGCCTTGTGACCCTTCGATTGACCAAACGCATGAGGCCCCAAAACTGAGACCGCAAACGCAACTGATACCGCCCAAATCGCAAAAAACTGCCGCTGATAAATACGGCTCACTCGACCGTCCGATTGCGTCGATTTACCCCCAATTCCCAGGCGATAACGGTCAGTCAAACTTACTTGAGACGACAGCATGAATAGCCTTTAACATGCGGAGATGCTTCGGCAAATCGTTTAGCCGAATCTGGTTCGGCCCATCGGACAAAGCCCGGGCGGGATTTTCATGAACTTCCATGAAAATTCCGTCGCACCCTGCCGCCATCGCCGCCTTGGCGAGGACCGGAGCCACAATGCCATCGCCCGAGGTGAAGTCCCCTGCTCCACCTGGGCGCTGCACAGAATGTGTCGCATCAAAAATGACGTGATAACCAGCTTCGCGCATCCAATAAAGCGATCGCATGTCGACAACGAGATTGTTGTAGCCAAAAGTTGTCCCGCGCTCAGTGAAACAAAATTGTGAGTTACCGAAGGCACTCAGTTTCTCTGCGATATTGCGCACATCCAACGGCGCGAGGAACTGGCCTTTTTTCACGTTGATAGCCCGATTCGTTTCCGCCGCGGCTCGCAGCAGATCCGTCTGCCGGCAGAGAAATGCCGGAATCTGCAACATATCGACACTTTTGCCGGCGATCTCGGCCTCAGCCGGGGAATGAACATCGGTCGTCACTGGAACGTTCAGCTCGTCTCCTATTGCCGAAAGAATCTCGCACCCTTCGCGAACGCCGATCCCTCGAAATGAGCGCACCGACGTCCGGTTAGCCTTGTCGTAGGAAGCCTTGAAGATGAAATCAACCTCCTCCGCAGCACAGATCGAGGCGATTTTCTTCGCCATCCGCCACACGAATTTCTCTGACTCAATTACACATGGGCCGAGAATGAAGGCAGGACGCTTGCCGCCAATGCTCACTCGCCCAACGCGTAATCCTCTTCTTTTGGCCATAGACGTCTAAGGAAAGCAGGAACCCGGGAATTTTAAAGGATTCGATCCTGTTCCATTCGATTCCCCGCCAGTCCCCGCCCAAGATCAAAAAATGCGAATGGCGCGTAAAGCACAATAAAGAAAAGCAGTGCGACGCCGTGAAGTTGGAGAAGATACAGCGGGCGCGAATTGGACAGAAAACTCAAAATTGAGAACGCCTCGGGTTTATGCAGGAGAAAACCGTAATTGAAATCGGTAATTTTGTCGACGATCAGCGTCACCACGAAATAAAATTCCGACCACAACCATACGCGCACAAGAGACATCGGATACGGTCGATAGCGCCGGGTCAACATCAAGAAAATCACGCCGACAATGATGACGGAGTGCAAGGTGAAGAAACTGAAGAATCGCCAGTCTGGAAAGCCATAGCGCAGGTTTGGCGTCAGCAACGCCTGCAATGTGCCGCCAATTCCCCAGAAGTAAGCGACCTCGAACCAGCGTTGGTTTCCTGTCCACATCGCCACAATAACGACGAACATTCCCCAATCGCACATTTGCATCGGCAACATCTGCCGCCAGTCCGCTGAGCCCTGGCTCCGGATGAAGATCAAATAAGCCACATAATTCAAAATTAGTGCCGCCGAGAGCGCGGCGATGATTACCTTCTCGATCCGCACCGACTTTGTGCGCTGCACGAGGGCGGCGAGCGCAAACGGCATTACAATCGTAAGAAAAATGACCGTCAGATGCGGCAAACCGTACGGTTGAAATTCAGGGGCCATGCGTTCTTATTGCGAGGTTGTATCAGCGCCCGATCGCGTTGCGAAGCGTTCCACGAAGGGAACGCTTTCCGAAGCAATTCGCTTTCAACGGATCACCCAGAGATTGCACGGAATCACATCGCTAACCCAGGCGATATTGCTCGGCAGCTGCTGAATCTTTCCGTTGCTTTTCGGCAGCGGCACCACAAGCAAATCCGCTTCCACGGATCGCACGAAATCAGACGCCGCCAGCCCGGTAGCACCCCGGATGAAGCGCGTCTCGATAGGAACTTCCGTTGTGCCGGCTGAAAGGACCAGTTCTTCAAGCGCATCCTCCTTTGCGCCGTTCGGCTCAGGCGCGTGAGCATTCGTCGCATTCCCACGGATCGAGGCGCGCGCTTCATCAAACGCAGTGACAATGGCGATGACATACAACCGCTCGCACGGCTCTGCTTCCGCCAGCCGCAGTGTTGTTTGCAACGCCGGCAATTCGTCCTTTGTCTGATCGGCTATGAACACGATGCGGCGCAGCGGCTTCGGGTTTTTTTCCGGATGCGTGAACAGCATGAGCGAGCAATTCGCCTCTCGCACCAGACGACGGGCGACATTGCCAAGAAATGGATGTAGCACGATCTCCTTCTCCAGCGCGCCGGCGACCAGCAGGTCGATATTTTCCCGGGCGAGCGCAGCCAGAATCGCTTCGGCTGGGTCGCCCTCTTCGTAATGGATTGGCGAATCCGCAGGAAGCTCCAGCTCCGCAAGCACGCTGCCAAACTTCCTTAGAATTTCGTCGTTTCGCCGACCGACATGGATCAAATGAAGATCGGCCGAAAACCGATCCCGCATCCGCTTCCCTTCCGCAAGGACGCGTTTAAAGCGGGGCGAAAATGTTGTCGCCACGGCGATAGTCTTGTAAGGCAACGAATCGGGCATGCGCGGACAGAACTTCGTGTCTGACACGTTTTAGGCAACCGAGAGTCAAAACTGAGAAATGGTCTGGCAACGAAAAAGCAGTTGTGTGGAATCGCGTTAATGCTTCAAAAGTTTACCGTTAAAGCCGGAGCCATTAAACTTTCCATTTTCCACTTACTCTGGCAATTTTCGCAGATGCGACGCGCAATTTACCCGGGGAGCTTTGATCCGGTGACCAATGGGCATTTGGACGTGATTGAGCGGGCGCGAAAATTGTTCGACGAAGTCGTCGTCGCAGTCGCGCACAACGACGAGAAGCAGCCGCTTTTCTCGCTCGACCAACGTTTGGAGCTGCTGCAAGAAACCGCAGGTAAAATCGATAATGTACGGATTGCTCAGTTCAGCGGGTTACTGGTGGAATTCGCCGCGGCACAAAACGCGGGAGCAGTCATCCGGGGCTTGCGCGCGGTCTCAGATTTTGAATTTGAATTTCAAATGGCCTTGATGAATCGCAATCTGAATCCGGCGGTAGAAACGATTTTCCTGATGCCGAAGGAGGAATATACGTATCTCAGTTCGCGAATCGTAAAGGAAATTGCCAGGCTCGGCGGCAACGTTTCAAGTTTCGTGCCAGGCTGTGTGGCAAAAGCGCTAGGCGCGAAATTCAGACAATGAACACCAGACGGCTTATTCTTTCTGTCACTCTGAGGGAAGCAAAGCAAAGTCGAGCAATCTCTGATTGTCGAGAGCTTCCTGATTAGCAGTCAGAATGTCTCGGCTTCGCTCGATATGACACAACGGGAATGGAGGAATCACAATGAAGGTGCATTTGAAACAAATCCCATCACAGGGACTGCATTTGCAGGGAGAAGAAGATTGTCCCATCCAGGAATTAGCATCAGAAGAAATTCGTTGCGCCGGCCGTCTGCACTACGACATCGATGTTGGCGTCGCCGACGGCGGTTTATGGGCCAATGGTTTGTTGTCCCAGCCAGTGGAACTGCGTTGCGTGTCGTGTCTTCAAAAATTTGTGCACGAAATCCGGGTACCCGCGTTTGCCGTGCACACAGAACTGCACGGCCCGGAGACGGTAGATCTCACGCCGTTTATGCGGGAAGACATTATACTAAATCTGCCAGCACACCCGCATTGCGACAGAGATGGCGATCGGGTCTGTAAGGCCGGTCAGGTCTCAGCGGCAGCCCAGAATGTGAAACGAAAGCCGGACTGGAGCGTATTGGATAAATTGAAGATCAGTCGTGACGGCTGAAGCGTTAAGCGGTCACAAAAGAACGGCATCCTGAGCGGAGCGCAGGGGAGTCGAAGGATCCCGAGGAATCATTTCCAGGTTTGGCGACGGGATTCCTCGACTTCGCTCGGAATGACGGGGCGCTTCAATCATTCCAACGTTGTTTTCTCAGCCAAATATGCTTTCGTAACGACCGTCCATGGGAGTTCCAAAACGAAAAACATCAAAGATGCGATTGCGCATACGAAAGGCGGCAAACCGCTGGCACGCCTCGCAGCTTAACAAATGCCCGCAATGCGGGAGCAGCGTGCCGCCGCACATCGCCTGCCCATCATGTGGGTACTACCGCGGCCGCCAGGTGCTGACGCTCGAAGGCAAGTAATTGCCCCAGTGGCCACCTAGAACGGCACATGCCGAAACTGTCATGTTGAGCGGAGCGAAACATCTCTGATTGCTATCGAGCGACGCGCATAAGAAAGTCAGAGATTCTTCGCTTCGCTCAGAATGACAACATTGCCTAGCCGTTCAACCTTCGTCATTTTCGCTTTGCAATCCGGCATTTTAGCTCGCAAAGTTTCGCCCTGATGAAAATCGCCCTGGACGCGATGGGCGGTGATTTTGGCCCGCCTAGTCTTGTTGCCGGCGCCACCATGGCGCTCCGCGAATATCCGAAGATCAAAAAGCTTTATCTCGTAGGCGACTCTTCGGCGATCGAAGACGAGCTACGGAAACATCAATGCAACGATTCGCGCATCGATATTGTGCATTCAACTCAGGTGGTCGAAATGAGTGATCGCGCCTGGACGGCGGTACGACGGAAGAAAGACTCGTCGATCAGCCGCGCCGTTGATTTGGTGAAACACGGAGACGCCGATGCAGTGGTCAGCGCCGGACATACCGGAGCAGCCGTTGCTTCGAGCATGATCAAATTGCGCACGCTCGAGGGAATCGATCGGCCGGGCATCGCAGCTGTGCTTCCCACCCAGTTTAACGCTTTCGTTTTGATTGACGCCGGTGCGAATATTGGCGCGCGCCCGGAGCACCTTTTGCAATACGGAATCATGGGCTCCGTCTATTCCAGCCACGTTCTTCGCTATGCCAAGCCACGCGTCGGCTTGATTTCGTTAGGCGAAGAGGACGTGAAGGGTAATGAACTGACCAAGGATGCTTTCAAGATGCTCAAAAAGAGCGAACTGAATTTTCGCGGCAACATCGAAGGCCGGCATTTGTTCGAAGACCCGGTGGAAGTCGTGGTGTGCGATGGCTTCGTTGGAAACGTAATTTTGAAAACTTCCGAGTCGATAGCGGTAGCGATTTTCAAATGGCTCCGCCAGGAATTGACCCGCTCGAAAATCCACATGGTCGGCGCCTATATGGCGCGAAAGGCGTTTCGAGTCATCAGGAACAAAACGAACTACGAAGAGTACGGCGGCATGCCGTTGCTGGGAGTGAACGGGATTTGCATCATAGCGCATGGTGCGAGCACGCCGTTGGCGATCAAGAATGCGCTGCGCGTTGCGGCCGAGTCCATTGAACAGCAGGTGAACCCGCATATCGTCGAGAAGATTCGCCGATATCATGAAACGACAGCCCACCTCGAACCCGCGCTCTCATAAAACGCTGCGCACGGTCTCAATTGTCGGCACAGGAAGTTATGTGCCGGAGAAGGTTGTGACTAACGAGGATCTCTCGCGTTTAGTCGATACCAGCGACGAATGGATCACCACACGCACCGGGATCAAGGAACGCCGAATCGCCGCAAAGGATGAAAACACCAGCGACATGGCGGCAAAGGCGGCGCTTAATGCTCTCGAACAGGCAAAGATTTCCCCGGAAGAGATTGATCTGATTATCGTCGCGACGGCCACGCCCGACATGCTTTTCCCGGCCACCGCCTGCTTCGTTCAGAAGAAAATCGGGGCGACCAACGCAGCCTGTCTCGACATAGCCGCGGCGTGTGCGGGTTTCATTTTCGGACTGGAAATCGCGCAGCAGTTCATCACGTCGCACACTTACAACACTATTCTGGTGATCGGAGCTGAGAAATTGACCTCGATCACTAACTGGACGGATCGTAATACCTGCGTGCTATTCGGAGATGGCGCCGGCGCCGCTGTTTTGCGTCACCGCGGCAGCTCTCACGGCGTAATCAGCACTCATATCGGCAGCGACGGGCAGTATACCAACATCTTGTTTATGCCCGGAGGTGGATCGCGTTGCCCGATCACGCGCGAAAACGCCGATATGAATCTGGCTACGATCCACATGACCGGCAAGGAAGTGTACAAACAGGCAGTCATCGCGATGCTGAAGGCAGCCAAAAAAGCTCTCCATCAAGCTGGCCTCTCCATCGAAGACATTGCCTGCGTGATTCCGCATCAGGCCAATTTGCGCATCATTGAAGCGATCGCCGATCGGCTCGGTATTTCGCGTGACAAAATGTTTGTGAATCTGGATCGTTATGGCAACACATCTGCGGCAGCCGTGGCAATCGCGCTCGACGAAGCCAATCGCACTGGACGAATCAAACGCGGCGATTACGTCTTGATGGTTGTGTTCGGCGGCGGCCTTACCTGGGCCAGCACGGTCATCGAGTGGTGAGGTTCGCGGACGTCACATGCAATTGCCTGCGATGGATTTAATTAAATACGACCGCTGTTCTCTGTTCGCGCGATATTGGCGTGAAATTCATGAGTGTTTCTCCAATGGCTGAAAAGCAAGCGATCGTGAGACCGGAGGAGTTCACGTTCGAGGACGATGGCGTCTATCCGGGCAGCATTCTGCCGTTGCTACTTTATCGGGCGGTGATTGGCAAGGAAGCGGAGGATCGCGCCTCCATCCTTGAGCGGGGATTTGCACAGAACGGTTGGTGCAATTCGTGGCGCAACGGCGTTTATTCCTTTGCTCATTACCACAGCACATCGCATGAAGCGCTTGGTGTTTTTCATGGCTCTGCAAAACTGCGACTCGGCGGCGAACACGGGCAGACAGTCGAGATCCGGGCAGGCGACGTGATTCTTATCCCGGCCGGTGTCGCCCACCAGAGCATTGGTGCCACGCCGGATTTTAGTGTTGTGGGAGCTTACCCGGATGGACGTCATTGGGACTTGCTTCGTGGATTGCCGGGTGAGCGGCCAAAGTCCGATCGCACCATCGCCAGTCTGCCAATTCCCGACTACGATCCGATCTACGGCGCCGAAGGGCCGATGCGGCAGATTTGGAATGGTGCGCTGCGATAAATAAAATCAGCCCACGCGCAGCCAAACACGCGAAGGCTGCCTGTATCAGCATGGGTCGCCGCTGACCTGGCAAAGCGTTTTCGGAGGCAAAGCTGCCTTGAAGTACGGCAGGCAGCCTGACGCCGCTTTGTGGATTTGTCCTCGAACGGTAGATTTCAATCCACAAGGACAAAGCAAATGTGCAACTGTCATAGTGAGCTATGAAATCAGCGCAAAAATCTGGTGCGGCAAAATTTCGTGCGATGCACGAATCAGGATGCTTCGTCCTTCCAAATCCATGGGACATCGGAACGGCGGTGTATTTGGAACGCCTCGGATTCGAAACGCTCGCAACTACTTCCGCAGGGGTCGCGTTTGCTCGTGGAAAACCGGACGGTGCCTTCCCGCTTCACGAGATGCTCGCGCATATTGGGGAAATCGTGCAGGCAACGGCCCTTCCTGTAAACGCCGACTTTCAGGCTGGGTACGCCGAGGCACCCGAAAACGTCTCGGAAAACGTGCGACTCTGTCTCGACACCGGTATTGCCGGCCTATCAATTGAAGACAGCACCGCGAACGGTTCCCTCTATGAGAAGAACCTGGCGATTGAGCGTCTTCGCGCTACACGTTGTGCAATTGACGCTTCAGAGAGTGGTGTCGTGCTAACCGGACGCTGCGAAGCGTGGCTGGTCGGTTCTCCCGATCCGCTGCATACAGTGCTGGACCGCCTGGCCGCGTACGCTGAAGCTGGCGCCGATTGTCTGTACGCGCCGGGCGTTAGTGATCCGGATGAGATTTCACAGATCGTCAAGACTGTCGCGCCGAAACCAGTGAACGTCCTTGTTTCTGGGTTCAACCATCATCTTTCAGTTTCCCAACTTGCCGATCTCGGCGTGCGCCGTATCTCGGTCGGTTCCGGCCTCGCCCTTGCCGCATGGGGCGCGTTCCTTCGCGCCGCTCAAGAGATCGTAACGGACGGCACATTCAATCTTCTTGCCAATAACGCTCCATCCGCCGATTTGAACGAAATGTTCCGGCAAAGATAACTCGCCGCAAGAATGGTCTGATTTGAACGTGGGGAGGCTGTGTCATGTCAGTATGTGGCCGAAGGGTCAGTTGCAATTTTGAAATTCGACATCTTGATTTTCTGTAAGGCTGTTTAAGGTTCGAGCCTTTCCGCCCATGAAGCGTCTTTTTATTATCGGTTACGCCGTTTTGTTTTTAGCGTCTTTTGCGTACGCGCAGGAAGGCACTCCCGCGGCGCCCCCGGTTGAACCACGAGCTCCTGCCGAGCACCCGGGCGCATCGCGATCGAACACTCCCAGCCAGGCGGTCGTCCCGGTACCGGTGCCGATGGTGCCGCCAAAGCCCAACGGGCCAGTTCAGAAAAGTCTCGTCCGGATTACCGCCACGGCAGTAGAACCCGATTATAAGGCGCCGTGGAATGCGGGCGGACTCCAGCGGGGCGTCGGGGCGGGTTTCGTGGTCAGTGGTAACCGCATTTTGACGAACGCGCACGTCGTCGCCAATAGCCGCTACATCACAGTGGAGCGAGACGGCGATCCCAACAAATACCCCGCCCAAGTGCAGTTCATCGCCAACGATTGCGACCTGGCGCTGATCACCGTGCCGTCGAAAGATTTTTTTAAGAATATGATCCCGCTAAAATTTGGCGGAATCCCCGCGTTGGAATCGACGGTGTCGGCGTACGGTTATCCAATCGGCGGCGAACGCATGTCGGTCACGACCGGAATCGTTTCGCGAATTGATTTCCAGCTTTATACGCATTCGTCGATCGACCAGCATCTGGCGGTCCAGATCAGCGCGCAGATTAATCCAGGCAACAGCGGCGGACCGGTCATGCAGGACGGCAAGGTGGTCGGCGTAGCGTTCCAGGGATACAGCGGCGACGTTGCTCAGGGCGTGGCCTACATGATTCCCACCCCGGTGATCGACCGGTTTCTTAAAGACATCAGCAATGGCCATTATGACGAATACCCCGACCTGGCAATTACGTATGCAAAGTTGCAAAACCCAGCGCAACGAAGGTTTCTCGGACTGAAGGATGACGATCGCGGTGTGCTGGTGAGCTCCGTAGTGGCGGCCGGTTCATCGGACAAAATTTTGAAGACGGGCGACGTCCTGCTTTCGATCGATGGTCACCCGATCGCAAGCGACGCCAACGTCGAACTGGATGGTGAACGCGCGCAGTTCGAAGAGGTTGTAGAGCGCAAGTTCAAGGGCGATTCGGTGAAGCTCGACATTTTACGAGACAAAAAACCGATGACGGTCTCAATAAAATTATTCAAGCCGTGGCCATACTCGGTTCAGGGCCACGCTTACGATGTGCGACCGCGGTACGTTCTCTATGGCGGACTCCTGTTCCAACCGCTAAACCTGGACATGCTCGAAGCTTATCGTACATCCGATCTGCGCATCCGACACTTTTTCGAATACTTCATTCTGGACCAGATTTATCTCGACCACCCCGATGTGATTGTGCTGAGCAATATTTTGCCGGACCCGATCAACAGCTATCTCACACCTTACCGCGGCGGAATCGTCGATGAAGTAAACGGAAAAAAAATCCGGACACTCGACGAATTGGCCGAAGCTTTTGCCCAGGGGCCGGAGCGGCTGGTGATTCGGATGATCGGAGAAGGACCACCCCTCGTCCTTGATCGCAATAAAGTGGAAGCCGCGCGCGAACGCATCAAGGCGCGTTACAACGTTCTGAAAGAACAAAATCTCGAGGAACATCCTGCCTCGCGGATTGCCGCGGCAGACGATAAAAAGTAAATGCGAAAACAGTCGTTCATAGCTTTCAGCATTGTTCTGGTCGCCATCAGCGGTGCGCTGGCAAAAAAGCAGCCGGCGGTTCCAACCACTGCCGCCCGGCCGAAAGAAGTAGCGCTGGTCCGGGTGAACGTGACCGGGCAGGGCTACGATTATTTTCGGCCCTGGCAAAAGAAAGCTCCGTTCTCGAAGCGCGCGCTCGGGGCTGTTTTGCCCAAGGGCCGTGTCCTCGTGACTGCGGATCTGGTCACAAACGAAAATTACGTCGAGCTAGAGCGCGCCGAATCGGGTGAAAAAACGGCTGCCAACGTTCGGGTGATCGACTACGAAGCGAATTTCGCGCTCCTTGAACCCGTCGATAAAGGTTTTCTCGACGGAATTACGCCGCTCGAAATCACTTCTGACACCGTGGTAGGCGACCGGCTCGCAGCCTGGCAATTGGAACCGACCGGGGCGCTGCTGGCGACAGAAGGTTTGGTGACGACCGTGCAAATGATGCCGTATCCGGCGGATGTTGGAGAGTTCCTCACCTACCGGGTCAGCATCCCGATGCAGTATCGGGAAAACAGCTACACGGTTCCGCTGGTCAAAAAGAACAAGCTCGCCGGGCTGCTGCTCCGTTACGATTCGCGGTCGCAACTGCTCGACGCCATTCCGGCGCCCGTGATCACGCATTTTTTAAAGGAAGCCGAAACCAAAAATTATCGTGGTTTTCCTTCGGCCGGTTTTTCATTTTTCCCGACGCGCGATCCCGAGCTGCGCAAGTTCGCTGATGAGAAAGGCAAGCGAGGAGTTTACGTAACAAACGTGGAGGCCGGCACGCCCGCGATGAAGGCCGGGCTTAAAGCTGGCGACGTCCTTACCGCGGTAGGAAATCACGACATCGATGAAAACGGCAATTACGTGGATCCGCTTTACGGCAAAATCGAGTTCACCAACTTGCTCACGGCGCATGCGTATGCCGGCGATGTGGTTCCCTTCCACATCGACCGGGACGGCAAACCAATTCAGCTCAACCTGACCCTGGAACATCGCGATACCAAGGATTACGTGAGCCCTCCTTATTCGCTCGATCAGCCGCCGCGATATTACGTCCTTGGCGGCATGATCTTTCAGGAGCTATCTCGCCAGTATCTCAAGGAATGGGGACGGAACTGGGAACGAGAAGCGCCCCAGCGTCTGGTGTACATGGACCATTTCCAGTCCGAGCTGTTTCCGGACAGAAACCAGCGCGTAGTCATTCTCAGCCAGGTTCTGCCCGCGAACAGCACCATCGGTTACGACGATCTCGCCTACCTCACAGTAAAGAAGGTTAACGGCAAAGAAATCAAATCCCTGGACGATCTGGCTGAAGCGGTGAAACAGCCTGTCCAAGGCTTCATCAAGATCGAGACAGAAGAAGATCCGAAACAGATCGAACTCGATGCTTCCCAGGTCGCCGCCGAAGCCCCCACGCTTCAGGAAAATTACGGCATCTCGTCACTGCAAAGGCTGGAGTGACCTCGGTCGGAAACGTCGGCGGACATTGAGTTCACCGGTTGGTCAGCCTAACGATTACGTTGGGTTCAAAGCCCACCGTCGGCGAACTTCATCTGTTTCTCGTCGATCTTCCAATGCAATCACTGCTGGAAGCATTTTTACACCATCTTCATTCTTGAGCACCCCCATCGCTGAGCCCGGGACATCGTGACCATTTAATTGGCGTGAGCCAACGAATTGAGGTGAGGCTTTTGAGTGTTCCGGAAATTTCAAGACGTCGCGCACAACACTATTGTCTTCGAGAAGAGCATACTCTTCTCCGCAGATTCGCCAGGATATTAAAGATAAACTGTCCGATATTTCTGAACCTCCCAGATCTTTAAGACCCAGCTCCTTGTGCCTTCCTTCAAGCACCATAACCTTTTCATTTGACATTTTGCGGCCAAGGAGAGCCTTTCGAACGTCTGATCCGCAGCGAACCGAATCAAACCCGTCTCCATCGCAAACGCTGCTCGTGCAAATGAGCGCAAGGACTTGTATGAAGGTCGCAATAATTCTTTTGGTTGTCATAAGCGATTTACGTTGGTCTAACGAGATAGGACTCCGTCAATGGTCTGCGAGCAAGGCTGCGCTAATCAAGATTGTTTTACGTTCGCCGCTAAAGCGCGGTTGCCAGCGACGCGACGTATGGCACTTAGAAGGTCCTCCAGGTTAATCGGCTTTACGAGATGCTCGGTGAAGCCTGCATCGCGGCTTCGGCGCACGTCCTCTTCCATTCCATAACCACTCATCGCAATGCCCGGCACGCTGCGCTTGGTGCGCAACGCGTTCATAAGTTCATAGCCGCTACCGTCAGGTAGTCCCAGATCGCTGATCAGAAGATCAATTGGCTCATGCTCAACTGTTGCGGTCGCACTTGCCAAATCCGAAGCAGTGACCACGGAAAAACCTGCATTGCGGAGAAGACGCGCCAGCGTCCGCGAGGTATCAGCGTGGTCCTCAACCAGGAGGAGGCGCAACTGACGGGGCTTCCCGTCCTGTGACGGCAGGGTATCCAGAGGATCGGCCCTCGGCGTCTCCGCGACAGGGATTTCGATGATGAATGTCGAGCCCTGACCCGTGCCGGAGCTTTCCGCACGGATCGAGCCGCGATGCAGTTCCATGAGCGCCTTGGAGATCGCGAGACCGAGACCCAATCCTCCGAACTCCCGCGTGACTCTGGCATTCCCCTGCTCGAATGCGTTGAAGATGCGCGGCAATACATCAGCCGGAATGCCTACGCCGCTGTCACTAACCCTCACTTCGCAAGGTCCCTTTGAGAGCAACTTTGCGCTGATTCGGATCGTGCCGTTCTCAGGGGTGAACTTGATCGCATTTTTCAAGACGTTCCAAAGCACCTGCTGGAATCGCGCTGGATCGGCGGTGACATGACTAACCGCGGGGTCGAGTTCGATCTCGAGGCGGATGTGGCGCTCGTTGATTTGCGATCGGCAAATGTCGCAGACCTGGCTCACCGATTCTTTTAGGTCGACAGCTTCGAGGGAGAGCTGCAGTTTGCCGCTAATAATTCGATTAAGGTCAAGCAGGTCATCGATGAGCTTTGTCTCCAGCTCGATATTGCGTCTGATCATCGCGAGATCCTCCCGCACATCGCGGCGCAGATCAGGGTCATGCTCTAGCGCGGCGGCTGTCATGAGCACTGGCGTAAGCGGCGTGCGCAGTTCATGGCTGAGGATGGCGAGAAAACGGTCTTTGCTGCTGTTCGCGGCTTCAGCGGCCGCTTTCGCATCACGCAGCGCGCGCTCGGAAGAAACTTGTTCGGTGACATCCTGGAAGTAGCAGACGATGCCGTTTTCACCGTCGGGAAGAGTGATGCGTTGTATCTGCCATTCGTAAGAACGTTCCTCGTCGAGATCACGGCGAAACTCGGTGAACCGTGGCGAGACAAACGCCTCGCCAGTCTCCAGCGTGTGGCGGAAAATCCGCACGATCTCGCCGCCGACATCCGGTCCCCAGAGGATGTGCATGACTTCGGAGAAATCACGCCCGATGTGCTGATTCACATTCTCGAAAGCGGGCAGAGCAAGGGCGTTGACTTGTTGAAGACGAAATTGGGAATCCACGACGTACACGCCCGTGGGCGCTTGCTCCACCAAGGTGGAGAACAATGCTTCGTTTCGGCGCAGCGTAGCCTCGGCTTTTTTGCGCGCGGTAATGTCGCGGACGATCTTCGATTCGCCAATGATGTGGCCGTGAGCGTCCACGATAGGCGAGACGCTCAATGAAACATCGATCAGCGTGCCGTCCTTGCGACGACGAACCGTCTCGTATCGCTCGACTCGTTCACCGCGCCGGATGCGGCTCAGGACAAAAGGTTCTTCATCGAGATGGTCTGCCGGAATGAGCATCGTCACGGGCTGACCGATGGATTCCTGTGCGGTGTACCCGAAGAGCCGCTCCGCGCCTGCGTTCCAAGTCGTAATGACGCCGTTGAGATCCTTGCTCACGATCGCGTCTTCCGATGACTCGACGATCGCAGCGAGCCTGAACCGCGACTCTTCCGCCCGCTTTCGCTCGGTGATGTCAGTATTGGTTTCCAAAATGGATGAAGGCCGGCCCTCCGAGTCACGGTCGAGCGCCCAACGAGTCGAATCGACTACGCGCGCACCATCCTTGCGAGTGTGGATGAGTTCGCCAACCCAGCGCCCATCGCGCAGAAGCGCTTCGTGAATCCGCTCGAATGGCTCAGGAAATTCCGTGCGGAGCAGCTTGTGCGGATCCCGGCCGAGAGCCTCTTCGCGACTAAAACCGTACGCGGATTCTGCGCCTTTGCTCCAGTACGTGATTCGGTTTTCTGCATCGCGTACGAAAATCGCGTCAAAGCTCAAATCCAGCAGGCGCGCTTGCTCCGCGAGCCGCAGTTCCGTGCGCCTGCGGTCATCGATCTTTTGGGTCGCACCCGGCAGCCCGGCGGCGCTCCCGTCCTCATTAGAGGGCTCATCGGGGCTTCTTTCCAAAGGCGCGTTCACAGAGGTGCTCTACGACTCTCGCGCATCGGTAGCAAGTGACGCGTGGCATTGCTAAACCGGCTCCGCTCGTTCCAAGCCGGCGCATCTTCCATTACGCTTACCCTACTCTGGTGGCCCTTGGTTGGGTCCCTGTTTTATCTGCTATTCAGAGGCGTTTTGGGCAAGGCTTCGCTCACCTCTATCGTAGCGGTAGATCCCGCCAACCGACGCTGGTGATCCTTCGATCAAAGCAGCTGCAGCGACGATCTCGGCATCTGCCAACCTTTAGGACCAAATTACAGGCGCTTTAAGGAAGAATAGGGCCTTCGTCGATTGGTTGGATGCTTTTATCCGCCGCTCATCGATCGAATGAATCCGGGAAGGTCATTTTCCCGCTTTTATCGAATCCGAAAGTCACGCTGGATGAGCCTCCGTGTCCATCGGAAGCGAACCCGGCGTAAACGCAACCGGCAATGAGCTTCTGCGGTTGAATCATGGTGGTAAAACCAGGAGGCGTAACTCCGTACTCGATCGGCTTTGTCAGGCCACGGCTGCTCAAAATGGACCACATCGCCTTCCACCGGTCATCGGCGGTCCGCATAGAAACGGTGAATGATTTGATATCGGTTTTCGAACGTGTGGTCGAATCACGATAAAACTCGAAACGGATCGGCCCGCCCAGTCGCCCTTTCGCCTTACAAACAAACGAGTATGACATCGCTCCAGCAGCGATGCTTGCGGACAGCAATAACATGACGGCAACGACGCGCTTTAGCATTTAAGGAAATAGAGATACGCATGGCAGGGTGTCGTGGCAAACACTCTGAATGGAGCCCGCTGGAAGCGGTGCGACATAGAGGGTCAAGCCGAAGGCCGCAATGCCCTTGGACCAACTGGGGAGGATTGAGCGACCAATATCGCCTTCGGCGAATGAAAATACTCTCCCAGTCGCATCAAAGCGTATTTCGCATGTTCGAATGAATCTGAGAAAGCAGGCGAGCGTGTTCCAAGCGGCGGGCGACGCCAAGGCTCTCACTGGTGTTGTTTGACGCGATTGCTCTGTCTTGGTCTGCCATCTCCTTGACGGTCTCGAACATTTTGATGATGAGCATGAAATGAATCAACTAGAATGTCGTCGTTCGGCACTCTGAGCGGGAACGGACCAGTCTATTGCCCCAGGAAAAAGCCAATTAACGCGAGCGAACATCGCCGTAGCAAAAACTAGAGCTTGGGCGTGACGAAACGTACCATGAGGTTTACCTGGAATGAGCTGAACCACCGCTAGCGGCGGCAAGCGTGACCAACGCTGAGAATTGTTTCATAAAATCAAATCTGCGTATAATGACGGCCAGCATTTGGCTCGAGCAATTAGTTAGGCCTATTGGCTGTAATCAAAATTTTAGCCGAGTCCTTAAAGTCTCTAAGCCACAAAACGCCTTTATCCACCTTAACTTCTGACGTGACGACGTTCTTGTCTTTAATCTTTAACGACTTGATCAACCTGTTGCAATCCGTCACCAAATTCTTCATCCAATGCGCGTCAGTGCGCTGGATAACGGGGACTGCAACACGTAGATGAACCGTCGTAGCCCGCGCCGACTCCAAAACGATCCAAAACCATATAAGCCGTTTTACTTGGATGACCGTGCGATAGCACTGTGCGTTAGTTCTTACCGGCGGGGATGTCTGTGAGGCACGGTCATGTCGGGCTTCCGAATGCTCGAATCGCCGAAGCTCTTAATTGTCAGGCCGGCCTGGACCGGCTCAGCCGTGATAGTTTCATTGGAACTTTCGGAAGTGTTGTCTGTAGCCGGGAAAATCCCACCACCGGCTCCGTGCTCGGAGTAACAAGCCTGTCGGATTTCAATGGCGAGCGGGTGCGTCAGCTATGTTGATGGTGCGCGACCTTGAAAGGAAACGGTCCACTTCGTCATCATAGGTCTCAAAGGGGTTGCCCATGACGAGGAAGTCGCGGCTGTCGCATGCGATCGAATCCCAGTTGATCACGTATGGGAGATTGCAGTTTTGGAAAGCGCTAACGGCACGTGCGCGGCCGGAGGCGCGGGTGTTCGCGGGAGGTACATGCGTCGCGCTCTGACGGCGGACACTGTTGTTCCATTCTGCAATTCGTTTGCCGGGTGTGACGCTGAAAAACAATCCGCGGCGCGGATCGATGTTGTGGTATTCCAGATCGATGCTTTGCAGCCAGGGATCGTCCCAGGTCAATCCTTCCGCTTCGATAAGCGTTTCCAGCAACCATTTCTTAGTGATCCAGTCAACGCCGCCGATCAGCGCCTGCCGGTTGTTCGGGATTGATTCCAGAACGAATCCCCAGTTTTCCAGCAGCCAGTTCGTTTCCGCGTTGCTGTTCCGCAGATGTTTCTGCGCGAGGCGATGAAACTCCCATTGCATATCGAGCGCGCTGACAGTTTTTCCGTTCTCAAGGCGGACTATCCATCGCTCCGTGGGGTCGCGCGAGATGTCGCGTGTGCTCTGCACGGCATCGGCCAGGACAAGGTTTCGTGGCAAGCGGCCTTCTTCCAGCAACGACAGAACGCACGCAGTTGTCCCGATCTTTAGTGCCGCGGCATACGGGCTCATGTTCGAGTCACCGATAAGCAAATGCAGCCGCCGATATTTTCGATAATCGGCCAGCGGTTCGTCGCGCGCATTGATAATGGCGCGATTGAACTGCACCCATTGATAAATGTCGTTGACGATGTGATCGGCGCGCTGGCTCAGCTGAAAATTCACCTGGCCCTCGAGCTGCGGCGGCTCGAAATCGAACGCCAGTGGGTTCGATTGGCCAACCCGACCCGCGCCTGTAAAGATCTGGCGAGTCGCTAAAAAAGTCAGCAATGTCCCCAGAATGGGCGGCGTAAATTGCGCCTCGCGTCGCATCAGATAATTCTCGTGACAACCAAAGGTTGCGCCGGTGTGATGGTCCACGTTGTTCTTGATGAACGAAACACGGTCTTCCGCGCCCAGAGCGATCAACGCCGATTGCAACAGGTCGTCGCCAGCCAGCTCATAGGTCACAAGATCGTGCAGGTGCAAACATTCCGGTGACGCGTACTCGATGTGGCCCATGTCCAGATAAAGCCGACCGCCATTCAGCAAAAATCCGCCGTTTCCCGGCGGTTCCTCGTAATCGCGATAGTGCAAATCGATCGTTCCGGCATCGGCTTTGCGGAAAAGGTAGTTTTTTACCTTGGCCGGCCATAGCTCCGAGTTCACGTGCGGCTCCTCTTCACTCAGAAGACAGCCGTACTCGGTTTCGATTCCTACGATTCGATCCATTCGACACCAATTACGCATCGAATCGAGATTTGGCTAAGGCGAAAACGCCCTACTTCAATCCTCTCACGATGCGGAGAGTGGAGTTTGATGACTTCGGCAGAGAGCGAGCAAAGTGCGCGGGCCGCTCAATCGGTTCCCTGGTTTCCCGCGTCCGGCACTTTGCTCTTGCCTTACTCTGCGAAGCGGGAATTCCCGCAACGCGCAACCTGCAACCACGCAACCGCGGCTCAGGGCACGCCTCTTCCCCGCCATCCGAAAATCAAAGAGATCACGAACAGAACGAGGAAAATAAAGAACAGAATTTTCGCAATGCCCGCCGATGCCACGGCGATGCCGCCAAATCCAAAAACCGCTGCCACAAGCGCGATGATTAAAAAAACTACAGCCCAACCTAACATGTTTCACCTCCTTCATGACTAATTCGGATTTGCGGATTGCATCGCGTGCCTTCAGCGGGACTATTCACTCCAAGCTAACAGGAGCGTCTTTCAGCGATTTGCCCCTGCCGGGAACATTACTCTTTCGGGCGCGGCATTAAGCGCAACGAGAAGTTTTTTGATCAACCGGGTCTTGAAGCGACCGGCTTCCCGCGGCGCTACCAGATATCGGACGATCGCTTCCAGCCATGTGTTCTCGCCCACGCGAAAAATTACCCGTGGATGCTCGTGTACATCCAATTCATCCACCGGCGTGCGCGCAAGGAGGTCGCGAAACGTTTGCACGCGTTCCAGCATTTCCCGGCCTAACTCTTCCTCGGTGATTCTTTGCATGGTGCTGGCGATGAACTCGAGGTCCGCGTTATATGCGAGCTGGAATTTTACCTCGTTCCAAATGTAAGGAAAAAGCGGCCACGAATAATTATAAACGAGCTCCTCGAGTACTTTCTCGTTCGGAAACTTGATGATACGGCCGCTGGGATGATCGCCGGACACACATATTGGCCGCCGAATTCCCATAAAGTACTGTCCAGGTATCCGACGTCGATCACGTCGCCGGGGGCGTCGCCGATCTTGATGCGGTCCCCAACGCGAAAAGGCTGGCGAACCAAAATGTAAATCCAGGCGATAAAACTTTTCATCGGCGTCTGCACAGCGAGCCCAATGATGATCGAGCTAACGCCGAACGCAGCGACCGCGGCATACCAATTCACAAATACCATGGAGAAACGGGTGCACAAACAGGCCGCCACATCCCGAGCGACCTCCGAAACGAATCTGAAGTGTGCTGTCAAACTCACAAATCGCCGAGTTGCTCGCTCAGGAAGCAGAACGCGAAACAGGCATTCTTTCGCGCGCGTTTCGTCGAGCTGCACGCAGCGCGTTTCTATGGCCGGAGGAGGTATCTGACCTGGTTAGGCAAAATCGCACGCTAACTGAGTTGCGCAGCGTCGGCCCGTTCATCGAGAAACAAATTCGAAAATGGGTCGACGATCCCCCAAGCCATACAAAAACAGTTGCCGCGGTTCGTAAGGATTTTATCTCGCTCGCTGAGGCGCGGCGTATCCTAGCGGCCCGAGTTTCATGGTCAAAGAAGCTACGCGGCGATTTGCAAATGCACACTCGCTGGAGCGATGGCTCGGGCACCATTGCGGAAATGGCCGAGGCCGCCAAAAACCGCTCCTATGATTACATTGCCATCACAGATCACTCGAAAACTTTGAAAATCGCTGGCGGCATCGACGAGCGCGCATTGAAACGGCAGGGAGCGGAAATAGCGAAAGTGAACGTCGCACTTTCAAAATCCGGCACACAACTGACTGTGTTGCGCTCAATCGAGCTAAACCTGAACACGCGCGGCGAAGGCGACATGTCCCCGGAGTCACTGCGACATTTGGATCTCGTTCTGGGGTCGTTTCATTCGGCTTTACGCACGACCGAAGATCAAACTGAGCGTTATCTCGCCGCATTGCAGAATCCATGCGTTCACATCCTCGGTCACCCGCGCGGACGCATTTACAATTTCAGGATCGGTTTGACCGCAGATTGGCAGCGCGTCTTTGCCGAAGCTACCAGACTCGATAAAGCGCTGGAAATTGATTGCTACCCGGACCGTCAGGATCTGAACGTTGCCCTACTCAAAATTGCGCGCGATCACGGAACGCGCATTTCGCTCGGCACGGATGCTCATCATGCGTGGCAGCTTGAATTCGTCGATCTGGGTCTGGCCGCTGCACTCCATGCGGGGATCACCGTGGATCGGATCCTGAACTTCATGCCTGCTCTCGAGTTAAAGACCTGGGCGCGACGCCTGCGAGTTCGCAAAGAGAAAAAAGTGTAAACCGGCGATGGCTTGTCGCCTGTCTTCGTGGACGTATTACGGCCCGAGTTGCCAAATTGTTAGCGCAGCGCGCTTGATGGTGATTTCCACAGCGCCGGCTCGTTTTGCATCATTCTTCTTACTCGGCCATTGCTTGCCATCGAGATGCATTGCGCCAGGCGGTAAGCTGATTTTTAGCTCGCGGAATTTGCGCGGCGTTAGTGGAACGCGCTTCTTTCGTCCGGCCAGATGCGCTTCGACATGCTTGACGAAAAGCTCGCGCTCATCCTCCCGCACTACAACAAAGTCCAGCCGACCGTCATCCGTTGCCGCTCTTGGAGCAAGATGCAGCGCCGGTCCAGCCGAGCGGATATTCATCGCTCCCCAGAGAATGTAACGACCGGAAATATCCTCTCCGTCGATGCTCATTCTCCAGTGGCGAGCCGGATAATCGAGCGCTAACTGCTGTAGCAGCGACAGATTCGCGAACAGTTCTTCCTCCGGAGAATCCCCCTTGTTTTGTTGCGCTGCTGCAACTGGAAAATAATCGGCAAATAGTCCGCCTCCTGCTGCCTCGAAAAAGTACCGGCGCCGCGATCCGTTGCGCGCCACACCGAGATCGAAGGACCGGCGTTTTGCGCGATGCAGCGATTGAGCTATTTCTTCGACAGACGCAGTGAAACCGAGAGTGCGTGCCAAGTTATTTGCGGTGCCTAATGGCAAGAGCGCCAGCGGAACCCCGCTACCCATAATCTCCCACGCAGTTTTCTGCACCGTGCCATCTCCTCCGGCGGCAACCACAAGATCAACAGGTCTCTTAAAGGCCTTCTTCCATCCGCGTTTCCTAGTCGATTGGTACAACACCTGATGGCCGGACCTTTCCAGGATACCAATCAGTTGGTTCTTGCCGTGTTTACGGTCTCCGGCTTTCGGGTTATGAATCAACAGAACTCGCATGCCTTATGAAGTAATTGAAACGTCTCACCACCTATTCGGCCAAAACCACTCTGATACGCGTTTCTTATTAGGAAGATGCGGATTCTGATTTCCAACGATGACGGTATTTATAGTCCGGGGATCGTAGCACTGGCGAAAGCAGCCAGACGCTTCGGAGAGCTGCGCATCATGGCGCCTGATGTCGAACAATCCTCAATGGGCCACGCGATCACCGCTTCGCGACCGCTGCGCTCCAAACGTATCCACCTCGACAGCTTCGAAGCTTATCGTGTTAACGGCACGCCGGCTGATTGCGTTGCGCTGGGCATGCATCGTTGGGGACATGTTGATGTCGTCCTTTCGGGAATTAATCTCGGCCTGAATCTCGGTAATTCGTGCTGGCATTCCGGCACGCTCGCGGCGGCGAAGCAGGCGGCCTTGCTCGGATCCCGCGGGATCGCGTTCAGCACAAACGTGATCGATAGCCGCGAACCGGAATTCGCAGCACTCGAACCTTACGTCGTGCATGTACTTGATTTACTGCTGGGGCTTAAAACGCTCTCCCTGGTCAACGTAAATCTTCCGGAAAAACCGAAAGGCATCCGCTGGACCCGGCAATCGGTGCGGCACTACGACGGCAAGGTTGTCCCTGACAAGGACCCCGCCGGTCGGCCCATTTTCTGGTTCACGGTGACGCCTCTGCAAGGAGCCGCGAAAGGAACTGACCGCTGGGCAGTCGAACATCATTGGGTGTCGATTACGCCATTGCGTCTCGACCTGACGGATGAAGCAGATCTTGCACGAGCCCTGGCTCTTTCAGATACGCCCGCGACGAAGGCCTCTCATAACTGCCGCCGCTCCACACGCTCGCGCAGGAAAAAGCAAAAAAGCCGCTAAATTCCTCTGTCAAATCGCCACGCCGCGCAGAGGACTGCCGGCCCTATCAGACAAGAATCTGAACCCGTAAGAAAAAGATGACTTGATGCCGAGGGAACCAAAGCAGGCGCACGCTTCGAATCGGACAGGAGGATTGCGGTCCCAGCCAATGCCCAAGAACTGCTCCAGTAGCTCAGCGCTTGATGAGACAGCCGAGCAATTCCACATCCTGGTGGATAGCGTGGAGGAATATGCCATTTACCTGCTCGATTCGACCGGCAACATCATCACGTGGAACACGGGCGCTGAGAAAATCAAAGGCTACTCGGCAAAGGAGATCATCGGAAAAAACTTCGCCTCCTTCTACACTGCGGAGGACGTCGCAGCCGGTAAACCCCAACGCAACCTGCGCGAGGCTTGCCGGCGCGGATACATTCGCGATCAGGGCCTGCGCGTCCGCAAGGACGGATCAACCTTCGAAGCGGAGGTTATTATCACGGCACTTCGTGATGACACGGGCAAAATTCGCGGCTTTTCAAAAGTGACACGCGATATCACCGACCAAATTCGGAGCCGGGAATTTGAAGCGGAAAAAATTGCAGCCCAAAAAGCAGGCAAAGCGAAGGATGATTTCCTGGCGGCACTCAGCCACGAGCTGCGAACGCCGCTGACTCCCGCTTTGGCGGCAGCGACATACCTGGAAGATAACGCGGAAAAACTTCCGCCTCAGTTCGTGGAAGATATTGCAATCATAAAGCGCAACATACAGTTCCAGGCCCGGTTGATTGACGACCTGTTGGACCTTACCCGAATCGCGCGCGGCAAGCTGCATCTCGAATGGGAAGATTGCGACGCGCACACCGTCATTCGCAATGCGCTTGAAACCGCAAGCTCGGCGATTGCATCGAAAAAATTGAACGTCTCAACCACGTTTGAGGCCAAAAAGGTTCACATCCTGGCTGATTGTATTCGGCTTCAGCAAGTGTTTTGGAACCTGATCAATAATGCCGTGAAATTCACTCCTCAAGGCGGAGAAATCGCCATCCGTACCTTTAACGATACGGCTGGAAGTTTTCATTTTGAAATTACCGATACCGGAATTGGCATTGAACAGCAGCTGTTGGGAACATTGTTCCAGCCCTTTGAGCAGGCGGATTCTTCTGTAAGTCGACAGTTTGGCGGACTTGGACTTGGGTTGGCGATTTCCAAGCGTCTCATCGATCTTCATCAGGGCAAAATTGAGGCCGAGAGCCGTGGACGAACTTTCGGCGCAACATTCAAAATTTCACTCGATACTCTGCCGGAGGGAAGCGCAGCGACCGGTTCCGGTGATCGCCTTCGGAACAAAGCAGCCAAACCACTACGAATCCTGCTCGTGGACGATCATCGGGACACACGGCGTACGTTGTCGCGCCTGCTCACTCACTTCGGTAACGATGTAGTCACCGCGGAGAATGTGCGCGACGCGAAAGCGATCATAGGTTCGAACCACATAGATTTATTGCTGTGCGATATCGGTCTGCCCGATGGAAGCGGTTATGAAGTGGCTACACAGGCGCGAGCAATAGGGAAAATTAAGGCAGTTGCGCTCACGGGTTTTGGCACCGAAGACGATGTTCGACGCTCTAAAGAAGCCGGATTCGATTTTCATCTGGTCAAACCGATTAATTTCCAAGAACTGCAAAACGTTCTAGACCAAGTCACGGTGTAGTTCGGCTACGCGAACATATCTTCGCTACCGGATTCTTGTCGGATTGCTGGCAAACGCAGTCAAAATACGGCCAATAAGCGATCGCCGTCCGAATTAAGGAAAAAGATGCAAGTGACAGAGATTGAGGTAGATGCGGAAACTTATACGACAAATTCGACGGGAGCTAAAGACAGCAAAACACTGCGCGGTTTATGAGGAAGAGCTAAGTCGCGTCTGGCCCAATGATAGAGAACCGCGCGAAACACAGATCGCACAGTTTGCGCAAAAAAATGGGTTACGTCTCCGGTTTTATAGCGACGGTTTATGCGCGATTTTCGATAAGCGCCCTCGCGATCCTAAGGACAACTAAGATACGCGCCGCGGTCCCGAATGCGGATTGTCAGATCGACGATTTGCCGTTTCGGAGCAGAATAGCGAGGAGCCGCCGACGCATTACTTGCTCTCGCCCAGCGCAACGGCACGAGCTACAAGTAATGCGTCCCGGATCAGCTTATAACCGAACTGTGGTAAACGGCTATCGGTTGGAAGAAGCCGAGGCCATTTCCGGCTCCATCAGTGCCTCGGGATTTACAATGTCCTCAGCCAACTTGTTCAGAAGCTCGTTTGCTTCGGCTTCTTCCTCCAACGTGGATTGTAGAAGCTCTGCGGATTTGTCCTTCCCAAGCAGTTGCGCAAACGTGCGAACGCTGCCGTAGCCGGCCATCTCGTAGTGCTCAACTTTCTGCGCAGCCACAATGATGCCGGCGTCGATCACGGAATCTTCGCCATTTACCTTGAGGAGCTCCGATCCTTCCTCGATCAATCCTTTCATGGCCTGGCAGGTCTTGCCTTTTGGCTTCTCGTTAATTTCTTCGAACGCCTCCTCAAGCCGTTCTACGTGACCCTTGGTTTGTTCAAGGTGTTTTTCGAAAGCTTCCTTCAATTCGTCTGATGAAGCAGCCTTCGCCATCTTCGGCAATGCTTTGAGAAGTTGGTTCTCTGCATTGTAAAGATCCTTGAGTTCGTTCACGTAAAGTTCTTTTAGTGTATCCAAATTCATACCCCCTTTGTTCCTTTCTGTTCTGGTTTGATTACCGATTTTGTTGTAGGCACGGCACGCTCGCACCGGCCACAAAGAGGAAACGCGACGAAACAAAGAAGTGCGCGTGTTATCGGTTTAGAATTTTTGAAAATAGCGATCCGATCAAGCTCAGTCGTATCTAATCGTTTTTGCGCGGGTCAAAGGCAGTTCGTCTGCGATTGGCATTGGTTGGAACTTTAGAGCGCTTTAACATCGTCCCGCTGAACAGGAAGCAACCGCGAGATTGTTCAAAGGTTTCCCGTTAACGCCAGGATGATTACAATTAGCAAAATCAATCCGAGTCCTCCGCTGGGCCAATATCCCCAACCGGAACTGTACGGCCAGGCAGGCAGCGCCCCGATCAGCAGCAGCACCAGAATGATCAATAAAATGGTACTCATAGTCTCTCCTTTTTCTGCACTATCTTCGTGAGTGCGAGGGCTTTTGGATGTTCTGACAAACTGAAGGACGCCGCACCGATGATGCCTTAATGCTGCGTCTCAACTCTCCTGGTCTCAACGCGCACCGCATATTCGTCGGGTTCCACATTTCGTCCGGCTCGATCCGCATATACCTGAGTGAATTCAGCACCGAACAGAAGGATTTGCGATGAGTAATACACCCAAAGCAATAACGTGATCAGAGAGCTGGCCGGTCCATAAGCCGAGCCTGCAGCGCCACTACCCAGATACAAACCGAGCAGCCATTTGCCGACCCCGAAAAAAGCCGCTGTTAAAACTGCGCCGAGCCAAACGTCTCGCCATTGAATTGTCGCATCGGGAAGAAATTTAAAAATCATGGCGAACAGCAGGACAATGACCGCAAAGTCAAATATGAGGTAAACAGCCATGGCGACGGCAAGACCACCCGGTAACACAGACTGAACATAGTGGCTAAAGCCTTTGAGCAGGCTTTCGAGAACCAGGGAAACGAGAAGGAGAAAACAAACTCCGGCGACCATACTGAACGAAAGAAACCGGTTCCGCAAAAATCCCCAAATACCCTGGGCAGGTTTTGCCTTGACACCCCAAATTGTGTTTAAGGCGTCCTGCAACTGACCAAACACTCCGCTTGCACCCAACAACGCCAGTGCAACTCCGATGATCGTTGCAACAGTGCTTTTACCGGGTTGCGACGCTTTTTGAGCGATGTCTTTCACTACCTGGACCGCGCTCGGGTCAAGAAAATAGCTCATCTGCTGCGTGATTTTGTTCCATGCGCCCCCTGGATCATCCCGGAAAATAATTCCCACCACCGCAAGCAAAACAAGAATCAGCGGCGCGAGCGAAAAGACCGTGTAGTATGCGAGCGCCGCACCCAGTTGTGGCGCTTTGTCTCCCAAAAATTCCTGCACCGTTTGCTTCACCAGAGCAAAAGCATTGGCGAAGAACGAGCCTGACGCCGCTGGTTTCTGTGGTGCCATCAAAAGATAAATCCTTCCCAAACGGATCGCCGAAGAGCCGGCGTTTGGCCGTGCCGGAAAAGCTGTCCTGTGGAATTTTTTAAGCATCCCTGGGACCACCGACGGAATCCATTTCGATCCAGAGTCGTGACGCCCAGTCGCGGCCGCAATTGCGGCACAGATTCGCTCTTTGTTCAGTAATATGGACACATAGGCGTAAGAAACATGGGAATGCTGCTCAAACCGCCCATACCGCCGATGGAAGCGCGGCAGACTGAAAAAATTCCGGCTGGCAACGGCTGGCAGTATGAGCCGAAATGGGACGGGTTTCGCTGTCTCGCGTTTCGTGATCGCGACGACATCTACTTACAATCAAAAGCAGGACAG
Source organism: uncultured Verrucomicrobiae bacterium (assembly GCA_963753675.1). Lineage (GTDB taxonomy): Bacteria > Verrucomicrobiota > Verrucomicrobiia > Chthoniobacterales > UBA10450 > Udaeobacter. The sequence goes on along the minus strand of CAVWCZ010000006.1, from coordinate 44,931 downwards.
CCGCTGGCTCGCTACTTTCCTGATGTCGTCGCTAACCTGGCGAAGCTGCCCCAGCGGAAGTTTGTGCTCGATGGCGAACTGGTCATTCCCGTCGGCGGCAAACTTTCATTCGATGAATTGCAATTGCGTCTTCATCCCGCCGCCAGCCGTGTCCAGAAATTGGCCTCAGCTCACCCGGCGACGTATGTCGTTTTCGATCTATTAGCTGAGAACGGTGAATCGTATCTCAAACACAGCTTGCATGAGCGCCGGCATCTTGTGGAAAAATTTGCGCGTTCGAATCTGCGTCGAACCAATGATATACGGCTTTCGCCGGCGACCACTGATTACGCAGTCGCTACAGATTGGTTTCGAAAAACCGGACGCGATCTTGACGGCATCATCGCGAAGCGTCTCGATGCCGCATACGCTTGCGGCGAGCGCAGTGCGGCAGTAAAAATTAAACAAATCCGCACTGCTGATTGCGTTGTGGGCGGCTACCGCTACGCGACTGGCAAGCGCGTTATCGGTTCCCTGCTGTTGGGACTCTACGGTGACGACAAGTTGCTGCACCACGTTGGATTTATCTCTGGCTTCAAAACCTCCGAACGCCGCGCGTTAACAAAAAAATTTGAGGAACTACGCAAACCGCCCGGATTCACTGGCAATCGCTCCCGGCGGCCCGAGCCGTTGGAGCACCGAACGTAGTGGCCAATGGGAACCAGTTTCTCCCGAGGTGGTCGTCGAAGTCGCGTACGATCATTTTACCGGTGGCAGATTTCGGCACGGCACAAGATTTCTGCGCTGGCGTCCCGACAAAGGTCCTCGCCAGTGCACGATGGACCAGGTGGAGCACCGTGAAAGCAAAGCGATGGCCCTTTTGTAGCCCTTTACGATTCTCGCGCGTGCAGGAATTTTAGAACTGCTCGTTCCGCTCCCCGAAGATTGGGAGGCCCCGATGATTTCGCGTCGCCGTTGAGACCCGCGATACGCGTTCGGTTCAGGTAAGCTTCCACGATCACCGGATGAATGTAGCACTTGCGGCAAACGGCGGGTGTGTTGCCGAGAAGTTCCGCAACCGCGCAGATCGCCGTTTTGATATTCGATTTTGCCTGTTTCTTCGTTTGAAACTCTTCCTGTTTACTCAGCGCGATGGCGGCCAATACCGTGCCACCCCAGGTGCGAAAATCTTTGGCTGTAAAATCTTCAGCCGCGATGTCGCGTAAATATTCGTTCACATCCTGCGAACTAACTTCTCGCACTTCCCCACCGTCCTCCAGGTACTGGAATAAATCCTGTCCGGGTAAATCCTGGCATTTCGCAATCACCTTCGCCACCCTGCGATCCGTGACATCCACTTCATGTTGGCGCTTGCTCTTACCACGGAACCGAAATCGCACCTGCGCGCCTTTGACTTTCACGTGACGATTCTTCAGGGTGGTCAAACCGAAGGACTTATTCTCGCGCGCGTATTCTTCGTTCCCGATGCGTATGAATGTGCGCTCTAAAAGCCGTACAATCGTCGCGAGTACTTTTTGCCGCGGCAAACCTGCCAATTTCAGGTCCCGGCCAACTCGACGACGAATGTTTGGCAGCGCTTTGGCAAATTGAGCGAGACGGTCAAACTTGTTTTCGTCGCGAATTTCCCGCCAGCGCTCGTGATAGCGGTACTGTTTACGGCCACGCGCGTCGCGACCCGTGGCCTGGATATGGCCATTCGGCGACGGACAAATCCAGACGTCCGTCCACGCCGGCGGAACGGCAAGACGCTTGATTCGGAGCAGACGCTGCTCGTCGCGAATCGGTTTTCCTTCCATATCCAGATACTCGAAACCTTTGCCTTTCGCTCTGCGGCTGTAACCAGGGCGCTCGTCATTGACGTATTGCAACCCGGCTTCTTCCGCAGCCTCCGCCGAATCAGCCGCGATATCGGATTCGATTGCTTTCCCATTCCGACTGCCTGTCCCATGCGCGCCCTTTGAGGAAACCATTACTTCTCCCTTTCGGATCTCAGCAAGAAACTGCGCGGTGACTCATCTTTGTGCACCCTCACGCAGCCGACAATAAGCCTCGACGCCTCGTAAAACCGGCGAGATGCTCATTTGAGTACGAGTCCATCTCTTTAAATAGGCGGGATGGTATGCTCATGATTCAAAGGGAAGGCAACGGTTCCTCCGCCGGACCGGCGATCACTTCCCCGGTAGGTTTAAAGCGTGAACCGTGACAGGGACAATCCCAAGTCGATTCAGAAGGGTTCCACCTAACGAGACAGCCAAGGTGCGGACAAACAGGCGAGAGCTTGTGGAGGTTTCCTTTGGCATCACGGAAAGCGGCAACTTTCTTCCCACGCCGACCGATAATCATTCCGTCGCCAGGTCTTAGCTCGCGCGCGGAATCAGCTTCGGAGCGAGCAAGTCGATCTTTGATCATGTAGTAGGGGTAATCCTTGTTTTCTCGCAAATAATTCCAGGTCGCGCCTTTGATTTTTTTCCGGTCCACGGCAAAAAGATCGCTCCATGGATTCTTCCGTCCTCTAACCCAGTCGCATGCCATCATCGCCGCCAGCGTTCCAAACGTGATGCCGTTGCCGCAATAACCAGTCGCCACAAACTGACGCTCGGCGTTCTCTCCGATGTAAGGTAAGCCGTCCGGCGTGGAAATAATTTGCCCGGACCAGCGGTGATCAACACGCGCTTGCGGAATCATTTTTTTTAAGCGAGCGAACAGGCGCGCATAAGGTCTTTTCGTGTTCCTTTTCTGGCCCGTCTTGTGATCTTCTCCGCCGAACACCACGTAATCGAAACCGCGATGCCGGTCGATTCTCAGATAATCATAAGGCTCTCGCGTATCCCAGAAAAGTGCTTCTGGAACTGTGCATAATGGGATTCGGGCCCCCAGTGCATAGCTGGTATAAAGAAAAAGTTTGCTCTGTAGAAGCGTAGCGCCAGCAATGGTGGCCAGGCCCACAAGGGGGTTGTTCGTAGTCAGGACCACCCAATCGAAACTGATCCAGTTACGGTTAACCTTCACTCGGCGCTTCTTCGCATCGAATTCAGCGGCAGCGCTTTTTTCGAAAACATGCGAACCACTGCCAGGAATTTTCGCAACCAAGGATTTAAGATATTTTCGAGGAAAAAACTTGGCCTGATTGGCAAAGCGCGCCGCCGGCAAATTAAAATATGGGATTGAGTCCATGTAAACCGCGTCAAAACCAAGCTCCGCAGCAAGATCAGCCTCTTTCTTGAGTGCTGACGCTTCCTTTTTTGAAGAACCGCCTATGCGTGCGTGCAAATAAGCGGGGACGCGCGCGAATTCGCACCTGATTCCTTCTGTTTCGACGATGCCCTCGATTTGATCGATCGCCGCTGCGCCTGCATCCCAGGTTGCCTGGGCATGATCCCTGCCAAAATTGCGCACCAACTGCCTGAGGTCGACGTCGGTGACATAGGTAAGGTGAGCTGTCGTATGGCCAGTATCGATTGAGGCCACCCGTTCGCGTTCAATAAGTGCCACTGTAGATCCGGCTTTTTTCAAAAGATAGGCAGCCATGATACCAGTGACACCGGCGCCAATAACAAGAACATCGACGTTAATGTTCCTTTGTAGCTTCGGGAACTTTCGAATTGCGGTCTCGTCGATCCAGACAGGAACATTCCTCATCTTTCATTGTTCGCTGCACGTGTGTGTTTCAGCCGTGCGCCGCAACTTGTTGAGTCGCTCAAATAATGAAAAAGACACGCGCCCATATCGTGTAATACGACTCAGTTTTATATGAAGAAGGAAAACACTGTTCTAAATAATCTAATCGAAACACTTAAAGATGGTGAGGAAGGTTTCAAACAGGCGGCAGAGGCCGTCAGCGACCCGAAATTGAAGTCGCTCTTTCGCGATTACTCACAACAGCGTTCGCGTTTTGCCGCTGCGCTGCAGAGCGAAGCTCGCCGCCAGGGAGAAACCGAACCGGAAACCAATAGCAGCGCGACGGGCGCTTTGCATCGCGGCTGGATCAATCTGAAATCAGCGATAACAGGAGGTGGCGAACATGCTGTCCTCGCTGAATGCGAACGTGGTGAAGATTCAGCAGTAGAAGAATATAAGAAGGCCCTGGACGATGGTTTGTCGCCGTCAGCCCAGGAGATTGTTTCGCGTCAGTTCACCGAAATCAAAGCGGCCCATGACCGGATCAGAAGTCTGCGTGACGCAAAGAAAGGCTAACTGTAAACGAAGGCGTGCTTCGACCAGATGACATCATGTCACCTCCAATAGGGATTTGCCTGATAAGACAACCATCCGCAAACCCGATCGTGCGTTTCAGTCCAAAACGCCCTCGCCGCCGATTTGATTAAAAAGGTCGAGTCGGGAGAGCGACCGATCCAACAACTAATTCAATAATAAAAGAAAGGCGTAATGGACACACAGCAAAATCCAAACGAACCGGGCAAACCTCAGTCCCCGGGCCAGCAAGGCGGACAACAGCAGGATCGAGAGAGAGAAGAGCGTGAACGGCAACGGCGCGAGCGTGAAAAACAAGGTGGCGGTCAACAGGGAGGCGGCCAGCAAGGCGGACGATAAGACTCCTCTCGGGTATCAAACGAGCGGCGGGACGTAATCCCGCCGCTTTCTTTTACGTCCAAAGGCGTTGCTAAAGGCGAAATCATTTTGTTATGCCAGAAGAAGAGGTAATTGAACGCGCACGCGAAGATGAGCGCGAAGGAAAATCGCCTTCGACTCAAGCCGGCGAGTTTGTCCGCGAGGAAATGGAACATATTCGCGAGGGCGAACACGGCGCCCGCTCGCCAGAACAGGCGATCGCCATCGGTCTGTCAAAAGCACGGCGCGCGGGAGTAAAGTTGCCTCCGCCGAAGCGCGGTAAAGCGCGAACCAAACGTCAAGCGGAGCGTGATCTTGCTAAAGCTCGCAAAGGCGGAGGTAAAAAGCCTTCACGCAGACGTTCTAGCGCAACCAAACGCGCACTGAAGCGTGAAAGTCGCCGGTCAGCTTCGAAGGGAGCGTTATCGAAACACGCAAAACAAGCGGCACACCGACGCTCTGCGCGTTACCGTTCCGCCGCTGCAAAGAAGGCAGCGCGCACACGAAAACGTCGCCGCTAAGATTCGCAGCGTAAGCGGCGCGGCCCCAAGGAAGACCTATGCCTAAAAGAAAGAAACTGCAGCCGCCACAACACCAGAAACGGCAGCCCGGACGCGAATATAAAATGAAGCCTCGGCCTCAGGCGGAGGACAAAGAGCATCGCGGCAGCGGCAAGTTGCAAGGCAAAGTGGCGATCATCACCGGTGGCGATAGTGGAATCGGCCGGGCGGTTGCTATCGCATTTGCCAGGGAAGGCGCTGACGTTTCGATCGTTTATCTGGAAGAACGAAAGGATGCGAGCGAAACCAAGCGCCTGGTTGAAAAATATGACCGTAAATGCCTGTTGATCGAAGGCGATGTCGGCCAGGAAGCATTCTGCCGAAGAGCTATCGCGCAAACTGTGAGGGAGTTCGGCAGAATTGATATCGTTATAAACAATGCAGCTGAACAGCATCCGCAGGACTCGATCGAAAGAATCACCGAAAAGCAGCTTGAACGGACATTTCGAACAAACATTTTTTCATTCTTTTTCATGGTAAAAGCAGCCGTGAAACATTTAAAAAAAGGCGCCGCGATCATCAACACCACTTCGGTCACTGCTTACAAAGGTAGCGACCACCTGCTTGATTATTCATCGACGAAAGGTGCGGTCGCATCCTTTACACGGTCATTATCACAGGCTTTGGCTGAGAAATGCATTCGGGTGAATGGCGTCGCGCCGGGTCCGATCTGGACGCCACTTATTCCTTCGACGTTTCCGGCCAAAGCAGTGGAAACATTTGGCTCCGACGTTCCGATGGGTCGGGCTGGCCAACCGGACGAAGTCGCGCCGAGCTATGTGTTTCTCGCCTCCGACGATTCTTCATACATGACCGGCCAGATTCTACATCCAAACGGCGGCACGATCGTAAATGCCTAACAACATGAATGACAAGTGCCTCTTAATTCGCATGACGGTTTCTAAGGGATATGGCGACTAAAAAGCAACGGACCGCTGCGAAGCGTAACATTAAAAAAGCAGCGAAGGCTGCACGAAGAAAACGAACGATCGCGCATCTGCCGGGAAAGACGCGTACGGCTCTTGGCAAAGAAGGAGCGAAAGCTGCGCGAAAGAAAAGCCGATCAGAATAGGAGTCGGCGCCGTTCCAATCCTCCTCGGCTCGAAAGATTTCGCCAGTCGAAATTTTGGCCGGAGTTATTTCCGGCCGCCTTTTCTACCTCCCTTGCGTGAGCTCGATTTGCTCCGCTTTTTTCCGCGACCTCCGCCGCCTTTTTTCCGGCCACCTTTATCTGATTTGTTTACCGTGGCCCATGCGCGGCGCTCGGCTTCCTTACTGCTGACGCCACGTTTTTTGTACCCCTTCTCGATGTCATGCGCTTTGCGCTTCTGTTTGGACGTGTATTTCTTTTTACTTCCTTGCGCCATAGATTTCCTCCATCTCCACTGTTTGATAAACAAACGGATGTCGTGCTTCGATCGGATTTATTTACCTGGTAAGCGCAAGTCTTCTCCGAATTACTCACCCTAAGACAGTAGAACGTGGCGCGGTTTGATTGTGTAAATGATACGCATGAACACGTTTGAATTGTGACAATCGCTCAGGCAGCAGTATTAGTGTCATCGAGCAAAACGATATGTCTGAACAAAACCTAACGATTACCGACGATCGCACCGGCAAGTCTTACACGGTGCCCATTGAAAACGGGACCGTTCGCGCCATGGAGTTGCGGAAGATCAAAACGGACGCGGACGATTTCGGACTGATGAGCTACGACCCCGCATTGATGAACACCGCGTCGACCAAAAGCACGATCACCTTCATCGACGGCAATAAGGGAATTCTGGAATACCGCGGTTATCCCGTCGATCAACTCGCGGAGAAATGTAATTACCTTCAGGTCGCATACTTGATTCTCTTTGGCGAACTGCCGAATGACGAGCAGTTGGCGGCGTGGACGCACGACATTACGTACCACACGTTCGTCCACGAAAGCATTAAGACTCTGATGCAGGCGTTTCGTTACGATGCGCACCCGATGGGAATGTTCATCAGCACCGTAGCAGCCCTCTCGACGTTTTACCCCGAAGCGAACAAGGTGGATAATGCAGCGGATCGCCTGGCGCAGATCAAACGATTGATCGCAAAAGTCCCAACGATGGCCGCGTTTTCCTATCGCCACAATCGCGGCTTGCCGTACGTTTATCCGAACAACGAGCTATCATACACGGGCAATTTCCTGAGTATGATGTTCAAGATTGGCGAGGCCAAGTACACGCCGAACCCGACCCTCGAACGCGCGCTGGACGTTCTTTTCATTCTGCACGCCGATCACGAACAGAATTGCAGCACGAACGCGATGCGCGCGATCGGCTCAAGCCGGGTGGATCCTTACAGCGCGATGGCGGGCGCGGCGGCCGCGCTCTACGGTCCACTACACGGCGGTGCGAACGAAGCAGTGCTCCGGATGCTCTCGCACATCGGCGACACGCGCAACATTCCTGAATTCATCCAGCAGGTTAAAAACGGCGAAGGCAGACTGATGGGGTTTGGCCATCGCATTTATAAAAATTACGATCCCCGGGCACGCATCATTAAACGAGTGGCTGACGATGTGTTCAAGGTAACCGGCCGCAACCGGCTACTCGATATCGCTCTGGAGCTCGAACGTATAGCGCTTGAAGATGAATATTTCATCTCACGCAAACTGTATCCAAACGTGGATTTCTATTCGGGCATCATTTACCAGGCAATGGGCTTGCCGGTGACAATGTTTCCGGTCATGTTCGCGATCCCACGCACAGTCGGTTGGCTCGCACAATGGCAGGAAATGGTCACCGACCCTGAGCAAAAGATCGCGCGCCCTCGCCAAATCTTTGTGGGACCCCGGCGCCGCGATTTGGCAGAGTAAAATAGTAGCGGCAAGATCGCCTCGAACCGAGCATGGCAATACCCGCCCCGATACCAAAAACCATCCAGAGCAGATCAACTGCTACTCCGGTTGGTTACTGATTGTTCAAAACCGTTTTCGGTGCCGGGTTTCTCAGTTCGAGCTGCGCGCTCACTTTCTGCAGTCCAGCAGTAAGTACCTCAATTTGCTTCTTCAGCGCCTGGACTTCACGGTGCTCTTTCAGAAATTCGTTGAGCAACATCGCATTTACCTGGTCGTAGCGCACGCTGTAGGCCCTTCCTTCTTTGTCGCGCACCACAAGATCAGGATTCACCTTTTCCACATCCTCGGCCACCAGTCCAAACTGCGCCGTGCCTGTGGGATCAAACTTTTTCTTATAACGGAAGGTAACCGGTTTAAGCGCCAGAACCGTTTCGCTCGCCTTGTCCATGGGTTTAATGGCCTCTTTAAAGCGCTGGGAAGAAACGGAGATGCCCAGTTTACCGTCAAAATTAACGAACACAGAACTTCCTGCTGGAGCTGTTTGACCGAAAATATTACCGATATAGCAACTGTTGCTAACGTTTGCACCATTCACCTCGCTGCCGACACAAATAACATTATTCGCGCTGGTCACGCCGTTGCCAGCGTGAATACCTAAAAGCACGTTGTCGTCCCCGGTAATACTTTCACCCGTTCCAACGCCCACCGCCGTGTTGCCGCTGCCGCTCACAAGGTCTCTCAATGCTCCAGGACCGATGGCAATATTAAATGAACCGGTCGTGACGTTAGTCATTGTCTGGTAACCGAAAGCGTTGTTCGAAGAGCCGTTTGAATGGAGAGCCGCCTGATACCCGACGGCTGTGCAAAAATTTCCTGTAATATTGCCGTTGAGTGCTTGCGTGCCTACACCGGTGTTCCCACTAGCCGAAGTATTATTAGAAAGCGCATTAGTGCCCAGCGCTGTGTTCTCATTACCTGTAGTGTTGCTCGAGAGCGCGTTGCTGCCAGTAGCTGTGTTCTGTGCGCCGGTGGTGTTATTTAAAAGAGCATTCCCTCCAGTCGCCGTGTTGAAGCCGCCTATTGTATTATGCTGAAGCGCATAAGCTCCGCTGGCGGTGTTCCCGGTACCAGTTGTGTTGATATTAAGTGCCGCAAAGCCATTTGCTGTATTGAAGTTTGCAGTCGTGTTGCTAAAAAGGGCTCGATCGCCAACTGCCTCACCGGCACACCGGCCGCTCGAGCGCGCCTTTGGCGTTTAAGAAAAGTCGAATCGATCTCCGTGACCACCAGGGGCGTCGCTTTAGGTACCGCCCGATCCGGCCACCACCCTCACTCGGGCTGTTGGCACAGCTTTGCGCCGTGAAATTGCACACACTTCCAGATCAACCACGCGCTCACACGCGCCTGCGCCCAGCGAAAAAGCTCCGCCGCCGCAGGTCGATAGTTGCGCCCGGTTGCCGCTTCCAAAGCGCGTCGCTCCATGAGCGGCGAAAGCAGCCGCGTCGCCTTTGGCCCAAAGAGCGTCTTACTCAAAGTGAAATTGATCTTTCTTCGAAAACGTGGACAGAGCTTTTAATATTTTATTCAGTTGTTAGCTCGATTGAAGTTGTTTTCGAATTCCAGTGGTGATTGGTATCCGAGACTACTGTGAAGTCGACGGCGGTTGTAGAAGGTTTCGATGTAATCGAATAAGATCAATTTGGCCTCACGGCGACTTTTTGGGATTTGGTTTTGGATATAGGTGATATCGGCTAACCAAACCCGGCCGGGACGATCCGGCTTGGGGATCTTGGCCAACCAGTTTGGCGCCACCGGCAGTTTATGGTCGCTTTGAGTTGTTTTGGGTCTGAATCGACGTTTTTGGCCTGGCGCGCAAACCGCCTGAGCGCATCAACCGAGCGATGCGATTTTTGCCGCAGCGCCGCCCGGTTTTGCGCAGAGCGTGCATGATGCGCGGGCTGCCGTAGGTCCTGCGACTGGCCACAAAGATTGACTCGATTGCGTTGGATAATTGGCTGTCCTGCTGAGCACGGGGGCGCTCTTCTTTACGTTGATGAGCGAAAAAACCGCTCTTGGAAATCTCCAGAGCGTCGGCCATTTCGGTGAGGCAATGAGACTGTTCCATCACCGTAAATCGCTGGGTTGCACCTCGGCCGACAAGATGCTGCAGGCTTTTTTTAAAATGTCGCGCTGCCGGCGCAGATAGTCGTTCTCCTGGCGCAGTCGGCGGATCTCGCGCTGCTCCGGCGTCTCGGCTGAAAGGGTTTTAGGTTCGCTCAAAGAGAGACCGCATTGAGCGTCTTTGAGCCACCGGCTCAAAGACCAATGCGATACGCCAAGATCACGCGACACCTCGGTAATGGAGCGGCCGCTTTGGATCAGAGCGACCGCGTTCTCTTTAAACTCCCGGTCATAACGCCGGGCGAACTTGCTGCTGTTGGATTGCATAGGGACTCTTCCTTTCTATTTCCAAAAGCCCCTGAGCGCAAAACCGAAGAAACCTCAAATATCTTCCATTGCCTCGCGCGCGCACCACCCGCACCGGCAGCCTTACTAACCCAAAGGGCGTCACCTGATTGATCGAGCGCCACCGTACCGCCGTATGATCCCTGCGAGCTTCTTCCAGCCAGCGTTGCTGGAATGCGGCAAAAACTTTGGCGTAAAACTCCCGCCCGCTGTGTTGCACCAGAGTGATAATTTGCTCCTCAAGCGCTTTGACATCGCCGGCCATTTCACTCACACTCAAGGAGCACACAACGCAGAGGACTTCGGTTCTCTGTTTACATGCTAAAGGGCTCATCCATTCTTTGCGGTTTGGTTGAGCCTTTCATTTTGCCTCCGATCCGGCAAAACTGACAATCAACGAACACTAGCCAGTTCCGGAAACGCAGTCAGCTTCATCCGCTCGCACAACGGAACCCTTTCCGTCGCCGCGATGCGCGTCTAGAAGTTAGACCGTTTGTCCGCTAGCAAACGTTGGACTTCAGGGTCTAGCTACCAAGCGCACGACGCAGTACGGCAGCACCTGGTGGCGGCTTTGTGGTCCCACCCAGGATGGAATCTGCCCTAACAGGGCCGCCATAGTAGCGAAAATTGGATTGTCTTTGGGTTCCAATCACCGAGCCTTCCAATGAAACACCGGCGAACAGTCCTTTGCTCCGGCTGTAGGTATAAACCGCTGCTGTGGGCGTGACCGCTCCCGCCAATGTGCGGCCCACCGGTCCAGCTGCGGCGCTGACGTCTGCGCCGATGGTCACGTTGCCTCCGCGAGAAAATGCTTGTACGGCAGCCTCGTTGTTGAGAACGATCACGAAATCGGTCACTTGAGCGCCAGCCTGAAGTCCCCAGCCTCCACCGCCGGTAGCGATAAACGATGGACCCGACCAGCCATGAGGCGTGCGTGCGATCACCACACCCTGTCCGCCCTTGGCGCTGAAAATAAATCCCGCTTTGACGACGCTCATGATGGCGAGTCCCCTTGCATGCCGGAGCACATCTCTGGGAATGGCTTTTTCGGGCAGCCGCTGAAATTCGCGAATGATGGCGGCGCACCGATTCACAGTATCCTGTTCGGCGGCCTCAGCCATCACCAGTGGAAGAGACAACATCGCCATGACAAAGAACAATTTTTTCATAAGGTAACTGAACGCATCTTGGAACCTTGGACAAGCCTGAGTCCCAAGAAGTTTCATTTGGCCGATCCGGTCTAATTCTTGCGTCGGAATGGGTGGACGATGTCAACGAATGATGAGCCGCCAGCCAGCGCTAAAGTTTCTTTTATTCACGGACATTCTATATTGCAACCCGTTGCCGGCTGGACAAACATCCGGTCTCCGGGTTAGACGAAACTTTTTCATTCCCGTTCTTCGCGTCCGAGTTCTCGCAAAACGTCCAAATCCAAATTGAGCTGGCAACCATGAAAATGAACCGGAGTTATCGCTTACTGTTCGGGCCATTAGCCGGAGCCTTCCTTTTTTTCGGCATCGTTGGCCTCGGGCCGCTGGTTCCCGGGTACAGTCAGGTCCGTCAGACGGTCAGCGAGATTGGGGAAATGGGGTCTCCGGCTAGGATTCCCTTTGCTATTATGTTGTGTTGTGTCGCGGTCTGTCTCCTGATTTTTGCATTCGGCGTCCGTGACTTGTCAATCAAGCTAGACCACTCCCAATTAGCTGCATATTTCATCGGGTATATGGCTTTGCCTGCAGCGGGGATTGGGATTTTCGCTTACCCTCACCCACTCCACAATGTCTTCGGTCTTGCTGAATTGATCGGCTATCAGGCACCTCTGATTTTGTCGCTGACATGGCGCCGCGATCCGCGAGCCAAAACGCTTGTCTCCTTCTCGTGGGTCATGTCCGGAATCATATGGATTATTATCGGCTTGAACCTGAGCGCGTTCGATCGGCATGGATTGGTTTGGGCTTACGCAAAACCTGTCTATGGCCTTGTTCAGAGAGCACTATTTGCCGCTTGGTTTTTCTGGTGCGCCGTGGTCGGATTGCTCCTTTTTCGACGCCAGTGCCAAGAGACGGTTTCTCACTGATTGTTAAGAACCATTTGCGACGCAGGTTTGCTCGCTTCAAGCTGTGCGCTCACTTTCCGTAGGCCGGCAGTCAGCGCTTCACTTTGGTTCTGCAGACGCGCGATTGTCGCCCCTGTTCACGGGCGACGCGGTGCCCCTCAATGAACGACTTGTGCTCTTTTGGGAATTCATCGAGTAACATCGCGTTCACCGCGTCGTAACGCACGGTGTAAATCTAGCCGTTCTGGCACAAGCACCACTAATGTGTCTTGAGATTAAGGGCGACTACTCTGCCGCGTTCGGCTTACCGTAGTTAACCCAGGGCTGTGTTCCAAAACTCCAGTAAATATCCACGACGCGCAGCGGCCCGGGTTTGGCTCGCCACCGCTTGAGTGCCTGAAGCATGACTTGATCCAAGGCAGGAACGGAATTGCCTTTCAGGTTAGAGAATCGCTCATCGTAGGCCGCCGTAACGGTGAATCCTTTCAAGATCGCGACCTGAGTGATCACTCCTCGAGCGTCCACGCTTAGTCGGTAAGTGCCTGTGCCGCCTACCTGAGAGCCGGCATAACCCTCAAGTTCACTGGGCACAACGGGATAGGGAGAGTAGTTAAATGTCCGTTTCATATCCTCACGAGATCTCACCGTGAGGTGGACAATCTTTTCCGCATGACCCGTGTTCGCCGAACTTCCCTTCCGTTGTGTTGGCTGCGCAGCCACCTTGAACGTGCAAAGCAAAACGCTCGCCAAGCCAACAACTGTAACAGACAATCTGGTGACAAAAGCCATTGCTGGTCCCGACTTTGGAGTGTCAACCACGACGAGGCACTTCGCAAGGATCATCTAACGCGCAGGTTTAGACAGCGCTTGACGCACGACCCGCCTTTTCGAAGCAACGGAGTCAAACCACTCAGACACTAAGGCGTCAGGAAAACTTTGCCTGTGTAAGGATCTTCTACTGCCGTTCCGGGAGGAAAGCCGGTAACATCGACATAACCCTTGTCTGGCGCGAATGGACTCATAACCAAGCCTGGTTTACCGGGCACGGGGGTTCCATACGACAGTTCAGCCTTTTGCTGGCTCGCCCCCGGGGCTGTTTTCGCCCACCGGACATCGCGTTGGCCCAAAGGCGCGGAGATTGGGCTGCGCGAAGTCCGACTATTCGGAACATCGCTCGGCTGACTCTCATTGTGCGGACTCTCGTCACGCTTATGACTGGTCCGGCTCCTTCGGTGAGGTCGCGGTTTCTCCTTCGGGTGCGCGATTGCGCTATGTATCGCTCTAAAAAAATCCCGGAAGGGACCTGCATCCGCAACATCAGTCGTATTTATCAGCGTAGCGATCGACAACCAGACCACGATTGTGCGGAACCCTCGTTTCACTAGGACTGCTTCGTGGCAGCAGCCTGCCGTGCGCGTCTCGTGATACACAAAACCGCTCTAAAATTCAACGCGGCCCGAACGCTCCAATGATTTCAAAGGAACGAATCAGGGTTGTCGTCCCACCTGGATCTTCATATGCCCGCCTTAAGCGCCGCGATTCTTCGCGATTGCAGCTTTGCCTTCGCCAAGTGGATGCCTAAAAGTGTGATCGCAACACTGCAGCACGCCGGGCGATTTTCAAAGACCCGCAGCGATCACGGTTTTGCGGCTTTACGGATTGTTAACCATCTGCAGCGCAGATTTTGTAGCCTCAAGCCGGGCGCTCATTCTCTGCACGCCTATAGTGAGCTGCTCAATTTGCTTTTGCTGCCGCGCTATCATCTCTCCCTGCTTTTGCACGGTCTTGTGTTCTTTGAGGAACTCGTTTAGCAACATCGCGTTCACGGCCTCGTAACGGACGGTGTAGATTTCACCGTTCTTGTCGCGCGTTATTAGATCTGGATTCACCGCAGCTACCTCCTCGGCGATTAAACCAAACTGCGGTATATCTGTCCTGTCACTCTTATAGTGAAACGTCACAGGTTTGAACGCGTGGATCACTTCGCTGACGCTATCCATCGGCTTGATGTCATGCTTGGACCGCCGAGAGGAGCTCATTGTGCCAAGCTGGCCGGCGGAATCGATCACCACCGGTAGAGCGTCCGCATTCCCCGTCGTTACATCACGAATTCCCGCGATGAATGTTCTTGTCTGACTGTTTCCGATCCTGATCGTATCAGACTCGGACGCCACGCCGACGTTGCCTATGTCGATGTTACCACTGCCAGTGGTGAGATTGTGGCCTGCTGAAGCTCCCAAAGCGATATTGTTGCTGCCACTTGTACTGTGAAACAGGGTGTCAGAACCAACGCCGGTGTTGTTGTTCCCGGTTATATTATCAAGCAACGCACCAGCGCCAACGGCTGTGTTATTGTTACCGGTTGAATTGCTGGCAAGCCCGCCGAAACCCATAGACGTGTTTTCATCTCCCGTAGTGTTGCCAGGAAGTGCACTGGCACCAGTGGCCGTATTAAAAGTGCCGGTAGTGTTACTGGCGAGCGCTTGCGAACCGGTTGCTGTGTTGGCCTGGCCCGTGGTGTTGCTCAAGAGCGCCTGGGATCCGACAGCCGTGCCAAAGGAGCCGATGTTGCCGCCTATAGTTGTATTGCTAAAAAGTGCCCGATACCCGATCGCCGTGTTCTCGGCGCCTCCGATGTCAGTGAAGAGCGCGTGCGCGCCGATCGCTGTATTGTGGTCGCCAGCGGTATGATTAAAAAGTGCAAACGCTCCGTTAGCCGTATTTAAGTTGCCGTCGGCATTGTAAACGAGCGCGTCGGTTCCAGTAGCCGTGTTCTCCGCGCCGGTGGTGTTGAGCAAAAGCGCTGCCGCGCCCACCGCAGTATTAGAATCGCCGTTGTTCAGAATCAGCGCTCCCCCGCCCACAGCGGTATTGAAGCTCGCGTCAGTATTCGAAAAGAGCGAACGCCAGCCGACTGCTGTATTTCCTGCACCGGTAGTAAGGAAATTAAGCGAATCGCACCCTTCGGCTGTCGTGAAATTGGGATAACACCCGTCAGGTGTTGGAAGAACTGCCTGCATTTGTGGCAAGAACCCAAACCAGGTAAGCGCACACGCGACGACAAACAGTGGAGTTGCTTTATTAAAGTGAATCAGACGATCCATGGCTGTTCCTTTCTTTCCCCGTCGGTTTCCTTTTCGGGTTTGCGGGTCCGCAAAAGACGGAGAACCGAAGGCGGGGAAGAAACGAAGCCCTCCGCCTGATTCGCGGATCCATTTAGCAATTCAAGTTTCTGAGAAACCTCACGCGTTAGTCAAGCACAATCGCACGTGCAGGACAATAATCCCGCTTGCGATGCCACACTAAATGTCCCTCGCTTCAGAGTGTTCGCGTGCAGAAAAAACCGATACCCTTCGCTTGACTGATCTCCATTCACTCATCATTTAATCCCATCTGCTTTTCGGGCGGTTAGCTCAGTGGTAGAGCGTCTCGTTTACACCGAGAGGGTCGGAGGTTCGAAACCTTCACCGCCCAGTCTCTTATTGCCGATTGCCGATTTGCGATTTGCGATTTGCGACACCGAAATTCTTCGCGTGCTCCCGACTAATGTCGGAGTTGAAATCTCACGAGAGCATCTGCTCTACTGCGGCTTCGCAGTGGATCTTTGTCGTATCGAGAAAGGGAATGCCGTTGTGTTCGGGATCGCGGAGAATAAGCGGTAGTTCCGTACCGGCGAGGATCACACCGTCGATTCCGCTCTTCGCTTTCATCCGATCGACAATGGCAAGCAAGCCGGCACGGGTCTCGGGCAGAAATTTCCCGGGCACGAGTTCACTGAAATACTTGTCATGCAGGTAATCCTGGTCGACGCCATCGGGCACTAAAAGCTCGATCTCGTGGCGCGAAAAAACTTTTTGGTAAAAATCCGTCTGCATCGTGTAGCGCGTACCAAACAAAGCCAGCCGTTTCAAATTCTCCGATTTGGCCGCTGCGCACGCCGCCTCGACAATACTGATCAGCGGAATCGGTGATTCTGGTGCGACGTCATCGAATACGATGTGTGGCGTATTTGCCGACATTATCCCAAATTCTGCACCCGCCCGTGCCAGTTTACGGACTCCTTCGATCAGGTAATCAGCCATCCCTCGCAGGTCGTTCGCGTCCATGAAATCGAGGCCCTTTCTCAGATCAACATTGACGATTATAAATTCCGGATTGTGTTCGCCGTCGGTGCGCTCGCGGTACAGCGTGATGATCCGCTGGTAATAATCCACTGTGCTTTCCGGGCCCAGGCCGCCGATGATTCCAAGAGTCTTCATGTATTAACCACGAATAGACACGATTGAACATGAATCAGTCAAAATGATGAATTGCTTTCGTCGAGCTGAAGCGTTAAAGCGACGGCGCGCACTCGCCACGGCGAGCAAGCCGCATGACGCGGGCGACGTGTTTGTGTCAATTCATGTTGGTTGGTGGTGAAATGAAAAGCAGATCGGCGCTTCAGTTCGTTCTGATTATCGGCATCGTAAATTTCTTCGCCGATTTTACGTACGAAGGGGCGCGCGGAATTGTCGGACCGTTTCTTGGCTCGTTAGGCGTAAGCGCAGCGCTTCTGGGCTTTGTAGCAGGTTTGGGTGAACTCATGGGCTATGCGTTACGGTCGGTGTCCGGATATTTTGCGGACAAATTTCACCGCCACTGGGTGTTCGCGTTCGTAGGATACGCGATCAACATGCTGGCTGTTCCGGCTCTGGCGTTGACCGGGCAATGGCCAGTCGCGGCAACGCTGGTAGTCGCGGAGCGAATTGGCCGCGGCATCCGCAAACCGACCGTTGACGCCATGCTGTCGTACGCCGGCAAATCGATCGGCGCCGGTTGGGTCTTCGGGCTGAACGAAGCCCTCGATCAGGCGGGAGCTACGATCGGTCCATTGTTGATGGCGCTGATTCTTTATAGGAGCGGCGGGTTCCGGACGGGCTTTGCCGTGCTGCTCATCCCCGCTTTGCTTTGTCTCACAACACTACTCGCGGCCCGCCTGCTGCATCCCCGACCGCATGAACTCGAGCAGGCCGCGGAACATACTTTTGCCAGTGCGACCTTCACGCGGGCCTACTGGATTTACTTCGTAGCGGGAGCATTGATTGCTGTCGGCTTCGCTGATTTTGCTTTGATCGGGTTTCATTTTCAAAAAGCCGACGCTGTCCCAAAAGAATGGATTCCACTGTTCTACGCAGTCGCGATGGCAAGCGGAGCGCTCGCGTCGATTCCGCTAGGCCGGCTTTTCGACAAATTTGGCGCGAATGTGTCTTTGTTCGCGTTCGCTATTTCCGCGGTGGCTGCACCTCTTGTTTTTCTAGGCACGTTTACCAGTGCGTTGATCGGGATGATTTGCTGGGGGATCGGGATGAGCGCGCAAGGCTCGGTATTTCAAGCGATGCTTACTGGGGTTATTCCTGCCCAAAAGCGGAGCACCGCTTTTGGTCTGTTCGATACCGGGTTCGGGGTCGCATGGTTTCTGGGAAGCGCGACGATGGGATTACTATACGACAAATCGGTCGTGGCCGTGGCGCTCTTTTCAATGATCTTTCAGCTTGCCGCGATTCCAGTTATTTTCGTCGCTAACAGGCAGCGCTAAATCCAGTGGATCCGTACGCAAAACCAAAAGAAAGAAACGTCGGTGCTCTTAGACCAAAGATCCGGCACCTGGCTGAATCTGTGGAACCACGAACGCATCGCGAACGTCAGACGGAAAAAGAGGGAGTCACAGCAGAGCGTCGCGCAATCAAAAAAGCTGCGCGCCAACATCTAAAGAAACAACTGCTCAAAGAACTGAAAGATGTGGGGTAACGCCCTGGCAAAGCGGGCAATCCTCTGCACCACGCTTTCTTGCGAATTCCATGCAACGGCGCGCGTAGGAGCCACGCGCCGCTCCCCTGTGCCTGCCCGGCGAGGTCATTTCATCTTTCGCATTCTGTGCGACGCAATAGAATCAGTGCGGTGAAACCGATCACTTTTTCTTTAGTCCCTCTGGTTATGCTCTCGGTTGCTGTCAGCAGTGCGCGTGCGCAGTCGTCGCCCCGGCGTAGACCGGACGTTTCCAACAAGGCGTTGATCACAAAAGCCACACCAGGCATCGACACAAAGGCTTTCAAGGATCAGAGCGTGAGCGCGGCAACAGCAAAATTGCACAAACTGGCCGACGATTATTACGCCTGGCGAAATGAGAATTATCCTGTGCAGAGCAGCGAGGCCGGTCTGCACACCTGGGACGATAGGCTGACTGATTATTCGCCGGCGAAGATCGAGCAGCGCGCGAAACAGGTGCGTTCGCTGCTGGCCAATGTGCGAGCGATGAAGACCGACGAACCCGAAATAATCGGAGCTCGCGAAAGCCTTCGGAGCTGGCCCAAGGAGGAGCGCATCGACTGGATTCTCTTTCGCTCCCAGCTTGAGAACGTCGATTTCGGCGATCGCATTCTGAAATTTGAGAGCACGAACCCGCAGATTTACACAGGCGAATGCACGAGCGCGATCTTTTCGCTGCTAAAGAAGGAATACGATACGCCGAGAAAACGCGCGCTCGCCGCCACCGCGCGGCTCAAACAAATGCCGGAACTGTTGAAGGTGGGAGTGAGCAACTTGCAAAACCCGGTGAAACTTTACGCGCAGCTCGCGATCCAGTCGGCGCGCTCGATGGATCCACTTTTGAATAACAGCCTGATGGCGTTGGACGCAGGTCTTACGCCTAACGAACACGAGGAACTCGTTAAGGCCCGGGACGCTGCGCTCTTTGCGTTGCACAGCTATGCTGATGAACTGGAGAAACGCCTGCCCAAAATGCTCGAGTTCCAGCCGATGGGCGAAGCGAACTACAATTATTATCTCAAGCACGTTTTGCTTCTGCCGCTTAACGCCTCGGAAGTTGAAATGATCGGACGCGTCGAGTTGGCGCGTTACCGCGCCTTGGAGGCGCTGCTTCCTGACCCAAAGCTGGCTGATCCCGATCCAAAGCGCGCCGCGCACATACCGCCCGACCAGCAATCGTTTTTGAAGGCGTACGAAAGCCGGGAAGCAGAGATGATCAGATTCCTGAAGGAGCACAACCTTGTCACGTTACCGGATTACCTCGGGCCCTTCCTAATCCGGCAGTTACCCGAAGCGTTCAAGCCGACCAGCCCGGGAGGATTCATGAATCCTCCTGGCGTTTACGACAAGGATCCAACCGGATTCTATTTCATTCCGACCTACAATCCGGACTCGACGAATTTCTACATACGCGCCGCAATCGAGGATCCCCGCCCAATCCTGGGGCACGAAGGTATTCCCGGCCATTTTCTCCAGCTCTCGATCGCAAATCATCTAACCGATGAAATCAGGCGTCAGCACCAGGACAGCGTCTTTGTGGAAGGGTGGGCGCTTTACGGCGAAGAGATGCTCATGCGAACCGGCCTTTACCCGAATAACTCGCCGGCGCAGGGGCAAATTTTGCGCCTGTCGCGCTATCGCGCTGCACGGATCGGCGTGGACGTAAATCTGCACACCGGCCGGTGGAGCTTCGAACAGGCGGTCAAATATTTCATGGACGCTGGCGGACTCGATCGCGAATCAGCGGAAGGCGAAGCCGCCGGAGCAGCATCGAGCCCGACACAAAAGATCAGCTACATCGTTGGCAAATGGCAGATCATGAACCTGCTCGGCCGGTACAAGGACAGCAAAGGCGAAAATTTCCGGCTCGGTCAATTCCATGACGATCTGATCAAAAACGGCAGCCTGCCGATTTCGGTGGTCCAATGGATATTGCTCGATGACCCGACTGCGATTCAGCAAACGCTAAAATAAATACCTGCGTAGCCGCTTCGCTGCTCGCAACTGAGAAGCTGCGCGGAGGCGGCACGATATGTGCACTGCCCCATTAGCGACTTCTCCAGAAAACGAAAAGGGCTCTGCGGTTATCCGCAGAGCCCTCGAGGTGTCCAGGGGGCCGATTGTTTAAACAACCTCTATGTCAACGCTGCCAATTGAGCTAAAGCCATATGAGGCGAATCTCTTCATGATTTCGTTGTTATGGGGACGTCGCCGGAGGAGTGGGAACCCGTCGTCGCAGTCTCGGTGTCGAGTTCCGAGTCAGGTGTCAGCCGTGCGCTGAACGCCTTCAGAGCACGCAAGCCCAGCGACGGTGTTTTCCTTTTTCGTCCTCGGCCGAGCGCGCGGAAAGTGTGTTCTTCCGAAAACAAGCTTTGCTCCACCCATTCGGCGGCGTACACATTTAACTCAAAGCTGGAGGTCACATGCAACTTGTGTTTAATATTTTCGCGGTGGCTCTCTACCGTCTTCACACTCAAACTCAACAACTCTGCGATGTTCCGTGTGCCAAGTCCCGAGCCGAGCAACTGAAAAATCTGCATCTCGCGATCGGATAAGTTTTCAAGAGAATCAGCCGGGTACGGCGAATGTTGATTTTTCGGCCGCAAGTGGAGTGATTGCCTGAACGCACTTAAGGCAGCCTCGTGGCTGACATAAATGCCGCCGTTCACAATATCGCGGATCGCGACCGCCAGCTTTTCTCTAGGGGCTTGCTTCATCACATAACCATTCGCGCCTGCGCGCATGGCGCGCCTGGCGAAAATGGTTTCGTCGAATGCCGAATACACCAGGACACGCAGCATGGGGTTTTCGGCCCTGAGTGTTCTTATCAGTTTCAGGCTGTCCTCAGCGCCCAGCCCAAGCGATGTCACCAGCAATTGAGGATGGCACTCGGCTATCTTGGTACGGGCGTCTGGTATGCTGCCCGCTTCGCCGCATACGCTCATATCCGGCTGGGAATTGAGATATGCGCAGATCCCGTAGCGAAGCAGAGGCTGCTCGTCCAATACCAAGACGCGTATTGTTGCCGGAGGTTCGCCTGAATCACTCATGTGCGTATCGCGCTAATGAAAACCTCGTGCTCGCTTTGTAGCCGTGCCGCTACAGGCGGTTCATATCCATTGGTTCTATTTGGTTTCATTGGATTCGACTTCTCTCAGTGATTTTGTCCGGGGGGACATTCCCTGGGAGCGATCCGTCACGTGTGTTGTAAGTCAGGCGGCCGCAAATCGCGATCGCCCAGGGAATTTTTGATTTCAAATCGTCTTCCCATCTCACCCTAATTCTACGGGAATTCTGGAGCGAAGTTCTAGGGATACCATGCTGATTGAGTGCTTGACTTTTGCTTAAGGCAACGACGCGAAATGCGCCTAGGGAGTTTCTCGAGGTACAAAGACGCGATCTTTGGTGGCACCGCGTTTCGCGCCAGTTAGAGAGTGTTGGATGCAATGATGGTCATATCTCGTAGGGCAGGGCGAGATTCGAGGTTTTTTGCTATTCGCGGCAAAGGTCCTAATATCCTCGGCTCGACAAACTCATCTCTCCGCACAAAAAACCTCTAATCCTATTCGGATTTAGGAACTTGGCAGTTCAGTTCGAAGGCCGTAATCTGGCTATGTGACGGAGTCCTCTGCCTTGCTCGCATTGTCTAACGATCCCGTGTGGTTCTGCCTGAGGGCCGAACCCAAGCGAGAGCATCTGGCGGCGACGACTCTGCGGCGACGGTTTGGAATCGAATGTTTATCACCCCGCTTGCGTTTTCGCAAGCTGACCCAGAGAGGGCCAGTGTGGTTCGTTGAGGCGATGTTTCCCGGCTATTTGTTTGCGAAATTTGTCTATTCCACTCAGCATCGCGCAGTTGAAAGCTCCCACGGAGTCCGGGGAATCCTCCGGTTTGGACAGCGTCTGGCTACACTGCCGGAAGATACCGTTATTGGGCTTCAGTCAAAGGCGGGCGCCGAAGAAGTCGTCACTGTCGATTCGTCGCCGAAAATTGGCCAGCCAGTTCAACTCATAGAGGGACCTTTTCGGGGACTCGAAGTCGTGGTCACGCAGGTGTTGCCTGCCAAAGAGCGAATTCGAGTATTGCTCGAATTTCTTGGCCGATCGCTAGAAATGGAAGTTCCTGCGGGAAAAGTGCTCCCCGCCTAAAGTGGTACCTGATGGGGCAACTGCGGTGATTTCGCAGCCTTCGACGTCGCCATTCCAGTCCGCCGAGACCGATCTGAAAGCATCTTACACCGCGTGGCTGCGCCGGTTCACCTTCCACCTGGCCACAAAGAGACCAAGCAATCCCAAACCGAGCAACATAGCGGTCGATCCCCCGTCCGGCACACTGAGGAGCACCAACTGGTCTTGGGCGAACTGAGTATGATTGCTATCGGCCCACAGATTGAGAACGCCCACACCGTAATAGCCGTTGTTGTCGTCCATGTAGGCCGCCCCGAGAGTATTCATGACAAGTGTGCTAAAAAGATTGTTAGGATTAGCGCCTTCATCTTCCAGCCACCAAATCGTCGCCTGCAGGGCTGCCGCGCTGGCGTTGCCACCTGCTCCAGTAGTGTAGTCGTACCCGGTCAGTGTGCCCTGAGCGAACATCATGTAGAGCCACGCCGTTCCTTTGGAAATGGGATCAGGGTTGCCACCACCAGCCCCGCCGTTCATGGCTGATTGGCTGATTCCGTAATAGTAGGTCGAGCCGGGGGTGAAATATTCATTCGTTTCCACGCAGAAGGTTTCGAAGCCTCCGTTGAAGGTTGTCGCCGCCGCGTAGCCCATCGTGGCGGGAACAAAATCTGGTGACGAAGCGTTGAATTCGCCGCCAATGCCGGATTGACGATTCCCTAAATTCATTGTGAGCTGCATCGTGTTCGCGGATGCCATCG
Organism: uncultured Verrucomicrobiae bacterium; assembly: GCA_963753675.1. Taxonomy (GTDB): domain Bacteria; phylum Verrucomicrobiota; class Verrucomicrobiia; order Chthoniobacterales; family UBA10450; genus Udaeobacter. The sequence goes on along the minus strand of CAVWCZ010000006.1, from coordinate 21,759 downwards.
GACCGAAGACCGCCAATGAGGCAGCGCCGATCATTAATACGAGGAAAGTCTTGTTTGGGATATTCATCATGCCTGCGATAAAAGCAGTAATCGTACCACAACCGTTTCCGACTCCCAGCCAGCATTACGTAAGTAGCTCGTAATAAACAGATTAAACCTCGACTTACTAAAAGCGCTGGTCTCTTGGCGTAACCGGGGTGTTTGAGGAAATTGTAAAGGAGACCGACGGGTTCTGCTCTCGGGAGGCACGTTTGGAGAAAGAAGCTACGGCCAAACCCTGCAGACAATACCCCTTGATAAAATGAGCGTTGGCCGATGTCGGCGGGAGCAACACCACGTCGAAAACATCAGAGCAATTCACGCGCCACGCGCCTAAAAACCCATTTTCCAAGCGCGCGGAGGCCATCAATGAAACGGGAGCGCGCGCACTGCGTGGTGAACAGCCAGCGTCCCCAACGGGAATTTGGACTTGTAATCCCCATAGTTGCCAATGTGACACAGTCATCTGCTTTGTTTGCCGTGCTCCACACTGTAGAGAGCCCTTTTCACGGGCTCGAGGTCGTGGTCACTCAGCTGTTGCCTGCTAGAGAAAGGATACGAGTATTGCTCGAATTTCTCGGGCGATCGCTAGAAATGGAAGTTCCTGCGGGAAAAGTACTCCCAACCTAGCTGATCCCGTCCAAAACACAAAGTGGCCGTCCAGAGGAACGGCCACTTTGCTTCCAGCTAGCTTCGCGAGGACCGGGACGCGTTGCTGGAAATTCGTCTTGTCCGCTTGCTAACTCGTCAGATATCGGCGAACCATACCCAACGCGCCCAGGGCCACGCCGAGCAACATCACCGTCGTTCCCCCATCGGGAACTGAACCACCACTGGGACCAGCAGCGAAACCGGTCAACCCTTGATTTGGGCCTGTTGCAATCTGGATGTGAGCCGCCACTAACCAGTTTCGGGCGTTAAAAGCCAGGACGTTCGCAGCGCTAGCCCACGTGCCGCTGCCATTAGTCAGAATGAAGCTGATCATACTTGCTCCATTGCTGGCGTTCTTTTGACTAACTTTTTGATTGAAGCTTCCAAATCCGTCTTCATTCCCGGTTCCAGCGTCAGAGACGGGGTTGCCGTTCGACACGAAATTCCCAATTGTCCAAGAAGTGGCGTTGACATTGACCGCAGCCGCCCCCCCGTCCACAAACAGATACCCCGTGGCGGATGTGAATGTGATGGTGGCCATCGTGGCACTCGTTAGATTGACATTCACGTTACCAAAAGGCCCGGTGCCGAGGCCAGAATCATTCGCAGTGGTAAGGGTATAGTCCACGGAGTCTGCTTTAGCGTGCTGAAGGCCAAGACAAGCTACAGCGATTAAGATTGGCGCGATGTATTTTAGTTTTTTCATAATACTTATTTTGCCTGAGTAGGTTTACTTTCTTCTTGGATGAGAGAGCAAGAGCCTTGCCAAATCCGTCGAACTCGTACCATTCAATTCGTATTTCGTCATAAGGTCCTCGTATTACCGGTTTTGTGGTAATCCCAGAATCGTTTCAAAGTTTTGGGACCCACGATCAACAAGGCGTGATCGTAAGGCTATCCGACGTGCTAAGTGGCGATGGTGAGGAAAAATATCGTAAAACCAACGATTGGAGGTATTTATAGATCGCACCCAGAATATGTAAGGACTCCCGACGTTTGGCGAACAATAGTGGGGTCGCAAGTCTGTCCTTGAGCGAGCGGACGCGTCGCGCTCGGTAACCCTCAAGGTGGAACGCGTTGTCCTCAACGCGTTGACAAAGGCTGCCCCGGACGCCTTCGGGGCCTAATATCTGCGCCTTCGGCAATGCCATCTGTCATCATCGCTTTAAGGACAAGACGATCCAACTCTGAAGCGCCCGGAAATGGCGACACAACAGATTGAAAAAGTGCACTACGCCCGTCCTCTCGCAGCAACTCTTTGTCCAAAAGGCGTGCGCCTGTGATATTACAAACTGACAAATCAAGGTGTCCCGTTTGTGCGCGGAGCCTAAACCGTTCAGAGGAGCAGCCGCTCTGGTCCCCAGCCAAGGCCGGGCACTTCGGCTATCTCTTCGTTGGTATCCAGCGGCGCATCACCGCCAGGGCTCCCAGAGCTGCGCCCAGCATCATTACCGTGGCACCGCCATCAGGAACACCGGCTGGCGCAGTGAACAAAGCCCAGCCAGAAAGACCGTAACGAAAGGCCGTGGGCGGGGTTGTGATCATGCCGCTTAAATCGCCGACGTACCAGACTTCGGCAAAGCCGCCGCGAGGTCCACCGTAATGCGCGAACAGGTAATCATATGTACCTTGCGTCCCAAGATCTATGCTCATTCCTGTGCCTCTCAGAGCCAGATTGGCGGGACTGGCCAACGAACCAAAGTCGTTCATCGAGCGGGTCACCAGGTTGTCATGAGGACCGATGATCACATGACCTGAGCCATTCAACGACAGGCCAATCACGAAGTTAACGCATTGTGTTATGGCATCATCTCCCTCTGATATGCCCGGATGGACCTGGCCCAGCTCGTGCTCATCACCAATGGCAAGATTGATCGGGGGAAGTGGCAATCGATCAGCTTTCGCATAGTTAACGGATGCGAGCATTACAGCGCAAACGGCGGCTAAGAGCAGTGCGAGTTTTCCGGTTGAGAGTCCCCTTGTTTCCATGCCTAAACAAACAGCAACACGTATGCCACTCATGGATGAGAGCGCTGAATCGCAGTTAAGAGCCGGAAAAGCCCTATAGAGTGATAGGACAAATTCCTCTCTCGGCCCGGAAATGTCGCCGAAACAGTTGCAATATTTCGTATTTCCAGGTGGATTACGTCGCGTAAGGGGATACTTCTGCCTGACGGAATTGTCAGCTATTCCGACGCTTGTAAGCTACTTCGACGGCCATATAGACAGAAAGAGCAAGACACTACTCTCGACCCAACTCTGCGGGCCGGCGCTTTATCTGTGGCGTGGCCTTAGCTCTTCCGTGACTTTCGCGCCCAACGTCCACGCTCTTAGGCGCAGCGGGCAGGGCCGTATCTACAGCGCGCACCCGGCACGAGCAGTAAACCGCGGCCGCGGCCGACCCAACACTTCCCCACATTTCACCAATCATTTTCCACCGCGCGGCACTCGCGTCAGCGGAATCCAACTCCGCTGGGCGCACAGACTGAAAGTCTATGTTCCGACACAGCTGGTGCGCCCTCGCCACGGCGAGCAAGCTGCGGAGGCCGCCCTCACCGCTCACTCCTTCTGCAGGTCGGCCAAAGCGCGTTTTGCTTCGCTGGCCAACGGTTCCTGAAGGCCGCCGGCCAAAGCTTGATCAAGCGCTCCGCGGCCTTCGGTTTTTTGCCTGGCTTGAAGCTGAGACATCCCCAGATAGAAAAGCGAATCGGCATCCAGCGGCCGTTTACGGGCGGTTTCCTGCAGCAACTGAATGGCTCGCGGGTATTCCTTTTTCTCGTAGCTCAAACGCCCAAGGAGTTCAGCCAGTTCGGGGTCATCCGGCAGCGCCTTGCGTGCTTTGGTAGCAAGATCGTACGCAACCGCCATCGTCGAGGGGTCTTGAGCATCCAGGGCAGCCAGGCGTTTTTGGGCGGGCGCGAAATCGGGCATGCGGCGGAGGATTTGCCCGTAGATTCCGGAGGCCTGTTTTGCCTGACCCTGCTGCGCATCAATAGCAGCCTGGGCCATGAGCGCCGGCACGTAGTCGGGATTGGATTGTAATACCTTCTGCACCTCGCTCTCGGCGGTCATCACTTGCTTTGGATTTTCATCCAGTACGGCCAACGCCAGAAATTGTTTGGCATCGCCGGCCTGGGTAGGGTTAGGATTATTGGTCAGCACTTTTTGCATGGCGTCCCGAGCTTCATTGACCTTCCCCAAGCTATAAGCCGCCCAGGCCAGATCGTGCAGGACCGCAGGATCATTGGCCCGCTGGCGCGCGGCCTCCTGCAAAAGGCTGTATGACCAACTGAAATTGCCGCTTTCATAGGCAACCCTGCCAGCAAGAGCCGTGATTTGGGGATCGTTTGGCGCGAGTTCCCGCGCTTTTTTTGCGTATTCGAGCGCTCTCTCATTGTTCCGGAGGGGTCCGGCATTGAGTTGCGCCAGCTCGGTTGTGGCCGCAGTCAGCTTGGGATTCAGTTTCAGCGCTTGCTCGAAAGCAGCCGCCGCCTTGTCTGCTGCGCCTTGTTTTTGGTAAGCTTCCCCCAAACGCATCTGGGCAACGACATCGTTAGGTTGCTCTTTGGTCATCGCCTCGAGTCGTGAAATTGACAGTTCCGCGCCGCCTTCGAGCAAGGCCAGATGACGTTTGCTGTCCTCCTTGCCCGGGAAATCTTTGGCAGCGCTCGCGGCTTTTTTCAGGGCGACCCTGGCCAGATCTGTCTGGCCCATCATGTAGGCAGTCATGCCAAGGTGAAATTGAATCACAGGATTATCAGCCGCTTTTCCAGCGCTCTCCTGGAGAATCGACAGCGCCTGCTGATAGTCGCCGCGCTTGTAAAGGACCCACCCAAAGGTATCGCCGATGGAAGCGTCCTGCCCTCGCAGCTGATGGGCCTTACTCGCCAGCTCGTAAGCCTTGTCAAGATTGTCGAGCTGCTCGGCATAGAGATAAGCGAGGTTATTTAACGCAGGAACGAAGTTGGGCTGGATCGATAGAAGCTTCTCGTACGCATCATGCGCTTTTGGATAATCCTTCATCCGCTCATATACGAGCGCCAATGTCATGAGTACCTGGGGTATTGTTGGGGTTCTTCGAGAGAAGCCCTTGCAATTGGTTAACTGCCTGCGGGAGTCTGTTCGTTGCAAGGTAAGTCTGGACCAGCAAATCGTAGGCATTGTAAAAATTAGGATCGAGCTGGATCGTCCTTTGAAGCTCTGCCTCCGCTGCATCCCATTTCCCTTCCGCAACCAGGATTCTTGCTTCAAAAAAATGAGAGGCCGGCGAATTTGGCGTTTTTTGGAACTGTCGCCGTATAAGCTGGCGGGCAGCGTCAAAATGCTTGTCCAGCACATCAAGCCCGACAAGTTGATCGATCAGAAACAGATTATTCGGCGAGAGTTGGGCGGCTTTTTCAAATGCCTGACGCGCTTCATCATTTTTTTTGGCCCGGCGATAGGTTAGGCCAAGCGCTATCGGGAGCTGCGGATCGTTAGGAGCGAGCTTGGCCTGGTTCTCGAGGACTGCAATGGCATCGTCCAATCGATCGCGCGAGCTGTAAGCCGCGGCCAACACCAGCGCGGCGTTTTTTAGATCGGGACGTTTTTTCAGCAGACGGCTTATCGGTTCGATCACCGCTTCACCATGACCAGTGCTAAGATTGACCTGGGCGAGCAACAGAACGGCATCGTCATAGTTCGGATTGAGCGAGACTGCCTGATCCAGCGCCAGCTTTGCCTGGTTGATGTTGTTGTTTTGGAGATATGCGCGCGCCAAATTATATTTGATGAGGGCAACGTCCGGAAAGGTCTGGTCGAGTCGCTCCAAAACTTCGAGCGCCTTTTTGGTGTCGCCCTTTGCCAGCAGCACATCGCCTTGCAGTCTGCGGCCATCGACGAATTCCGTGTCGCGGCCAAAAACGTTTTCAAGAAGCGAGAGGGCCTCGTCGTATTTCCTGTCTTTGTAGGCAAGCTCGGCCAGCCAGAACCAGCCCGGAAGATAATCCGGGGCGCTCCTGGTCATGTCGGTGGCAATCCTTCTTACTTCCTCGGCATCACCCACGCCCCATTCAAACTCGGCGTATTTCGACCGCTCCATAGACCGAACCGGCGCAAGGTCTGCCGCTTTCTTAAATTCTTCGCCGGCTTGTTTGAGGTCTTTCTGTGCCAGATGCAAATTTCCCATCGCCATGTGGGCGGCGGATGATTTCGGATCGGCGGCGAGCGCCTGCTGGAGTGCATTGACTGCTGTAGACAGGTCGCCCCCACTGAAAGACAGATTCGCCGCGGCCAGGTAGAAGGAGACGTCGTTCTTTTTGGGAAACTTCTGGAGCTGTTTTTCGGCAGCCTCAATATCTTCTTGGCTTCTTGCCGCTTCAGTCAAAGCGATAATGGCTTCGCCATTGTCCGGGGCTTGTTCGAGAACTTTGAGCGCTTCTTTTGTTCCGTCGTTAAAGTGTCCGATGGCCACATAACAGCGGGCGAGCCGTATCCGGTTTTGCACATTTTTCGGGTCCAGCTCGCCTGCCTTTTTCAGAAACCCAGCAGCGCGCAAAGGTGCTCCGTCGTCCTGCCAGATTGCGCCGATTCTCTCAAATGCGAGCGCGTTTTGCGGATCCAGCCGGATCGCGTTGAGGTAAGCCACCCTGGCTTTGTCGTAGTTGCCCGCCTGAAAATAGCGGTCCGCTTCGTTAAGGAGGCGGTTTTTTTTTGCCTCCTTCGTGCAGCCGGCGATGAGCGTAGCTGCCAGGATAAGCGTTATGGTTTTGAGTAGGATTTTCGATGTTTTCATAGGTCTGATGTACACGGTTTAGGAAAGTCTTAGTATCAAGGATCGAGGGATTCCAGCGCGTGAAAAGCGGCGTATCCGTCTTTGCCAAAACGCTACGGCGGGAGGAGGCAGCGCTGGACTCCACAACGTGGCCGTCATTTCCGTGCTCCATTCGCTCACGCGTTTTGGAGTGCGCCGATCCTCCGGCGTCTTGGATTGTTTGGGGGATATCTGACTTTGAGCCATCCCAGTGAGCACGGCGCATAGCGCCCTGGCTACAGCGTTTGCGAAATCACTAATGGGTTGCATCTGCGCGTTCTTTAGCGATGCCAAGCTTTTCCATGAGTTCATAAAGCGTTGGCCGGCTGATGCCGAGATCGGCAGCTGCGGAAGTGATTTTACCGGAGTTTCTCTTGAGCGCTTGCGTAATCATTTCCCGTTCGACGTGTTCGCGCGCTTGTTTGAGCGTCCTTGCAGACGAGGCTGGTACGGCGTTACGCCCTTCCAGCTCGAGATCTTTTGCGGCTATCCGAAAGCCGCTCGCCATGATCACGGCCCGTTTTACTCGGTTTTGCAGTTCGCGGACATTGCCCGGCCAGGCATAATGAGTCATTGCACGCAGCGCGTCGGGCGCGAACACCAGCTTCGTGCGGCGCTCCTCGTCGGCATAACGCTGTAAAAACTCCCGAGCCAGAACTACAACGTCCTCACCGCGTTCGCGAAGTGGCAGCAGTCGGATCGTGACCACTGCAAGACGAAAATACAAGTCCTCCCGGAATCTTCCATCGTCGATAAGTTTTTTTAAGTCGGCATTAGTCGCAGCGACAAGCCGCGTATCGACCTGGATTTCCTGTCTTCCACCAACTCGTTGTAAGCGCTGCTCCTGAAGAAACCGGAGCAGCTTCACCTGAATCGCCGGTGGAATCTCGCCAATCTCATCCAAAAACAGTGTGCCGGCACTGGCTGTTTCCAATAGTCCTTTGCGTTGCACATGAGCGCCCGTAAACGCACCTTTTTCGTGACCGAAAAGTTCGCTCTCCAGAAGGTTTTCGGGAATGGCATTGCAGTTGATCGCGACAAAAGGGCCGTCCTTGAGCGCGCTACGGCGATGAATCGCCGCTGCCGCCATTTCCTTGCCGGTGCCGCTTTCTCCAAGGATGAGCACGGGCGCGTTCGTGCCGGCGACCTTGCGAATCATGGCGAAAGCCGTCTGCATTTGCGGACTAGTGCCGAGCATCTCTTCGAACACATCGGGCCGCTGGCTTTGTTGTAGCTCGCGGTACTCTTTCTCGAGTTCCACCACGTGGATGCATCGGCGAAGAAGAAGTTTTAACTCCTCCATCTGCACCGGTTTGCACAGGAAATCGTAAGCGCCTGCGCCAACCGCCTGCAGGGCATTCTCCTTTTCGGCCTGTCCTGAGACGATGATGATCTTAGCCGTGTTATCGGCGCCAAGCAGTTCGGATAACGTCGCCAGACCTTCATCGCATTCATGAGGGCGCGGCGGCAGGCCGAGATCGAGCAACGTCGCTGCCGGTGGATTCCCGCGAAAAGCTTCCAGCGCGGCTCTGCGGTCCTCAGCGAACTCAATGTCATAGTCCTGACTGAGCGCCCATTTCATCTGTGTCCGAATTGCTTCGTCATCATCTACGATGAGCAGTTTGGCTTTCATGAGCATTTGACGATCAAAGAGCGACGGCTTGCCTGCCCGCCGCAACCTTGGCGGAGGCAGCGGTCGGTTCTAGAGGTGATGGCTGAGAAGCCGTCACTCCTTGAGATATCGGCAGCATGATCCGGAAAGTCGTGCCGACCGCGGGCTCACTGTCGACTGTAATTCGGCCACGATGCGCTTCGACAATCATCTTGGATTGAAACATGCCGATGCCGAGTCCCTTTTTCTTTGTGGTGCGAAACGGCCGGAAAAGCGCGGTCCTAAGGAATTCCGGATCCATACCGCAGCCGTTGTCGGCAACGGACAGGATCGCCCAGCCATTGCTTTGATCAGTTTGAATTTTCACTTCGCCGGCTGCCCCGAGCGCGTCCCGGGCGTTGAGAAGCAGATTCATGAGCACACTGCCGAATTGCGCCCGGTCGAGCCTGAGTTTTGGCCGCAGATTTAGCTCTTTCACGATGTTTATCTCCGGCGCACCCTTGAGGACCTCGAGCGCGTCATCAATCAGGCGGTTCAGGTCCAGCTCCTCGGGCTTAAGCTCGAGCTGGCGCAACGCGCCGACGCGACTGATGAGCTGGTTAATGCGGTTTGCCGTTTCACCAATCCCGCGCAAGGCGTCCTCACGGAAATTGGGATCATCGAAATAGACCGGTAGATTTTGAAGGGTCAAACTCAAGGTCGAGGCCGCATTTTTGAGGTCATGAATGAAGAACGCGGAAATGGCTTGGAAAGATTCGAGTTCTTTTGTCCTCATTATTTCTTCGGTGAGCCGCAGGTTCAGCAGACTCACAGCAATCTGATCGCCCATGCATTTGAGCAAGTCGAGTTCTTCAACCGTGTAAGGGACGCCGGCGACGCGATCGGCCAGGATAGCGACACCGATGCAGCGATCACCTGTCCACAACGGCAGACACAGCCGATTGCCACCGGTGCGAAACTGGCTCGGACTGATTTGGCGGAGGCTCTCGGCGTAATCGCCCCTGGCTTTTTCCAAGTCGAACGGTTTGGAGAGCTCATGAAGGTTCTTCAGGGTTCGGTTCTGCTCGGCGAGGTTCGAGACCGCGTCGGCGGCCTCACGTTCAGAGCGCGAAGTGGACGCGGCGAACACGAGCCGTTCCTGTTCGTCAAACAGCCAGATCGTGACCGACAACACACCGAGCGTTTCAGAGATCAATTTGGCCGCGGCGGCGCACAAGCCAGCCCGCTCGAGCACGCTGGCGGTGCATTGAGTAAATAGCGTCCATATTTGGCGAAACGAATACTGGGGCCTTTTGAAATGGCGGCTGACGAAATGCTGCATCTTTTGCTGGACCCGATTCGAGAGGAGCAGCACAGCCAGCAGCGTGAAGCCCAACAGCACCACGAATGTTTGGAGCTGGAACGTCGCCGAGCCGCCGGCCCACGCGACCACTTGGGCGAGCACGCCGACAACGAAAAGATATGCCCCGGCGAGAAGGACCGTGAGCGAACTGCGCAGGACGGCGTGGGAGGGATAAACATCGATTTCCGCGAACCCGCTCCGGACAAAACCGATCGTCATCAGTGCGCACCCGATCAGCAGCGCAACAGTGTCCCACTGCGTCAACGACAGCGGGTCCCTGGAAAAGAGCAGCGCCAGGCTGAGGGTATAAATCCTCGCCCCGAAAACAGTCGCCAGGCCGAGCACGATAAACTTGATCCGCCACCGCATGGTTCCGACGGCAGACCGGAATGTTCTTTCGAGGTTCATCAGAACCAACACCGCTGCAACGAGCAGGAAGACATTAGAGGCCTTTGAGGCGGCGGGCGCATTAAGCCACCAGTTACCCCCCGATTGGCTGCTGGAAGAAACCGCGACGAGTTGTTCCCGAAAGATCAGAGACACGCCAACCGGCAGGAGGAATGCCACCATGATTAACAGTTGGGATTTCACCGGCACTGCGCGAGGCTTCGTTCCGCGCGAGTAAGTGAAGCTAAACCAAAGCCAAATCCCCGGGAGAAACGACCGCGTTATCACGGCGGCGGCTCCCCAAAAGGCTGCATCCTCCGGAAGGACGGCGTTCCGTTGCATGGCGCTAAAGCCGCTTTCCAGCGCAAAAGTCAGCATCCCGGCCGCGAAACACCAGGCCGCAACCGACAGGCGTTTGCGCCACGCGGCGGCCACGGCTAGCGCTATACTGAACGCGCTGGCGGCCAGACCTAGAATCGTATTCAGGTTCACTGTTTGCTGTTAGTCGACATAATGAAATCGCGTCGCAGAATCAGTGATCGCACAACGCTGCAACCGATAAGCAAGTCGAAATCTCATTCATCCCGCAAGACAGACACGATCCACGCGCGGGCGGCGGCGACACCCAAGGTGAGGCCTGCGTGTCAACACGCTGGAGGGCTGGTCCTCTCAAAGCTTTCTACGGGAAAAGCCGCGTGGAGTTCCCGAAAAAAGGCGTAAAACCAGAAAGAGAGCGTCGAGCAAAGGAGAATCACGGTGGACAAATTACACGTTTCCAAGCCTCAGAGCGATTTCGCTCGTCGCGTACGGATGTCACCTTTGCGCAGCCACCATAGCACCAGAAACAATGGTACCAGCGAAAGCGCGAAAAAGAGTGGCCCGCCGCGACGATGGATTAGGCTGTGGATCATCTGCGGACCCATATGCACACAGAGCAGCCCGATCACAAGAATGCGAAATCCGTTCCGCAAAATGGCCAGCGGAATGATGAAGGCGACAAGCGCAAAACGTCGCCATGGCATCTTCAAGAATAAGTTGGCGGCCAGGATGCTGGTCATGAAAAGCACCCAGCTCGATCGAATCCCGCTGCATTCCTGCGCAACTTCGATTGTGATGTTCGGCAGTTGAAAAATAAGGCCCGCCCGCAGAAACGGCATGCCGCTGATGTGAAAAAAAAGATTGGCTACTTCGGCCGAAGCATATTTCGAGGCCGTCTCCAGCGCATCTGCCATGGCATCCGGCATCGGAACCAAGAAAATGAGATAGGCCAGAGGGAAAGCCGCGGCTTGCATCCAGTCGCGCCCGAGAAAGAAAAAACCTCCCGCGGTAAGACAACAAAGGAATGAGAGGCTGAGCAGCACGAAGTAAGAATTATCCGCAGCCGCTGGTCCTGCAAAATGCACTCGGTTAAACAGGAAAATGCCCAGGCCGCAGGCCAGCAACATGATCCCGAGCGGCAGATCGGCGACCCGTTTTTTTGGCAATTGATCACGCCGAATGTAAAGGAGGTACCCGGAAACAAAGGGAATTAGTAGGATGTACGAGTGCAGCGAACTGTGGGCCGCGTAATTTGCCAATCCGAGGAGGGGCAGGCCAAACGCGGCCAGCAGTACAATGACAAAACAGACGCCTCCCCAAAACCGCCACATGTTCCTGTGACTCGCCGCCGCTGATTCGTGAACGTTCCGTGCCTGCGCGCGGATGATTGAGTCGCGAGTAGCAGCTTGGTTTGGTGGATGCAGCATTTCGAAGATCTTTCTGAGGCCCCGGGGCCAGAGCAGTTGTCAATCTTTGTCCGTGGAGCTACCTGTGGCTAAACTGTCTCGTCCGAAAAATTCTCAATAGGTGTAAGTCAAACCAGCGGAATAGCTGTTCCGCGAGTAACCTTGTGTTTCTCCTAACGAACTTTGCGACGTATAGCTGTAGTTAACATGCGCGGCAAGGCGCTTATTGATCGTGTAGTTGAAACCGAGCAAAAGATCGAGAGTATCCTGCGACCCAGCCGACCCGGTTCCGGATGAAGGCGAGACTTGATTTTCATCATGGTGAAAATAGACCGCGGTCGTCGAGGTGAGCCGCGAAGTAAGATTATATGTCAGGACGAGGCCGGTTCGGAATGTCTTGCGGACCGAGGCGTTTGCCTGAGTGGGCGCTTCGAAGCCATAGCTTGTTGTCCAGTTCAGCGAGTGGTTGCTCCTAATGTACTCAAGCGAACCTTCGAAGTATGGGCTGGTCGAATCCCCATCGTCTTTCAGAGACCGCAGTGATGGACCGCCGCGCGCGTGAACGATTAGATGCTCGGTCAAATGATGATCGATACCAGCGAGGAGATAGTGGGTGGTGGAATCGTTTGGAGCGGTATCGTAATCTGTTATCTGGTAACGATAGTCGCCGACCAGATTCGTCCGCCTCGTCAGGCTAAATTGAACCGTTTCGCCGAAAGTGTTATCGACCCGGTCCGAAGTCATTCCAATCGATGCATCAGCGTACTTAACGCGCTGGAACGTGAAATTTGTTACCGTGCTAAAGCGTGGGAGCCATCGATAAGTGACCGCAAAAATATCGATCGTGTCGAAATGATTGGCGCGGACGTTCTCCGGGCCGACATCGGATTTGAAATCCGGCTCCGTCTGGTAAGCGGCATAAACGCTGGCATAGAAGGATAGGCGCGTCGAAAAATTATGCGCGAGCGACAAAGTAACGTTCCCGTTCTTATCGTCCGTGCCCAGATCGAAAAACTGGGAAAAGCGTCCGACCCCAATCAAACTGAGTTGTGTGCGCTCCGTGGGGCGCGCATACGTGAGGACCAAGTTTTCCCTCGCGAAAAATGACTTTTGACCGCTTGAGCTCGCGGTGGAGGTGTTCCCGGTAACGTGGTCATCGTAGCCGATGTCCACGCCGGCTGTGATTTGAATTGGAACAGCTGGCAGCCAGCCGAGCCCGGCAGCTTCCGACGCGGCAGCCACGGCATCCTGACTCGTCGCTTCCCGGACAGGATAAAATAAGCAAGCGACGAGCACGAGTGCGAGGGGCAGCGAATCAACGCGATTACGCTTACGGGCACCGTGAATTCGACATGGCAAGCTCATGTGGTCGCGCCCTGCCGGCACCTCAAATCAAAACAAGCTGCGCGAGATGTAGATCACGTCTCCGTCCTGGACATATTCTGGGTAGATAGGCTTGCCTCGAATGCTTGGCCGAAGATTAATCGTCTCCGTGCGCTGCACTCCGTTGATTATGCGAGTGAGATGAATGTTGCTGAGGCTTCCATAATCGCTTACTCCGCCCGCTTGCATAATTGCCTGGTACACGGTCGTTGGGCGATCGAACGTGATTGTGCCAGGCTTATTGGCAAATCCTGAGATGGTCACGGTTGCCACACCGTTCTCCAATATGACCAGCACCTCCGGATTTTCGAGGTCACCCTCATAGCGACGGACAAGCTCATGTTGAAAATCGATGACCCTCTTGCCCGCAGCGGTCACTTCCCCAAGGAACGGCAGACTTACCTTGCCGTCCCTGCGAATTTTTTGCGTTTGATCGAGATCGCTTTCTTCAGCAAATGAAAGCTTGATGACGTCTCCGGGAGAGAGCCTTACAGCCGTGTGAGGTCCTGGCGGATATGGCAGAGGCGGTAGCGGGCTCTGGCAGCCGCCGCACATGAGGGCAGCAAAAACCAGGAAAGCGATAAGGAAAGAAAGACGGGGCAACTCACCTCTGGGGTAAGAAGTACCCGGCAATTGTCGATCGTCCCACGTGTGTCTGCTGTTCTGCGTCATGCGACGTTGTTTACTCTACAAAATGGTTGAACGGCAAGCCAAATCCTGGCGACCCAGCGATCGGATCAGAATTTTCGGGTTTCAGGAGACACGGGCCGGTCAAAACGCGAGCTGCGAGCGCTGAGTTCAGCGGCAGAACAGAAACCGGGCATACAAGATAGGCGGCAAATTCGCTGACTACACTCTTGAGACCTTCGCTGTAGTGCCACCAAGTGATCTTGGAAAGATCAACGCTCACTTCAGCAGATTTGGAGTTCTGCCTTCAGGCGGCTAATCTGCGCAAACGCTAATCGAATTCGACTAGTTCACACCAGATGTGTCCGATGGCAATGTGGCATTCCTGGATGCGGGCCGTGTCTGCAGCAGGCACTGTGACGGAAACGTTGGATGCCCTTGCGAGGAGACCGCCATCCTTGCCGGAAAGACCGATGGTTTTGAGGTTCTGGTTCGCGGCCTGCTTCATTGCCGCCAGCACGTTGGCGGAATTGCCGCTTGTGCTAATGCCTATGGCGACGTCGCCTGGCCGGGCCAGCGCCTCAATTTGTCGCGCGAATACCCGCTCAAAGCCGTAGTCATTTGCCACCGCGGTAAGGATGGACGAATCAGTTGTCAGCGCGATGGCCGCCAGGCCGGGTCGTTCAACAACAAAGCGCCCAACGAATTCCGCGGCGAGATGCTGCGCATCAGCGGCGCTGCCGCCATTGCCGAAGAGCAACAGTTTGCCTCCCCCAGCCAGGCAATCGCTAATCAAAAGGGCGGCCTCGACAATCTGGCGACCGCAATTGGCGGCGACTTTTAGCCGCAGGTCCGCTCCCTCCCGCAGGGAAGCTGCCACAAGCACTTCTGCCTTTTCGAAGTTCACTTCGTGATCAATCGTTCGCGACTCAAGAAATGGTAGCCATCGAGACACTCAACGTGCGCTGACAGCCAAAGCGTTTAACTGCGCCAAGACCGCATCCATTACTTTCTCAACACTGATTGCGGTGGTCGCGGGTCGGTCCTCCCGAGCGCTGCGATCAATTGCTGCGCCTGTCCGACAAGTGCTGACCATCGTTTGGAAGATTGGTAAGTCCGCGGGATCGAAAATAGGAGGATGTTGGCAGCTCGAGCTTCAGGCCCGCCCGGAGCGGCCCAATTCGGAACGTCGGCAGTCCCTTAGAGAATCACCCAAGCCATTGGCTCCGTTTAATTGGCTTTCAAAAGGCAATATTATTGCAGATCGTACACGTCTACGAGAGCAACTCCGGTGGTGTTGTTAACGCCGCTCACGATCGCGGTGTAATTTCCCGGTGGCAGGGTGGCAATGATCGCAGACTCGCTTGCCTGACTCGGAGCATACCCGCTGTTCTGGATAGCGCTGACCTGGTTGGCGGTGATAATCCCGCCGATGTGCGTAGTCTGCCAGTTATAATTAGAGGCAATCAAAGCCCCAGTGCCATCGTGCAGTTCCAATGTCGGATTAGCCAATGCATTGGGAATCCCTAATGGAGTAAGCGACGGACCAATGGCACGCATAATCACCCTCTTTGGCTCGGTCCCTTGAATAATGAATCCGCCAATCATCACGTTGTCACCCGTTTGAACAAAGCCGCGAGTACTGATGTTGGCGAGAACTGAAGAAGCACCGGGGCTGAGATCATACACGTCCACGAGAGCAACTCCGGTGGTGTTGTTAACGCCGGTCACGATCGCGGTGTAATTTCCCGGTGGCAGGGTGGCAATGATCGCAGACTCGCTTGCCTGACTCGGAGCATACCCGCTGTTCTGGATAGCGCTGACCTGGTTGGCGGTGATAATCCCGCCGATGTGCGTAGTCTGCCAGTTATAATTAGAGGCAATCAAAGCCCCAGTGCCATCGTGCAGTTCCAATGTCGGATTAGCCAATGCATTGGGAATCCCTAATGGAGTAAGCGACGGACCAATGGCACGCATAATCACCCTCTTTGGCTTGGTCCCTTGAATAATGAATCCGCCAATCATCACGTTGTCGCCCGTTTGAACAAAGCTGCGAGTACCTGATGTTGCCTAGCGTCGCTCGATTTAAGGATGTGGTCAGCGGATGCGGATAAACGTAAGGCGTGTAGCCCGGCATTGGCGTGTTGTAAAATCTCGGCCTTCTCGGAGGACAGCAAATGCGCGAATTGCCTGAGTTCACAGTACATGCGCACCTGTTGGCCTATAAACATTGTTCCATGCGTAACATGGCTCTAACTGTTGAGGTGCGGCCTTCCTGTTACGTGTTGATCGGAGGATTGCCGGATCAAATCCCCTGCTCCTCTTCCTGGCGGATCCATGCCTAATACCTTGTGGATCTGGTATTGGTCACCCGCCTGCCACATCGGCTCCGCCACCATTCTCATGATAATAAAATTCAAAGTGTTACTCGTATTCGATAAGAACAAGAATCCGCTTGTCCGATAACCTCTTGGCCGTATATCCGACCCATCGATTCGGTGTCCAATTTTTCGTGGTGTCAATTGTGCGTTCGTCCCGGCTGCCGCGCTTCCACTCGCGAACAAATACGGCGGATGCCCATTAATGTGAGTTCCGTTCGGTTCGGTAACGTTATAGTCCCACGGATTATCGCCGCCCGCTCCCGTAAATGGGTCCCCGCCCCTGTGAAGAAATGTCCTGTATGTTCCGACCCGCCGCGATCAGGCCGCATCCCGACGATCGTGTTGTCGTGCACTTATCCAGCCGCCAGAACGTGTGCCGCCAACTGAACGTTCAAACGTGAAATGAAAATCGTTGTTGTAGATTTCTCTTGCCTAAACCCCCGTTCCCGACCCATTTCTGTTCCATGGTTCGTGGGATGTTGTATGAGTGATTGTGACGAAAACGCAGCGCCCGCCCCTCCAGATCGTCATAACACCGGAAAACTCGTTACCAGCATGTGTTGTTGATGCAGTTGTCTTCGAGGAAAATAAACTTCTCGCTTCCGTAATCTGCAGGCTCGCCCACGAACCATCGCCGTAGGAACTGCCCGCAAAAAAGACCCCTTAGGTAGTGTACCTGACTATGTTATGATCTATCACGCCGTAAATGTCGCCCCATTGTCGCATGTTGTGTCGGGAGGCGAAATATCGAAGTGGTTATGATCAATCTGACCGAATGAGAGTCGCCACTTAAATTTAGGCCCCCATTGTAAGCGGTCACGGCATTTCCGGCCCGGAACGTTAAACCCGTTATTCGATACGACTTCCCAAGACTGGTGTTAAGAACTACAATCGGTGCGCCGCCGGGCACTCTCGTGACATTATCGACAATAACAGTCTGATCATTGGCCGTCCCGTTGACCGAATTGGTTGTGGTTTGTCCCTCAATCGTGACGCCTTTAGTAATCGTAACGGTGCTTGTCCAAGTAAATGTTCCAGAGGGCAACGCGATCGTATCGCCATTCTGTGCCCGCGTTGTGCAAACCCTGCACACTCGCCGCCGTCCCATCGGAATGGTAAACCGTTGCCTCGCAGTGCAGAGCCGAAACAAACCGCTCAAAATAAGCGCAAGCAAAAGCGTCCCAGTGCCTCTTCATAATCGCGGCTTATCGCGGTCCTCGCGATTCGCCAGCTCCCGTGATATTAGGATGGATAAAGCGTGTCAATACCTTTTTCTTAAGATTTTTCTTTAGGGGATGCGCTGTGAATAGCTGTGATTGTTTAGGGAGGGGCTGTGAAAAACTCTCTCTCCGGGTAACAAAACCGTTCCGTGTTCTCGATCCAATTCTTCCAGCTTAGGTGGCGGGCAGTCTCTGTGCATTGGCCGTTTGCACCCGTAGCTTTCTTAAGAGTTCTGCGATAAAACCTAAACCAAATTTCGCTTGCGGTCGCCAGCTACACCAACCCTCGATACGAAGGCGAGACGACGCTGGAATGAGACCACCATCTTGCCCGCCGTCTGCGACCGGAAGCGAGCGGCCTAAATTATCAGCGTTCGCCGTTCAGCCTCAATTGTGTCGATGTCCAACCCCATTTCCTTCGCCAAAGCGTCGTCCAGCCACCATTCCTCCGGCGGATTTGGGATAGAAGTCTCACCAGAACCAGAGATCAACGCCCATCCGCTTCGACGTAATGCGGCCGAGAACACCAAACCGCCAGAGCGCACCATCACCGTGCGGCCTTGCGGCGGCGAGGCTCGCGATGCAAGGACGAAGCGGCCGTTCATTTCAGCATTCGTCAAAGCATGTCCCCCGAGAACCAACGGTCAGAGATAATGATCGCCAAGAGCGCCAGTAGCTTCTCCCAAAGATCTTCTGGAAGAGACAAGCCAAACCAAGTGTAAAGAAGAAGCCAATCAGCCAAATTGTGAAACTCATGTGAGGCCGAGCGGTGAATACGAGGGAAAAACCTTCTGTCGTGGTAACTTCGCTTCTTTCACGAGCGCCTATGCCCTCCAGACTTTTCTGGGCACAACAGGCACCTGGCGATGGCGTTATTGTTTTCGTAAGCCAAATCATCGAAATGACAATGGTCGAGTCGAACTGCCTGCGAATTGCCATTTAACTGCACCATACCGTTGTAATTCATGCCTCCGGTTCTCCCCGTGCGGAATGTGATCCCGCTCACGCGATAAGATTTGCCGAAGGCGCTGTCCACTACCAACAGAGGCGTATTACCGTTTGCTCCGGTATTCACTGAAATGATTGTTTGATCGTTGGCAGTCTTGCGCACCGGGTCAGTCGTAGTCTGACCTATCACTGTGATGCCTTTCGTAATAGTGACCGTCGTCGCCCAGAAGAATGTTCCCGCTGGCAGCGTGATCGTGTCGCCATCTCGTGCAGAGTTTTGCAAAGCCTGTACATTCGATGCCGACCCGTTGGACAGCCAGGTCGTGGCGGACGCGGCCGGAGCGGAAAAGCCGCTCAAAATGAGCGTAAGCAGAAGCGTCCCGGCACCTTTCATAATTGCGGCTTCTCGCTGGTCCTCGCGATGCGCCGAAATCGGTAGTATTAAGATAGATGTAGAGTGTCAACACTTTTTCTTAATATTTTTTTCTAGGGAGGGTTGTGAAGAAATGTGAAGAACGCCGGCGGGTACTCAATGAGATCTCGGGAGGGGAGGCCAAGGCGCCATGTTGTGATCTCTCCCTCTCAGAAGAGTCTATGCTTTCCAAGTTTTTCCAGCGGCACCGGGTAGACCGGCCATAGCGTTTCGGGTGTCCACGATGCACTGCGCCCAATGAGCAGGATCTCGGTAGTTCACCGACGAATGATTGCTCGCGATAAGAAAAACATCGAAATTCTCTATTCTAGCGCGGTTCCAGTGGACGGATTGTGTGCCGGGCAGATCTCGGGTGCTCGCGGGTTGGCTTGATCAGCGGCACCTAGGGATCGTAGTAAGCCACTTCCGCGCCGCGGTCCTGAAGTAAATCCATCAACACATAACTCGGCAATTGTCGGTCATCCCGCATTCGTCGACTGTTCTTCGTCATAAAATGTTGTTTACTCCAGAAGACTGTTGATTAGGCAAGAAAAATGCGACTAGGCGACTAGACTAGGCCAGAGTTTACAGTGGGCACGGGCACGTTAGAACCGGCTTGTACCGCTGCAAGTAGAAGAAAAATCCGGCGCATGTGATCAGGCAGTTACCGCAAGCTCGGACGGATGCTCTGGAATGGTGCGAGGCACAATCGAAGCAACTCGCGAACGAGCCCACGCGAATGCGAGCAGCGCCATCAGGTACACACCCATTGCGACAAGAAATACGATGTTAAAACCCACAAACAGCGAAATGAGGCCGGCGACACCTCCACCGAGCACGGTGAAGAGGCCGTTAATGCCCCATGCCCACGCGATAGCACCTTCCGGGACTTTGCGCAGATGCAGGATCCCCAGTGGGAAAGGCATTCCCATAAAAAAGCCAAGAGGGAAAATCATCAGGACCGTTGCGAGGATACGTGAGGCGGTTGATCCCGCCAGCAAAAGGTCAAACAGCGGCGTGCGCACCATTAGAAGAATCACGCCCGAAGCGACGATGCCAAGAAACGGAACGAACCAGCGTTTCGCCGGTTCAATTCCAAGCCGTTCAGCGCTTAGGCTTCCAATACCTGCCGAGAAGAGGATCGCGAAAATCACGGTCGTGTAGGCAAGCAGAGGATAGCCAAGAAGCTTCATGAAAAGCTGAATCAACATCAGTTCGATGAGAATAAACCCGAAACCCAGGCAACCAAAGTAAGCCATCGATGAGAGGCGTCCCGGCCATCTCAGCCTTCCGGCTTTGGAAAACTTCAAAGGGAGAAGCACTAAGACGGCAGCAAAAATTATTCCCAGGAGACCGATCGCAGCCGGAACCGTGTATTCGCCAATTGGCCATTTCAGGCGGGCGTTAACAATGGATGCCATGGTCTCGTCGGTAAATCGTGCGGGGTCAGGTTTGATGTCATGAAATCCCACTTGGAAGCTGTCGAAGTAGGGCCGGTCGTCTGTGCACGCGGACACGCGATAATCCATTCGCGCTTGAAGGTCCTCAGGAAGTTCGCCAGTAAAAAAGGCCGGTGAAAGAAAACTGGCTTTCGGATTGATCGGATCAATCACTTTTACGTTCGGATGGGCGGGATCGGAACGGTCGCAAACCGTAAACAAATGCTCGATCGCGGCGACCTCAGCCTCTGTCCACGGTGACATTTTAATGAGCAGTGTTGCCAGAGTATCGTCCGTATTCTGTCGCTCGAAAACGAGGACATGCCGCTGAAAATCGGTCCGCCCCAGCCGCTTCCATGCCAGTGCGGCAGTGGTGATCAGCCTCGGATAGGCATGATGGTTTATATGGAGTATGCCATCCTCCTTGAGGTGCGAGAAGTACTCTTCGTACGCCTCCGCGGTCTGCAGATACACGGGGCTGACCGCGCCGATTCCCGAGTTGATGAACGAGGTCGTGTGATTGCTGTGGATTTGGATGATATCGGTACTTTCGCGAAGATGTGCGCAGCCATTGCCGGCCTTCGCCCACCTGGTTATGCACCCGAGGGTCGTTGAAAATGCCTCCGATGAACTTTGAGTATTCCTGCTTCCCCAAACGCACCACAGTTCCTACCAACTCAATTCCATCAACCCAAGCCGGATTGAACATCAACGCCGCCTTCGTTTCCTGACCTGCTGCACTGCCGATGATCAGCACATCCGCCGCCGAGTCGCGCCTGAGGTAGTGTGATGCCAGCACGCCGGGCTCCCAGAAGTCCTTTTTCAAATCCTCGGTGCCTTCGAGTACCCTTTTGCGCAGACCGGCAAGGTCGCCATCGAACTTGAAAAAATGGCTACTCTGCGAACCTCCGTCGTACGCAACATGTTTTGTCGTTGGAGATAATGTTATCACGTCGATCTTCGACATCGGATCCCACTCGCTGAACTCATCCAACCCCGCCCGTTGCGCCGTTAGAACACCACGTTTGTCTTGGTGACCGCGAAATGCGAAGTACCCGTCTCCTTTTATAAAGGGAATGACAATCAAGCACGCGGCCGTCAAAAGCGCCGGGGCCATCCATTTCCGTCCGCCGGAGAGAAGCCATGCAGCCACGACGATTACCGCGGCGACGGCGAACATTATACCTCCCGGCCCGATGCTTCGAAGGAACGGGATATAAATGACGCATCCCAGCGCCGCGCCGCACAGGTCCCAGAAGTAGAGCGCTCGAATCCGGGAAGAATAAGCGGAGAACAAGTAAGCCAGCAGGAGGCCGGATATAAAGAAAGGCACTAAAACTAACAAGTACACGACGCTGCCACCGAGCGCGATAGCCACGGCCTTGTGTGAATGAAGCACATCGTAGGTCAGAGTTGTAGCGTTCAGGGCGGGTCGGAGCAATAGGATCGCCACTCCAAACAACAGCGCAAGAACGGTAAGCCGCTTTCGCACATTGTCGCCGTTTCTCATCGGCCAGATCGCTGCGTAGGTGCCGGCAAGGCCAAATCCGAACATGGCACAGGTAATGACTGCGTAACCGATGTTATTCAAGAAGATGACTTCAAATACTCGGATCAACAACACCTCTGCGATGAGGGTGCTGAGCGCGATCAAGGAGAGGCCCAGAGAGAGCCGAATGTCGTTTTTAGTGTTCATATAGTTAATACATTTTTAGCTCGAGAAGAGATTGAGGTACGCCAGGCTGTCGAAATAGGGACGCACCCATAAGCTGGCTTCGAGATTCATGCAATCTCATTGAAACA
>CAVWCZ010000005.1:0-546019 GCA_963753675.1 uncultured Verrucomicrobiae bacterium | reverse complement strand
ATTTACTTCGTCGATGCCGGCCCGAATCTATGGAGTTCCTTCCACATCATTGGCGGAATATTTGCTACAGTTTATCCCGATGGAGATGCGGACCATGCGCTCACTGGCGTGTCCACTTACTCCGTCGGGCCCGGCCAAGGCGTCGTTTTCGATGCGATCATGCCGCACCCCGGGAAATATCCGATCGTCGATCACAGCATGCGCGACATGGAGATCGGCGCTGCTGGACTGCTGAATGTGACGCAGTAAGTATCTGACTCCACTGGCGATCTCAACCATGAGATCACCCGAGACAAGTGCAAATGAAACCTGCGTCGCGTGCGCCGATCAATTCCGGCAGTACCCGACGCACGCGGCGCGAGCGTCTACGGCCGTGGCGCTTTCGCTCTGAAATGATGGCGCACGAGATCGCCGACGCCGACAAGAATTGCGGCCGAATAGAAGATCTGCTCTTCGCTTTGGGCATGGAGCTTTAGCGTTTCGGCCAGGCGTTCAACTGCGGCATTGCCCTTCGCTTTCGCGGCCGCGCCCATCCGGGCGGTGGCGGCGCGGATGGCTTTATGTTCTTCGAGCATATGTGGCAACTCCGCGCGCAAGGCGTCAGTCATTACAAGGATGTCGCGCATCTGAGGAGTAAACTCGTCGCGGGGCTTGGCCGACTGGGCCCTGAACTTTGGTCGGGGCGACGAGTTGGTCGTGAATCTCCGCGTGTTCAGCCCGGATCGCTTCTGGGATCGGAACCGTCGAATGATGTTCATGACTTTCAGTTTTGGAAGTCTGCGCGTTAGCGCTAACCAAAACGCCCACCGCAATCCCGAGCAGTGCGGCTGTAATCCATACTCCACCACGGCGGGTCGATGCCCGGCGCGGGCTCCTGCTCGTTTGTGATCGAATGACAAAGTTTCCCGCCTGGCCGCCTGCATACCAGTTTTGTCCTTTCATGTGGTGGCTCCTTTTTTGGAGCCTCTCTTCTTTGCTGCAGCGCAGGCCGTGCAGCTTGTAAACAAAAGATTACTTTGCTGCGCTGCTAAATCGCTGCGGAATATTATAGAGTTCCTTTTGCATCTTCTCGTTTAGGGTCACGCACTCTGCTGGTGTGAGTAATACGCCAGCCAGTGGGTACACCTCGGTTTCTTCAAGTTCATTGTGCGCCTTCAACCGCTCGCTGACAGCGGCGATTTTCTCCCGCACGTTTTGAACAAGAGACGACTTATCCCGATGAGTGCTTTGCCGTAGTTTGCACAGTTGTTTGATCGCCGCCGCCAACTCACTCATAAAGAAATCGTGGTCCTCGCGCAGCCGCGCGATTGTGTTCTTTGCGGTCTCGAAAGATGGAGCGCCGCGGGCTGCTTCGTTCGTCCGGCCCAGCGACTCAAGCCCATGAAGCAGCGTGGGAAACAAATGAAGGTGTTCGGCCCGAATGTGCATTGCCAATCGCGCCCAAAACAGATCGAGCTTTTCAAAGCCCTGCGCGACATTGCCCGCTGCGAGCGCCCGGAAAAACTCAGCGAGCAATTCGTCAAGCTCGGAATGGTCATGCACGAGCAACATGTATCTCATCACCCATTTCTAGGGTTGCGTTAAAAAGCGCATCCTTTCAATCCGCCCGAGGGGCCGATGAACTACAATTCGCCCAGGTTGCGTTGCAACAGTTTTTGCAGCTCGCGCGGCTTGGTAAGCGTGATTGTATTGCCTTTTACGTGCAGCAGATTTTGATCGCGAAATTTCGCCAACGTGCGTGAGAGCGTTTCCGCTGGTTGTGCCCATCTCGGCGGCCAGCACGCGTTTGGTACGGTCGAGTTCAATTTCGACCAACCGATCACTGATTGGCCGCGGACAACGTTTCAATAGCCAGTTTGCCAGACGCGTTTCCATGTCCTTGAGAGTCAAATCATCGAGCAAGCCAACGATCACCCGCAGATGCTGGCTCATGGAAGCAAGCATGCGCAGCGCCAGTTCGGGACGCCGGCGCAACAGATCGAGAAAATCGTTCCTTGGTATAAGCAGAACCGTCGTCGGCTCGGTTGCGCGCGCATCCGCAGGGTAACCGCTTTCGGTCGCGAGCGATCCTTCGGCAAACGATTCGATGGGGTGAAACAAGTGGATGACCTGCTCTTTCCCGGCGGCGCTCACGCGATGAACATTGATCGCGCCCTTTTTCACGATGTAGAAACCTTCGCTGCGATCGCCTTCGCGGAAAAGATACTCGCCCTTGTCGAGATGCTTCGGAACGACAAAAGATGCTATTGTTGCGATGTCAGTTGCCGGCAATCCCATGAAAAGCTCGCAACTGCGCAGTGTGTTTTCGGTTACAGCTTGTCTGAACTTGGCTGCTTCGAGCGGCATCCTGCGAAGCTAGGCATCAACAACTGAATCGTCTCGCAAAAAATCGGCGGTTCGCCCGCCAAGAATTTCGGAGTTCAGTCCCTGCTCAGGGCTAAGTCCCGGCATCGCCGGGCCTCTGGCCAGCAGCTTCCGTAAATCCATTGAAACGCGAGCCTGTTAAAATCACGTTGATGGTATCGCGACAATGGGCCGAGTACCGGTAACAGGTATTCCCCTTCTGTTGTTTGGAACTCGTGGCCGGAATCGACCACAAACCCCGTGCCGCGCGATTCGACAAAACGGTCGTGGCCAGTCTCAGGCTGGGATTCGAGCGATTCGTCTTTGATGTAATGAGCAATGTTTTCAGTCAGTATGTGCGATTGAAAATGGGCCACGTAACTGGACTTCACTGAGGGCAGATTCGTCGCGTCGCCCAGCGCGAAAATGTTCGCGTGCAGTTGTGATTGCAGTGTGCGGTGATTGGTCACAACCAGGTTACGCTCGTCCGCGACGCCTGACCGTCCCATCGCTACGTCGCCTGTATTTGTTGGCACGGTCACCAGCAGGTCGTAACCAACTTCTCTTCCATCCGAGGAAACAATCTTGTGCAGGTCATTATCGACGCGGCCAATCTGGAAATCCGTTACCACTTTGATGTGCTTTTCTTCAACCAAATGACCGAGAACTTCCGCAGCGATTGGGCTGGTGAAAACGCGCGATTGCGGTGTGACGTAAACGAATTCGGTCTTGTCGCGCAATCTGCGATGTTTCAGCCATGTGTCGGCAAGAAAAGCAAACTCCAGCGGAGCCACAGGGCATTTGATCGGCATTTCCGTGATATGCACCACAATTCTGCCCCCGTTCCACGTGCGCAACGTCTGATACAGCGCCGAGGCGCCCTCGAACGTGTAGAAGTCAAAAACACGAGTCCGCCAATCGCTTCCCAACATTCCTTTGGTCTGCTCCGGGGCGATTTTTACTCCGGTGGCAATGATGAGAACGTCGTACTTCAAGGGCTCACCTGATCTGAGCAGGACGCAGTTTCTTTCCGCTTCCACCCGATCGATCTCCGCTTCGAGGTAGTCAACGCCGGACGGAATAAAGCGACGCTTTGGCTGAATCACATCTTGTGGCGAGTAAATCCCGAACGGCAAAAAGAGAAAGCCGGGTTGGTAATATTGCACTGCATTCTCGTCGGCTATCGCAATCGTCCATTCACCCGGGTTCACTCGCTTCCGCAGGCGACTGGCCATCAACGTGCCGGCCGTTCCGGCGCCGAGCATGAGAATTCTTTTCATACACTATTCGTCGGCGCTGATCGCCAATTTCGGCGCAAGCGCCCAAGCCCAAATCGCTGCGGCGAGCAGCCAGATCAGTGCGGCATAGACAAGATGACTGTTGCGCTCCGGCAGAAAAAAGTCGGCGCTGACACGCGTAACTGTTGCAAGGACAAGTAACGCCAGCGACGCGATGAGAAAACGCAACCTCCTTCGAAACAAATACGCGTGGCCGCTATGACCAAGAATCACCCGCGTGCTCACCGTGAAAAGAATGATGCTGAAACCGCCGATGAATGTGAGGTGCAGATTTGCGAGCCTATACCCAGGGAGTGCCACCGGAAGAAACAAACCCGCAACCAGCAGCAGAGCGCCTAGCCGAAAACAATGCGCGAGGAATGGCGGGCCGCTCGGTTTTTCCAGCAAATGACCTTGCATGACAAAATATGTCAGAGTCGTTACGCCTCGCACCAGTGCGGCGGTGCGGATCCAGCCGAGCGCTTCCAACACAAACGAACTCCAGATCACCATTGCGGTTAGCACTGCAATCGCCGCGCGTTTCACCCACAATACGGCGGCAATTTGCAGATCGGACGGCTCAGGCTTTGCTCCGCCAAGAAGTTTCGGAAAGAAAAACGCGCCCACACCGAGAACGGGAAACAGAACAAAGCCTTCGTTGAGCATGAGGCTGCCGAGCTGATTGGCGAACAAGCCGTTCGTCATCGATTTCGCCGCCGTAATCAGAAAGATTCCGGCGATTGCGTTGAACAACCCGAACAGGACCAGTACGAATTGCGGCGGCGGCAGATCGTGTCGTGTTTGCGCGCGCCTTGCCATCATGCCGAGAAACAACAAGAGCAACACAAGGAAAACGGTGTCGCCTGCTGTTTGTCTCTGCGTAAGATGCAGGGAAGCGCTTACGAGTTGCAGCACAAGGAGCGCAGAAGTTTCGGCAGCAATCAGCGGTGACGCATCCAGCAGGCGCGGACCAGCTGTGCCCAGGAAACCAATGATAAACGAGCCCATCAGTCCCTCGATCATCAACCGCACATGCGCATTTGCCGGATAGAAATTGATCGCGTGCCACACGTACAACGGCCAGAGAGCGACGCCGATTGCGCCAAGCAAGAGCCCGAGCGGGAAAAAAATCCGAAACGGCTCCGCGAAACAAAGCGCTGGAGCTCGTGGCGTAGGGATGTTACCTGTGGGGCAACCGGACTTCTCACCTCGTGGAGAGTTTTCCGCGGCAGGCAAGACGCCTACCGACCCCTCGGCCACCTTGGCTATGCTCCTTCTCTGCCCCGCTGTTTTCACGATTTAGACTACGCTAAACCTTCTTCTGGCGATCTTTCGTCGTCACTTTCATTTTTACACAGTGTCCGCTGCCGAATTTTTGTCGACGCATCCCAAGGGACTTTCGAGGAACTGCAGACGGCGGTCAAAGGACGCAGTGACACCCTTGTAAGGCGCGCCTGCTCAGCGTCACCCTGGATCCGGACTACGATACGCCGAAAGTTTTGAGTGATTACGCCGCGTTTCATCACGCCAATCCCAAAATCTGGACCTTCGCAACCGGCCACGAAAAAGACATCGATTTGCTCACTCGCGTGTTTTCCGTTTACCGACAGACCGAAGGCGGCACTATCTCACATGGGCTCGCCGCGGCGCTGATCAATCGCAATGGAACAATCGAGAGGATTTGGCGGGGCAACGCTTGGACGCCAACGGAAGTTACTCAAGCCATTCAGGCAGAGAGCAAATGAGTAGCGTTGCCTTCGGCCATAGCACAAAAAACAGTTAATAAATCGCAAATCGCGCAGAGCCTGTTGCGAAGAGAAAGGTCACGATCAACTATGCTTTCAACACTCGATACCATGGACGCTGCGACTTCTCCGCAAAACGCGTCACCTGAATTGAAGAAATCGACCACGAGGCTTCGCAGTCCCGAGCACATTTTCACCCTGGGGATCGAGGAAGAATTTCAGATCATCGATCCGGAAACGCGCGAGCTGCGTTCGCACAGCCAGCAAATTCTTGCCGGCGGCAAGCCGATTTTGAAGGAGAAGGTCAAACCCGAGTTGTACCAGTCGATCGTGGAGCTCGGTACCGAGATTTGCAGCGACGCCCGTGATGCCCGACAACAGGTCGTTAATCTTGGTACTGAGTTGGCAAAACTGGCGGCGCGTGATGGACTGCAGATCGCATCCGCGGGCACACATCCCTTTTCTCATTGGATGGATCAACTGATTACGGTCAACGAGCGATATTCCACGATCGTAAATGACATGCAGCAAATTGCGCGGGTCTGTTTGACCTTCGGCTTGCACGTCCATGTCGGGATTCCGGATCGCGAAGAAGCCATCGATATCATGAACCAGGCCCGTTATTTCCTGCCGCATCTGTACGCGCTTTCGGTGAACTCGCCTTTTTGGCTCGGCCAAAACACCGGGCTCAAAGCATATCGCCAGATGATCTTTGAACGTCTTCCGCGCACCGGCATACCGGACGCGTTCGAAAGTCTCAGCGAATACGAAGACTATTGGAAATTGCTGGTCGCCACGAATTGCATCGATAATCCGAAAAAGATTTGGTGGGACGTCCGGCTGCATCCGTTTTTCGACACCATTGAATTCCGGATTTGCGACGCCCAATCCCGCGTGGACGACACTATTGCACTGGCGGCGCTGATGCAGGCGATTGTTTTCAAATTGCAAAAACTGCGCCGCAATAATGTGACTTTCCGCAGCTATCAAAAGCGTTTGCTCGATGAAAACCGGTGGCGCGCGGGCCGGTATGGCTTGGACGGCAAGCTGATCGATTTCGGCCGCAAATGCGAAGTGGACGAGCGCGATTTGCTCGAAGAGATGCTCCAATTCGTTGCCGAAGAAGTGGAGGAACTAGGTAATAAACGCGAGATCGAGCACATCTATCGGATCATGCGCGAAGGCACTGGCGCGGACCGGCAACTGATGGTGTGGGAACGCACACAGGACATGAAGGCCGTGGTGGATCAGATTGTGGCAGAAACGTACGAAGGGTTAGGGGGAGTAGAATCGTGATAGTTTACGCGGTCATGTCGAGCGAAGTCGAGACATCCCGACGAAGTAACTTTGGGTTGCGCCGCGGGATTCCTCGACCTTGCTCGGAATGACGTCAGCAGTTTAGCGCCGCATTGGAAACAGCGAGGTGTAACTGGAAAGACCGCGCACATATTGCGAGCGTTCAAATGCGCCCGGGTCCGGGCAATTTTTCTGACTCATGACGCCTTTGAGTTCGTTCAATGATTTGCGGCTATGGCCCTCCAGCCATGCCACCAGTTCCATTTCGATTCGCTGGATATGCGTGATACCGTGACGCATCAAGGCACTGCATAACATGGTCGCGTCAGCGCCAGCCATCACCAGTTTGATCACATCATGCGCCTGATAAATCCCGCTCGTAGCTGCGAGGCTGGCCCGCACTTTTCCGTAGAGAATCCCAATCCAATGCAGCGGCAATCGCATATCGGCCGGAGTGCTCAAGGTGAAATTGGGCGTCACCTCCATTTTCTCAATGTCGATGTCAGGCTGGTAGAACCTGTTGAACAACACGAGGCCATCGATATTCAGATCGTCCAGACTGACCGCCATCGTTGCGAAACTGCTGAAGTAAGGACTGAGCTTGATTGCCAGCGGAATTTTAGTGGCAGCTCGAACACTGCGAACAGTCTCGACGTAAATATTTTCAATCGTGCTCCCTGTGACTTCGGCACGTGTCGGTATTTTGTAAATGTTTAATTCAAGGGCGTCAGCGCCGGCCTCTGTGATTCGACGCGCGTAGCTGATCCAGCCGCCAAGTGTAGTGCAATTGAGGCTGCCAATTATTGGAATGCCGACAGTGCGCTTAGCTTGGGCGATGTTCTCAAGATAATTCTTCGGATCGACGCGGAATTCTGGCGCACCAGCTTCAATTTGTTCTTCGAACAGCGAATGAAAAACGACCGCGGCAGCGCCCGCCTGCTCCATCGCGCGGATGTTGTCGATCTTCTCTGAAAGCGGCGAGGCCGACGGCACCAAAGGCGAACGCAGCGAGAGGCCTAGATAGTTGGTCGTTAGATCCATCGGTTCCTTTTAGGGACTCAGAAAGGAAAGTGACTGTATATCGACTCGTCAAGGAGTAACCGTAATTGCCGTGAAACTCCCCGTGAAGCACCAGCGTTTGCTTGTCTTCGATTTCCGAGTAATTCTCAAAACTTTCAGTATGCCTGATCGCGCTTATCTCCATCCAATTGACGCGGAATTAATTCCGGGCGCACACAACGCGATTGATGTCTGCCTACGGTTGAAACCGCGGGAGCGGATTACGATTATCACGGATACGGCTACGCGCGGCATCGCGGCAGCGTTGCAATCAGAAGTGGAACGCGTCGGGTCGGAATACAGTTTGTTTGTGCTGGAGCATCACGCCCGGCGGCCGCTTCCGTTCATGCCGGAGAATATTCTGGATGACCTGGCCCTCTCGCAGGTATCCATTTTTGCCGCACGAAGTCAGCCCGGTGAACTCGGTGCGCGCACGGAGATGACTGCGGTGGTAAACCACCATGGCGTGCGGCACGCCCACATGGTGAATATTAATCGTCAGATCATGCTCGAAGGCATGCGAGCCGATTTTTGTGCAGTCGATGAGCTCAGTCAGCGTCTGGTAGAACACGCGCGCCAAGTCGATCGTATCACCTGCAGGACGCCTCACGGCACCGAATTCGAGGCGGAGTTGTCGCCGAAACTCAAGTGGCTCAAAACCAGCGGGCTCATTACGCGCGACAAATGGGGCAACCTTCCGGGCGGCGAAATTTTTACCGCGCCGATGAATACCAACGGCGTTTTTGTGGTGGATGGCGTCGTCGGGGATTACTTGTGCGAACGCTTTGGCGATCTGCAATCGAATCCGCTCACTATAGAAGTCGAAAATAATCGGATCCGGGCGTTGCATTCGGAGAACAAGGATTTGCGCGACGAGTTTTCCGCTTATACGAGCACCGACGAAAACAGCAACCGTGTAGGCGAATTTGCCATCGGCACCAATATCGCCTGTACCCATGTCATCGGGCATATTTTGCAGGATGAGAAGATTCCCGGCGTCCACATCGCGTTTGGTCATCCTTATGCCGAGCACACTGGCGCGAACTGGACTTCGAAAACGCATATTGACTGCGTGGGCCGCGATTTTGACATCTGGTTCGATGGCGAACAGGTAATGCGCGGCGGAAAATTTTTGATATAATTGGCCGTATGATTGTTGATGTCCGTGAACGTCTCGATCGAGTTCCATTCGTTCCATTTTTAATTCGGACGTCCGATGGGCATGAGTATTCTGTGCCGACTGTTGATCACGCGTTTATCACACCGCGTGGCAACCGCGTAATTGTTGTCGCCGATAATGGCGCCACCGCTGTTCTCGGCCCTCTTCACATCAACAGCGTAATCGACCAGCCAAACGGCGAATAGCAACCGGCGGACGGTCACGTGGATCCGAAACTTCGCGCCGCTTTCAACGCTGACTTTACATCCGAGAAATACGCAGCGCTGGTGCGCTGCGTAAATGAAACGGAGAAATGGCCGACCGATTTCCGGGTTTCCGAGACACCGATTTTTTTGACGCGCGAGTTCACGGACGAAGTGACTCGTGCCGCGAATAAGATTGCCGCTGCCACGCGCACGCCGGAATTCGTAAAGCACGCGGCGTCAGCGGTTCCGAAGGAGCTGGAAGTGCCTAATGAATCGGCGCACCCGAGTTTTCTCATAGTGGATTTCGCAATTTGCGCCCATGAAGATCGGCTGGTGCCGCGCTTGATTGAGTTGCAGGCGTTCCCGAGCGTGTTCGGTTTTCAGTTATTGCAGCTCGGTTGTATTCGCAAAGTGTATTCCACCATTCCACGAAATTGGACCTCCTCATTTGGTGGAATCAAAGACGAGGCATATCTCGAACTGCTGCGGCGCACCATCATCGCGGATTCGCCCGAGGAGAATGTGGTGTTGTTGGAAATCGAGCCGGAGAAACAAAAAACGCGCGTCGATTTCGCCGCTACTCAAACATTGCTGGGAGTCCGACCGGTTTGTGTGACCAAAATCCAAAAGCGCGGCCGGCAATTATTTTATGACCGAGACGGACGCGAAACCCGGATTGAGCGCATCTACAATCGAGTGATTTTCGATGAGCTTACTCAGCGGCCCGATCTGAACTTGCAATTTCGTTTTCAGGATGACTTGGACGTCACGTGGGTGGGTCATCCGAATTGGTATTTTCGGATTAGCAAACACTCGCTGCCTTTCCTACAGACCGAACACACTTCGCCAGCCTTTTTCGTTGACGAATTTCCGTCTGGCCAAGAACTGGATAATTACGTTTTAAAACCTCTGTATTCGTTCGCTGGACACGGCGTGAACATCGAGCCGAGCCGCGAAAAAATCGCGGCATTGGAAAATCCACACGAATGGATACTGCAGAGGAAAATTGATTACGTGCCGTTCGTGCCGACGATCGATGGCCAGAAGTCGAAGGCCGAGATCCGAATGATGTTTGTGTGGCCGGACGCGGATCGCGATCCCACTCTCGTCAACAATGTGGTCCGAATGAGTCAGGGCAAAATGATGGGCGTCGATTTCAACGTCGACAAAACCTGGGTTGGCGCCACGATCGCTCTGCACGAAGAAGGGGAATTTCCAATCCCTAACTGACGACGTTAAAATTCGCGCTGATCAGCCGCTCCACAATGACTACATCAAGCCAGCGGCCGTCGAGGCGTGCGTGTTTTTCGTAGATACCTACCTCGCGGAAGCCATGCTTCCGGCAAAGCGCGCGGCTGGCCTCATTGAACAGGAAAATCCGCGACAGCAGTTTCCAAAGTCCCAGTCGTTCCGCTTCGGTGATGAGACAACCGACCAGCAGATCACCCACGCCTCGGCCTCTCCAGTCGCGATGGACGTACATCGAGAATTCGCCGATGCCCCGATAACATTTCCGCGTCCGATAGGGTCCAGCCCCGGCCCAGCCGACGATTTGCCCGTCGATTTCGGCGACGACCGCCGGATAACAACCCGCGATGGACTGAAGCCAGGCGTGCTGATCTTTCGGAGATCGCGGCTTGGTTTCATATGTGGCAACGCGGTCTTCGACGCCCTGATTGTAAATCTCCGCGGTCGCCGCGGCGTCATCTATAGTGGCGACACGAACCTGGACGCCGTGCGTTCTTGAATGTTTGAGGGCGCGCTTACGCCGGTTCGGTTGAGACGGTTGCTTCACCGGAGCCTTGCTCGAATGCCTGTTGCACTGCGCGCCACGCAAGCATGGCGCACTTGACGCGTTGCGGGAATTTTCGAACGCCTTGCATCACGCGGAGATCGCCAAGTGCTTTCGGCGCATCGCTCTTTTCTTTGGTCACCAGATCTTGAAATACGCGAAGCATCTCCATCACTTCGGCCTGGCTTTTGCCCTTCAATTTCATTGTCATCAATGACGCCGATGCCTGGCTGATAGCGCACCCATGCCCGGTGAACTTGATATCCTCCAACCCTCCGTCCAAGCCGAACTTCACCGCGAGATAAATCTCGTCGCCGCACGCCGGATTATCTCCGCGCACCCTCACCGTTGCGTCCGGTAGTTCACCAAAATTCCGTGGCCGCCGCGAATGATCGAGGATCACTTCCTGATAGAGCTCTTCGATTTCCGGAATCATGACAAACGGCGGTTTGGAGACCGCCTGTCCTTGGGTGAAAAGAAACGCATGGCGGTTCCTCTGTCATGTTGAGCGAAGCGAAACATCTCTGACTCGTTGGTTCGTAGGCTAGCCGACCAGATGATCAGAGATGGAAAGCCTGGCCTCGCGGACTTTGTCCGCTGCGTCGCAGCTTCGCCACGCTCAAAATGACACGAAACCAAGCACATCATGAAAAGAAATGCACGGCACGTTGAAGGATTTCAATCATTCGGTCGATTTCTTGCATCGTGTTGTAAAAATAAAAGCTTGCGCGCGTCGTGCCCGATACGCCGAAACGACGCATCAACGGCTGGTTGCAGTGATGTCCGCCGCGCATTGCCAGACCGGACTGATCCGCGAACGTGGTCAGATCGTGCGGATGCACCACATCCATCACGAATCCAACGAGCGCGCCGCGCTCTCCCACCGGACCAAACACGCGAGTCCCGGGCAATTCCCTAACCCGCTCGGCTGCGTAATTCGTAAGGTGCGAGTCGTGCTCGAAAATCGCCGGGCGCCCGATCTGCTCGATGTAATCAATCGCTGCCGCGAGTCCGATCGCGCCTGCGATGTTGGGCGTGCCAGCTTCGAACCGGGGAGGCGATTTCTTGAATGTGCTCTTTTCGAGAGTGACGCTGACGATCATTTCGCCTCCGCCGTGCCACGGCGGCATCGAATCAAGAATCTCAGCCCTCCCGTAAAGCACACCGATTCCCGTCGGCCCACACATTTTGTGTCCGGAAAACGCAAGGAAATCGCAGCCCAACTGCTGTACATCGAGCGGCATATGGCCGACACTCTGCGCCGCGTCCACTAAGGTCATCGCGCCCACTGTGCGCGCCTTGGCGCAAAGCTCGGCGACTGGATTGATCGTGCCCAGGGAATTCGAGATGTGTGTAAAAGCAAACAGCTTCACCTTCGAGGTTAGCAGCGAAGAAAGCTCCTCAGCATCGAGTCTCCCGTCGTCAAGCACCGGCACAAATCGGAGTTCCGCACCTGTTCGTTCCGCCAGCAACTGCCATGGGACTAAATTGCTATGGTGTTCCATCACCGTCAGCAGGATCGCGTCTCCTTCACGAATAAACGTTCCGCCCCAGGCCTGCGCCACGAGGTTGATGCTCTCAGTCGTTCCGCGGGTAAAAACAATCTCATCAGCGCTGGCGGCGCCGATGTACTCCGCAACGCGCTGCCGCGCTTCTTCGTAAGCTTCCGTCGCGCGCGAGCTCAGCATATGCAGGCCGCGGTGCACATTTGCATTGTCGTGCTCGTAAAAATTGCGAAGTGCGTCAATCACCGCGTGCGGTTTTTGCGAGGTCGCTGCGTTGTCGAAATAAATCAGCGGACGAGCGTGCGCCTGCTCGCGAAGAATTGGGAAGTCTTCACGAATCGTGTTCCAATCGATGGAGCTGACAGCTGCCTTATGCACATCATAGTCTGCAACGTGGGCCGCCCCGCGTCACTTTATTTGAGGAGGTCAAAAAGTTATTATGGACACCCGGCAACCATGCATTGTGACCAGTCCTTTCTGGGAACGTTTGCCGAATTCACATTGCAGGGTAGTGTACGTAGAAAATGGCAAAAACTACGTATCCGACAATTACAGTGACAAAAGCGCAAAGCGGCTTGCCGAAGCTTTGCCGCAGCAAGAAGCCGGTTTTGATCACGACCCATCACACCCCGGTAAGCGTATTGCTGCCGATTGAGGAGTACGAGGCGCTGATGGAGACGATGGACCTTCTGGCCAACCCGAAGGCCATGCGGGTGCTTCGTGCTGCAAGGGCGGCCAAGCTCAAATATCAGAAGCTTGACCTGAATGATGAAAATTTCGGTCTCTCAACAGGTGACCGAGTGGCTGAGCCGTTTAGCTCCCGAGCCAAAGCGCCGCGTGCGCGCCGCGCTTAGAAACTTGGAGAGCTGGCGTGGAGATATCGCGTCACTGCATGGCGAATTGGAAGGATTCTACCGGCTGCGAATTGGCGGTTATCGCATCGTTTTTCGGGTCATGCCGCGTCAAATGATTCGGTTAGAGTATGCCGATACGCGAGATGTGTATAAGAGGTTTTTCGTCAACTCCGCATGCTGAGTGAGATGAACGAGTAATATTCGCTTTACGAAGGTAGGGGCGATTGACCTCGATCGCCTGGATCAGATGAAGCGTGAATGTGTAGAAGCGTTTGTGGCGGCGAACGCCTGGCAAATTTGTAACGATGCTTGTCACAAGCACCGCTACAAACATTGCGCCCTTACTGGTTGTTGAGCACCGTTTGCGGCGCAGGCTTGTTTAGTTCAGCTTGGGCGCTCACCTTCTGGATTTGTGCGTCGTGCTCTTTCAAATGCGCTGTCACAGCTTCCGTTTGTTGCACCATTGTTGATTTGAGTCGGGCGATCGTCGCTTCTTGTTCCTGCACTTTGCGATGCTCTTTCAGGAACTCGTTGAGCAACATGGCGTTCACCGCTTCGTAGCGAACGCTGTAGATTTCCCCCTTGTGGTCGCGGACGACTAAATCCGGATTCACCTTTGCGACTTCTTCGGCAATCAGGCCAAATTGCGGTGTCCCTTTGCTGTCCCTTTTGTATTGGAACCGCACTGGCTCCAAGGCCAGAACTGATTCGCTGGCGTTGTCCATGGGTCTAATGTCTTTCTTAAATCGCTTCGAGGAACTCATCGTACCGAGCTGGCCGGCACTCTCGATTACAACGGGTATCGCGTCTGCGACTCCTGTGGTAACGTCACGAATGCCGGCGATAAAGGTGGCGGTCTGATTTGCATCGCCGATCCGGATTGTGTTCCCCTCGTCAGAAACACCTTCGTTGCCGATATCGATATTGAATTGGCCTGCGGTCAGATTTGCGCCGGCATTAGTGCCCAACGCGATGTTTCCGTTCGAGATGTTGTTCTGGAGCGCGCCAGCACCAACAGCAGTGTTGTTGGTGCCAGCTACATTGTTAATGAGCGCAAACCAACCGACAGCCACGTTCGCGTCGCCAGTGGCGTTGTTAAAAAGGGCGGCCTTACCGGCGGCCGTGTTGTCGTTACCCTCTGTGTTGTTAAACAGCGCATCAACACCTGTGCTCGTGTTTTCGTTACCGGTGGTGTTGCTGTAGAGCGCGTGGATCCCTGTGGCTGTGTTGTTGTTGCCGTTGTTACTAACGAGTGTCTCCAGACCGGTGGCCGTGTTGTTGAAACCAGTTGTGTTGTTAAGAAGTGCATTCTGACCAGTAGCCGTGTTGTTCGATCCGGTGGTGTTGTTAAAAAGCGCGAAGGCGCCGACAGCATTGTTGAACGAGCCGCTGTCGTTAAGGACAAGGGCGTCAGTTCCAACGGCCACGTTTTGTTCATCGGTGGTGTTGAGCAACAGCGCTCCAGCGCCAACCGCGGTATTGGAATCCGCGGTATTTAGGGCCAACGCTCCACCGCCGACACCGGTATTGAAGTTGGCGTCGCCAGCTAGAAAGAGCGAATACCAACCAATTCCTGTGTTTCCGACACCAGCGCCGAGAAATTGAAGGGCGTTGCACCCTTCCGCTGTCGTGTAGTTGGGATAGCACCCGTCGGGCGCTGGAGTAACCGCTTGCGCTCTCGGCACAAACGCAAAGCAAGCGAACGCGAACAGCGAGAACGCGGAGTAAATAAATTTGATCATTGTTTCATGTGTTTATTTCCTTTCATCATTCGCGTTGGGGTTTTCATAGTTTCTGGGGTCCGGTTGTGGGGTTCACTTGATGGTCTCCGGAGTTTGCCGGGCGAAGTTTTCGAAAATTTTCCGGAAGTCGGAAGATTTCGGCCGTCAAATCGGAGAGAATAAGGATGCAATTAGGGGGGTTCTGGGGGAAGTCTTACCGTAGTCACTGAAAAGGCCGCTCGCCTATTAGACCTTAGCTTATTAAACTTTAGTATAATACGGGGGGATTAGGAGGGACGGCACTGACATCTGAGGTCAGAAGTCGGTGGACAGAAGACAGAGATCGCAGGTAGCGGCGATTGACCTCAATCGCCAGGCGATTCGGGTGAACCGCCTCTACCTTCCGCCGATTCCGCAACGTTGCGTCAATCGAACCAATTCGGCCAGGGATTGCACTCTCATCTTCTGCATCACATGGGAACGATGGACTTTGACTGTCTGCTCAACGGTGCCGAGATCGCCAGCAATTTGTTTATTCAATCTGCCGGCAATGACGTATTCGAGGACTTCGCGCTCGCGCAGTGTGAGCGTGGCCAGGCGCGCCCGGATTTCGGAAAGTTCAGCTTGATCCCGCCGAAAGGCGGCGTCTTTCTCAATCGCCGCACGAATGGCTGCAAGCAAATCCTCATCGTTCACGGGCTTGGTGAGGAAATCGCGTGCGCCGTGTTTCATCGCTTGGACGCTCTTGGCTATATCACCGTGGGCGTTCAGAAAAATAATGGGCAAAGGACTTCCTTTCTCAGCGAGAATGTTTTGGAGTTCCAAGCCGCTAACCTCTGGCATCGCAAGATCTAGCACGAGACAACCGGGGGTTCGCGGGTCGTAATGTGTCAGGAATTCTTTTGCCGAGGTAAACGCAGCCACAACAAAGCCGGTTGCACGCAATAGGCGCGAGATGGACCTCCGCCCCGGCGCGTAATCGTCCACAACAAAGACGGTAGGACCGGAAGGAGTAGTCATTAGTGGTCAGTGATCAGTACGAGGTTTGTCCGACACATCTACAGGCAGGATAAAATGAAACGTCGCGCCGCGGTCGGCATTGTTGGTGGCCCAAAGTCTTCCTCGATGCGCGGCAATGATGGTTCGGCAAACCGAAAGACCCAACCCCATCCCCTTCTCTTTCGTAGTGAAGAAAGGCTCGAATACTTGTTCCATTTTTTCCTCCGGAACGCTGATGCCCTGGTCGGTGACGGAGACAATCACTGCGCTCCCACCGTTCTCGACTCCAGTACGAACGAGCAACCGACGCTCACGGGTGTCGTAATTCACCATCGCGTCGCAACCGTTCACCACCAGGTTGACCAGAACCTGCTGAAGCTGCACCGCGTCACCGCTAACGGTGGGCAAATTTCGCGCCAGTTCCGTGTCGACACTGACGTTTTGATTGATGAGATCGGTGCGAATCAGCTTCAGGACATCCCGCACAACCCGGTTAATACGTAGAGACTGATGTTGCACCTCGCCTTTTTGCAACCAAAGCCGCAAGCGGCGCATGACTTCGGCGGCGCGCTTGTTTTCGCTTACGATCTCGTTAAGAATTTCGCGAAATTCGGCGATGTCGATGCCGCCATTGGCGAGCATTCGCTGCGCAGCTTGCGCGTTGCTGAGGATGGCTCCAAGCGGCAGGTTTAGCTCGTGCGCCAGTGAGCCGGAAAGTTCGCCCAGCGTCGTCACGCGCGATAAATGCGCCATCTCGTTGCGGTGCCGGGCCGCCTCCAATTCGGCCTGCTTGCGCTTAGTTATGTCGAGTGCAGCGCCACGCATTCGAATCGGCTGACCGTTCCGGTTCAACTCAACCTGGCCCCAGCCCGCGATCCAGCGCACTTGTCCCTCAGGTAGCAGAGCCCGGTACTCGGCTTCGTAGTCGTCGCCGGTGCGCAAGGTGTTCTGTATAGCCTGGAGCACGCGTTCCCGATCCTCAGGATGCACCACGTTTTTGAAGCGGTCCAAGTCGAGCTTCTCTGACGCTCCGAAGCCAAACAGGGTGCGTCCTTTGTCTGTGATCCAGAGCTCATCCGGGGCAATGTCCCACTCCCACATTCCGAGATTGGCGGAGTCGGCGGCCAGGTTGAGCCTCTTCTCGCTTATTTCCAATTCACGCGCTAGACCCGCTACTCGAGCCACGTCATTACTCAACTCATAGCCCATCACTGCCACGATGGCTGTATAAGTGAAGCCGAGGAAGAAAGGGACTTCTAGCACACCCCAGATCACTAGCGGGACGTGCCACGCCAGCATCGCACCGAAGATCATACTGCCCCCAATAAGCAAGCTCCGTCGCCGATCGCCGCGTCGCCACACTGTAATTGTGGCGTCTACCGCAAAGATCAGGAGCAAGAGCAAACTAACGCTACTAAGCAGACCCCAAGGATTTGCGATTGCAACAGGCAACGAGACCAGCTGACCACCCCGTGAAAACTGGCGGACGGCTGTAATCGTGGTGAAATTGACGCTTACCGGAAAAGCGAAATTTAGAACCAGTACGAGCGTCCGGAGGCCGTAAATACTCCAGGCCAACCAAGCTCGTCCGGCGTGTAAATAACGTCGCACGAAAGCCACAAATGACAGCGTGAGCACAAAGGTGGGCACATGTATCCAGCGGACCAACAGTTCGTATTGCTCGACCGTCTTGGAATTCAGCATCCATAATTCGAATGCGGAGATCGCCGCCGCGGCGATCGCACTACAGGAAAACAACAAATAAATCGGGTTCTGACGCTGTTTGCACCAAACCACGAAATAAAACCCGGAAAACGTCAAACACGCCGCTGCATTCATTAACCAGACAGCGGTGATCCAATTCATCGGAAGACTGCGGCTAACCTTGGCAAGTTGTCGCCAATGGCCACGACCCGCGATGGCTGTTTCCCCGAGTAATCTTTCGGGGGCGATTTCAAAGGCGCATTCAACACGCCTGTGCCCCTTTCCGGCAAGCCTTAATTGCGTTTTTTACAAAAATACTTTCCGACATATCGATCTTATCAGAAAGCGTTCAAAAAGGCGGCGCGAAGCATGGCTATCCTGTACGGGCGTGTCGCCCGCAATATCTTAGCTGCGCAGCCGACACGGCTGCCTCTACAGTTACTGCAGTTCTTCGCTCACCTCGGCGAAGGCCTTAACTGCGAAATCTAAATCATCGCGTGAATGCGCGGCGGAGACCTGCGTGCGAACGCGTGCGGTGCCGTGCGGCACGACCGGATAGAAGAAGCCAATCACGTAAACCCCTTTCTCCAACATGTGCGCGGCAAACTTTTGCGACTTTGCCGCGTCACCGATCATGATCGGGACGATTGGATGCACGCCTGGCTTAATCGTCAGGCCGCGTTCGGTCAGCGCAGCGCGGAAGTGTTTGGTGTTTTCCTCGAGCTTATCGCGCAATTCGGTGGACGCGCTAAGGAGTTCGAGCGCCTTCAGCGACGCCGCCACAACCGGTGGTGCAATGGTGTTGGAAAACAAATAGGGACGCGAACGTTGTCGCAGCAGGTCGATGATTTTTTTTCGTCCGCTGGTGAAACCGCCACTCGCGCCGCCGAGCGCTTTCCCAAGGGTCCCGGTGATGATGTCGATCCGGCCCATTACTCCACGATACTCGTGGGTGCCCCGTCCGGTTTTGCCAAGAAAACCAGTGGCGTGCGCATCGTCAATCATGGTCAGCGCGTCATATTTTTCCGCGAGATCGCAAATCCCGGCCAAATTTGCGATCGTGCCGTCCATGGAAAAACAGCCGTCTGTTGCGATCAATCGAAAACGCGCATCCTTCGCCGAGCGCAATTGCGCTTCAAGATCCGACATGTCGTTGTGCTTGTAACGAAACCGTTGCGCTTTGCAGAGGCGGATGCCGTCGATGACGCTGGCGTGATTCAGCTCATCGCTGATCACCGCGTCATTTTCAGTCAGTAGCGTTTCAAACAACCCGCCGTTGGCGTCGAAGCAGGACGGATAAAGAATTGTCTCCTCAGTCCCGAGAAATTTCGTAAGCGCGGCTTCCAGTTCTTTGTGAATGTCCTGCGTGCCGCAAATAAAGCGCACACTGGCCATGCCAAAGCCATGCGTATCGAGCGCCTCTTTCGCAGCCGCGAGCAGCGCCGGATGGTCGGCGAGACCAAGATAGTTATTGGCGCACATGTTGAGAACGCGTTTCCCGCCGGCGATCGCGATATGTGCTTCCTGCGGACTTGTGATGATACGCTCGGTTTTGAAGAGGCCTTGCGACTTAATTTCTTCAAGCGTGTCAGAGAGCTGTCTTTCGAATTCAGCCATCATAGGCAAACTATAGCCTACGCAGAAAAGCCTACGCAGAAAAGGTTAATCAGGAAATCAGGAAGCCATGAATTAATTGGAAAAGCAGACCACAAGACCAGTTCATGGTTTCCTAGCTTCCCGATTTATGGGAGAAAATTGTCTTGCCAGCTTGTGAATAACTGTTAATAACTCAACTTGGTGATTCGCCTTGACCTACGCTGAGCGTCGTAATCTTGCGCTAATTCTCTTGGTGGCGTTTATCGCCATCCTTCTCCTTACCGCCTGCGGCACATCGCACCATCACCCTTTGCCTGCGTACGAGCCGCCGCTGGCGAAAACCGATTTTCAACACGTGCGCACAACGGCCTATACGCATACTGAATCGGATCATCGCCAATACAGTAATCACAATGCCCTCGGCGGGGAATTGCACGCGGCAGGTCCTCCCATTCATCGTGCCGAAGTCACCACGCGCGTGACGCTGGCATATGAAGTCCCGCGCGCCATTCCTGTCGACGATCCTTCGGAAAACGAGGTGCGCCGCGCTTCCTACAACCCTCGACTTCAACCGTTCTCAGCGACCGACAAGCGAAAGAGCAAACGTGCGAAAAAACGCCCATCAAAAACACCGCGCAACGCGAAACGCGCAGTGGCAGTTTCCAGAAAGGCTCCACAAATCGGAAGCGCTGCAGCGGATTGGTCGCGCTGGCCGGCCGGCACGGTGTTCCGTCTTCTTTCGACCGGCCAAAACTACCGCGTGGAGGACTACGGCTGGGCGCTTGCGGGACGTAACACCATCGATCTCTACATGCCGAATCGGCGCGCAATGAATTCGTGGGGCGCGCGGGAAGAGACAATTGAAGTCCTGCGCTGGGGCGATCCGCACGAAAGCCTTCAATTTTTACAAAGGCACCAGGACTACAGACACATAAAACGCATGGTGCTCGAGCTGAAAGGTCGGCGCAAGGAAGCGGCGGCCCTTCGATAAGGCGGTGCGGTAAACCCCACTCGATATGGCGGAGCCGCAGGTCGTTGACTCCAGTAGCTTTTCCGGCGAGGGCGCCGAAAAGAGCGAGCGAGGCGCTCGCGCTCCCCGGAATCGTCGCGACACTCGCCGCCTGCTTGCCCTGGCGTTGCGCGAAGCCGGGGTAATCCGTCGTTGCGCCTTTAGCGTTCGCTCCAGTTAAGCACGATTTTGCCGGAATTGCCGGATTTCATCAGCTCAATCGCTTCCTTGAATTGCGCGTAAGGAAAGCGATGCGTGATAACAGGCGAGATATCGAGGCCGCTCTGGATCATCGCTGTCATTTTGTACCAGGTCTCGTACATCTCGCGCCCGTAAACACCCTTAATCGTCAGCGCGCTGAAGACGACGGTATTCCAGTCGATGGCGGCGTTGCCAGGCATGATGCCCAGCAAGGCGATTTTGCCGCCGTGAAACATGTTTGGCAAAATGTCTTCGAATGCTTTCGGGTTGCCGGACATTTCCAATGCAACGTCGAAGCCTTCTTTCATCCCAAGTCTCTGCATCGCATCGATGACTTTTTCGGTCCGAACATTCAATGCCAGATCCGCACCCATTTTGCGCGCGAGATCGAGCCGGTACGCATTCACGTCAGTGACGACGACATGACGCGCGCCCGCGCGTTTGCAAATCGGGATGGCCACGCAACCGATCGGGCCTGCCCCGGTGATGAGCACGTCTTCTCCTACGAGATCGAACGAGAGCGCCGTGTGCACGGCGTTACCTAACGGATCGAAACAGGAAAGTACCTCCAGCGGAATCTCCGGGTCGGCATGCCAGCAGTTCTCCTGCGGGATGGCTACGAACTCCGCCCATCCGCCGGGACGATCGATCCCGACACCTTGTGTGTTTGGACAAAGATGTCGCCGGCCGGCCAGACAGTTGCGACAATGTCCACAGGTAATGTGACCTTCGGCCACAACGAGATCGCCGCGGGCGAACCCTTTGACGCGGTCTCCCACGCCATCGACAACTCCCACAAACTCGTGGCCAATGATCAATGGCACCGGAACCGCTCTCTGCGCCCAGGCGTCCCAGTTGTAGATGTGTACATCCGTGCCGCAGATTGATGCTTTTAAGACTCGGATCAGGACACTGTCGCTGCCGACATTTGGAACGGGAACCTCCTCGAGCCAGAGACCCGGCTCTGATTTGGCTTTGACAATCGCCTTCATCGTCGCTTGCACCAGAGCAAACTAGGCGAAGCAAGGAGGTCAGGAAAGATTTTTGCGAGCGCCGGGCATCCTCGTTCCGCATTAATCAGGACCGCGTGAGCTTGATTGTCTAAGATCCTGCAGCCCATGTTTTCTATTGACACGTCTTTCGCTACTCTGGCACAAGGCTCTTTCAGAAACATTGGCCGGACATGAATTTCCAGGGAAGCCGACTCTGCGTGTGCGGGCTTACCGGTGCATCAAGGAGAGTTCACGAACAGCTAACTCAACGAAAGAATAACGAAAAGAAAAACTTAAATCATGAAGAATCGAAATATCATATACGGGACGATCCTGTCGGCGTTGGTCTGCTTTGCGCTTCTACCGCGAGCGCAAGCGGTCAGTCCGCCGCCGGACGGGTGCTATCCCAATTACACAACAGCAGAAGGATGCAATGCTCTCTCATTGCTGACCACTGGCGCTGGAAACACAGGACTTGGTTGGTATGCGCTCTTTTCAGCGGGTGCCTCCAACTTCAACACCGGTGTTGGCGGCGGAGCATTGGCCCTCAATGGCGGGGATTCTAATACTGCCGTCGGAGCAGCAGCCTTGTTGCTTAACAGCACGGGCATGAACAATACGGCCATTGGAACTGACGCGCTCGTTTTCAACGATACTGGTGACGGAAACACAGCCCTCGGCGCCTTTGCCCTCTTTAACAACGTTGACGGTATCAGTAATGTTGCGATTGGGCGGGACGCCATGGGCGACAATGTCGGTGGCGACGAAAATACGGCTGTCGGCGTTTCTGCGCTCCCCCATGCCACCGGCAGCTTCAACACAGCGATTGGTGGAATTGCGGGTTTTGGCCTGACCACTGGCCAATTTAACACCATCATCGGCGACATAGCCGGAGGCCTCATCACGACGGCCAGCAACGTGATCTGTATTGGTCATGGAGGCAAAAATGTCAGTAACAGCTGCCTGATTGGCCACATCCGCGGGGTGACAACGGACCTCAACGACGCCATACCGGTAGTGATCGACTCCGTCGGCCAGCTTGGCACGATGAGTTCTTCCGGCCGGTTCAAGAAGGACGTCAAACCGATGGACAAAGCGAGCGAGGCTATCCTGGCGCTTAAGCCAGTTACATTCCACTACAAGGCTGACAGGGTAAACAGGCCCGAATACGGTTTGATTGCCGAGGAAGTAGCCAAGGTTAATCCGAACCTGGTGGTTCACAACGAAGACGGACAGATCTACACCGTGCGTTACGAAGCGGTGAATGCAATGTTGCTTAACGAGTTCCTGAAAGAACACAAAAAAGTGCAGGATTTAGAAGCAACAGTCGCTCAGCAGCAGAAAGGGATGGAAGCTCTCACAGCTCAGCTGAAAGAGCAGTCCGCGCAAATCCAAAAGGTGAGCGCGCAGTTGGAGATGAATGCGCCAGCGACGAAAGTGGTCGTGGGCGATCAATAGATCGCTGTTAGCAATCCTTTGACATAAGGTCTTAGCAAAAGCCGCCACTCTCAAAGGGTGGCGGCCTTTTGTTGACCCCGTCGCGCTCGGAGATCAGGTGAGAACAACATTTCGCGAGCACAG
This sequence comes from uncultured Verrucomicrobiae bacterium, assembly GCA_963753675.1. GTDB lineage: Bacteria > Verrucomicrobiota > Verrucomicrobiia > Chthoniobacterales > UBA10450 > Udaeobacter. Next base: position 522,980 of record CAVWCZ010000005.1, on the reverse strand, counting down.
GCTGCTAGAGCGGACGAAGCATTTACCAACAGTGATCAATTCCGCTTGCGGCTTCCGTGCCGCTAATTGTTTTGACATGTCAGCCGCGAGTGTCGTAGAGCTTGCGCAGAAATCGGCAAACAAAAGCTAAAAAAGAAAGTCCCCTATGCCAAATCGACACATTATCTCCGCAGCAATGCTATCCGTCCTTGCATTTCTGCCGCAAGCGCAAGCGGTTAACCCCGCTCCTGACGGATGCTACCCCAATTTCACCACAGCGGAAGGATGCAATGCGCTAAACGCCCTGACTACCGAGGGAACACAGCTGCTGGCTGGTATTCGCTCTTTTCGAATACCACGGCCCACTTCAACACGGGAGTTGGAGCTGGAGCGCTGGCTCTCAACGATGCGGATAACAACACGGCAGTTGGCGCCGGGGCGGGGTTGCTCAACACCACTGGCCAGCGAACACAGCCGTTGGGACTGACGCTCTCGTCCATAATGATAACGGCGCCGACAACAACGCCTTGGCTCAAGCGCTCTCTTTGATAAGATCGCTGGAGCTTTCAACAATGCTCATGGTCGAATCGCCCTGGGAGCCAACACGCCCAGTGAAAAATAACGCGTTTGGTGATCTCGCCCGGGAATAAAACAATTGGCGGCAATAACACGGCCATCGGTGGTTTGCGCTTCGGGTTAACGTTGATGGCAGTTTCAATATTGCCGTCGGTGCGGGGGCGACCGGTCTGGGTGAAAACGGCAATAACGCATTGCGATCGCCGCGGTTGGGGAAGGTCCTTTTGCCAGACTAGTAACACCTGCTTAATCGGCAATATCTGTTTAGGCCCGTTGGCGGGAAGCACTCAGATCCCAGTCTATGTGATCAATTTAACGTGTGGGCGTCTTCAATGCGTCCCGGCGTTTTGCTGAACTCGAAGCCGATGGCAACGCCAGTGCAAGGCTGTACAGGCTCAAGCCAGTAACCTTCAAATTCAACAGCGACTGGAAAGGCCGACGCAATATGGTTTGATCGCCGGGCGGTGGCCGCGTGGACCGCTCAGTTTGTCTTCGTGGTTACAATGGAAAATTGGGAAGTCACGGCCGTTCACTACGACGGATTAACAACATGTTACTCAAACGATTTCTCAAGAATCCCAGCAATCAAGAACAGGAGGCAGCGCAGCCAATTGGAAGAGCACAGTGGAGTATCTCATGGCATGGCGCTGAAGGAGCAGGCCGCTCAAATCCAAAAGGTGAGCGCAGCAACTCGAAGTTAATAAGCCTGCGGCGAAAGTAGTCGCGGACAAACTGTAAAACTGCCATCTAAAGCAGACAAAAGAATGAAAAGGAAAACAAAATTATGAAAAGTCGAAGTATCATGTTGAGAGACCTGCTGTCAGCCTTGGCCTGTTTTGCGCTTTTACCAGGAGCGCAAGCGGTGAGTCCAGTACCCGAGGGGTGCTATCCCAATTACACAACAGCGGAAGGGTGCAGTGCTCTTCAGAACCTGGTGGGTGGCGCTGGAAATTCAGGCCTTGGTTGGTATGCACTTTTCAGCAACGTGAATGGCAGCTTCAGCACCGCCGTCGGTGCTGGAGCCTTGATCCTCAACGATCCGGATTCCAATACCGCGGTGGGCGCCGCAGCGGGGTTACTCAATACCACCGGCAGTCTGAACACAGCAGTTGGGACCGACGCGATGGTCTTTAATGATAACGGCGCCGACAACACCGCGGTGGGCGCTTTTGCGCTGGAGTTCAACATTGGATCTGTCACGAATGCCGCCCTGGGAGCTTCTGCGGCCCAGAATAATGACGCAACCGGAAACAAAACCGCCAATTTCAACACGGCCGTCGGCGGCTTTGCGCTTCGGGACAACGTTGATGGCGGTGGAAACTTCGTTTGAATTACGCAAGATCACTACCAAGCTATTCCTGAAATGAAAAAAATGTTTATCCTTTCGGTGTGCACTTCTTTGGCGCTGCTTTGTTCCTGCCAGAAACAGGATTCGACCCTCGAAGCGCAACTTGCGCAACGCAAAACAGAGCTGGATTCACGCGAGGAGGCATTAATTCAAAGAGAGAAAGCAGTGGAAGCCAAAGAAAAAGCAGTAGCCGAAAGGGAAAAAGTCCTGGCAGGCAACCGCATTATTCAGCCGCAGCGCCAAGGGCCTGACGCCGCGCAAGTCGAAGCTGAAAGACAGAAAAGAATCCAGCAGCTTCCACCGGAACTTCGGGCTCTGATTCCAGATCGCTCCCGGCTGAACGCTGCAAGGGCCAGAACAAACCCGAGAACAGAAGAGGTTTTACAGGCGGACGGCTCTTCTCCATCACCGTCGCCCACCCCGGAATAGGCTCGTTCGCCAATGGCGCCGCGGGCAATAATTGCGCGATGATTTTGCGCGTCGCGTGGTCGCCTTGGACTGAAGCGAATTGAAATGCATCCCTGCTTTGGCGAATACTAGTGAAATGACCACTCGCGAGCGCGTTGCGCAGCTTCTGAAGGTCTGGCCGAAAATTTACCCGACGGCCCACTGCGAGCTGGATTTTCGCAACCCATTGCAGCTCTTGATAGCTACGATTCTCTCCGCCCAATCGACGGACAAACGCGTCAATATGGTCACCCCTGGGTTGTTCAGAAACTATCGCACCGCCGCAGATTATGCGGATGCGCCGGATGCCGAATTAGAGAATATCATCAAATCCACAGGCTTTTATCGCAACAAAGCGAAAAGCATTCGCGGCGCGATGCGTGAAATCGTCGAGAAACACGGCGGCAAAGTGCCTGACACGATGGAGGAGTTATGCGCGCTGCCGGGTGTTGGCCGCAAAACGGCGAACGTCGTTCTGGGCAATGCGTTCCATAAAAACGAAGGCATCGTTGTGGACACACATGTGATCCGTCTGTCGCAGCGGCTTGGCCTGACGAAGCACAAAGATCCGGTGAAGATCGAACTGGATTTGATGAAGCTCGTCCCGCGCGCGCATTGGACAGACTGGAGTCACTGGCTCATCTGGCATGGGCGACGCCGTTGTTACGCGCGCAAACCGGACTGCGGCCGCTGCGAAGTGTTCCGCCTCTGCCCCTCAGGCCAAGTTTTCCTGCGGACGGGTAAAGCGCAAACCAAGTAGAACGCGCGGGGACCATGGGTGTCGACTTGATCTCAGCGTGATTTGCCCGGTTGAGCGTTTTTAGACCCTCTCCCGTTATGGTCAGTTTTTTTTCCCAACCGCCGAAACTGTTCTTCCAATTTTCCAAGGGCTTCATCGGAGAGGTCCTCCAAATCAAGAAGATGGTTGCGTGCGCCTTTTGCCGAACGGATTAGCTCGTCCAACTTAAGATGCATTGCTTTAGCGTCACGATTCTGTGTGTTCTGGATCAAAAACACCATGAGGAAAGTGATGATAGTCGTGGCTGTGTTGATGATCAGTTGCCAGGTGTCGGAGTAATGAAACGTCGGTCCAGTGACGAGCCAGACAACAATTACAAGAACGGCGGCGCAAAAAGCCCATGCGCTGCCCAGCAAGACCGATGTACGCTGCGCGAAACAGCGGAACGCGTCAGTGACAAGGCAAATGAAATCACGTTCTTCCGACGCTTCCTTAGCTCCTTTTGCCGCGGTTTTGCGTGCCATGTCACTTAGCTTATCGTGCGTGACTGGGAAACTGCGCGCACCGGTCATTTATCCGTGAGCGTACAAGCCAGATTGATTTCCGCCGGGATTTACGGAAGGGTTGGCCCCGAATTTATGCAGCAGGGACCCTCGTTTTCATGTCTCCAAATTGTTCCGGTTGCGCTGGCTCCTGCCAGCGCACCGAAGCTGGGGAATCCCCGGGGCTACCGATGAGCAGATCTTCCCAATCCGCCGGCAACTCTTGACTAGTCTCGCTCATCATCTCAATCTCGACGACGCATGGCCTAACGAGGCACTGGGCCTTCCAGTAATTGACGCGCGGAGCTGGGGACGGCAGTTGCGCTTCTCAGCGCCGCCACGCCTTATCGAACAGTTCTATCAGGACCACGAGAGGTATCTCGCATCAGCCTTCCTGCTCTACGGATCGGGGGACTTTCACCATCTGACGGCGCTCCGCTTGCGCTCCATCGCGGAATCTTGCGTTCTTATCTCCTTCGACAATCATCCGGACTGGGATGTACGTCCGCCGAAGTGGGCCTGCGGCGCATGGGTTAATCGCGCACTGGAAGTTGCACACGTGCGTCAGGTAAGTGTCTGGGGCTGCGGAAATTTTGAGTGCTGGTGGCCTCATCAGATTTTTGGCAATCGCCGGGCCGAACGCGCCGGCGTTCTTGAAGTGCATCCCTGGGCAGACGATCGGCGGGTGAAGGATCGACAGCGCAGAGGTGCGATCCTGCATGATAATTGGCGGGAACGTTTCAGGGAGTTCTCAAGGAATCTCGCCAGTGAAAACGTTTACGTCACGATCGATCTTGATTCCTTGTGTATCGAAGATGCGGTGACGAACTGGGAGAGCGGCCAATTTACAGTCGCTGACCTTGAGTGGGCGCTCGGAAAATTACGCGAATGTTCCCGCATTATCGGTGGAGACATTTGCGGTGCGTACTCACCTCCGCATTATGCGCGTTGGAAGCAACGTTTCGCCGCCGAGTTCGACCGCCCGAAGTGTGCGCTTCCAAATCTTGAAAAAGCGGCCGCGATCAATTTGGCGAGTTTGGAGAAACTCTGGTCAGCTTTGGCGCGATCCCGATAGGAAATGCTAGCTCATTGAGACGAGAACAATTCCCGCGGTGATCAGAATCGCGCCGATGGCAAGGCGTACGCCAAGTTTTTCCTTTAACACGACTGCGGCGAGAATCGTGATGAAGATGACGCTCAAGCCTTGAAACGGATAAAGATAACTAAGGTCAAAACGCTGGAGCAGACCGAGAGTCAGGAAAAAGGAAACGGTCATCAGTGCCACGCCTATGGCGACGCGTGAGACGAAGTAAGAGTTGCGCATACCGGTTGTTGCTGAGAATTCCATCGCTCTCTTGAGAATGAGTTGCGCTGCCACAAACGTGACCAGAGAAACAACGATAAAGAAGAACGCAAGGAAACTCATAGACGCTCCTCCATCTTTGCGACCGGTTTGGCCACCAACGACAATCCGATTACCACCAACGCAATGCCGCACCAGCGCAACGCGGTGATCCGTTCGTCCAGAAAAACCCAGCAGCCGAGCGGAACAAGAATATCGACCACGCGCGAAAGTGGGTAGGCGATGCTAAGGGGAATGCACCGAAGCACGTAAAGCCAGCTGATAAAGCTGGCGATAATAAGAACAATCGCCCACCAGACCAGCGGCGATGCCAAGCCGTTGATACCCGTCCATGAGAAAGCGCTGTTCGGCTCCGCGACCTCACTTGCACCGCGTTTCAAAAGGAGCTCGGAAACGAACACACAGCCAACGCTCACGCCAAGTTGCAGCCACGGATTGCCAAAGCCGGTAGGACGCTTCTGTGTTGGTCTTTCTGTGACATTGGTTGTCATGTCGAGGCGAAGTCGAGAGATCTATGGCTGTTGGCACGCTAATCGGGGATAGGAAAAGGGAACTGAGATTCCTCCACTTCAGTCGGAATGACAATAGGACGGCGAACGACGGTAGCGGGCGAATTCACAATTCGTTTGCGTTTGAGAATCGCTGCAAGACTGGATCGTGCCGCGTTGGCCCCAGATATCTGATCACGCGGCGAAAGATCGGATTCAAGAGCGGATTCGTGTGCATGACGTAAAGATCGAGCGGCACCAATTCGCAATCCAGATGAAGCTTTGGCTCGTAATTGAGCGGGTTGCTATAATAGAATTTCAATCCTCGCTCCAACGCCCACGAAATAATGTCGCGCAGCGTATAGAAATAGAGGTGCAGATCGAGCGCGACCCGGTAATCAAGACCGATGCATTCATCATAAATCGCGTCCCCAAAGATGAGACAGAAACTGAACGCGATAATTCTATTGTCTTGTCGCCAGATAAAGAATTGGGCGCGCTCTGGCATGCGCTGCGAAATTTCGCGGAAATAATCCTTGCTCAGTGTCTCAAATTTCAGTGGCGATCGCTCGTGAACCGCCAGATACAGAGGAAGGATTTCATCGATGAAGGGCGTGATGTCGTTTACCACCTCCATCTCGATTTTCGGCATGCGCTCGGCCTTACGAAATTTTCGGCGCAAATCCTTTCGGGTGGCCCTACTGAGCGTACTGAAATATTCGTCCCAGTTATCATAGCGGAGCGACAGCCGCGTCATCGGCATACTGGGAACCCGGGCGTAGTAATTCGAGCGAAGCCAGCAAAGGGCTGATCGATACTTCTCAGGAAAGTCCTTAAACACAATCAGGGAAGCTTTGTTCCGCCTTGCGTACGTTCGCAGAGTCGCCTGCAGCGCACGAGTCAGCCATGGCTGGTCTTGTTCGTCGCATGCACCCAGGTCTCCGGTGCCGGCTCCGCAACCAATCATCAGAACCCGCATGGTGAGAAAACGGGGAAAAATCTTCCGAATCCCATCGACGATGGTGCGAAGCTTGCCCGGCACGCCTTCGACAAGATTTTGCCGCACAAAGAAAACTGGCTGAATAGCGCGGACGTTGCCGGAACTATCTTCGATCAACAGGTAGTAATGTTCGAATCCGCACTGCAGCGTTTTCTCCACGATCTCGTAGTACCGATAATCTTTAGACTTATTCTCAAGCGCGAGTGACCACGCGGCACAATTTTGCAACTCAGGCAGCTGCAAGACCTTCGCAACTCCGTCAGCAAACCGGATTGTATCGCCGTGCCGCATCGAAATCAGCCAGTTTGCCTGATGGCGTCTGACATAGACGCCCTACGATTTTGTCTCTGGACCGTTCGTATTTTCGCTCTTTGTAACGGTTTCCACCTTCACCACGCCGTCGCGAATATGCACGTCACGCTGGGGAAACGGAAATTCGATCCCGACGTCGTGAAACTTCTCGGCGATGGCAAAGTTGAGCTCGCTGCGGTAACGGCTAGGACGGTCGCTCATTTCACTGCACCAGACCATCAACTTGAAATCGATCGAGCTGTCGCCGAATTGGTCGAGAAAGACAGTTGGTTCCGGTTCTTTTAAGGTTCGAGGATTCTCGTGCGCAACTGCGAGCAGCGCATCGCGAACTTTATTAAGATCGCTGCCGTAGGCTACCCCTACCGGAATTCTAAACCGCACGCGCGGGTCGCCGTAGGTCCAATTTGTCACCGGTGAATCGATAAATTTCGAGTTCGGCACAATCATCATAATGTTGTCGTTGGTGCGAATGACTGTGCTGCGCGCGTGGATGTGTTGCACTTGACCGGCGATTCCCGCTACTTCCACGCGGTCACCGATCGCGATTGGTCTCTCGGCGAGAATAACCAGGCCGCTGATAAAATTACTGGCAATGTTTTGCAGACCGAAGCCAAGGCCGACGCCAACCGCGCCTGCAAAAACCGCCAGTGCGGCGAGATGAATACCGGCGTTCTCCAGAACAAAGAAGATGCCGACCACCAGCACGATGTTGCTGACCACCTGAGCGATGGCGTATTGCAAAGAACGATCCAGCCCACTTTGGGCAAGCAGCCGGTTAAAAAGAAAACGTTTGGTTCCCGACGATAGCCAGAAAATCGCGATCAATAGTCCTACGAGCAGAAAAATTTGAACCAGGCTTAAGTTGATTGCCGGAAGAGGGGAAGTCCAAGCCAGCGGAATTCCCGCGGCATTGACAGCGGTGACCGTGAAAAACACAATCGACGCCACACTTAAGATGGTCGCTAAGATCGCAATGAACTTTGTGTCGACCTTGAAACGGCTGAAAAAGCGCCGAACGATCTGACTTTGTAAAAAACGCGCAATGATCAGCCCGGCGGCGAAAAAGCCGACAAAGGCGATCAGCCCGAGCAGGGTTACATGATGTTGGCCAACGTGGAACAGAGGCCGGTGCAGAATCGTTAACTCCACGCCCATTAGTGTGAACGTGTCAGGAGGGTTCGCAACCGACGTGTTCTAAAGGTGTGTGCGTTAGCAAACGCCTTCGTTCCTGGCGCGAACGTCGGATGCTTCTTATGATCCGCTACTGCTTGGAGGCCTTCTCGTCGATGTATTTGATTACATCGCCTACGGTCTGGAGTTTTTCGGCGTCTTCGTCCGGCACTTCGACCCCAAATTCTTCCTCGAAAGCCATCACCAGCTCAACGATGTCCAGCGAGTCCGCCCCTAGATCTTCGATGAAAGACGCTTGCGGCGTGACCTGTTCCGGGTTCACGCCGAGTTGCTCGACAATGATGTCCTTAACCTTCTCTTCGATCGATTTTTCCGCCATAAAATTTGTTAGGTTGGTGTTACTGGCGCGGGGGTTAATTCCCGTCCCGCAAAGCGGGAGACAGCCCGGGCACAGCATCGCAAGTAAATGAATTAAGCAGGATGTCAATCATTTTCGGGAACCGTTATGCCGCAGGATGAGGACGCATTAATCGTCACACCTTCCCGTTTGCTTCCGGTAGCCGTTCGAGTAGATGAAACTCATGAGCGCTCCGCCAGTCGAGCCTTCCGATCTGCTTGACCTAAAGTTTCTGCCTGCATGGGTGAAAGAACCTGGCAAACCGAATCATTATGACCAGTACACACCGGAAAGGGACACGGAGCAGCGCAGTCGCGAGCGCGATGGCCGACACAAAGATCGAAGAATTCGACCCGGGCCACCGCGAAGAGACAAACAAGGTGCAAGATCCAGGCCTGACAGGCGTCACGGTGGTCGAATGCCCAAAAGTCGGACCGATGCGCGACATGGCCCTGATCAAGGGAAAAATCGCCGATTTCCGGACGGGCCGGCGCACGCCGCCCCCCCGAAACCGTTGGAGATCATTATCCGTTTTCTGCCGCGTCAGAGCGTGTTTGAAAATGTCGTTACTCAGATCAAGTCCGGATCCATCGCGTATTCGCTCTTTGCCCTGGCCCGTTTGTTTTTGGAAAAACCAGGGCGCTATGAAGTTCGTCTGACGGCAAAGGCGGAAACACCCCTTTACGAGCTTGGCGAGGGCGGCGTTGTATCTGTAGACCCGGAATTCCTCGAACGAAATGCATTTCGATTGGCTCACCACGACTATTACCAGATCGACGTTATAGAGAATGAGCCGATTAAGGGAAATTTCTCGAACGTGGCGCGATGCCGGTTGAGCGGAACACTTCTGGGTCCTACGAATTACCACACCTACCAGCCGCAGCTGCGCAGCTTGTTCGAGCAACGTTTTAGCCGGCGCATGAGTTTTGCCGATTATCAGCGGCAAATCGAAATCGTAAGCGACGCAGCCTTGGTCGAGCGTTGGAAAGAAGAAGCGAGGAAGGTAACAACTTACACAACCTTACGGGAGGAAAATCCTCTGACATTTTCGTCCGCTGTGGAAACAGAGCGCCATTTTCGCTCGCAGTACTGTCCGGGATTAATCCGCGCGGTGAAGGATGCGACAATCGGGGGCACGTCGAGCCGGGGTTTGCCCGACCGAATACTGAATCGGGAAATCGAGCAGACATGGGCTCGTGAGACCCGCTCGCCCTCAAATATGATGCAGGAATTGGCCGGTCGATTTCGGCAAAATGCGCTGCACGTTTTTCGTCACCGGCGTGGCATGTTGTTTGTGTCGCCGATTCGTGGTCGCGCTTTTGTTCACGAACAGGCAGGAGTGTCGTCGTCGGTGAACGCAATTTTAGAAGCAGTGTCCGCTACCGGCGCTATCAATCGGAAACAGCTTTTCGAAAAACTAACCGGGGATGGCGCGAGCGAAGAAACAGAGCCGAAACGACTGGCGCTGGCGTCCGACCTGCGTTGGCTGATCAATGAGGGGTACGTGATCGAATTTAACGACGGATCACTTGATCTGCCACGGACGAAATCCAAGTCGCAGGCGAGTTCGGGGACGCGCGTCGCGGTGAACATTGGCCCGGCGAACCACGCCCTAGACACGACCGTTGTTACAACTTTCTGGCCTCTGCAGCTCACCTGGCCAGAATCTTAGGTTGTGGCGTCTGCTTTAGACGCCAGCGATCTATTCTAGTCTAGATGGCCCCAGCCTTCTTAAGGGCTTTGTAAGCGCCCTGTTTATTGATCGTCTTGAGACCGCGTGCCGTGACACGTAGACGCACAAACTTTTTGAGCTCCGGCACCCAAATGCGCTGACGATGCAGGTTGGGCGCGAAAATGCGCGGCACCATTTTCGTAATGTGCCGGCCTACGCCGCCTTTTTTCTTGGCCAAACCGCGCCGATGAATGACGCTGCCGCGCGTTGCTCGTGATCCTGTAATGTGACAAACTTTCATGTTGCGAAAAAGTCGCGTAAGGTGGCGTCTCTCGACGCACGGGTCAAGCGGATCATTCGGCGGCGAACTAATACCCGCGATTTGGAGCGCATGACCGCCGGGCGCGCCCCAGCCCTCGGAGCGGGCTGGCTTGGTCATCCGTCCCAACAGCTGAGCTTTAGAAAACGAGTTGAACGCGAAAGTCTTCCAAACGGTCAAAGCTAGCTCCCACTACAGCCACTCGACTTTGCAGGACCGATCATCGGACGAACCTAATGCACAAAAATAACCATAAACTGCGGATCGGTATTGTCGGAGCAGGCAACATCGTTAGCACCCGTCACTTGCCAGCTTTAAAGAAAAATCCCGATGTCGAGATCGTCGCTGTTTCGAATTCCACATACGAAAGCTCGGAAAAATTTTGCCGCCAGCATTCGCTATCGGCGCTGCCTATGCGGGACTGGGTGGAGCTGGTTGCCTCACCGAATATCGACATCATCTGGATCGGCACCACGCCTTACATGCATTCGGCCGTGACGATATCCGCGCTTGAGGCGGGAAAACACGTGTTTTGCCAGGCGCGCATGTCGATGGACCTGACGGAAGCAGAGGAAATGCTCGCCGCGTCGAAGCGGTATCCCGAGTTGGCGACGATGCTTTGTCCACCGCCGTTCGGGTTGAAGGGCGATTTGATGGTGAAAAAGATTTTGGCCGAGAATTATATCGGCCAGCCGCATCATCTCCGGCTGCAGAGTTTCCACGGCAATTATTTGGACCCCGACGCGCCGGCGCATTGGCGGCAAAAGGTTGAGATCAGCGGCCTCAACACTCTGACCCTGGGGATTTACGTCGAGGTTTTGCAGCGCTGGCTTGGTGATATCACAGGTGTGTTTGCACGTAGCAAAGTCATTCTTCCCCTTCGCAACGCGTACGACGTGGTCATCCCCGATTTGCTGACGGTATTATGCAGCTTCGAAAACGGGGCGGAAGGAGTGTTGGAATTCAGCGGCATTGATGCGCTGGCGCAAGGCGATCGGTTGGAAATTTACGGTGACGCCGGGACCTTGACGTATGATTTCGCTTCCGATGTCATGCGTGCGGGCAGGATCGGCGATCGCGCATTGCACGTGGTAGATCCTCCGCCGGAACTGGAAGGCGAATGGCGCGTGGAGGAAGATTTTCTTGCCGCTGTGAAATCCAAGGGACGCGTGCTTCCTCATCCGAATTTCGAAGATGGCCTTCGCTACATGCGCGTCGTGCAAGCGGTCGCCGACTCGCGGGCGGGCAACGAATGGGTGCCCATCGAGCAGTGAAAGGCGGCCCCCGCCTAGGGTGTCATCGCGGTTCCCACAAGATATCTTCGCACCAGAAGTGCCCAGATTAACAATGTGATCAGCTGGTACCAGGCGAAAAATCGATCGTAGCCGCGCCGGTGAACGATGAGGCCAGCAGCAGCCAGCACCGCGTATTGGCCGATGAAGGGAATGTACCAAATGGGGTGAAACAGATCTCCATGGATTGCTGTTTGCGCGATGTCGAGAAAACACATTGCGATAAACGCTGAGTAATAACCCGTACGGTTACGTTGAAAGCGGCGCTGGTGTTCTTCCTCTTCGGATAAATCTGGCGGGTAAAGGAAAACGGTGAGCATGTAAAGCGTGATCGTCCAAACGATCAGCACGAGAAATCTATCGAAGCTCCATGTGGTTTCGGTGTTCCACTTGAATGTCACCCACCACTGCAAGATCAGTAGCAGCAGTGTCGCGAGCGTCAGGACAATATGAACTTCATCCAGCGGGTTCTCTCTGCGGCGGTAGAACGCGCGCCCCGCTCCTGCGAGCAGGTTGGTCACACCCAGACCAATGATGATGGACATGAGCGCCGCAATGAACTCGAAGCTGCTCATCAGGTTTTGTGCGTTCTGCATGGCGCGGCGAGCTTAAGGCGGTCCAAGCGCTGAAATCGAGCGCCAAATGGCAGCCTGTGCGGTCGTAGACGTCAAGCGCGGGAGCACGCGCCTCGGGTTTTCGGGGAGCGCGGGCGCCTCGCCCGCAGTGTCACGCGCCTCGCGGGACACCTTAAAGAGAACTCCGGTGTGTTAAAATCCAACCCAGAGCTTCATTCAATTCTTTTAGCACCGCGCCTTCAATCGGATCGTTATGATAGGCGCCGCGCAACACGATCGTGTGCTTTTCTCCTGCGTACGCATCGACCACCAGCCTCTGAAATCGAGGCGCGACCATTTCATCTTTTTCTGCCAGTAAGAAAATTACTGGTGCGCGACTCTTCCTTGCGTTTGCAACACTGTCCAGATCTCGCGGGATCTGCAATGCAACTGGACCTGCCAACAGCCACAGGTTCCACCAGCCGAAATGGCGCAGAATCATTTCGCGTAACGGCGGCGGATTGTGCAAAATTAATCCGGCAATCCCGCCAGGCCGGGACGCCGCTACGTGAAGCGCGGCTGTCGCGCCGATGCTTGTTCCAAAGACAACGATCGGGCGGGTAGTAGCGTGCGCTGTCCCGAGGGCAGGACTCAACGAAGATCCGCTGAGGACAGCGGACTCTACAACATCCTTGCTGATAGCGTGGTGTTGCAATTCTTCAAATGCCGCAAGTGCCGCCGGGCCGATTTCTGAAAGGCGGGCTGGCCCCGTGCTGCCGCCGAATCCAGGATAATTCATTCCCCAGATTTCAACGGCGCGATCGTTCCACATTTCCGCCTCAGCGGCCACCCAGCGATCGGCGCGGTCCGCGTTGCCGTAGAAACGCAAAATGAAAAGATCGGCGAAACCCTGTTGCCGCGTTCGCTGCGATTGTGCCGTCCAGATTTCCAGATCGCCACTCTCGAACGCAATCGTTTTTCGAACAGCGCCACGGGCGTCGATGGGCGCCGTTGTAGGAAAAAGAATCAAATGGTCCGCCAAATGACCGAAAAACATGAAGGCTAAATATACGATGGCGATGGCCAGCAAGCGCCAGAGGGGAGGGAAAATTTTCAGCCGCACATTTTTCCGAGACAGGGAAATGATACAAAAATTTTAGAATTCATGAAACACGGTGCGACTTTTATCGTCATTGATCACAGATATGGTGAGGCTGTGCAATCCTCCACAGAACAGAAAGCGGTTTACAGCGCTCTGGGTGAATCGGCGAAGCCGGAAGTAGCCAGCGCTATTGAGAAGCTCATCGATCGCGGGTTGGATTCCGACCTTTCCCGCATCAACTCGTTGGCCTTTGCGGCCCGTCACGGTCTGAATGAAGAAGATGTGATCGCTGGTTTTCTGTACGCTTCGCAGCTCGGATTATTCGATCTCGCCTGGAACATCCTTTGTCCCGGATGCGGCGGCGTTCTCGAGACTGGCGAAACGCTGAAAACAGTGAACCAGGCCGAATATAGCTGTGCGCTTTGCGCCTGTGGATACGAGCCAACCCTGGATGAGATGGTCGAAGTGACGTTCACCGTCAGCCCGCGCGTGCGTAAGATCGCGGCGCACGCCCCCGACACGTTGCCTTGGATCCAGTATTTCAGACAGGTATTTTGGAGTTCGGGCGTCGACCTGCCGGACGACGAAGAGCTGGCAAAACTCGTAGACGAAATCACGCTCGACAGGGTCGAACTGCCGCCTGGCGAAAAAGTCGTGCTGTCGCTGCAATTACCAAAAGAGTTCCTGATCATTTTCGACCCGGTCGTCCATCTGGCGCACTTCATCGACGTAAAAGGTGAGCCCACCAGTGAACAACAATCATTTTCGTTCATTATGACCAACGATCAGGCGCCGACCGCAACGACACAGATGCGGCCCGGACCGGTGCGCATTTTCCTCGAGAATCGGTCTACGCGGCGGACGTTGCCCGCTCTCTGGATCGCGGGTGACAAGCTGCATCACCTGTTGGGAAGACGGCGACCGTTTCTCACGGCGAAACGTCTGCTGAGCAATCAAACATTCCGCGATATCTATCGCACTGACACCGTCGCGATAGATCAGCGACTCAAGATCACCAGTTTGACGTTTCTCTTCACTGATCTCAAAGGTTCGACCGAACTTTACGAGCGTGTAGGCGATCTCGTCGCGTACGATATTGTGCGCGCGCACTTCCGGTTGCTCAACGAAATCATCGCAGCCGAAGGCGGCGCGGTGGTGAAAACAATCGGCGATGCGGTGATGGCGACGTTCCCGACGCCGGAACGCGCCATGTCTGCGGCCCTTCGAATGCGGGACGCGTTGAAAGAGCTAAATGAAGAGTTGGTTTTGAAAATCGGGATTCACCAGGGGCCATGTCTCGCCGTCTCGCTCAACGATCGACAGGATTATTTTGGACAGACCGTGAACATCGCTTCGCGCGTTCAAGGCCTGGCGAACACGCGTTCGATCCTTGTCACGCGCGAGGTCGTCGAGCACAGCGAAGCATCGAAACTCTTGCGCGCCAGCGGACTCGAGCCAACCGCGCAACAGCGATCCCTCCGTGGTATTGCCAACCAATTCGAGATATTCGAAATCACGTAATGGTCGAGACTGGCCGCCTGTCCAAATGGGAAGACAGGCAACCGTCTTGGCGTTCGGACAAAGTGGTTCGAGTAAACCAAGTATCACTGAGGTAAACGCGCAGCGCCTAGGTAGCCGGTGAAATGTTCGGTTTGGGTTCATCGTTCTTATTGGTCGCCGCGAGGAACCGTTGATACAGAAACGATGCGACGATCGCGATCACAGCGACCGCAAGGAACGCGCCGATGCGATAGAGTTGATCAAGCTGAGAGAGATCGTGAAAGAAGAGCTTCACGACAGTCACGCCGAGCAAGGCAAGACCCGCGTAGCGCGCGGGCGCGGTTTGTTTTTGCATGCCAACAATAAGCAGCAATAGCGCGAACAACGCCCAGGCGATGCTATAGCTCATGTCGCGGGCAAAATTTCCCGAGAATTGAAATGTCAACGCAGCCGCGCCCGGGGTGCTGAAGTAATCAGCGATCTCTATATTGACGATAAGAAAAGCCAGCACGGTGGCCAGTGTGTACAGCAACGGTCGCACATTTCGACCGAGCACCAGATTGCGTGGTGGTGCGAGCAATCGTCCGGCAGCGAACAGGCATGCCGTCGCGATTCCATAGGTGTAAAGGTACCAGTTAAGAATTGGAAACGCGGCGCGCGAATGATAGCTGAGCACGGCCGGATTGAGTGCGAGCCGCACGAACACGATCACCAGCAATGCGACCCCGGTGAGCCGCAAACCCGGATGCGGTATACGGCGAAAGAGCCAGCAAAGCGCTGCGCCTTCCAAGGCCCAACCCACTGTGATCCATTGTCGCTCAAACTCGATGGGGAAAATCAGCGTGATGAAAAACAGCGTTGCGCCACCGAACAACGCAAGACGCGCGTCGCGTGGAGAGGTTATGACTGGAGCCCGTTTGAGAAGCACCCACAAACCCAGCAACGATGGCAAACCAAATGCCGCCGGGACCAGACCGGGAACTACGTTAGGGTACGCGGACCGAATCAGGTCGAATACCAGGTAGAAATACAACGGACCAGCGAGGGCTGCCGCCGCCCACGGCGCCGTTTTACCGGCAAACTTGCTTTGGAATAGGAACGGAAAAATCGTGAACAATGCGTAGAACCCTAAATACCAAGTCAGTGGCAGCGCGGCACGGGCGGGATCGAAATGTTCAAAATGCCATGCATGCTCAAGCGCAAGCACGGAGATGAGCGCGACTGCGGGGAGCAGATCGAGAGAAAAGATTACGCTCATTCCTAGGAGCAAAACGACCAGCAACAACGCCAGACCGAATACGGGAGATGGATTCGCCAGCGGTAGCCGCAGCGTCACCATGATGAGCAGCAGAAACGGCAGCGTCGCCGAGAGCGCAGGGAGTTGAACGGAAAGATTTGCTGGATCGTCAATGCTGCCGAAAAGCCTTGGCGCGCGAGTTCCCGCGGTGGTCAGACGGCGACTGGCCCAACTCGCAGTGACCTGAAAGAAAATTGCGAAGGCGCCAAGGAGCCACAGTCCTGTCGGCAATCCGGTGAGTTCCTCCGGAATCCGAAGGAGCGACACGCCCAGGGCCACAACCGTTAGCAGGAGCACTGCGAGAATGGGAAGCAGCGACGCGGTTGCCAAAGCGAGAACGATCGCGAGCAGATCAACAATTAATACAAAAGGCCAGACCAGTATCGAAGGCTGGCTGAGCTGGAAAATCGGCATCAACACCAGAAGCAGTGCGAGAGCGGGGAAAACATTGCTCCACCATGGGATCTTGATTTTGCGCAGGCGCTGGAGCGCCAGCGGAATGGCCGTATGAAACAGGGTGAAGACAAAATAGAAGACCAGCGCGGTATAAAGGCGGCTGTTCGTTAGGTAATTGCTGGTCCACGTGCCGAGAAAAATGAACGCTGCGACTCCGGCCAAAGCCTGAACTGCCACGAGCTTGCTTTCGAGTAGCGTCAGGACGAGCAACCCGAGATCGACAATAAACAGATAGCTGAACAGCAACGCGGCCCGATGCGCGAGCGTTGGGAAGGAGAGCAGGTAAAACGCGGAGAACATCGCAACGAAACCAAGGGCGATTGCACAGCCGAAAAGTTCGCGGTTCGTTTTTCCGGTGCGCCTTGCCCATGCGCTCGCCGCGACAAACAGCGCCTGAAATCCGGCGAACACCGCCATGAAAATGAGAACTTTATTGCCAGCAAAATATTTTTCGGGAACAAAGACCGCTGCGGACCAGGCGAATTCCATTAGCGCAGTTCCAATAGCGCCCAAAATGGGAAGCACGTTCCAGCGCTGTCGCTGCGCGATGGCGAGCAACCCGATATCCAGCAGCGCGATGTAACCGAAAAGTCCCAGCGGATTGTCCTGGCCCGTTGAAAGCAATATCGGCGTGAGAAAACCACCCGCAATTCCGAGCACCGCGACGACGATTGCATTCAAGCGAACCGCCAGCAGAAACGCGACCGCGGTGATCAACGTCATCAAGAAAAAGGTCGGAATGAGACCGAAGAAGGCGAAGTGATAGTACGACCGGCACGCGAATGTCACTGCGTAGAGCACCAGGATGCCTGTCGCGCATAGCGTCTGCGCTGTGACCGCAGTTTCTTTCCGTTTCAGGAGCACACCGCCAACGACGAGACCGGTCCCGACAATGAACCCGATCGCTACCCGCAACACCGGCGGGATTAGGTTGTGCTCGAATGAATATTTCACGAAAAACGCCACGCCAAGGAAAAGCGCCAGGCCGCCGATCCACGCGAAAAGTTTTGCGCCCATGAATTGCTCCCAGTTAATCGGCGGTTTGGCTGGTCTCGCGATTTGAGGAGCGGTCGGTTCGAGGAGTTCTCGCGGGATTGGTGGCGGCTTTGCTGCTGGCTGCGGTGCGACCGGAACAGGGGTTATCGGCGGGATTGATGGTGGAACGGCTTCCACTCTTGGCTCAGGCGCAGCCACAGACGCTTCGAACTGGACAGCTGAAACCGTTTGCGGTCGCAAATTACGCAATTCGTTTTCAAGTGATGACAATCGCCTGGCGAGATCGTCAACTCGACGTTTTGCGCGGCTTGCCTTCGCTAGCGCGATAAAAAGCAGAACGAGAAACGCGATAACTAAAGCGATTATAAGAAAACCTAGAAATTCCATTGATTGTTGGGTTTGACTGGATCACTCCGGCTTTGCGACAGAGGATAGTCGCTTTGCAGGGCAACTGTGAATTGATAAAAATCGCACGCGCGTCGACTGCGATCCGGTCCCGAAACCGCCGTGCGTCATCGCAAGCCGGGGATCGCTCGCATCGCCGTGATCGGCGTATGACTCATGGTGGCTGCGGCACCGCTCCGAGCCTGCAAAGAAATTTAGTGTGCGCGTCTTATGACGGGTTACGCGTTTCGCAGGGAGAGAGCGATGATCAGACGTACACAATCATCATCGCCCCAACGATGAATACGATCAGATATTCCATTTATTTACTCCTCATTGTTTGGTCCATTGATGAAATGAAGGCCCCGCTTCCTGTCCAAGATTGGGCTCGACGCAGCCCGGACATGGATGACCCCATCGGTCGCAAGTGCAGCCGGTACGCGCCTTGTTCTCGCGGACTGCTGAGTTAAGAGATGTAGCGTTGTTCAACATCAGTCTCGCCGTTTGAGGCTCGTCATTTAGCAACAAAGTCGGTCTCATTGGATCGCTCCTCGTGTGTCGCAAGGGTAAGGCGGCCGCTGTTGCAGAGCTGGGCGTCTATTGGTTTTTGCTTTGCAAAAATTGCGTGGCAGTTTTGCGGACCCATACCCACAACGGGCGATGTTTTATCGAACAGTTTTGTAAATGCCGGCGAGAGTTGAAACCGATGGGGACCCCGAGCGCGCGAGAGGGTTGCGGAGCTGTAGGCGATGGCTACAACACCGGCCGATCAATTGTCTCGCCATTCTAGTTATTGCAGTTTCGGCCAAGACTGTTGCCGCCCAACAGCAACGGCAGCGTTTCGAATTACCAACGAAGGATTCAGCCAAAGCTGAAGTCTTGGCGAACCACCTTGCGGCGCTTTCGCAGAGAGTCGATCGGAATGAAGCGAAACTTTTGGCGGACTGCGCGTACGCCACGGTTGCGCGACTACGTGGGGAGTATCGAATGTTTGGGACGCCAATTTTCAACAATTTCCTGGTTTATCATGGCATCAAAAAGCGCGGATATTGTTATCACTGGTCGGCGGACCTTCTGGTCGCGCTGGATGCGCTAAAACTAAAGACGCTCGAGCTTCACTGGGGCGAATCGTATGCAGGCACATACCGAGAGAACAACTGCCTCGTTGTTACGGCGAAAGGACAGCCGTTTGATGGCGGGATGATTCTCGAGTGCTGGCGCCATTTTGGACATCTGCGTTGGAACCTGGTCCTCTCCGATCAGGACCGATACTACGAGAACACGAAGTATGCGCAGTTCGTACGCAAGCGCGCGGCCGCATCGAAAGCATCGACGACCAGTCATGGTATTGCTTTTCAGAGGCGAGTTATAGGAGCCGGTAAAAAGGGCGACTAAACAACTCTGTTCAGAAATAAACAGAGCGAAGCATAATCTCCGGGGAGCGCACGCGTCTCGCGGGCTGTTTGCGGCGCCTCGCCGCGGACTTTCCCTGCACGACGCGGCATTCAGCGCAGCAGCTCAGCCGTGCCTACGCCTGTTCCGCCGATGCTGCGTGCGGGGTTCCCAGGTACGGAAATTCCCGCAGCGTGTCGGTATGCGGCTGAAGCCCATCGGGCGGGATGTCGCCCTTGGAGATGAAGGCCAGGCGTAACTTTTTCGCGGGCAGGCAGTGCGGTCCACCGAATCGACTTGCAGAAATCGCTTGCGCAAGACGCGCGCCCGTAACAAGCTCGCAGCGCAATGAGGACGTTCGCGCGTTCAAGGAACCATGGACGCGCATTTGTCGCAGTTTTTGTTTTCGCGGCATTTCTCTGTGCGCTCACGCTGGGTGCTTCCCCGCAATTGCACCAGCGCGTTCACCCTGACGCCAATCGTGCCGGCCACAATTGCGCGGTCACGATGATCGCATCGGGCAGCTACGATCACGCTGTTCATATGCCGTTGGTCAACGCACCGGTCCCCGGGCGTCAATTTTCAAAAATTCCGGCGTTGACCCCGTGCTGGGTTCAGTCGCCGTTTCTTGGCGCATGCATTTTCGAGCACGCGCCGCCTGCGCGCAGTTAAAATTGTAGGGCGTCTGTGCCAGACGCCACCTAACGAATTGGCGTTTCACAGAAACGCCCTACAACCGCTGCTTTTCAACTGGCTTCACGTGAATCGTGAGCGCCGGAACCAATCACAATTTTCCAAAAATCTATTTGAAGAACATCTCAATGAAAAAATTTCTAATCGTATCAGTCGGCTTGTCGCTTATCCGCTACATTGCCTTGGGCCAAGATGCGCCTCCGACATCCGCCAGTCCCAACCCTTCGCCACCAGGCACGGAAGAAGCAGAGCGCGTGGTCGTCCAGAGTCAGGAGATGGACATCACGCGGGAACAGATTGTCCCGAGTCTCGGCGCAACGCGCTACACGGTTGGACCGGACCGCCTCAATTCCCAAGCGGAAGGTGAAAACGCGCCGTTTAACCAAACGATGTTGCGTTTCCCGGGTGTCGCGCAGGACTCGTTCGGGCAGCTTCACGTCCGCGGCGAACACGCAAATTTGCAATACCGCATCGACGACGTGCTTATCCCGGAAAGTATTCCGGGTTTTGGCCAGGTACTGGAGACCCGCTTCGCGGACAACATTTCGCTCATTACTGGCGCGCTGCCGGCACAATTTGGCTTTCGCAATACCGGCATAATCGACATTCATACGAAGAGCGGCGCCGTTTTCCAACAAGGCGACGCGACGGTGTACGGCGGAAGCTTCGACACGATCATGCCGAGTCTTGAATACGGGGGTGTGGCGGGGAAGCTGAATTATTACGGCACCGGGAGTTATCTGCACAACGGTATCGGGATCGAGAATCCGACGCGCACTGCCAACCCGATCCACGACGACACCGATCAATACAGAATGTTTGGGTATTCTTCGTACATCCTCGACGACACCAGCCGATTCGTGTTGCTGACCAGCGGTTACCACGGTGATTTCGAGATTCCCAATAGTCCCGGGCAAACGCCAGAGTTTACCGACATGGGAAGATCGAAATTCAATTCCGCTGCGCTCGATGAGACCCAGGTCGAGCAGGATGCATATGCCATCCTCGCCTATCAAAAGAAAATCGACGATTTCAATATGCAGGCGTCAGTTTTCACCCTTTATAGTTCGGTTCTGTTTCGGCCCGATAATACCGGCGACCTGATTTTCAACGGCGTCGCTTCACGTGTTGACCGCGACATTTTCTCGAATGGCATCGCGTTGGATGCCAGCTACAAAATCAACGATCAGCACACGCTCCGCGGCGGATTCTTTTTTAGCGAGCAGCATGCCACCGTGGGAACGTCCACGCTGGTTTTCCCGGTCGATGCCAACGGCAACCAGACCAGCGACATTCCACTGCGCATCGTCGATAACTCGGGTAAGTACGGCTATTTCTACGGATTCTATTTGCAGGACGAATGGAAGCCATTCGAACAACTCACCATCAATTTCGGCGGCCGATTCGACATCGTGGATGCCTTCGCGTACGAGAACCAGCTCAGTCCGCGAATCAACATCGTTTGGGAGCCGCTGAAAGGCACGACGTTACACGCCGGTTATGCGCGGTATTTCACACCACCGCCACTGGAAAATGTCGAACAAGGCACGATCTCAAAGTTCGACGGCACAACCAACGAAGCCGCCATTCAAAAGGATTCCGTCACGAAGTCGGAGCGCGCTTATTATTTCGATGCAGGTGCGACGCAAAAAATTACCGACGGTCTCAATGTGGGCATCGATGGTTTCTATAAGAGCTCGCACTCGGTCCTGGACGAGGGTCAGTTCGGTGAGGCGCTTATTCTTTCGTCGTTCAACTACAAGCGGGGTGAAATTTACGGAGGCGAATTCACGGCAAACTATGACAAGGGTGGCTTCACCGCGTATCTGAATGCGGCCTATGAATGGGGTCGCGGCACGAACGTCAGCTCTGCACAATTTCTTTTCGATCCGGATGAGTTCGCCTACATCAAAAAGAACTGGGTGTTCCTCGATCACGACCAGCGCTTCACCGGTTCCGCCGGTATTTCCTACACGTGGAATGATTGGAGGGCCGGGATTGACGGACTTTATGGAAACGGCCTGCGCCAGGGTTTTGCCAATACCCAAAAGCTCAGTCCATACGAGACATTCAACCTCAACCTGTCGCGCCGGATCCAGATTACAGCAAAAACAGCCGTCAAAATCCGTTTCGATGTCATCAACCTCTTCGACAAAATCTACCAGCTGCGCAGCGGCAGTGGCATTGGAGTTGGCGCGCCGCAATATGGTCAACGCCGAGGCTTTTATGGAACGGTGGCCTACGAGTTTTGAAGTTGCTCGCTCATTGGCACGCTTATGATCCGACCTTTTGTATATGCTCTGATCCTCATCGGGTCGGCCTACGCCGCCGCGGCTGCGCCACATTCGGCAAGAGCAACCGCTTCGCCTGCGCCGAATCCTCCGAGCACTGAGAAAATTACATTTTCGGAAGTTAACGTCGATGGGCCATACATCGCGATGACGTTCGATGACGGCCCGCACGCGACGAATACACCCAAGCTGCTGGAGATGGCAGCGAAGAGGCACATCAAGCTCACCTTTTTTGTCCTCGGGCAATGCGTTGAACAGAACCCGTCAGTTCTTCAACGCGAGGTCGCAGAAGGACACGAAATCGGCAATCACTCCTGGTCACATCCTGATCTCGCGAAGCTTTCGGACGAGGCCGTCCGCAGTCAGCTACGAAGAACAGAGGACCTGATCGTCAAGACGGCCGGCGTAAAACCGACGCTGATGCGCCCTCCTTATGGCGAATTGACGAAACGGCAGCGCATATGGGTAAATCACGAATTCAACTACAAAGTCATCTTGTGGGACGTTGATCCACTCGATTGGAAGCGACCGGGCTCTAACATCGTCGCGCAACGCATCATCGCGGGAGCGCGGCCGGGGTCGATCATTTTGTCACATGACATCCACCCGCCAACGATTGCGGCGATGCCACAAGTTTTTGACGCACTGCTCGCGAAAGGATTCAAATTCGTAACCGTCTCCGAGTTGCTCGCCATGAATAAAGGCGGCGAGCGACCGGAAGTGGTGAATCATCCCAAGGTTCGGCCGAGCCCGCAACATCCCCTCACACCGACGCCCACTCAGACTCTCCCGGCAACTTTGCCCTCGAGATCGCCGGCTTCCGCCATTTCGCCCGATGAGCAAGATTGATAGATCTTACGATTTACGCGATGTCGGCGACACGCATCTTACTACACCGTCGCTTACGATTTTTGAGCATCTGACGGTCGAAGCCTGTTTGTTGGTTTCACGTCTCGCCGATGCTGAATCATCTCATTTTACCGAATGTGACTGTTCATCTACTAAATGGCCCGAGCCAACGACAGACCTTTGGTACGTAGTACGCCTTGTGATTTTTCGTCTGATTTCGCGATAATCGCGCTAATTTGAATCAAGATGCATCGAACTGATCATTCGCGTTTTCGCAAAAGGCACGATTTCGTGCCGGATTTTTCGCATGCAGAACGCCGCACGCGGATTGTGATCGCGATCACAGCCGCGATGATGGTTGTCGAGATTGTCGTCGGAGTAATGTCGCATTCGATGGCGTTGCTGGCCGACGGCTGGCACATGAGCACTCATGTGGTGGCATTTCTCATCACGGCCGCGGCGTATTATCTCGCCCGAACGCAAGCCGGCAATGCGCGCTTCAGTTTCGGCACGGGAAAAATCGGTGTACTGGGTGGGTTCACCAGCGCGGTCGTGCTCGCGATAGTGGCATTCCTGATGGCGGGAGAATCGGTCCATCGTCTTTTTGTACCGCTGGAAATTCACTTCAATGAAGCCATTGGCATCGCCTGCCTTGGTTTGCTTGTGAACTTGGGCTGCGCGCTCCTGTTGGCCGATCGCCACCACGAACATGATGGCGGCAGCGCACATCACCATGATTTAAATCTGCGCGCAGCGTATCTGCACGTGCTTGCCGATGCGTTTACTTCCGTGCTAGCGATTACGGCATTAACCGGGGGTAAATTTTTCGGCTGGGCATGGCTCGATCCAGCGGTGGGAATTGTCGGAAGCGGTGTTGTTTTCTCATGGGCTTACACGCTGTTGCGCGATACGAGCGGCATCCTGCTGGATCGCACGCCGGCCTCATCGGATTTGCCTGATGAAATTCGACGCGCGGTAGAGGACGACGGCGATTCGCTGGTCACCGATCTGCATGTCTGGCAGGTCGGCATCGGAAAATATGCGGCGATGATTTCGATCGTCGCGCATGAGCCAAAGAGCTGCGATTCTTATCGTGCGTTGCTGCGCGGGCATCACGAGTTGGTCCACGTTACGATCGAGACGCACCACTGCCGCGAAGACCACGCATCGGTCGCAAACCCCTGAATGGCGAACACGCTCTGGCAGGTCATTGCGGCTTATGCTTTCGCCCTTGCCGGCGGATGGATCAGCACGTCGCTTCACCTGGAACACAAGCAGCTCTGCGGGTTAATTAGTTTTGCTGCGGGAACCCTGCTGGGCGTAACGCTTTTTGCCATTTTGCCGGAGGGCCTGGCTGCCTGTTCGTGGTGGAGCGTGCTACTGGCGCTGCTTTTCGGATACGCGCTTTTTCTTTTTATCAGCAAGCATGTTCATCATGTGTGCCCTGCTTGCGCGGCCAGCCATTTCGACGCCGACGCCACCCGACATTTTAGCGAGATTGCCACAGCATTGATCGTGGCGCTGGCGATTCATAGCACCACCGACGGTTTGGCTTTGGGTATTCAAGGAGAAACTCCCGCAACAGAAATAACAAAATGGTCACTGTTCTCCGCTCTCTGTATCCACAAGGTTCCTGAAGGCCTGGCGCTTGGCAGCCTTTTGATCGGCGCCGGATTTAAGCGCCGCTCCGCGCTGGGATGGGTCGCCTCAGTGGAGGCGACGACACTAGTGGGCGGCGTGATTGGTTATTTTTTTCTCACCAATATTTCCCCTTTTTGGCTCGGGTTGATCATGGCGTACGTAGGCGGAGGGTTCGTGTACCTGGCCGTGCACGCGGTACTAGGCGAAATGTTGAAGCACGGAAAAAAGCTCGTGCTTACCAGCTTCGCGCTTGGTGTGGCTCTGATTGCTGTGCTGAATGTCGGACTGCGATTAATTGGATAGCGCGCGTCCTTTAATATTTTCGCCGCATATGGCTTGGGAGAATATTCAGTTCGGTGCGGTACTTGGCTACCGTCCGTCGCGCGATCGGAATACCGCGTTCGCTTAAGATCTCACCGATTTCGTGATCGCTCAGCGGAGCGCTTCCGCTTTCGTGCTTCACCAAATCGAGAACGGCTTGTTTCACGCTAATGTTGCTAAGCGATTCACCGCTGGTCGTGCGATAGCCGCCGGTGAAAAAATATTTCATTTCGAAGACGCCCTGGGGTGTGGCCATGTATTTGCCGGACACCGCACGGCTGACGGTGGTTTCGTGGACGCCGACCACTTCCGCGACCTCGGCCATGGTCATCGGCTTCAAATGTGACGCGCCCTGCTCGAGAAAATCCCGCTGCCTTGAAACGATTTGCTGCGCAATGTTGAGAATTGTTTGCTGACGTTGATGGATGGAGCGGATCAGAAATTTGCCGCTGCGGATCTTGTCCCGGATATAATCTTTAACCTCGCTGGTCTGGGACTCGCCCGCGGAGATGATGTCCTTGTAGAGATTGCTTATTCGCAGATGGGGAATCTGTTCGTTGTTCAATGAGATCTGATAGTCACCATCGACTTTTTCAACAATCACGTCGGGCAAAACATAATTTTGTGGGGCCGCCGCGAATACCTGGCCGGGTCGTGGATTGAGTCGCGCGATGTTATCGGCGGCTTTTTGCACATCCTCGGGGGTTATCGCCATCTGGCGTGCGATCTCCGGGAAGCGGTGCCTGGCCAGGTCGTCCATGTGCCCGGAGACGATTTTGTACTCGAGAGTGTCTTCCTTTCCCTGTCGCCTCAACTGAATCACCAAACACTCGCGCAGATCACGCGCCGCAACTCCCGCCGGATAAAACGTTTGAATCAGCGCCAGCATTTTTTCAAAATCGTTCTGTGGAAACCCCGAGTTCAGCGCCATTTCCTCCGGTGTGCTTCGTAGGAATCCGTCGTCATCGATGTTGCCAATGATCAGTTCCGCGGACTTGCGGTCCTCGGCGCTGAGAACGGTCTGATTCAGCTGCGCAATGAGATTGTGCTGAAGCGTTTCCTGAACTGGAATGGAATCGAAAAGGAACTGGCGCTTCTCGTCTGCTTCCTTTGAACCGCGCCGGCCATCAAAACTGTAGCTGGCGGACTGCGCCATGTAATCGCGCCATTCCTCATCAAGGCTCGTCAGCTTCTCAAACTCATCCTTGAAGTTGTCGTCGGCTGATGCCTCCGGCTCGGCGGGATCGTCGGCTCTGACCTCTTCGGGCAATTCTTCGAGCACTGGATTGGTTTCCATCTCCTGCTGAACCAGGTTGCGAAGCTCGAGCAACGGCGTCTGCAAAATGAGCAGACTTTGTTGCAGTTGAGGTGACAGAACCTGCTGCAATGCGAGGCTTTGTCTCTGCTGCATGCCGTGTCCGGCCATAGGCCGAGTTTACGGGTGCCGGCAATCCCAGGCAAGCGTTCAGACATGCGCTGAAGCTGTAGGGCGTCTGTGTCAGACGCCGTGGCGTTTCACAGAAACGCCTTACAACATTTGACGCTGTTCATTCCCCGCAAGCATCCAATCCACTGGGTCGTCGAACGCGATGATTTGCTCGAAAACATCTGTTGAGTCAGAGGACGGAACAGCTACCAAATCTGCTTGAAACCCCTGCCGAATTCGTCCCAGCGCATTTTCCTGATGTAAGGCGCGGGCCGGATTCACTGTCACCATTCGCAGAACTTCTTGCGGAGAAACACCCGGGGAATTCTTTTGAAACGCACGCATTTCATCGAACAAACTCAAACTTTCGTTACTCGCGAGACTGTCCGTGCCCAGGCAAACATTGAATCCGAGAGAGCGCAGTCGCTCAAATTCAAACCGGTCATGGCCAAAATAGCTATGACTTCGGGGGCAATGGACGATGTGAAATTTTGGCGTCTGTTTTTCCAGCAGCTCGAAATCGCTCTCCGCTAATTCGTTTAAGTGGACGACGATCCAGGAATGGTAGGGACGATTGACCTCAATCGCCCGGGGGCGGTTCGGTGAACCGCCCCTACCAATCGAATCCAAAAACCGTTCCAGCGGCGTCTCATTTCCGCAGTCGTCCATCGGTCGTCCGATGTTCTTAAGAAATTCGTAGAGCGGCCCCGAGGCATCGCGAAACATCTGCATTTCTTCGCGCGACTCGGCCAAATGCGTCGTTAGCAGAATGTTGTCGCGTTGCGCAACCTTCTCGCAACGCCGAAATAATTCTTTCGAGGCCGTGAATAAGGCGTGCGGCGCCAGACCCCACGGCGCGCCCGGCCCGCGCACGGCGGGTAAACTGGATCGCGCCCTACCAATGGATTCAATTGCTGCATCGACAAGTTCGTTGGCGCGCTCGGGCGCGCGGATATCGATCAATTCCGGAAACCAACACGTGCGTATCGGCCGTTGGATCTGAGGAATCAACTCTGGAAACGCGGTGAGATTTGCAATCGTGGTCGTGCCGAAGCGCGTAGCTTCAGCGAAACCGTCGTTAATTGAGGCGACATAATCCTTGGACGATAGAGTTGCCTTTTCCGCGTTGATCGCGCGGATCCAGTCGGCAAAGGATTTTTGCGGCGGGATTTTGCCGCGCAGACAAGTGTAATCGAGGTGACAATGCGCGTTAATCAGGCCGGGCAACAATGCCTGTTCTCCCAGGTCTAAGATTTCCCCGGTGTTGTGCCTCCGAATCTCGCCAAATTTTCCGACATCGACAATGGAGCGGGAGGGAGCGGAGCGACCTGGACGGGTAGCCCGAGAGGGGGACGAGCCGGAAGGCGAGTCATCAATTCGATTTTCTGAAACAGCGACCGCACCGTTTTCGATGGGGGCTCCGTCCATCGTGACGACCGTGCGCGCGCGGATGATCATGCTTCAGCTGTAGCGGGAGTCTAGGATTGTCGTCAAATCCTCATAGCAAATAGTGTGACAGCGCCGCAGGTGGATCGGCTTCTCCGATCGGAGATTCGCCGTGGCGAAAGACGATGAAAATCCTCGCCGAAGGCGCAAATATCATGACTACGAAGCCGCATTTCTTGTCAACGCGTTGAGGACAACGCGTTCCACCTTTCTACAGACTAGTTTTTTCGCCCTTCACCACTTTCCGACATTCCCCCACCAGCAGATTGCAAGCCTCCTGGCAAAGCAACGGAACTGTAGCCGTCGCTGCTGCTGTAGCCGGGGGCGGTGACCCCGGCTGATTCAAAGCTGTTGCTTGATCAAAGGCGGGATCGAACTTCTGTTTCGGCAACTTTGTTGATGCGATGGCGCCGTTCCGATCGCGTTTCCAGAGAATCGTCCTCGCGCAACCGCCATCGGATCGACAAAAACCCGCGACGACATCATTGATCTGTGCATTGGAAATTTTTGCCGCAACCCGATACATCCCCGATTGCCGATCCAGCGTGTCGCGCAAAGGCGTCGTTTTGAGTCGTCCGCTTTTCCACGCCGCAAAAGCTGCGAACCGCCCCGGGTAAAAATAATCCAGGGCCTGATTCAATTGTTCCACCGTGGCGAGTTGCAGTAACCAGCCATGCCGCAAGTTGGGTGCGGTCTTGAGTGGTCGATAGACTCCCGCGTCGTCGTACTTTGCGATTTCGATTGCGTCTTCGGCGTCCCGAAAGGTCTCCAACTGGTCCACCGATTCGTCTTCACGATGCAAAACCACAAACCCGTCGCCGTCGCTCCGTTTGATAAAAATTTGACCGAAGCAGAACGGGACGGTCAGGTTTCCGAGCAGCTTCTCGTTGGATTCCGGCATTGGTAGGGCGCGACCGCCGGGCGCGCCGCCTAATGCAAACAGTGGGCGATCAAACCGCCAGCGCGTTCGAGAAACTGCAGGTCTTCATCATCAAACGCATCTAATTTATCGCTCTCGGCATCGAGCATACCGAGGACGTGTCGGTGGTCGTTACGCATCGGCACGATGATCTCGGAACGCGTTGTGTGGAACGTAGGCAGATAGCGGAGATCCTTACTCACGTCACCCACGATAATGGGTTTGCCTGACTCCAATGCCGCACCGCATAAGCCTTGGGAAGTGGGGAAACGCGGATAAGTCGCCGGATCACTGCCGGTTTCGGCCATAATCACGAATTCGTCTTTAATGATCTTGTAAACGCCGACCCAGCGATAATCGCGCGCGGCGCGAATCATTTCTACCAGTTGATTCATGCGTTTCCGCGTACATCCCCCGGCCAGCGCAAAACCCCCGATATCCTGCAGCTTTTTACAAGTCGTCTCTTTCATTCGTGGGAAGGCAATCTGGCGCAAAAGAAACCGAGCGCGAGCAGGATTTCAACTCGCGAATGCTTTCGGAGTCAACTTTTTGCGGCGGAGGCCTGTTCGAGGATGATATCGGCAAAACCGGAATCGGTACCGATAGAAGGGGCGTAAAACAGCGAACGGTCACCAATCGTATACGGGTTTCGGCGAAAAACCGAGCGCTTCGTCTTCTTCACGTCATCCCGAGCGAAGTCGAGGGAGCCCGTTGCGTTACCTGAGGGTTTTGCGGCGGGATTCCTCGACTGCGCTTCGCTACGCTCGGAATGACGGCTTGCGATTCCCAGCAGCCTCGGTATGTCCTCGTAGCTGTGTAACCCGTCGGAAATAAAAAACGGAACCACGACTACGTTCCGAGTTTTCGTTAACTTCCGCCAATCGGAGACAAGAGGCGGCTCCTCCATGTAAACGTTGAGAACCGCCGCATATTTTCCCAGCGACCGGATTTTTTCCGCTTCGCGTTTCGCTGCGACGGCGCTGTTTTCATTCAAATCGGTGCCGTGCGCGACAATCAGCAAGCTGGCTTCGGCAGGATCGATACCGGGGGCGACCTCCTGTGCGCGCTTGAGCAGCAGCTCCGTCATCATCGGGTGATTTCCAACTGGCTCTGAATATTTCCAGATCTGGCCGTTGGGTCGTTTTGTAATCCGCCCATTCAGTTCAAGCTCGCGTGGAACAACGGTCTGCGTGAAGTAGCCTTCGCTGATGAAATTCGGGACCACACAAACTTCGCGGATCGATTCCGGATCGAACAAAAAGGTCGCGTCGCGCAAGCTTGGTTCTTCTTTCCAGAACGCGCACTTTATGTCCGCAAAGATTTTCCGGCTCCGAATCTCCGCTGCGTGTGCCAACGTCGGCGCGCTCGAATCGGGGTTCACCGTCGATCCGTGAGCAACGATGAGAAGCGCCGTTTGAGTTTTCGAGATCATTTGGACTCGGAAAACGTCCAACGCCGAACGTCCAACGTCCAACGCAGAATTTAAGGTGGACGGTCCTGTGGGAATCTCTGCTGACACTGATTGCGCGACGTGTATGCAATCATGCATCGCGAGACGAACTCTTTACTCCTGACTTCCAAAATGTTAGCCTGCGGCTGCACAACGTACGGAGCCCGCATATGAGCCTTATCAAGCTGAGTCTAGCCTCTTTCTTACTGGTCGCGGCGGTCACCGTTTTCACTCTTGCCTTTGGTAGCGAACAAGCGGCCCAATCAAATATGCTGCTGTGCAAACAGCAGTACGCGCTTTGTACATCGGCTTTGTGCGTACCGCAGCCGGGTGACCCGACGAAAGCAATTTGTTTTTGTGATGTGCAAGATGGGGCGAGCATGTCCTCGGTGCCGTGTAACACAACGGAGCCCAGCACAGATGCCAACGGAATTCGCACGGTGTACTCCGCTTTTTCGCTGGAACAATTTAAGGAAGGTAAAAAGGTCCTTCGATGTTCCAGCGGCACGCCATGGACGTGGTGCCTTAATAAGCGTTGCACCGTAGATCCGTCCGATCCCAGGAAAGCAATCTGTACCTGCGACGTATTGCGAACCGGAGAATGGATTACACTGGGCGGCAAATGCGACACTGGGACTTGCACAACGGGTTATTGGTCCGGTGCAACAGTAAAGGATTTCAACGAGGCGAGTTCTTTTATGGTCAAATCACTTAACCTCAACCACTCACCCGTTGAATGGTGCCCCGGGGCCAAGCCATGAAACAGATTCACTTCGCGATTTCCTGTTAGCGATGGTAAAAGAGGCAGCGCCACTCGCATAGCAATCACAAGCATCTCTATGAAGTTTCGCACATACAAAAATACCGAGTTGACCGTCAGTGAGGTGGGATTTGGATTGTGGACTATTTCCACTGGCTGGTGGGGAAATTTTACCGAGGGCGAAGCGATCGCGCTCATGCACAAGGCATTCGATCTCGGTGTCACACTTTTTGATGCTGCCGACACGTACGGTAATGGCCTCAGCGAAGAGTTGATTGCCAAGGCATTCCCGAATCAGCGGGATGAAATCGTGATTGCGACCAAGGTCGGGTACGATTTCGTCCACCACGGTGAAGCACGCGGTCGCGGGCAGCGCGAGATTCCGCAGGATTTTTCGCCGGAGGCGGTCACACGCGCGACCGACGCTGCGCTGAAGCGATTGAAAACAGACCGGATCGATCTGCTTCAGCTGCACAACATTCGGATGGAACAGGTTTATGATGATGCGCTCTGGAAGACGCTGGAAAAATTAAAGGCCGACGGAAAAGTTCATTGCTACGGGATTGCGCTCGGACCGGCAATCGGGTGGCTTTATGAGGGAGTGAATTCCATCCGCGAACGGGATCTCACGAGCGTTCAACACATTTACAACATGCTGGAGCAGCATCCCGGCCGCGCTTTTCACGATGCGGCGATTGATGCGGGCAAGGACACCATGTTTCTCATTCGGGTGACGCATTCGTCCGGAATGCTTGAAGGCCATTACACGGCTGAGACCAGGTTTCCGCCCACAGATCATCGCAGTCATCGGCCGCGCAGCTGGCTACTGAATGGGATCCGGAAGATCGAACAATTGCGGTTTTTGGAAAATTCCGAGCGGACGCTTGGGCAAGCTGCATTGCAATGGCTACTGGCTGACGATCGCGTGGCTTCGACGCTGCCGAATATTTACAACGAAGAACAAGTGGTTGAGTTCGCCAGGGCTCCCGACACGCCGCCGCTGACGTCGGATGACATGGCGAAGATTGATGAGCTGTATTCCGGGAATTTCGGCATCGAAGAAGAACCACCGAAATTTAAGGGGACCATGGAGCTGCCGAACGAAACCGCAGCGGCGGTATAGGTAGGGGCGGTTCACCGACCCGCCTTGACCAATTAATCTACGAGGCGATTGAGGTCAATCGCCGCTACCTAATCGGATTGGTCGTCTTCCTCGACTGGTTCGGCGCGGCGGATCTCGGGTTGTTCGCGTGCGCGCCGCTCTGAGCGGCTGGTGAGCATTTGACCCTTGTAAACGTCTTTGAACACGTCGGCGATCATCGGAGCAGCAGCGGAGCCACCATGAACTTTGCTGCCAACGTCGCCCTCGTAAACAGCGGCGAACGCGTATTTCGGTTGGTCTGCAGGCAGAAATCCGGCAAACCACGCTGCGGTGCGCTCTTTGTGTTTTGGTCCCCACTGAGCGGTACCGGTTTTACCGGCAACTTCGACGTTATCGAGGCTGGCCTGATGCGCTGTGCCGCCGGCGCCATTCACCACATCGATCATTCCGGTATGAACCTGGTCTATCGTCTCCTGGGAGACGTCGAGTGTCCTTTTCGCGCGCACCTGGTAAGCGGTGACGATTTGGTTATCGAATGTCTGCACCTGCTGAACCAATCGTGTTTGATAGAACGTTCCGCCATTGGCAACGATGCCCATTGCCTGCGCCATCTGTAACGGCGTCACCTGGATGTCGCCCTGACCGATCGACATGTTTGCGATATCGCCGTTGAGAATTTTACGGCCGTGCGTGGCTTTCATGAATTCGTCGTTCGGAATGCGGCCTTCTGCTTCGCCGCGGAGGGGAATACCGCATTTCGCGCCGAACCCAAGCTTCAACGCCCAGTCAATGATGGGTCCCGAGCCGGTCCTGATTCCAACTTGATAAAACCAGGTGTCGCACGACTCCGTGAGCGCCTGGACGAAATTCAGTGCGCCGCGATTGGTTTTTTTCCAGTTATGAAATGTCACGTTGCCAATCTGAATCGCCGGGGTGCACTCGTATTGATCTGCCGGATAGATGGAATGGCTCTCCAGCGCAGCAATGCCCACAGCAACCTTGAACGTCGATCCCGGTGGATACGATGAACGATACGCGCGAGGCAAAAGCGGAATATCCGGATCCGACTGCAACGCTTTGAGTTGATCGGCGGAGATGGACGGCACGAACACGTTTGGATCGTACGTAGGCCAGGACGCCATCGCCAGAATGTCGCCGCTGTTCGGATCGATTATCACCATCGCGCCTCGCTTTGCTTTTGCTGCCAGGGCCTTTTCCGCGAGTTCCTGAAGGCGTAAATCAAGTGTGGTAACTACGTTGTAACCCGGCTCAGGCGGCGTAATGAGTTTCTCCGAAGTTTTCCGGCCGTTTTTGTCGAAGGTGAGCTTATATTCTCCATGCTTGCCGGTGAGCATCTCGTTGAACGTTTGCTCGAGCCCTTCGCGTCCCTCAGTTTGAGGCCAGATCGTTTCGTGGTTATCAACGATACCGTCAGGATTGCGCCCGGTTTTACCGGTGTATCCAATAATCTGACCGGCAATTTTTCCGTTCGGATAAATCCGGACGTAAACAGGTCTCACCATTATGCCCGGTGGCAGCTTGTCTTTAATCGGTTCGTATTCCTGTGGCGTGAGATTTTGTGCGATCTCAAACGGCATGATTCCGCGGTTGCGGTAATGCCGGAGGATCGCCTCGTCGGAAATGCGGAACCTGCGCCCGATTAATTTGCCCGCCTGATCTATTTTTTCCCTCGTGAATTTGAGCGCCTCTGAATCCGAAAAGTTCAACGGTGTCGGGAAATTAATGACCAGATTGTAGCTGAGCCGATTTTGTGCCAGCGGCGCGCCATTGCGGTCTGTAATCTGTCCGCGCGGGGCCGGGATATCGAGGATGTACGTTCGGGCGAGCTTTTGTGTCTCGAACGTTGGGATGATTGTCTCTTCTTGCGGCGCGGCGCTTGGACTCGAGGCGGGCGTCGGCATGAGAGTCTGGGTGCGCGCAGTGGGTGACAGCGCAAACAGCAACACCGCAATCGATAGATTTTGGCAGATTCGAGCACGAGTCATTCGATAAATCCCTGGTTAGGCCTGTCATCCCGAGCGAAGCACCAGCTTGCCCGCCGTGGCGGGAGGGATCTCAGGATTACTCCCTTCGGGTTATTCCGCGGGATTCCTCGACTCCGCTTCGCTTCGCTCGGAATGACAGCGAATTTCGGCAACACCGCGGACAAATCAATGCCGCTGCAGAAATTGATAGACTTCCTCCGCCAATTTTTGGCCGATGCCTTCCGTTGCCGCGATTTCCTCGACGCTAACTTTGCGGAGCCGATTCACGGACCCGAAGCGCCGGAGTAACAAGCTTTTGCGGTTCTGGCTCACGCCCGGGCAATCGTCGAGGATACTTTCTTCGACTCGTTTCTTCATGAGAAGTTGATGATACGCGTTGGCGAACCGATGCGCTTCGTCACGAATTCGCTGGAGCAGACGCAGCGCACCCGATTCCATTGGGAGTCGCAATGGCAGCGCACGATCCGGCCGATAAATCTCCTCGCGCTCCTTTGCCAGACCGATGATCGGCAGATCCTGCAAGCCTAATCGCTGCAACTCACGACACGCGGAGGAAAGCTGCCCTTTGCCGCCATCGACAATGATGAGGTCCGGTAAGCGGACCGCGACAAAGTTCGCGTCATTCCGAGCGGAGCGTAGCGGAGTCGAGGAATCCCGCGAAATTACCTCTGCGGTTTGCGGCGGGCTCCCTCGACTTCGCTCGGGATGACTGGAAATTCGCGCCAGTGCGTCCGCCGGATTTTCCTGCGAAAATTCCGCAGCGTTGGAATTTGCCGCGCCCGCTTCAAGCAGAATTCGCGAATACCTCCGCCGCACTACCTCGGCCATGCTCGCGAAATCGTCCTGTCCTTCAACGGTGCGCACCCGGTAGCGCCGATAATTGTCTTTGTTCGGGACGCCATCCCGAAAACAGACCATTGAGGCAACCACGTGCGTCGCGGAAATATTTGAGATATCGAAACATTCCATCACGCGCGGTGCGTGGGGCAAGTGTAACGCGTCCGCAAGTTCAAGCACGTCCCCCATCGGATCGATCGTACTTGGCAGGCTGCCGCGCGTGAACCGCCGTGTCGGCTTGGTGGTATTGCGCAAATCCCCAATCATGTCCCGCAATTCTGCAGCCTTTTCGAAATCCATTTTCCCGGCGGCTTCGCGCATTTGTTCGTCGAGCACGGCGATCATCTCTCGCGATTTGCCGTCCAGGAACTCGCAAGCTTGTGCAACACGCTCACGGTATTGCTCAGCGCTGATCTCGCTCAGGCGGAACGGCACCTGGTAGGTCGAAGATTTCAATTCGCGTTCCGTCGGCGCGCCCCGGCCGAAGGTGAGCACGCCAAATTTCTTGCGCATAAAATTCAACGTTTGCCGTAGCGCTCCGGCGTGTGCATACGGACCGAAGTAGCGGCTACTGTCGTCTTTTTTAAATCGGGCCAGGCGAAACCGCGGCCATTCCTCCGCGAGATCGACCCGGACCAGAAGAAATCGCTTGTCGTCGCGAAATGAAATGTTGTAGCGCGGCCGGTATTCCTTGATCAACTTGCCCTCGAGCAAAACCGATTCCGCTTCACTGCGGACGGTGTGCGTCTCAAAATCCCACGCTGCCTCCAACATGGCACGCGTCTTTAAATCGGCCTGCGCCAATTTCGAAGGCAAGAAGTACGAGCTGACGCGTTTTCGCAGGTCGCGCGCTTTGCCCACGTAAATCACCCGGTTGAACCGGTCGCGCATCAGGTACACGCCGGGTTTATGCGGCACTTCGTGCACTTTTTTCTGTAAATCAGGTTTCTCTTTTTCCGGGGCAGCCACGTGGCTGACAACCTACGTGAGAAGCGATGGACCATCAAAAGCGGCGCAGCAGCGCCGCACTCCAAAACCTGAGCGCGATATTAGCATCGAATTACGGGCGTCCTGGAGTGCGGCAGTACTCTGCTGCTATCCCTGACTCAGTGGGGATCTTCTCGCCCGGCAAAAAAGCGCCCGCGAACATTCGCGGGCGCTTTGAGTTTCTAACTGAAAAACAACGCTGCCGTTACGGCTTGGTCGTTGTCGTAGTTGTCGATTCCTCGTGCTTGATAACGCCCACTGGCTGCTTCAGAACGACTCTTCGCACAACCATCCGATCACCAACTTTGGCGTAATAGACTGTCGCCGGCATGTCCGGACGAACGGCCGACCAGGCTATGGTGTGACCTTCCGGATCCACAACAGTGGTGTCGTGCGTGTAGTAATAACGCACCGGCGCTGCACTGGGCTCCGTTCGGAACATAAAGTAATCCGAATCTGGCGTGTATCTCACGATTGTGCCGGCACTCGTGGTCGTTGTCGCCTGCGTCGTCGTTGTACCGGTCGCCGGGTCCGCCGTCGTGGTGGTTGTTGTGGTCTCCTGCGCTAGCGTGGTCGCCACCGCCGTGGCAAA
Source organism: uncultured Verrucomicrobiae bacterium (assembly GCA_963753675.1). Classification (GTDB taxonomy): domain Bacteria; phylum Verrucomicrobiota; class Verrucomicrobiia; order Chthoniobacterales; family UBA10450; genus Udaeobacter. The sequence goes on along the minus strand of CAVWCZ010000005.1, from coordinate 486,374 downwards.
AGCCGCCCCAACTGCTAACATTTTCACTAATCTCGTTTGTTTCATATTTGTCTCTCTGCTTTGATTGAATGGATGTCTTCCATTGAGAACCTCTCCGACGCGTTGGCACCGGAGCTTATTCAGGTATGTCCTGATATCGTAAATTGCGCCTCTCGTGGCCGTGTAGGGCAGCAATGCAATATGTTCCGCCCCTGGTCATAAATGGCCTGTCATGTTGAGCGAAGCGAAACATCTCTGTTTTTTGAATCGGCAGCGGTTCAGCGATAATCTGAGATTCTTCGCTTCGCTCAGAATGACATCTATGAGACGACTTGGATAAAATCTTTATGCAGGCTTTACCCGGCTTCCGCGATTTCCTGCCCGATGACTGCTCGGAGCGCAATTATATCTTTGCGCGATGGCGCGAGATCGCGCGCCGCTACGGATTCGTGGAATGGGAAGGTCCCGTATTAGAGCCGACCGATCTCTACAAGAAGAAAAGCGGCGAGGAAATTGTCGAGCAGCTTTTCAATTTTACGGACAAAGGCCAACGCGAAGTTGCGCTGCGTCCCGAGCTCACGCCCACACTGGCGCGCGTGGTTGCGGCGCACGAACGGGAGTTTAAGAAACCGCTCAAATGGTTCTCCATCGGCCAATTTTTCCGTTACGAAAAACAACAGCGCGGCAGGTTGCGCGAACATTTTCAGCTCAATTGCGACGTTATCGGCGAAGCAGACCTCGCCGCTGACATCGAACTTGTGGCGCTCTGCATCGATGTTCTGCGTGCCTTCGGGCTCGAGCAGAAAGATTTTGTCGTGCGAATTAGCGACCGCGAATTCTGGACCGATTTTTTTGGCAATAACAACGTACCTGCAGAGCGGTGGGGCGATTTACTGCAAACGATCGATAAATCCGCCCGTGAACCGCGTGAAAAAACCGTGGAGAAACTTGGGGAGCTTGCTGATCCTGTATTCGGTGCCCTGAAAAGCGGCGGCAAAAGCGTAAAGCTCGATCAGCTCGTTGAGGGACTGCGCGCCCGCGGCCTTGCCGATTTCGTTGCGATTGATGTGGGAATCGTTCGCGGGCTTGCCTATTACACCGGCATCGTGTTCGAGGCGTTCGATCGCGCCGGGAAGTTTCGAGCAATCGCTGGCGGTGGGCGCTACGATAACTTGATCGCACAACTGAGCGACGGCGCGCTTACGCTGCCTGCGCTTGGTTTTGCAATGGGCGACGTTGTGCTCGGTGAATTAATCGGCGAAATCCCGGATGCACGCGAAGCGATGCATAAACGAATCGCCAACGAGCGCAGCATCGACATCTACATCGTCATCGCAAAGGAAGAACGCCGGGCCGACGCGCTCGCACAGGTTCAACAACTACGCGACCACGGGTACCGCGTCGATTACCCCCTCACGTCAACGAAAGTCGCCCGGCAATTCCAAGCCGCCGAAGATTCGGGCGCACGCATCGCGCTTTTGTTCGGAGACGAATGGCCGCAGGTGAAAATTAAGAATATGGCCACAAGTGAACAACAGCTTGTCCTGCACGATGGCTTGCTTGCGCACTTGCAAGCGCAACCGAGCTTGTCATCCTGAGCGGAGCGCAGCGGAGTCGAAGGATCCCGCGATTGAATCCTCCGGTCTCGCAACGGGGTTCCTCGACTTCGCTCGGAATGACGAAAAAAACATGTACCGCACGAACGATTGCAATTCACTTCGCAAAAGCGACATCGGCACGCAGGTCACGCTTGCCGGCTGGGTAAATGTCACCCGCGATCATGGGGGCGTAATCTTCATTGATTTGCGTGATCGCGAAGGCCTGACCCAGGTGGTTTTTCGTCCTGAAGAAAACGCCGAGCTCGCAAAACAGGCACATACGTTGCGCGGCGAGGACGTGATTCAGGTTCTTGGTCGCGTCGCTGCGCGGCTGCCCGGCACCGAAAATTCAAATCTCGCCACCGGCGACATAGAAATTATTCCAAGCGAATTGCGTATTCTAAATCGTGCCGACCCGCTGCCCTTCCCGATCGATGCTGAGCCGCAAAATGAAGATTTGCGGATGACGCATCGTTATTTGGATCTCCGGCGGCCGCGGCTATCACGGAATTTGCGGATTCGTCATCGGGTGGCCAAAGCAACGCGTGATTATCTCGATAGCCAGGGATTCGTCGAAGTTGAAACACCGATTTTGTCCAAGAGCACGCCGGAAGGTGCGCGGGACTTTCTGGTGCCGAGCCGCATCATGTCGGGAAAATTTTACGCGCTGCCTCAGGCGCCGCAGCAATATAAACAGCTCCTCATGGTTGCCGGGGTGGAAAAATATTTCCAGATCGCAAAGTGTTTTCGCGACGAAGATTTGCGCGCCGACCGGCAGCCGGAATTTACGCAGATCGACATCGAAGCATCGTTTGTGACGCCCGACGACATCTTCGCCGTCACCGAAGGAATGCTTGCTGCGATTTTTAAGGCCACACGCGGCATCGACATCAAAACGCCATTCGACCGGCTCACTTATCGCGAAGCGGTCGATCGGTTCGGGAGCGATAAACCCGATCGGCGGTTTGGCATGGAGTTAGTTGATCTCGGAGAAGTTTTTCGAAGCAGCAGCTTTAAGGTTTTTCGGAACGCTCTCGATGCAGGCGGCGTCGTGAAAGCGATCAACGCAAAAGGCTTTGCCGGAATCACCATCGGCCAGGTCGACGAGCTAACCGAAATTGCAAAATTGTACGGCGCGAAAGGTCTCGCTTTTATCAAAATTGAGAATGGCGAATGGAAATCCCCAATCGTGAAATTTTTTAGTGATGCCGAGAAGGCTGCTTTGCAGTCGAAACTAAACATCGAGGAGGGCGATTGTGTTTTCTTCGCGGCTGACAAATGGGAAGTCGCCTGCGAGGTGCTCGGGCGCATCAGGCTACGTGTGGCCGAGATCCAAAATTTGATTGCTAACCGCCCGTCCGGTTCGGACTGGGATTTTCTCTGGGTCACAGATTTCCCGCTCTTTGAATGGAGCGCTGAAGACGGCAAATGGAACGCGATGCATCATCCGTTCACACGGCCGAAAGCCGAGGACATGCCGCTGTTTGTGGACGCGACGCCCTCGTCGCGTTCGCTTGAGCCGGGTGAACGCGGCGAGGCGCCGCGTCTACGGCTCGGCGAGATTCGCGCCGAGGCTTACGACGTTGTTCTAAACGGAGTGGAAATCGGTGGCGGCAGCATTCGTATTCACGAACCGGAGTTGCAGGACAAAATGTTCCAGGCGCTCGGGATCACCGCGGAAGCTCGACAATCGCAGTTTGGTCATTTGTTGCGTGCGTTTCGGCTCGGCACGCCGCCACATGGTGGGATCGCCTTCGGGCTCGATCGTCTTGTTATGCTTATCTGCGGCGAGCAAAGCATTCGCGAGGTAATGGCGTTCCCGAAAAACAACCGCGGTATCGATTTAATGAGCAATTCACCGGCAGAAGTCGATCCAAAGCAGCTACGCGACTTGTCAATCAAGCTGGCAAAAAATCAAAAACTGTAGCGGCGGCTGTGTCAGCCGCGTTTCATTTGAGAACCGCAGATTAACGCAGATTAATTAGGAAAATGGATACCGAAGATCTAGTAGCGTATCGAGCGATGATGCCGCAAGAGAAACTAGCCCGCGCGTTGAAGTTCACTGAACGCATACGTCAGTTCAAAATCGAATCGGTTCGCGTTCATCACCCTGGCTGGAGTGAGGAGAAGGTGATGGGCGAGGTGCGCCGCTGGGTCCGCAACGGAATGAATCCAGCGGAGCTTTACGATTGGTGGCCAGCGGAGTGAGGCTTGACGGCGGATTCGACGATTTTGATTTCGTCTTCGGTGAGTTCGTAAAGCTCGTAAACCAGCTTGTCGATCTGCGCATCAGTGGCATCGATCTGGCGTTGTATTCTTGTTTTGTCATCGCCAGTTTTTGCGGCGGCGAGTTGTTTGTGCAGAGTCAGCATCTGCTGGCACCGTTGGGATAACGATGCTGCTTTTGGTCTGAAAGTCGGAAGCGGCGGGAATGGCAATTCCTTCAGTTTCGCGGCCTTGATCTGGGGAATAACGCGCGATTCGCCTTGGTTAGCGACTCTGTACAGAAAGAGAAATAGTTTGGATTGGAGAACGGCCATCGTAGCCCATGGATCAAATTCCGATCTGACGCGAAACACGTACATGGCATCCGTGACAAATGCTGATGTTTCAGCGTCGTAGATAAGCTCGATCGTTTTCGATGTGGTTAGCCCGATAAACTTTGGAGCTTCGAATATCTCAGTATTGCGCGCTCGATGCAGCGCCCACCACGGATGCTTCCCCTCGGTTACCTCCGGGCACGTATTCAAATCCTTGTAGCGTTCTAAGTGGGCTAATGCATTCGGGAATTGTCGAATCTGGGTGTCTCTTGTTGTGTATATGATCCACTGATCAACATGCCAGCTGTGATAGCGCTTAATCTGTGAACCGCTTACGCTGGGACGTAAAAGCGCTCGTTCGCTTTTTGCAGCCCTAGCCTCTGTAGTTGATATGACGTGTGCAGCAGCGACGTCCGGCGTTACACCACGCTGTATTTCGCCCTCAATCGCTGACTTTAATGGGAAATGCCGCCTTCGTATTCGATCAAACAAAGCTATCGCATTGACGTCACCGATGAAAAAGGTTAGATGCGGATCGCGTTCCACTGACCGCTTCCATTTCTGCCAATCGGCTGGAGGCACTTTATCCAGCGCTAGGGCTCGACTGGAAAGCGGCAAGGACGACAGATTCGCTAATTCAAATTCGCCGCCATCATCCCTTCGGGCACTGATTTCGATCGTGGAAGTGTTCAGTACCTTCCTGCCAAAGACGCCTTGACCGAGGCTTAAGAGTGCGGTTAGTCCGCGGCAGAGTAGCAGTTCGCGCACTGGTCTTGCGTCGATTTGGTTCAGAATCGTGCTCGGAAGAATAAAGCCTATGAAACCTCGTCGGCTCGCTAGCTGGTCGGCCCGGTCGATGAAGTATATGTATGAGTCGATCATTCGCGTGATCACTCGGCGGTAATTCTGGCGCAGATACTCCAGTTCGGGTTTGCTGAATGTGGCGCCCCAAGGCGGATTGCCGATGACGGCGTCGAAGCCGCCGGCTTTCATGATTTCAGAGAAGCCGTCTTTGCCCCTCCAATCGAAAACGTTGATGCGATAGCGTTCGTCCTCGTCCAGAAAGGACATTTCCTGCTGTTCGTAGAAATCGGGGCCAATGAGTGAGTTGCCGCACTTGATATTGCGGCCGAGGTCGGGCAGCGCGCGCTCATGATAGAAGCGCAATTGCGTGGCGAGCGTTTGTTCCGATTCGCCTTCAAGCACTTTTAGGAGCAGCGACAGTTTTGTGACTTCGACCGCCTGCGCGTCGATATCCACCCCGAAAATGTTTTGCAGCAGAATGCGTTTGCGCTCGGCGGTGGTGAGTTTCCATTCACCGCCCATCCCTCGATACAGCGCTGGGTTGCGACCGGTCGCCCATTTTTTTGGATCATCAGCGACGTACCAATCGCGATGCCAATCGAGCAGATATTGATACGCGGCAATCAAGAACGAGCCGGACCCGCACGCAGGATCAACAATCCGAAGTTTGGCTGCTTGCTTCGGCATCTTGTTTTCCAACAATTTGCCGAACGTGTGTTTGACGATGTAATCGACGATGTAGGTGGGCGTGTAATAAACGCCGCCCGCTTTCTTGACCTCGGGTTTGTCTTCAATCTTCGCTTGATGGCCTTCGGTGAGCCGAATGACTTTGCCGAGAAACTGCTCGTAAACCTGGCCGAGAATGTCCGCGGGCAGCACTGAAAATTCGTAGGGGCTATCCGGATAATACAGCCGCCGGATGATTTTCTTGAGGACGGCGTCGTCGATGTCGAGTTCGGGTGTGAGATCGTCGGGAGGTTCGACGCGATCTTTTTCTTTCTCAAAATAAAACAGGCCGGAGTTGTAACGCTCGTCGGCTTCGCGAAAGAGCTGGTACAGCCTGCGATAAGTGTGTTCGCCATTCAGCAATGCTTGCAATCGCCCATACACTTCAATGCGGCGGTCCTCGCAGATGCGCAGAAACACGATCCGGTCGATCGTGCGTTGCACCGAAAAGTTGAGATCACGCTGCGAGAGCTTGGGATTTCGTAACGCGAGATTGCGCGCAAGATCAGCACGCCATTTTTCGATCTCGCTCAGGAACGCATCGTCGACTTCCGCGGTTCCGCGTTTCGCCTTGGTCGATTCGGCGAACTTATCGAACGAGCCTTTGAGGATCGCTTCGCGCGCGAAGATCTTGGCGATCTCCTCCCATTGCGAGACGTACTCGCGGAAGTTGAGATAGAGAACGCGAGCGACTGAGGCCTTGTCGCTTAGTTTCGGTTCGACGCGGCAATCATAAACAGCGAACTCTTCGAAATCAGTCAGTATACTGAGCGGTAATTTCGCCGACCACGCGTACCGGCGAAGTTGATAGGCCGGATGCGCATCGGTTTTGATATCGACCGATGGTTTCTTAGCCTCGAGAAAGAACTTGCGCGTGCCGCCGATGCGAAAGCAATAGTCCGGTGCCTTGGTCGCGCCGCCAATTTTAATTGCGTCTTCGTGGATGACATCTTTGTAGGCCTCGGCGTAACCGCTGACGTTTTCCATGTCCCAGCCGAGGGCTTTGAACATCGGATCAATAAATTCTTTACGAAGCTGCGCTTCGTTGTATTGACCGGATTTATAGGCGTCGCCTTGTTGTTCGAAGCGTTCAACAAGGTCAGCAATCACAGGGGGAGCTTGCATGGCTGAACGAGAATTAGATGGTAGGCCCGTGGAGATCAAGCCGGCGGGAAAAGAAATGAGCGGAGGACGGATTATCCCCGCGCAATATCCTGAGCGGGGGCTGGTCACTTAGTAACCCAGGGCCTTTTTTGCTCCATCGCGCGTCATGAAGTCCAATGATCCGGCGAATTCCCACGGTACCCGGGAAATATGTGTGGCGAACTGTGGCAGTAATTACCATTAGCTGATCGGTAGTTGCAGCCGTATGCTAGTTCCGTCACAATCGCAGCGTCAATCGATCGCGCAGGTGTGCGGCCCCTTCTCTCTGCACACAAAACCGCCTGATGAATCCTGTCGCTGCTCATAAAGATGAGCTTAAAAAAATGCTCGAGAACTTATCGGGCGACACTGCCATTCTCAGGGATAGGTTTCGTGGCGTCCCTGGATGCTTATATCACGCGCCTCGACACGAATTGCTCAGACATCAAGGGCGGCGTCAATCCAATCCGCCCAGCGCGAACAAACGGAGAATTAACATGGAACCAACGTTGACTCAGAACTGCGCGCTCTACTACGCGCAACATAAAACTTCAAAACGTCGTGCGGCACTTTTCAAGAAGTTTCGCGCCGCGGCCCGTAAGCAGGGCCTGGATGTTCGGCAGCAGCTGACCTTCGGCAACTTATTCATCGCAACATGACTTCATAAGGACAACGGTCGCTGAGCCGCTTCATTGATTGTGATCATGGATCCCCTGACTTTCGCAACTTCACAGAACGAAGAAAGCGATTCTGCCGCAGAGCGACGTTGGGAAAATGAAGGGGGAAATCCGAGGCAACTTCAACAGTTACCCTGTGATGATCGGAAGGAAGACGCCAGAAGCGGTCCGGCGCAAGGCACGCTGAAGGCATTCCGCTACAAGATTGAGGGCACATGCACCTAACCCAATTCAGCGAAATAATGCGAGATGCTGAAGTCGCATATGCAATTCATCCTATCGTGCGCAAGTACCTGCTAACTGTAAAGGACACGATCAAAGCCCTAATCGCAGGCGGCGTGCCGCGAGCTGCGAAGGTAGCTCAGATTGCGAGTGCTCTGAAATGATTGCGGGTATTTTAACAGAGCGCAAGAGTGTCGCTAAAGGCGAGAGCGCTCCGACTGTCGAAGCTGCAATCCCCGTTGATAACCCGGCGTCGAAAAATAATTAACGCCAATGAGACGCTCAAAAACCACCGGCCTGATCCGCAACGCGCGTGGACGTGCCGCGACAGCCCGATCCTCTGATCAGGAAGTAATGGTACATCTGTCGCGCTCTCAGATTTTCAAAGATTACGAACAGGCTTTTAGCGAAGCGATGGGTTTACCGCTTAATATTCGAGCACACGATTCATGGTCGCCTGCGCACCATGGTAAAACTGATCACGATTCATTCGCTGCGATTCTGGCTCGTTTCAACCAAGCCCGCGCCGCATGCCTAAGGGCCCAAACCGATGCCTCCCAGGAGCCGACCTCGACAACGCGCACCGTTACATGGTTTGCGGGACTTTCAGAAAGCGCAGTGCCAGTGTACGTGGGTGACCACATTCTCGGTTTTCTCGAGACGGGCGAAGTAATGCTCAGGAATCCGACAAAAAGACACTTCGCGAGCATTACTCGGCAGCTCCGCGCGTGGGGCTACCAGACAGACTGGAAGCAACTTGAGCGGGCCTATTTTCGGTCCTGCGTTTTATCGCCTGTTCGGTACCGCGCGATGCTGCGGCTCCTGAGCCTTTTTGCGCAACACCTTTCCATCTTGTCGAATCAGCTAGTCGTACGGCGCGAGAAGAATGAGTCCACAAATATGACGCGAGCGCGACAATTTATCGAGGACCACCAAGCGGAACCGCTGTCGCTCGGGCGGATCGCCCAAGTGGCTCATATCAGCAGGCATTACTTTTGCAAGATGTTCAAGAAAGCGACCGGGATGAATTTCGTCGATTACCTCTCGAGAGTTCGAGTGGAGAAATCGAAGACGCTTTTGCTCAATCCCAACTCGCGAATTAGCGAGGTTGCCTTCGCATGCGGATTTCAATCCATGACGAATTTCAATCGCGAGTTTAAGCGAATCGTCCGTCGCTCTCCCACGCAATTTCGCGAAGCGCTTCCGAAGCTGCGACGCGCGACTTAGAAGGTATCGGTTCCGACGTGTCAGTCCGGTCGAGCCTGACGCGGAGTTGCTCGAGATATTCCGCAGAGCTCCGAAGAGTAATCCGACCTCTTAACGGCCTAGCGAGACAAAGATCAGCTGGCTTCATAATGTTCTTGTGATGGTGTTGATATTTACTGCGGAAATCGCCGCCGACATTGATAAAAGCAATGCAGGCGACTAAGCTACCGGCCTTACACCGGGGCAAACGCGCGGACCGTTCCGCACGCTCACCGTCAGTGTTGGAGCATTAGGTCACTTTAACTTGCGTAGCTTTTGATCTTGCTATCGGTGTCGTCGGGAGGTGCACTTTTAGCACTCCGTCGCGGAACTCTGCCGTGACTTTCGTGCTATCGGCATCCTCGGGCAGCGTGAAGCTGCGTCGGAAAGTGCCAAAGGATCGCTCGATGCGATGGAATTTCTTTTTCTGATCTTCCTTCTGACTTTTGCGTTCTCCGGAAACGCTAAGAATGCCGTCTTCGACTGTTACCTCCACGTCATCCTTCTTCATTTCAGGCAGGTCAGCTTTGAGCAGATACCCGTGATCATCCTCGCTGATATCAACCTCCGGTGACCAATCTGCGACCGCCAGGCTGTGGATCTCGCCACTGCCCATTCTATTCGGAAAGCCGCCCAGGAAGAAAGGATTGAAGCGATTTTGTGTCGCTTGTTCCATCTCTCTAAGGGGATTCCATGTTATTACTTTATTCAATGTATTCATTCAATTTTACCTTTCTGGATTGAGTTAAAGCCACCCTGGTGCATCGCGCTAACCGCTTATTGTCCGGCTCGACCCCGATCTTGCGCACGTTGAGGAGGCCCCGGTGGAAAGCAAACCTCCGGCGACTTCACCGGCGGCCATTCCGTTGGTTAACGGATGCTCCGGCCAACGTGCTCGACGATTTCCACGTAGGCTTTCAGAGGAGCGGACGGATTCTCGCCTTTCCACGCGACACAAGCTTCGGTCGCCACGGCCGGCATGACTTCGCGAAACACGACGTTTTTGTGCGGGAGTTTTTTTAGCTGCTCGGGGACGAGAGCGACACCCAAACCAGCGGAGATGGCTTGGATCATCGTTCGTTCAAGATCGACATCCTGCAAAACCTTCGGGGTAAAACCGGCGCGGTGACAGGTCTTGCTCAACCATTCGTGATAGTAGGGATAGCTCGCTTCTGACATTCCGATGAAAAACATCGGCGCGAGAGCTTTCAGCGCGACCGTCGTTTTGCCCGCCAGCGGATTGTCTTTGGGCAAGGCGGCGACGGTTTTGTAGGACGCAATGGTCCGGAATTCCAATCCGCGCCGCGCAATTGGCTCGTGTAATCCAACGAAACCCAGATCGAGCTTGCCATCTTCAAGCGCGCGAAATTGTTCACCGCACGACATGTCGAAAAGGTTAACCGAAACAGTGGGAAACAATTGACGGAACGAAGCGAGAGTCCTCGGCAGCAAATCGTAAAAGAGATTGCTGACGTACCCGATATTGAGCGCACGAACCTCGCCGCTGTGCAATCGCCGGACGGACTCGACCGTTTCGGCTGCGAGAGCAAGAAGGCGTTTGGCATCGGCGAGAAAGGAGCGGCCCTCGTCTGTCAGCGTGACCAGTTGCTTTGTGCGATTGAGAAGCCGGACGCCAAGCTCTTCTTCCAGATCCTTAACCTGCCGCGAAAGTGAAGGCTGCGCAGTGTGCAGCCTTTCGGCGGCTTTTGTGAAGCTCAGCGCTTCCGCAACGCTGACGAAGTAGCGCAGATGACGAAGTTCCATCGGGGTAAAAAACTTATCGTAAACCGGCTCGGCACATTAATGCAAAGAAGGAATTGCGAATTACAACAGACCGGTCGGCCACAGGCAGACGGCTATACTTGAAAAGTATGACGTGCTACCAAGAACATATTGGCCGGGCAACGAGCGGAGGGGTAACGGTTTGCTCTGCCATTATATGAACCGAAACGCTTCAGCTCTTTGGAAAGGAAACCTTCATGAGGGCGAAGGGGCTTTAACCACCGAAAGCGGCGTTCTTTCTAAAACGCAATATTCCTTTGGGACGCGATTCGCGCAAGGCCGGGGCACCAATCCGGACGAACTGATCGCGGCTTCGTTAGGCGGGTGTTTTTCGATGGCCCTGTCCAATGAGCTTGGTCTTTGCGGTTTCCACCCGCAGCGCATTGAAACCACCGCAACCGCAACGCTGGAAGATCTAGCCGCGGGCTGGACGGTGACGCACATCCAGCTCGACGTCCATGCGAACGTTCCGGACGCCTCTCAAGCGGGTTTCATGGAGGCGGCGATCGCGGCAAAAACAACCTGTCCCATCTCCCGCCTGCTTAAAACAAATATCTCAATGACAGCGAGTCTCGACCGATGACATCAAACGGGCGTAAACCTCAGAATATGGAACCAACCATCACCCAAAATGGCGCCCTGTTCGCGGTGCAACACAGACCGGTAAAAGGAAATTATTCCCAGCATCATCACCGACAGATCGCGAGCCCCAATAAAACGATCTCAACTTTACTCGAGCTTGTCGTCGGCAATGCTCGTTGGGCGCTGGGATTATACGGGACGAATGAAGCGGCTCTCCGCGCGCTGAAAAACGGCAGGACGGGCTTCCGTACGTGGGATGCGTTGGAACGCAAGACCGCTGCCAATCAAATCGGCACGCTAAGCCACTGGAACAAGGACGAGGAGCCGGCGTGAACGACAGTTCCTTTATCGCCAACGGAGGGAGCTTCACGTTTCCCGATAAGTCGGACGTGCGGCCGGAGCGCCTGTTTTTCCGGTTGCCATTCGATCGCATTAATTGGTTAACCAGTTCCTTTCTCATTGGCACGCTGGCTCTCACATTGACCGCCGTTCCGCTCTATCTCTGGTTTTTCGGGCTTGATTGGTTTCAGGTTGTGCTCTTCTTTGCGATGCTTGCCGCTTGCGGATTTAGCGTCTCGTTAGGTTATCATCGGCTTTTCTCGCACATTACCTTTCAGGCAAGCTGGCCGGTCCGGCTTTTCACACTGATGTTTGGCGCCGCCGCGTTTGAAAATTCGGTTTTGATGTGGGCGAGCGAACATCGGCGTCATCATAAGCATGTGGATCATGATGATGATCCGTACTGCATTTCGAAAGGGTTTTTTTACGCGCATATCGGATGGCTGCTTTTCAAGCTGAAGACCGATCAGCCGTACGACAACGTAGCCGACCTGCAGAAAGACAAGCTCGTCCGCTGGCAAGATCGACACGTCCAGTGGATCGCGGTCCTGGTCAGTTTCGGCATCCCCGCCATCCTCGGCTTTCTGTGGAATGGCTGGCAGGGAGCGCTCGGCGCTTTCTTGATCGCGGGGGTTGCGCGAATCGTTGTGCTGCAGCATTGCACATTTCTGATTAACAGCGCCTGTCACACGATCGGACGACAGCCATATTCAACCAGGTGCAGCGCGCGCGACTCTTTATTCCTCGCCCTTTTCACCATGGGCGAAGGCTATCACAACTACCACCACGAATTCCAGCACGACTACCGCAACGGAGTGAAGCCATGGCAATTTGATCCGACCAAGTGGCTCATCTGGACGCTTTCGAAATTAGGCTTCGTTCGAAATCTGCGGCGCGTCCCGGCAGATAAGATTGAGTCCGCGCAACGACAAACCCGAAACGCGAGTTGGTGATGCGCTTTTTCCCGACGCACCACACAACCGTTGGCGATCTACCGAGCGATCATGGAACAGGCGCGACATTCCCGATCGAACTATACGCTGCGCCAGCCCGTCGACTTGGAATAATCAGGCGAATCGGACGCGGCGGTGCAGACGAAGGATAAGATGTCATGCGAGCGACGAAGAATGCCGTTGCCGCGGCGGCCATAGGAACCTGGGCGATCCTGCTGACGGCGTTCGTCGTCACGATTCTTTACGTCGGACGCCAACTACTTATCCCGCTCGCGCTTGCCGCGATGCTGACCTTCCTGCTCGCACCGTTGGTCGGCTACATTGAACGCTGGATCGGACGTATCGCGGCTGTTCTGATCGTCGTGGCGATGCTCTTCGGCGTCGCGGGCGGAGCCGGTTGGCTGTTAACGCGTCAACTGATGGACCTCGCGGCGAAGCTTCCCGATTACCAGACGAACATCGACAACAAATTGCACGCGATTCGACTTCCCACCGGCGGCGCGTTTGGCCGTTTTTCGAAGAGCGTTTCCGAGCTGCAAAAGCAAATGCCGGATTCGTTGGAGCCGCCGACGAATGCGACCGGTCCGGTGCCGGAAACAAAAGCCACTACGGCCGCGCGCTCTCGCAACGTGCCTGTGGGTCAACAGCCAATGCCGGTTCGGATCGTCGAATCGCAAAGCCGTCTTCCGCGAATCTTGCAAACCGCCGCCACCGGATTGCTCGGACCGCTCGGGACGGCCGGCCTCGTTTTTGTCCTCGTCATCTTCATGCTATTAAAGCGCGAGGACTTGCGCGGCCGAATCATTCGCCTCATCGGGCAAGGCCGGATCAGCGCGACCACGCGGGCTATGGACGACGCCGGGAGCCGCGTCGCCCGTTACCTTACAATGCAGCTTCTGGTGAACGTGAGTTTTGGCTCGTGCATTGCGATCGGACTCTACTTCATCGGCGTGCCGAACGCTGCGCTCTGGGGCGCGTTCGCGGCGATCATGCGATTCGTGCCGTACGTCGGAGTGTGGATCGCGGCCGCGGTTCCTGTGCTGATTTCGTTTGCAGTTTCCACGAGCTGGCTCAGTCCGCTTCTGACGCTCGGTCTTTTCATCGTGCTCGAATTGATTAACTTCAACGCCCTCGAGCCGTGGCTGTACGGATCCCGCACCGGCGTCTCGTCCATCGCGCTGATCATCGCGGCGGTTTTCTGGACGTGGCTTTGGGGACCAATCGGGCTCGTCCTCGCGATCCCGCTGACCGTGTGCGTTGCCGTGATGGGCCGGCACGTACCGAAGTTGCAATTCTTAAGCGTCCTTCTCAGCGAAGAGCGAGCACTCGCTCCGCACGAGGAATGTTATCACCGGCTGCTCGCGTTCGGTTTGGATGAAGTGAACGACCTCGCGGAAGCGTACGTGAAAACAAATTCACTCACTTCACTTTACGATTCCGTTCTGATCCCGACGGTCACACTCGCGGAAATGGACGCGCTACGCGACGAGTTGGGCCCCGAACAACGTTCCGCGATTCATCGTCACATCCACGATCTGATTGAAGATCTTGGCTCGGCCCCGCCATCGAAGTCGCAGTTAGAAGCGGACAAAGAGGTCGCCGAACACACGCCTTTCCCTCTCTCCAGTCCTACGTGCCGCGTGCTTTGCGTGCCCGCTCGGGCCTACCGTGATGAACTTGCCGGAGCGATGCTCGTGCAGCTGCTTCAACAACAAGGGTTCAATGCCGAGAACGCATGGGCGGCGCTCAGCAATGGCGAGCTCCTCGAGATGGCGGCGAAATCGGATCCCGAAGTGATTTGCATCTCGGTTGTCGCACCTTCCACCCTCATCCATGCGCGGTATCTCAGTGCGAAGCTTCGCGCTCAATTGCCACACGTGAAGATCGTGGTTGGAATCTGGGGTGCGACCGAAAACATGGCTGGCGCGGGAGAACGGCTGCGGTCTTCCGGAGCGGACGAAGTGGTGGTGTCCCTTGCCGAGGCAGTGGTACAGCTCGCGAAGTTTTCCGTTTCGTTTGCCGATGAGATGATCCCCGGCGCGATCCCGGACAACGAGGAAAACCGTCTCGAAGAGTTGACTCGTTTGCGTTTGGCCAATGGCACGTCTGAAGAAGTTTTCGACCGCATCACGAAAAAACTGGCGCGCATTTTTGACGTGCCGATTGCGCTTATCACGTTCATCGATCGCGATCACCAGTGGTTTAAATCGCAAGTCGGGCTGCCGGAGGAAATCGCCGAAGCGCAGCAGACGTCGCGCGAACTTTCGGTCTGTGGCCATGTGATCGCGAACGACGAATTACTCGTGGTCGAAGACCTGGCTCGCGACCGAAGATTTGCCAACAATCCCTTATTAAAAGAGCGCGGCCTCCGCTTTTACGCCGGCGTTCCCCTCCGCAGCAACAACCTTCCGATTGGCTCGCTTTGCATCCTCGATATCAAGCCACGCCGAATGACCGAACGCGAAAAACGCCTGCTGGAAGTCATCGGCGAAGATGTGATGGAGGAAATTAAACGCCGCGATAGTGTGGGTCCACCGAGCGTGCTGGTAGCCTGAGTGGTGATCACAGACGCGGCCTTTGCTGCATCGCTTGGTCAAGCGTACATCTTTGTCCCGGCAAGCTTTCATCAGACGTCATCGGTGAATGCGCTCGGGGCGTATTTTGCAAAAGATTGACCGTTTCTTACCGCGCGAATCCTTGAATTGGGGAGCAGCGGGTGAATGTGGGAACCGACAAAAGCCGCAACGGTTCAATAATAATAGGTGAAACGAGCAGTCGCGATAACCATCGTTTGATGAGACGAGGGTCCGCGAGCTCGATCGGCTCGCCGAGATGCCGCCCGGGTCGCCCGAGAGCTCGGCGAGTGTTGTTTCGCCTTGAGTTGGTAGCGTTACCGCTCAGAGCCGGTCGAAACCACTGACGGTCACCGAAAGCCTCTTCCTCCACGTACACAAGATTGGGGTCGCCTCTGTCAATAAGCGGTGAGCGCGATACACCGAGATGGCTTTAACTAACTCCAGAAGATAGAATATGAATACATCAATAACAAGACCTAACCCGGCTGGAGACTCGAATCTCGACGCCCGCCCAGTCAATGACATTATCGAGCCCGCGAAGACCGTTCTGGGCAAGTTTTCTGTTTCTGTACAGGCAGCTTTAGACGAAATGCAGGCTCGGCGAATCGATTCGGCGCTAGTAACCAATCAACGCGGGAAATTATTAGGTACTGTGTCTCGCAACGAAATGAACCGAAAGGTAGGTGGTTTGGGGCACGACCCAAAGACAGAACCGGTAGAAGCACAAGTGGAAAAAAATGTCTATTGCTTCGAAGATCAGACGGTTGCGGAGGCTGAGCAAATTATGTGCGACGCAAACGTCGCCGAAGTTCCTGTGGTAACGCGCGAAAAATTGCTGGTGGGAACAACGAATCTTGAAGCGATCGCACAGGATAAACGACGGGGAAAATCCTAGAACCTCTGGTAAGAGGCTCCGATTTTCGACTTCGTGCACGCGCAAAGATTGGAGACGATTATGAAACGGCTCATCACAAATTGGGATTGTTCGTCTTCTTTTTTGAGGTGGGACAATTCGTTTCTCCACCGCGGTGTTATAGCGACCCAAAATCACGCCATTCCCGAATCACTCGCGCTATCACTTTTTCGAGCACCCGAATCAGCGCGATAATCAGGCTGAGCTTTGCCAACTCAAGAAGTTTCGTTTATTGTCTGAACAGCATGTTTTTCGACAATTTACCGCTGGAAATGACATGCTCTAAATGTGGCAAGCAGATCAACGAGACCGTCAACTGGCTCAAGGCGGAGAGTCGGAGATGTCCCTTTTGCGACACGCTCATCGACACGACAGAGTTTCGACGTGGAATTGATGAGGCTACAAATCGCACTCATGAAATGCTTCGGAATCTTCAGGAGAGCCTGAAGAGCGTTAAGATAAAGATCAAACTCTAATCAACACGCTCACTGTCACCGCGCCCGCTGTTCGTCAGGTGAGAAAGGCCAAGCAGTTCGATGAGGCATAACTCATATGAGTCGAAGGTAGGGCAATTTCCATTCGGCTCGACCCAATCGGGATTGCTGGACGCGCAAGGCGCGTGGTGGATCTGTTGCTGGAGTTGGGTGTAAGAGTGGACTCCGGTCAGGCCTGCCAAGAAATGCGCGGCAATTCGCAATTAGCGAAGAGACACTATGCCCTTACTCCGGTACACAGCATCATAACACTATGAAGAAGAATCCTCTAAACAAAGGCATTTTAACTGAAAACGCGATCGGCATTGGGACGGTGACTCCACAGATGGTGCAGGCTCGTGCCCGTGAATTAGCCGTTATCGCAGGTCGTGTTCCTCCACAACCGTCTCAGGTTGACTATCAACAGGCCAAAGGGTGAACTAACCGGCGAACCGGACATTGATATCGTAGATCAAGTCCTGGAATCGTTACCCGAATCGGAACGCTGGGATCCCGTGCGAGGCTCAATCGGGCATCACACGCCGGAGTCGTTTGGCGAAGACGAGGATAGGGAAGGGCGGAGCGAGAGTGCGCAGCTTGTCGAAGAAGGAATCAAAGAAGCGGAGCACGATCAGATGCTCCAAGCAGCTCGAGCAGCCCAGAAAAGGGGAGGATGACAGCAGTTTAGATGAGAAAGGATCTTCAGACAGCCGGGCATGAACTCGTCGTGGTTGCACCGATCTTGCTGGTGCATGGGGCCGTTAAGAAGGAGACACAACATGATCCTACCAGTACAAATCACGTTTCGTAATATGCCACCGTCCGACGCGGTCGCGGCGCGAGTGGAGGAGGAAGCCGAAAAACTCGATGAATTTTACAGGCGCATCATAAGTTGCCGTGTGATTGTCGAGGTCCCGCACCGCCATCACACATTGGGAGAACAGTTTCACGTCCGCATTGAACTGGGCGTACCAGGGGGTGAGATCGTCGCGCGGCACGAACCGAGTCTGCACAGCGCTGTCCGACGCGGCGACGAAGAAGAATGGGAGAAGCACCTTGAAGCAAATCCACAACACAAGGACATCGAGGTTGTGATCCGCGATGCCTTCAAGGCGGCGCGACGGCGGTTGCAGGACTACGCGCGCCGACAGCGCGGGCAAGTGAAGGTTCACAGTGCGATACATCCTTTGCGGAAGGATAAACGCGTTTCGTGACGGTCCCATGATCTACATCAGGAGGTGATACGATGGCACGCGCTCCTGTGGCATTTTGGGCCGGCGCTTGCGACTTCAAGTATCTGTTCGCATGGTCTTGGATAGATCAAATCCGTCTTCAGAAAGGCTAAAGTTATGTTGCTAAACCTTAGGCAGCTTTACAGAAAAAAGCTCCGCGCCTCTGACGGCGACATCGGCCATGTGGAGGACTTCTATTTTAATGATCAACAATGGGCTGTCCGCTATGTTGTCGCGGACACAGGTTCATGGCTATCGGGCCGCTTAGTGCTGATTTCTCCCCGTGCTTTCGGAAACCTGCATCAAGCCGGCGACTGCCTGCTGGTGAATCTGACTCGGCAACAGATTGAAAACAGTCCCGCGATTGAGTCGCACAAGCCAGTCTCACTACAATATCAAGCATACTGGGACGGAGTCGAAACGTGGGGCGTGGCCGGTTTTCCCGAAGCTCCGCCACCGCCGCATCTTATGCCGAGTAAGCAGGCAAGCGACGATGTTCATCTGCAAAGCACACAGGCTCTTAGCGGCTACCCCATCCAAACCAGCGAAGGAGCGATCGGCCACGTCATTGATTTTATCATGGACGACACGAGTTGGGCGATTTGTCACCTGGTTGTGGAGACCGGTCATTGGTATTCCCACAAGGAGATTGTGATTTCACCGAAGCATATCGACCGGATCAGTTACGAGGAATCGAAGGTATTTGTGAACGTGAGTAAGGAAGCCATCCTGGAAGCACCGCACTACCATATTTCTCCGCTCGGCACGGCATATGGCGATACCCGGAATTTCGACTAGTGAATTATAACTAGCCCTGAAGTCCCATCGCGACTCTTTTTCCTCGCCCTCCTCAGGATGAGCGAAGGACTACCGTAACGGAGTGAAGCCTTGGCAATTTGACCCGACCAAGTGGCTTATCTGAACGCTGTCGAAACTAAGACTCGTTCGAAATCTGCGCCGCGTCCCGACAAATAAGGTTCGGTCGGCGGAACGAGAAACTGGCGAGCGAATCGCTTGCGCGACAATTATATAGCTTGCCGCCGGGGATAGCGACGTGTTATCCACGATCCGTGAACAGAAACATCTTCTACATCATCGGAGTCATTGTCGTTATCATCATTGTGCTCAAAGTGCTCCACGTGTTTTAGCTCAAGGTTACTTCACGGCAGGTAAACCGCGGTGCGCGACTGTTGCCATCAAGTTTGTATGTTTGTAGATATTTCGCTTTCCGTCTGGATCGCTAGTGATCTTCCGCGCTACGGAGGCGATTTGCGAGAGTCCCAACATCCTCGTGTGCAAGCTGGTTGAGTGCAAGATTACGTAGCGTGCATCGCTGCCTGTGGCCAGCATTGGTAAGGCGCGGCTCGCGATTCTGCAAGGAACAGCTCGCCAAAGTATGGGATGAGCACACTGGCGGTGGAACCAGCAGTCGTGAGGAGAGCCTCTTCTAATTTGGGTACCGTCTGAGGTGATGGAAGGAGGCGAAGGCTCTCTCTGTCGCAGCAGCCCTGTGACTCGGGTTTGTTCGCTGAATTCCATATACGAAATCGCGACCTGTTTTGAACTTCACGGCACAACAAAAATGGGCTCCCGTGCCGAGTCTGGCATTCGTAAGACAATAAACGGTGAGCCTTTCGGAAAATACGCCCAGACCGTACTCAGCGAAGATGTAAATTGCAGAGTGCTTCGGACCAAGGCAAAATAGGAAGATTACGTCATGAGAAAATTAACCCCGACCCTTACACAAAGCGGGCTGCTGGCCGTGTTGCTGCAACGCCAGCGCTACAAAATAAGTCAGTCGACCTGGCGTCGTGCACAACGCAAGCACATGCGCGCTGCCCTTTGGATTAGCCTCTCCTGGCCGTGGCGAGCAGTTACAGCACCCATGCCCGTCCGTCACTCGCGCCGAGCACTTCGTCAGATACTTCCCGTGCCGATCTTAAATCTTTTACCGAGGCCGATTGTCGTGTTTCATCCAATCCACACGTACACCGAACTCCAGAAACAAATTCACGACGATCTGCGGATCCAACATCCCGAATGGATCGAGTCAAATGGCGAATCCCCCATGTGCGATTCGTACGAGACGTGTCTCACGAAAATGCTCGACACGTTGACGCGAAGGGGATCCAACAGACCGGTCGTTCTTCCTCATCGCGCACTGAAACTGGCAGTAACTGGAAGCTAAAGAGTTATGGAAAATGTTCCAAGCTCGTTGAGCTATCCTTATTTCGTCTGGCGACAACCTACTTAGGACTCAGACTTTCTTAGAAGTCTACGCGGTGCAGAGGTCCGCACATGGGACGGACTCGTCCGTTGGCGAACAAGATGCCTTGTTCCGAAAAATACACGCAGCGCTAGCAATCTTACTTGCCACAGGCGCGGGGATCACGCATTATGAAGTTCCGATGGTCAGGGCGAATTGTCGGGCGCGGTTTACCGCCGCCGATTTCGACTTCATCGTGCGCACGCTGGCGCGTTCGCAAACCGATCGAGTTTCTCTTGTCGATCTCTTGAGCGATAACGAAACGCGCGATTCCATTCTCGACCACCCGCGCCTGGTCGACGCAATTCTAAACCATTGCGGGCATCTCCGGATTTCGTCTCAGTTTTACTTTTACGTGCTCGCTCGCCACGTCCTGCAACAGGGTGGAATCGCGGACCGAAAGCTTTGCGATTACGTGGCGTCCTTGCTGGAAACATTTTCTCTGGCGAGCAGGCTTCAGGTTTCCGACGAGACACATCATCTGGCTGAACAATACATCTCCGATATCCTGATCGCGCTGAATCGCGCCACTCCCGAGCAGGCGTTTCTGCTTCGCGCGCATATTGGTAATTACTCGCTTTTCATCAGCGGAATTTTTCACGAGAACACCCAACGGCGTAGTTTACGCGGCGGACCGGACATCAAGTTTTACGAGCAGGTCGGCCGGACGAACTATCAACTTGTTTCCTCGCATGCGGTGGCTCGCCGATGCGAACTGGATGACGTGTTCGAGGGCTTGGCGGATCGATTTCGCCAGGTCCGTCTCGCGCTGAATCAGCTTTCCGAGCAGCTGCTGAATCTGGACGACGACGCGCGTCCCTCGCTTTCATTGTGAACGAAACGCTCTTCAGACGTAAGGAACATAGGCATGTTGCCTGTGTGGCCAGCGGGCATGTTGCCTGCTGTGAGCGTTGCAGCGGAGTCAAACTCCGCTGGGCGCACAGACTGAAAGTCTATGTTCCTCCGAGTGCCGAGCCTTTTATGTCAATCGCTCCTTGGTATTTATGAACGAGACGCTTTTCAGTCAAATCCAGCGATTATTTGAACGAACGTACGCGCACGTCGGCATCAATCTGGAAGAGTGTCTGATCGATCGGACGCGCTGCGCGCAATTATCCCTGCTCGCGGGCAAATCGGCGCGGGAATTAAGCGAGCTTGCGCGGACATTTTTGCGGCGCGCAGGCGACCAGCTTTATGTCGGCATTTATTATTCGCGCTGGTTGATCGAACAGCTCGAAGAACACGATCCGCGCGCCGGGTTGGGGGACCGCAACATCGGGTCTTTGATCATGTTCGTGGAAGAACTGAATCATGCCCTGCATGCGGCGCTTCAGTTCAAGAACGGAGTGCGCGAGATCGCTTCCGAAGATTTTGCGCGCAATCTGGAGCTGCAGGCGCAGGTCGATACCTACCTTGTTCTTCTATTGTTTGTTGCGTTCTTTCGAAAAACCCAGCGCGTTTCGCGTATGGATCGCCGCTGGCTGCGTTTTCATCTTTTCGCGCGACAAAGCCCCGGGGTATTTCGCGATACAAACCTGCGCGTCCGCTATCTCGAGACGAGCGAACTTGCGGCCAGTTATACGCGTTACCTCGATACTCTCAACGGTGTGCGGCGTCTCGATGAAATCCGGCGCTTTCATTCCCTCGACTACGGCATGAAAAAGCAGCATATCCTTGCGCTGACGGATCGAGCGATGCCAGTGCCCGGGCGGTCGTCGTAAGCGTGACGCCGCGGGGCGTCACTTCTTGTTTTACCGTTGAATGATGCGATTCATTCGGCCATGCGAATTTATCCAAAAAGCCCGAAGGAAATGACGAATGGCATGATGTATTTTCCGCGCATGCTGGATAAGATCCGGCTGCATCTGCACGGTGAGCTGCACGAAGATTATCAAGAAAACTTCGGCGGGCCGAAAGCGGCGGACGGCATCTGCTGCAATTTTCTGCGCGTGCAGCATCGGGATCTGATTGAGCGTGTGAAGCAGGGCGGAACGGACGAGGAAATTCTGGAATGGTGTTTCGAGAAGGGTCGCCGTTTGAACGAAGGCGATCTCTTTGTTTGGAACGGGTTCGCATCCAAGCTCGGGTGGCGCGATCCGATTACGCCTCGGCTCGAACAACGAAAAAAGGAGATGGGAATCGGCGATCGAAACGACATTCAGTGCATTCCAGACCTCATCGATTTCGACGAAGGCCGATTCCCAGTAAGCAAGACTTCGTGAATTCATCGAGCTCGACTTGGCTGCGTGGACTCGTCGTTGCGATTTGTCTTGGCATGCTGGTTTTCACGGCTTGCCAATATGAAGTTCCGATCACGCCAAAGCCCACTCGCAAAGTGCAGGAACAACTTCTCGGGAACTGGGTCTCGCTGGATGGCAAGGAGGATATGCGAATCCGGCGACTCGATGATAGCACCTACGTCGTGTATTACGACGGCGATTTATTCCGCGCTTATCACTCAGACGTGGCCGGAACACCGTTCGTCAGCGTCCAGGACCTCAACTCGAACGATCGCAAATATGCCTACATGGTTTGGAAACTTTCCGACGATGGCAAAACCCTGAAATTGCGAAGCGTGACTGACAAGGTGATGTCAAAAGAGACCAAAGATTCCTCCAAAGTGGCTGCGCTGTTGACGAAAAACGCGGGCAACCCCGAGCTGTTCGGAGAGGAGATCGAGTTTCGGAAAGAGAAATGAGGACTCGACGTAACCATGGGACACGATCACGGTTGCCGAGGGAAATAACGGCTGACAGGCGGAGCGCCCGCCCTACAACGATTAGTGCGGCGCGCTGGAATTTGCTCCAGTGATTGATGATCAAACGGTTTTCTGACAGAGTTCGCAATGGCCAAAACGAGAAACGGCTTTTACGCGATATCGGTTGGGTTTTTGTTGCTGGTCGTTTCTACAGCGCGACTTCATCCGCAACCAACGCCTGCTGCAAGCTCTTCACCATCAGCGACGCCAACGGTCTTCTCGTCCAAGACACTGTCGGAGTTGAAACAACTACAGCAGGCAGCTCTAAAGAGTGATTACGCGTACCGCCAGGTCGCGCATCTGGCGAACAACATTGGACCGCGTTTAAGCGGATCGGCGCAGGCGGCGAAGGCCGTTCAGTACGTCGCCAACGAATTAAAGGCCATCGGTTGTGAAGTGCAGATTGAAAAAGTGATGGTGCCGCATTGGGTTCGCGGCGAAGAGACAGCAGCGCTTGTTCAATTTCCTGGGCAAGCGCTGAACACCACGCAAAAAATTGTGCTTTGTGCGCTTGGGGACAGTGTCGCGACGCCGCCGGATGGAATTCAGGCGGATGTGGTAGTCGTGAGAAATTTCGAGGAACTGAAGTCGCTGCCACGCGACAAGGTTGCGGGCAAGATCGTACTTTTCAATTACCCGTTCGACAAACAAATGGCTGCGGAAGGTCGCGCCGGCGAAGCCTACGGCGAAGCAGTGGTTTATCGCAGCGATGGTCCGAGCGCAGCCGCGCGACAAGGTGCTGTCGCCTGTTTGATTCGTTCGGTGGGCGGAGCCGAATACCGGCTTCCACATACCGGGCAGACGGATTACGCGAGGGATGCGCCGAAAATTCCGGCCGGCGCAGTAACGGCGGAAGACGCGGATCTGATTACCGATTTGGTTCGTCAAGGACCTGTGAAAATGAAAGTGGTTTTAACGCCGCAAACTCTGCCGGATGTCGAAAGTGCGAATGTGATTGGAGATATAAAAGGCAGCGAACACCCCGAGCAAATCGTGATCGTTTCCGGTCATTTGGATTCCTGGGACTTGGGCACAGGCGCGATCGATGATGGCGCAGGAGTCGCTGTTTCAATGGAAACGGCGAATCTGATCCAAAGGCTTCATTTTATACCAAAGCGAACAATTCGCGTGATCGCGTGGATGAATGAAGAGAACGGTGAGGCCGGATCAAAGCGGTACGCAAAGGATCACGAGAAAGAGATCCCAAATCATTTCGCAGCGATGGAGACAGACGGCGGCGCCGGGCACCCGATCGGCATCAACATCAAGGCTAACCCGGAAGTGAAAAAGATGTTCGTACCGGTCGCGAACATCTTGCAGGAATCTGGAGCGGGTATACTCGAGTTAGTTGAACACTGCGGAGCCGACATCGAGCCGCTCGAGAAAGCAGGTGTGCCGGCGTTTAGTCCGATTCAGGACAACCGTTTCTACTTCAACTATCACCACACGGCAGCCGACACGCTGGACAAAATTGTGCCAAAAGAGTTGGCCGAAAATTCTGCTGTGGTGGCAGTGGTCGCCTATGCGCTGGCGAACATGGAGCGGCCATTGCTGCGTTGAAGATGTAAGCTGGGAGCGGCGGTCTTCAGTCCGCTGCCTGGGCGATCTGGAGAACGCCCCTCCTTGATAATTAATTGCGCTTCAAATTGCGCGTCTCGTTAAGCACAAAATTCGCGAGGCGACGCCCGCGGTTACGAACGAATCGCCACGGCCCGGCATCGACGAAATAGGTAAGGAGAATGCTGTCGCGCGTTTTTACTTCTGGTCCAACGGGATCGGCCGAATGCCAGGTGTTATCGGCGACGGCGAACGCGTAACCTGTATTTGGCGAGAACGGCATCTGTGCTTTCTTCGGTTTGCGTCCGTTAGGCAGCACCTCATGAAAAATCGTGCCGATGTGCGGCGTGGAATTGTCGGACGGAAGGTAAAACTGCACAGTGATTCCTTTCCACAAACTGTCGGTGTGCTTGAAAATTCGGTAGCCCGGAATGTCGCGAGTCAAGATCGGCACCGGATACATGTTGACGCTTGCAAATTTTTCCCCGAACCGTCGTTTCAACCCCGGGGCCAGCCGTTGCACGAAAGCCGTGCTTAACTCTTTTGAACGGAGAACGCGACCGGCCATCTCCCAGACTGCGCGTTTGTTTGGCGGTAAATGGCGAATGTATTCCGGGAAAAGATCGATCTTGGCGCGGGTCGGTTTTCCATCGGGCCTGCTGCTGCCCACCTTGCTTTTGCCGGACATCGCCCGGTAATCCTCGGCTACTGGCATCGCTTCGACCATCTGCGCATAGAAGTCTTCGGGAAAAATGCGATCGAATCGCAAATGATAAAAAGGCGCCTCGTCTGCATGCGCCGTTTGGACGGAGTCCACGACGAACTGGATCAAGTTTTCAAGTGACTCGGATTTTTCCATTGTGTGTTTCTGGCGACACTAATTTAGAAATGGTACTCTGTTGTGCAATGAATAAGCAAGGAGCGGCGGTGCCCAGGCCGCCGTGGTACTAGTGGCCGTATTAAACGAAAAGCGTTCGCTCCTCTCCCGTGTTGGTCGCTGGACAGCCGAACTGGTGCTTGTTTTTGTAGGGGTTTACGCGGCGTTTTGGCTGAACAATTATCAGCAGCATAGGGAAGAGGCAGGACGCCGTGACCAGATTCTGGCTTCGCTCGAGCAGAAATTGGGCGAAGGCATCAAAAGCGGAAAAATTAACCGCGCGAAACAGGAGCAAAAAGCCACCGAGTTTCGGTGTGCGCTCGATGCTGGTGAAATGCCGCCGCTACAGCCGTTTGTTTTCATCACCGACTACAGCCCGCAATTTGCCAGCGAACTGGAACGAACCCACACGGCGCTGCTAAAACGAATTCAAGCCGAGCGCCAACGAAATCACTGACACAAGATCTCCTAATATGAACTCAATCTTCCGAATTTTTGCACTTCTGCTGTCCATCTCGTCCTCGAGTCTTGTGTTAGCTGCCGACTATCCCACGCCAGCCGAGGGCAATTTTACGATTCGCGATTTTAAATTTGCTTCCGGCGAAATATTGCCGGAGTTGCGTCTCCACTACCAGACATTGGGAAAACCCAGGAAAAATGCTCAGGGCAAAACGACGAATGCGGTTCTTATCATGCACGGGACCACTGGCAGTGGAGCGCAATTTATTCGTCCGGAATTCGCAGGCGAGCTGTTTGGAAAAGATCAGCCGTTGGATGCCACGAAATATTTCATCGTATTGCCGGACGGAATTGGCCATGGCAAATCGAGCAAGCCGAGTGACGGAATGCACGCGAAATTCCCGCGCTACGGTTATCGGGACATGGTGCAGGCGCAGTACCGCCTGTTGACTGAAGGCCTCGGAGTGAATCATGCGCGGTTGATTATGGGAACGTCGATGGGTGGAATGCACACCTGGCTCTGGGGCGAGTTGTATCCCGATTTCATGGATGCGCTGATGCCGCTGGCGAGTTTACCAACCCAGATTTCTGGACGCAACCGGGCATGGCGTCGCATGGTCATCGACGCCATCCGCAATGATCCCGCATGGAACGGTGGTGATTACAAAACTCAACCACCGAGCCTGCGCACCGCCGCCGAGATGCTGTGGTTCATGAGCAGTAATCCGGTCTTGCGCCAAAAAGTTGCGCCTACGCTCACGAAAACAGATGAAGTTCTCGACACATTCGTTCAGCAAATCGTTAAAGCCGACGATGCAAACGACGTGCTGTACGCCGTGGAAGCGTCACACGATTACGATCCCGGGCCGGATTTGGAGAAAATTCACGCGCCGCTTTTAGCGATCAATTCTGCCGATGATCTGATCAACCCGCCCGAGCTCGGTATTCTTGAAGAAGAGATCAAACGCGTCCCGCATGGCCGCGCAATCGTAATTCCGTTCAGCGACAAAACACGCGGCCACGGCAGCCACACCGTTGCCAACCTGTGGAAAGATCAATTATTGGAGCTGTTGAAGGAAACCGAGCAGAGTCACTAATTCGGAAATTAGAGACTGGATCCCGTTGGCAGGTCCTTGCTCGGCAACTTTGAAAATTTGGCTTCCATCCCGCGCTCGATCCTTTGCTTTTTGATGCTTGCCTTTTGCTCCTTGAGGGTCGTTAGGAGCTCTGTCATTCCCTCATTCAATCCTTTATTCCCCGCGTTCCATTCCGACTTCGGTTTGAAGGTTACGCGGGAGTAAATCCTGGTTGGATCTGGTACGGCTTTTCCTTCTTTTTGAACCTTCTCAATGATTGGAATCAATGGATCGATGTCGCCAAAGGCGTATCCGTTGATGTACGGACCGACCAATTGTTGGAAAGCATTCTGTGCATGGAACAGTTCGAACCCGGGATTACCCATGCTACCCATCTTTTCCCGATCGATCAGGGTCGCAAAAAGACGGCCGCGATATTGGGCGGAATAAAACCAGTAAATTGATTCCTTTCTGAAACCGAGATCGTAGAGGCGAATCGCGGCCACGTACGTCTCTGCGAAATTGAGCGTGTCCCATGACTTTTTCATTTTCGCTATAGTCGCGACAAACTCGGGTTCGTTTTTTCGGCCAAACCCCTGCTAAACGGGCCGACGTCGATGGCTGGGCCTTTGGAATTATAGTACGGCGTCACATAAACCTCGATGTGAGCAGGGTCGGTGATGGTTTGCCCGGCGGCGAAACCGGCACCCCCAATGAAGACGAGCAGGGCGATTGGATTAAGTTTCATTTTGGCTAAGGAGGCGCAAGCTCAACCACCGCTTCACTTAGCGCAAGCGACTGAGTTTCCGTCGAGCTTATAACGAAAGGTGTATTCATCTGGGAAATTTGATAGAGAGCAGGGCGATGGAGTCGATCTGGCGCAAACAGCTAATTATTTGTTTGGTTCTTGGGTTGCTGGCGATTCCGATCTATTTCCTGGATCGGGCGTTACTTGGACCAGGCGGCGGCAGCTGGATCGCGTTGGATTTTCGGGGTCTTATCTTTTGGAGTTACATCACGTTGCTCGCTATTCACGTCACTTTGAGTTCCTTGGCTATCCCGTTATTTCCCAAGGCAGGAGCATTGCTCATTCATCTGGGCTCGATGGTGCTTGCTGTGGTCCTGCTTATCACCGGTGTCGCCGTTTACGGAAAGCTGCGCCGTCTCGCCGCGGCCAACGAATACCAAACCTTAATGGCTAGCCGACGACCGCTGGTCAACGCGATTGAACTGAAGCGGTGGTGGTATGTCCCGGAGGAGGCTGCCCCAACAGAGATCCACGTGAGCATGGTCGTCCATCAATCAGGCAGGTTCGCGGGCAACGTAACCGGCGAGCAAACGGACTTATCGGGGTCATCCACGACAGTTTTCGAGTCAACCAATGGACCTGAGACTCAACTCCGGGTTCACAGCGGCGAGGCTTTCGACTACACGTTCCCACTAAAAATCCTCACCGCGGGGCGGGCCGACAATGTGGGCATCACGTTGTACCTGTTCGATGTTCCCAGCGGGCCCGCTGCTGGCGACATTAAAAAGATATTTACGAAATCGCCGCAGCGCGACGATGACGGCGACTACTTTTACGGTGTGCTCCCGCCCCCTTCACAAACTGCCAAATGATGCTGTCCGTCTAACTGCCCGTGATTGCGTTCGTATACTCACCGGGTTCCGTTTTTGTCATCGTCTCGAGCGTTTTGATCAGGCGCGCCTCATAAAAATCGCACGTGGGAGATTCGCCATTTGGCTGCACCCATTCAGGATGTTGGATTCGGAGGTCATCGTGAATCTGCTTCTTCAGATCTGCGTATGTGCAGAGTTGATGAACCATGATCATTGAGTCCTTTGCGTTTATTTGGGCGCTGCCGACATCGCAGTAGCCAGTAGAACGACCGGCCAGATGGCAAGGAACACAACGATCCCGAAGGCAACCAATTCAGATAAATAACCGGGCTGTGTCCTGTAGGCATATCGATCGCTGAAGAAACGAGAAGTGCGAACACGTATCGAGTTTGTAGTCTTCATGTCGACAATAGACAACCTGTTGAATGCGCGCGTTTGTCCATAAAAGTAACGCTGTTGTCACTTTCCCCATCGGTGCGGGGATCTCCCGTCAGTTAGGCCTCAGCGTCGACGAGGCCAATTTACCGATCAGTAATCGTAGTAATACGCGCCGCCGTAATATCCGTCCCACGGAAAGTATGGGTAATAATCCGGTGCGTAATAAGTGTCATAGCGCGCAGCAGGCTTGCGATTCGCACTCAAATTGGCGTAGTACGCGTCCGCGCATCCGCCCATAAACAACGCAAAAAGCGCGACGCACAAAAGCGATAGGGTCGCCGATACAGCGCGTCGGGCTTTTTTGCGTTTCGCTGTGACAAGCATTCGGGGCGCTCATTTGACGGGAGGACTTACCCGAACGCAAGCTAAAAAAAGGCGCATCGGCACATCCGCCAAATGGGGATGTCACCGATGCGTCGGGCAAACGTGCGTCGCAGATTTAGTACCAGTCGCCGTAAACAGACCGGGTATAATATCGCGGACCATAGGCATCGCTGTAGCGAACGCCGGAGCGTACTACTGTGCGACTGTAACTGGGTTCGTAATAGTACGAAGACGGATAGCCGTAATAATATCCGGCTGGATAGTATCCGGTGTCATACGCAGCTACGTATGGCGCCTCCGCGCATCCGCCGAGAAATGCTGCAACAAGGCCTGCGCAAAGGATCGACAATGCTAATGGCGTGCGACGCTTCGATTTCATTGTGGTTTTCATCAGATCTTTCCCTTTCTTCAATTCTGATTTCCCTCTTGTGCGAAGCCGCATTCGCGGCCCCGCGTGCCGCCTGCTGGTTCGTCAGAGAGGTTGGTCTCTGTTCAGCAAAGCTTCTCTGTACGATTCGGTTTACACAGTACAGTCGGTTGCCCCCGGCGGGGTTGGTTTTGCTCGGATAACGCCGCCTTGGATTGCTGGAGTGTGCGCTATCTCCACGCGGTTGAAACAGTGGGGAGCGCTCGGTGAAAACCGCTGAGGACAGCGGACGCTACAGCGAATTTTTGTAAACTGCGGCGCGATGTGGTGCCTTAAAACAGCGTGGTGTTTGTGGAGTGCAAACCTTCGCTTTGCGCGAATATCAGCGTGCGATACCGTCAGCCGCTTGATGAAACGAATTTTCTTTTGGCTCGGCGGGTTCCTGACAATCGTGTTCACCATGTTCGCACAGGAGAAATCGCCATCGCGAAGCGTTGGGGACTTCGACGTGATCATCCGTGATGGAACGGTTTACGATGGGTCAGGTGCCGAGCCACAGCAGACCGACGTCGCGATTCAGGGCGATCGCATCGCGGGAATCGGCGATTTCAAATCTGCGAAAGCAAAGATGGTGATTGATGCAAAAGGACTCGCTGTAACCCCCGGGTTTATAAACATGCTCTCCTGGTCGACCGAGTCGTTGATTCAGGATGGCCGGTCGGAGAGCGAAATCCGGCAGGGCGTTACAACTGAGATCATGGGCGAGGGCGAATCGATGGGCCCGGTAAACGATCGTGTTCGCGAACACATTTTGCGCACCCAGACGGACATCAAATACGACGTCAAATGGAACACGCTTGCCGAGTATTTGCAGTATCTCGAGAAGCGCGGCATCTCCTGCAACGTCGCCTCGTTCATCGGCGCGACCACTATTCGCGAATACGTGATCGGATTTGAAGATAAACAGCCAACACCGGAGCAGCTGGATCAAATGCGTGAACTGGTGCGCAAAGAAATGGAAGCTGGCGCGCTCGGGATCGGCACTTCACTGATTTATCCACCGGCGTTTTATGCGAAAACGGAAGAGCTGGTTGAATTGTGCAAGGTTGCCGCAAAACACAAGGGCAAATACATCTCGCACATGCGCAGCGAGGGGAATCAGCTGTTCGAGGCCCTTGACGAACTGCTGCGGATTGCGCGCGAAGCGAACATTCCGGCTGAGGTTTATCACATCAAAGCCGCCGGCAAAAAAAATTGGCCGAAAGAAGACGAACTGCTCGCGCGCATCGAACGCGCGCAAAAGGACGGACTGCATGTCCACGCAGACATGTATACGTACACCGCCGCCGGCACTGGACTCGATGCCTGTTTGCCACCGTGGACCGAAGACGGTGGTTATCCGGCGTTATTCAAGCGGCTTCGCGACCCGGCGACGCGCGAAAAAATCAAGGCCGAGGTGCAGGTCGACAGCGACAAGTGGGAGAACCTTTATCTCGCTGCGGGTTCACCGGACAGAATTCTGTTGGTCGGATTCAAGTCGGACAAACTAAAGCCGCTTACGGGTAAGACGCTTGCCGAAGTGGCGAAGATGCGCGGGAAAGATCCAATCGACACCGCGATGGATTTAATCGCGGAAGACGAATCCCGCATCGGGACGATTTACTATTTGATGTCGGAAGAGAACGTGAAAAAGGAATTGCGAAAACCGTGGATTTCCTTCGGCTCGGATGAAGCATCCCAGGCGCCGGAAGCGCCGTTTACCAAATCCAATCCGCATCCTCGTGCTTATGGAAACTTCGCCCGCGTTCTCGGCAAATATGTACGCGACGAAAAAGTTCTTTCGATGAGCGACGCCATTCATCGGTTGAGCGGGCTGCCGGCGACCAATCTCGGCCTCGATCACCGCGGATTTCTCAAGGAGGGAATGTTTGCGGACGTGGTGGTGTTCGATCCGGCGACGATTACCGATCACGCCACGTTTGAAAAACCGCATCAGTACGCCACCGGCGTGAAACAAGTTTTTGTAAACGGCGTCCAGGTGATCAAGAACGGGGAGCACGCCGGCGCGAAACCGGGTCGCGCTCTCTGGGGTCCCGGAAAAGCCAAGTAAAATAGCGCGGTCGCGGCGAAATCTGTAACCGCTTCCCTATGGGAAGCGCAATGCAAGCGTGCTCACGTAGCTGACCCTGCGCTTCGCACGGCGAAGCGGCTACAGCAGTCGGAATCGATCTGCTGAATTGGAGCCTCCCTCGAAAGAGGGACGCGAACGCAACCTTCGCGGCGTATATTTTAGACAAAAATCACTGTAGCGTAAGACAAGCCTGTCATCCCAAGCGGAGCGTAGCGGAGTCGAAGGATCCCGCCAAACTGGCTTAAGGTAATTCAACGGGATTCTTCGACTTTGCTCAGAATGACGGGCTTAATTGCGCTCATGTTGAAAAACGAAGCGCAGCGGTAGAAGTTTATCCCTGAATGGATCCGATTAAGAACATCAAATTACGCTGGCTCCAAGGCGCCTTACACGACATCACGCACGAACTGTCGCGCTCTCAATTCCCTCGTTTTGCGCTACGGGCCTGGGAACCGGCCATCAACGCTTATCGGTGCAAAGAGTGCATTCGCATCTGCGTTGATCTCGCAGGAGTCGACCGTTCGCTGATTGATCTGACTGTCGAACCGCGCCGCGTTGTGATTCGCGGCACACGCGACCTGCCGGAGCCAAGTGGCCCGGAGGGCTACACGGTGCAATTGCTGGCCATGGAGATTGATTACGGACCTTTCGAGCGCCAGATCAATTTGCCGGTTGAAGTAGAAGTCGACAAAGTGCACGCGGAGCAGCGCAACGGGTTACTCTGGATTTCGCTTCCCTTACGAAAAGAGTCATGAGCGCTGAAAAGCTAAACACGTTACAACCGCCCATGGATTCCAAGCCGGGCGATCAAAGCACTCTCGCATTGGGCGTGGACGAAAGCCGAATTTCGCGAATCCCGGAAGAGCTGTCGATTCTGCCGGTGCGCAGCCTTGTGGTTTTTCCCGGGACGGTCATTCCACTAAACGTTCAACGCGCCGCGTCGCTCAAACTACTCGATGACACTTTGCCGCGAACAAAGGTGATCGGCCTTCTGACGCAGCGCGATGAGGGGAAAGAAGATCCGTCGCAGCAAGACCTCTACTCGATGGGCACGGCGGTGCTTGTGCTCAAGCTTCTGAGGCAATCAGAGGACCATGTGCTCGTAATAGTCCAGGGTCTGCGCCGCTTCTCGCTTCGCAAAATCATTTCGACCGATCCGTTTCTGCGCGCTGAAGTCGAATTACCTAAATCGATTGAGCCCCCGCCGAGCAAGGAATGGGAAGCCACGTTTCGGAATTTGCGCGGTTCAGCGATGCGATTGTTCGAGCTGACGCCCGACGCACCGGAACAGGCGCGCTTGATGATCATGAATATCGAGAGTCCCGAACAGCTCGCTGATTTTCTGGCGCCGAACCTGAACATTGATGTGGCTCAAAAACAGGCCGTCCTGGAAGAACTCGATGTTGAGAAACGCGTACGCGCAGTGCAGCAACACATCTCGTCGCAGCTCGAGATTGCGGAGATCCAGCAGCGATTGCAAAAGGATGTGGCCTCACAGTTTTCCGATGCGCAGCGGCGTGCTTATCTGCGTTCGCAGCTCAAGGCCATCCAGCACGAACTGGGCGAGAACGAAGGCGGCAGCGAGGAACAAGCGCAGCAGTTGCGCGCGAGGCTTCAGGAAGCGAATCCGCCCGAAGCCGTGATGAAGCAGGCGGAGCGGGAATTGAAGCGGCTCGATTTTATTCCGCCGGCTAGTCCCGAGTTTTCTGTAATCGTGAGTTACATCGAGATTATCGCCGACTTGCCATGGAACAAACTGAGCGATGACAACCTCGATCTCGAGCAGGCGCAGCAAGTCCTGGATCGCGACCACTACGATCTCGAGAAAGTGAAGAAGCGGCTCATCGAGTATCTCGCAGTTCGAAAACTGAATCCGCAGGGGCACGGCGCGATCCTTTGTTTTCTCGGGCCACCGGGTGTAGGCAAAACGAGTCTCGGCCAATCGATCGCTGACGCGCTCGGTCGCAAGTTTGTGCGGATCAGCCTCGGTGGCATGCGTGACGAAGCGGAGATCCGCGGTCATCGCCGCACTTATATTGGCTCGATGCCCGGCCGAATCATTCAGGAGCTGCGCCGCTGCGGCACGGGGAACCCGGTGTTCATGCTCGATGAGATCGACAAGATCGGCGCGGATTTTCGCGGGGACCCTGCCAGCGCATTACTCGAAGTGCTCGATCCTCGTCAGAACAATGCGTTTGTAGATCGGTACCTCGATGTGCCATTCGATCTTTCGCAAATCATTTTCATTGGCACGGCCAATTACATCGAGGGTATACCGGCGCCGCTGCGCGACCGGATCGAAGTGATTTCACTCCCCGGTTACACTGAACGTGAAAAACTCGAGATCGCGAAGCGCTACCTCGTGCCCCGACAACTGGAGGAGAACGGGCTTAAACCCGAGCAATGCGAATTCCGGGAGGACGCATTACAGCGTATTATAAATGATTACACGCATGAAGCCGGAGTGCGCGAACTGGAGCGACAGATCGCCTCTGTTTGTCGTAGCATCGCGGCGCAAGTCGCGCGCGGAAAAACTGAACACGCCACCGTCACGCCACAGGTAGTGGCGGAAATGCTCGGCCCGGCAAAGTATGTTCATGAAACAAGGCTAAAGACCAGCAAACCCGGTGTCGTCACTGGCCTAGCTTACACGCCGACCGGAGGCGAAGTGTTGCATATCGAAGCAACTCGTTATCCCGGCAAGGGAAACATCACGCTCACCGGACAGATTGGAAACGTGATGAAAGAATCCGTGCAGGCAGCTTTCAGCCTCGTGCGAAGCCGGGACGGTGAGATCGGGGCAAACGCGCAGGAATTTCGCAAGGTGGATGTGCACGTGCACGTTCCCGCCGGCGCGGTGCCGAAAGATGGACCATCAGCCGGGGTTGCCATGTTTACCGCGCTGGCCTCGCTGTTCAGCAACAGATCCGTCCGCCCTGATGTTGCCATGACGGGCGAGATCACGTTGCGCGGATTGGTTCTGCCAATAGGGGGATTGAAGGAAAAAAGTCTGGCTGCGATGCGCGCCGGAATTTCCACTGTGATCATTCCCAAGCTGAACGAAAAGGATCTGGTCGATGTTCCCGAGGAAGCGAAACAAAAGCTCAAATTCGTCCCAGTTGAAAACGTCGATGAAGTTTTGGCCGTTGCCCTAGAAGGAAACGGCGCTGAACAATCAGGTAGATCGGCTTCTCCCAAGACGATGGCACAGGGCAAAGAAAAATCACGAAAAGTAAAAAGCGCCGCCTAACGACGCCCAGGCTTTCGGCGTCCGCACTGCAACGCGGGCCCAAAAGACCCTGACCTCGCATCCAGAGGTGAAGTTAGGCCACCCCTTTAAGGAAAGTTACTTCTTGTTCTGCCGCTCCCAGGACTGCAGAATTAGGCCACTCCCGGGCGTCGAAACGAATTCGGTGGGACGCGGCTTGCCCGGTGGGGCGAAGCAAACCTTATAACCGTTCTCTTCCAGTCGGTAGATGCCGAGCATGACTTCTTTGTCAGTCGAGATGGCGTCCATTTCCTTTGGTGTCTTTGTTTCGTCGAGCTTGATCGTCCCCTCCTTGCTGGTGGCGTACTCCGCTGACCCGGGGAAACGGAATGCGTCACCCTTAAAGACGATGGTCGTCTGCTTTACTTTGTCTTCAGGTAACACATTTCCGTCTCGCGTCGCCGAAACAAGATTCCAAGTGCCCTGCAGTCTATCCAAGTCCGTCTTGGGTGCCGGCGCCTGATGATTACAACCTGCCAACAACAAACCGAAACCGCCGATCATAAGAAACTGCATTTTCATGATGACCAAAGAGTGGGTTTCCACGGGTTAAACGCAAGCGCGAAACGTAGAATTTTATCACATTCAGACAAAGCGGAACGGAATCGGCCCAAACTTTGCGTAACAGGACGTCGCCTGCCGGGTCAGACGGTGGGGGTGATCTGCGAACTACGCGGTGCCCGACGGGACCGACGCAATCGAATGACGCAGATAAGCCCACCGACTGATGCGATGACGAACACGCAGAGCGACACCGCAAACCCAATCACTACGACGTACACAAGATCGTAGGAAAGCGAAACGGTCATCAGCCGGAAGCAGTAGCCAAGACATTCGAGCATCGATGGCGATGCTTAGCGCGCGGTGCTGCTCGTGGCCGACTAATCCGTCGGGATTGGTTGATCAGCGCTCGACTGGTTGAGATCGTACACTTCCACAAGAGCAACACCGGTGGTGTTGTTTACACCGCGCAGGATCGCGGTGTAGTTGCCGGGGTGCAGATTGGCAATGATCGCCGACTCACTTGGCGCTGTTGGAGCGTGGCCGCTGTTCTGAATAGCACTGACCTGACTGCCGGCGATAATCCCGCCAATGACTGTGGTCTGCCAATTATCATTGGAAGCAATCAGCGCTCCGTTCCCGTTGTGCAGCTCCAGTCTGGGATTAGCCAACGCGTTAGGAATCCCAAATTGCGTCAGCTCAGGACCGATCGCACGAATGATCACCCGCTTTGGCCCGGTTCCCTGGACGATAAAACCGCCAATCATCACGTTCTGTCCCGTTTGAACAAAACCGCGAGTGCTGATGTTACCAAGACTTGAAGTGGTACCCGGGCTCAAATCGTACACTTCCACCAGAGCAACACCGGTGGTGTTGTTTACACCTCGCAGGATCGCGGTGTAGTTGCCCGGTTGTAGGTTGGCAATGATCGCGGACTCACCTGGCGCAGTCGGAGCGTCGCCGCTGTTCTGAATAGCACTGACCTGATTGCCGGCGATAATCCCGCCAATGATTGTGGTTTGCCAATTATCATTGGAAGCAATCAGCGCTCCGGTTCCGTTGTGCAGTTCCAGTCTGGGATTCGCCAATGCGTTGGGAATCCCAAATTGCGTCAGCTCAGGACCGATCGCACGAATGATCACCCTCTTTGGCCCGGTTCCCTGGACAATAAAACCGCCAATCATCACGTTCTGTCCCGTTTGAACAAAACCGCGAGTGCTGATGTTACCAAGACTTGTTTGAGTCAGCGCCGCGGATGGACTGATGCGGACGTAGTAAATGTCTTCTTCGCCGTTGAATGTGGCTGCATAAGCAACGTTGGCGGCGCCATTGGTCGAAACGACTGTAATGTAATCACCAATCTTAGCTTGATTTGGATAACCGAGGAACGGGTTAAACGGGTTGCTTACTGCGACATTTGGCGACCAGCTATTTCCGCCGTCGGTGCTGTAGGAGTAAAAGAGCTGCGAAGTAGTGTTATCCGCGGCGTTGCGTGTGTCATACCAGACAACATCGATTCTCCCGTTCGGCGCAACTGAGAGAGTGCCGAACCAGTGCCATTTCGAATGATTTATCGGGTCGTCATTGATCCGCCGCGGCACGCTGAACGTGCTGCCCCCATCGGTGCTGCGCACGAACATCACATCGCTACCGTTGCCGAAGCCGGTGGGCTGCACGCTGGCGAGCACGTAGATATTGTTGTTCGTGCTCGTGCCGGACCGGTCCGCCGCGAGAAAGATCTGTCCGACTAATCCTACCGGATTGATTGGCTCGCCGGCGACGATATTGCCGCCAAGATGTACCTGCGTGTTTAGGTCGAAAGTCGGACTGACCCCGCCGTTCTTCGCATTCATCGAGCGAAGACACCAAATCTCCCCACTTTCCAAGTTTACTCCGGCAATGAAAAGATTGCCATTGGAGTCGACATCCAGCGTGCCCCACGCAGGGGAATTCGGAATATTGAAGGGACCCATCCAGGTGACTCCGCCATTAGTAGAGCGGCTGAATTGTCTCCCGTTGTAGTTATTTCCTTCGGTGCTCCAGCACTGGTACTGGAACCCGCGCCCGGAACTGTTGGTCTTATCGATGGTAAACCACTGTTTATCGCCTCCAGTGGCTGGCGCAATATTCCCCCACGACGCGCCGCCGTTTAGTGAACGCCATAAGTCGCAGAAAAAATCCTGCAGAAGACTGAGATAAAAAAAACGGCCGGCGCCATCGGAATTTAGAACGGGGTCGCTGCGGAAAACATTGGATTGCAGAACGCCCGGAGAGATCCAGTTCTTCCCGCCGTTAGTCGAATACCCGAACCCGGCCTGACGAAAGTTCGACAACACATTGTCGAACTGTCTCCACCCGATGCTTAGCTTGTTTCCATTCGTAGGGTCGACGGAAATTGACGGCTCATTAGCCGCGTCGCCGACTCTGTTGTTGCCATTCGCGTCGACGTTGACTTGATAGCTTGTGAACGGACCGAAATGCGAAACTAACGCCGGTGCGACTATCAACGCGGGCGCGGGCGCCGCGAGGGCTGGAGGATTGTCGTATTTTTCGAGCGGCCCGGTGGGAAGCGGCTT
Organism: uncultured Verrucomicrobiae bacterium; assembly: GCA_963753675.1. Classification (GTDB taxonomy): domain Bacteria; phylum Verrucomicrobiota; class Verrucomicrobiia; order Chthoniobacterales; family UBA10450; genus Udaeobacter. The sequence continues at coordinate 448,372 of CAVWCZ010000005.1, read as the reverse complement.
GCGGGAAATTGTTTGACCCGGTGCTGCTGCAATCAGCAGTGAAGAAATGACGAACGTTAACCAGCCCAGTCGCGACATCCCACATGATCATAGCCCTGATCTTCATCAGGTGCACGCGCCCAAAAGAAGACCGGCGGTTCGCTACCCTTGCACCCCTGCGAATACCGCCGGCCAATCAACCGAATTAATTCCTGCCAGTCCTGCGGACCGGGATGTCGAATTTAGCCTACGTCGCCGTGTTCCTGTTCGTAGGCCCGAATTGCGTGGCGCGTTTGTGGTCCGAGAATTCCATCAATGGATCCGCTGTAATAACCAGCGCGTGCCAATCGTCGCTGTAACTCGGCAACTCTGGATTGGCTGCTGTTCGCGTATCGAGACTGCTCCTGGTTTCCGTATTGAGATTGGTATTGGTAATCGGCGCCATATCCGTTGCCGTAACCGTAATAGGGGTAGCCGTAGTCGCCATAATAAGGATCGCCGTAGCCGTAGTACCCGTATCCATATCCATACGGATAACCCCCGCCCCAGCCAGCCCACGGGCCCCAGCCCCAACCCCACCACCAGGGAAAGCCAAAACCACCAATGAAGACCACGTTATTGCGGGGATAACACCACTTGTTCCCGTTCCACCAGCCCCATTTGCCATTATGATTTCTCCAATGACCAGAGCCGTTCCAGTTGTTGCGGCCGTTCCAATTATTCCGCCCGCTCCAATTACGAGTCGATCCGCCGTTGCGGGCAATGTTCCTGCCGTAGCGTCCCGTTCCGGCGCGAGAGTAGTTACCGCGCGCATAGCCGCCACGGGCATGACCACCGCGCGCATACGCGCCACGGGCATAACCACCGCGCGCATAACCGCCCCGGGCATAGCCGCCGCGCGCATAGCCGCCACGGGCATAACCGCCCCGAGCATAGCCGCCCCGCGCAAAACCACCTCGGGCAAAGCCTCCGCCGCGTGGCGCTGAAGCGAAATGGCCACCGCCACCGCCGCCGCCATGACCCCCGCGACCGGCCTCGGTACTTAACGGCGCAGCAAGCATTAAGCCGAAAATGCAAATTGCAGACATAAAGAGTTTTGAATTGTTCATAGCAAAGTAGGATTCAATTCGATTAGACACCCGGCATGGTCGAAAGTCTCGATTTTTTTTGCACGTTGAGAAAAAAATGACCGGCGGGGCCCGGAAAATTTGTGCCGTCACGCCGCCGGTCAAAGGTTTAACTGATCGTAACTCCCACTACGCCAATCCCAACCTCGAGAGTAGCGGCCGGCTAATTCTGGCGTCTACCACGAGACCATTTCGACTCTCAAAAGCAGCAATGGCACCACGGGTCTGCGGTCCAATAACTCCATCGACTGCGCCATGGTAGTAACCGAGTTCGCCAAGACGACGCTGCACCGCTGCAACCATCGATCCATTGTAACCGTATCCCGGAGTGTAGTACGAGTAGTAGTTATTGTAGGAACCGTACGGGTACCCGCTCCAATACGAGTAAGGGTAATATCCCCAGGAGACCCCCAAGTTCGAATACGGCCAGCCCGAGTAATAACTGGAGTACGGGTAAGATCCACCGCCATAATAATAGCGGTTACCACCGTAATAGGTATTAGCGCCGTACCGCGGCGTCCCGTTGTAATATCGGGTGCCGCTGTATCTCCGGCCAGCGTATGAGCGGCTGCCGCTGTAACGCGTGCCACTGTAGTAGCGCGCATTACCCATGGACGATCTCGTATGCTGCTTATACCGATGGGACGGTGTCACCTGTGTAGTCCGCGCAGCTATTCGATGCGACCGCGACGAATGTCCAGCCGACTTCTTTACTGGCTTGCTCAACGCAGGCGAGACGATTAACGCGCTTGCAGCAAGGCAACTTACAAAAACAAAGCGCTTGGTTTTCATCAATATTTCCTCCTTGTATAATCCTGATGTCATTAGACGGCTGCCCAAAGTGTCGACGTCGGGACTGCCGCCGTGTAACGTCTGTTTCGTGGCTGCACATTGTCGCGGATGCGTTGTGCGGGAGGCAGAAATGGGCTCGTCAGGGCATGGCTATTGCCTCTATCATTATAAGATCAAAATCATGAAGCGTTTCGCGATGGTTGCGTTCTCTGCAGCATGCTGCCTATTTGTTTCTGCTGCGCAGCCACCAGACCGCAGCCTAAGTCCTTCGCGACAATTCGTGATTTTTGGCGCTGACCCGGTAGTGCGCGGCGCCGTATCTGGTTTGGCAGAACAGACGAAGTCGAACCTTCTCACGCTATTGCGGCAGCGCGACGACTGGAAGACGCCTGTGATCGTGAATTTGCAACCACAACAGGCAAATGTTCCGGAAATTCCGCCGGCCGATCTGCGATTTAGTCAGACCGGCTTCGGCATCAAGTTGCAGCTCGACCTGACGATTTCCAAAAATCTCGACGTTTCATTGGTCGAACGGGAACTGCTTCGCGCGATTTTGCTCGAAATGATGTATCGAAAGCAAACGAACATCACTGCTGGCGCAGTAATCATTGAGCCACCCGATTGGTTGATTGACGGCGTCCTTGCGCTTTCACCCGGGCGGGATCGCGGTCAACTGATCGAAGCAATCGTTAACACCGGGAAGCCGTTGTCGCTGGAGAATTTTCTCCGGCAGCATCGCGACGTTCTTGGTTCTACGGGTCGCACCCTTTATCGAGCATACTCCTTTGCGCTGGTTCAAATGCTGCTCGACGAGAAAAACGGCGAGTCTCGTTTGGCGCAATACATCGGTCATCTATCTGACGCATCGAATGATTCACTTGCGGACCTGAAGGTGCGATTTCCGTCGCTTGCTGATGACGCCGAAAAAGTCTGGCAACTGGCGCTAAGCCAGCTGAAGAGCGTTCAGACCTTTCGATTGCTCACGTTCTCCGAGAGCGACCAGCGCCTCGATGATTTGTTGCGAATAAAAATCTCGGAACCAAACAAGCCGGTGAAAGTGGTCCACCTGGCCGAACTTGCGCAGCACAAACCTTCGATCGGTGAGAAAAGGGCACTCGATCAATTGAAACGCGACTTGCTGTTCTTTGCACCGCAAGCCAATCCGGTTTTGCGACCGATAGCGCGTGAGTACCAGGAGGTTGCCACCCTGCTTGCCCGTGGAAAACGGCGGGGGATCGCAAAACGTCTGGCGCGACTGGAATTCACACGCCAGCAACTTGCCTCCAGAATGAGCGAGATTGACGATTACATGAACTGGTTCGAAGCGACGCAAATGAAGAGCGGCAGCGGCGATTTCAGCGGTTACTTGAAAGCGGTGAATCAATCGGAGTTGCCAACTCCGAGACGGCACGATCCGCTCTCAATTTATATCGATGCTTTGGAGGACCAGTTCGAAAACTAGGGAGATTCGGCCATCGCGCCAACGGCGCAATACCGCCTTTGGCGAACGGACGAGGTAAAAACCCAAAGGTTGATCACAGATGCAACTGATCACTCTTTGAAACCCCCGCAGTTGCCCCATCGGGCTTTGCCAACTATCTTGCGTCGCGATTAAAACACGTTTTCTGCCGATGCAAAAAATTGGATTCGCCGATGCCCTCGATTCGGTTGTAGCGAACGACCCCCGTTACCAGCGGGACGGCTACATCTTTTTGCGCGACGCGCTCGATTTTACCACGAAACAACAGAAGAAAACGAAGGGGGTCACGGTGCGTCATGTAAGCGGGCCGGAATTGCTCGATGGCGCCCGCCGGTACGCACTGAAGGAATTCGGCCCGATGGTCATTACCGTGTTCGATAGCTGGGGCATTCGTTCCTGCGAAGATATCGGGAACATGGTTTTTAATCTTATCGGCGCAGGTGTTTTCGGAAAAACGGACCAGGATTCCATCGAAGACTTCAAGAACGTTTACGATTTTGAAGAGGCTTTTGTCAGACCGTTCGCCCCCGGGAAACCAGCAAGCGACAAATCGCAGACGCAATTGCCGGCACCCAACCCGGCCACGTCGGGCAAGTGAAATTCACCAGGGTGAATTGAACGAACGTTTCACCTCGGCTGTCCGTCATCAGTTATCTCTTCACAGATGACTGAAACCGATGCTTATCAACTCAATTGCTTCCTTCATGTATCGCACCACAGTGGCGAATTTTCTCGCAGCGGCTCTATTATTTCCCATGGTTAATTTGAAGGCTGCGCCACTTGAACCGTCCCCTGTCATCGCGTTTCCGCTCAGCACAGCTCAAAAATGGATTTTGCCAAATGGGCTGACCGTCATCGTGCAGGAAGATCACAGCGCACCGGTGGCGAGCATTCAGGCCTGGTGCGCGACCGGGAGCATCGATGAGGACCAGCACCTCGGCGCAGGTTTGTCCCACATTCTCGAGCACATGCTTTTCAAGGGAACCAAAACCCGGTCAGCCAATGAGATTGCGCAAAGCATTCAAAACGTCGGTGGGTACATCAACGCCTACACTTCTTTCGATCGGACAGTCTTTTGGATCGACGTGCCCAAGGATGGCGTTAGCACGGCGCTGGAGGTTTTGAGTGATGCAATGATGAATTCCACTCTGCCGCCGGACGAATACAAAAAAGAACAGGAAGTCATCCGGCGCGAATTCGCCATGGGCATGGACGATCCGGATCGCATGGCCACTTTGCTCCTTTTTGCGACCGCGTATCAGCGGCATCCGTACCGGTTTCCGGTGATCGGTGAACTCGAGATCTACAACCAGCTCACCCAGGATCAGGTGATGCAGTATTATAAAACCCGATACGTGCCGAATAATCTCACCTTTGTCGTAGTCGGCGACGTGAATGGAGAAAAAGTGCGACAGCAACTCGCCGACTTGTTCAAGCCTTACCCGGAGAAATCGCTTAAGCCGGTATTCATTCCGTCAGAACCTCCACAGCTTGGCCGGCGCGAAGTGCACCGGGAATTTCCGACGGAGTTAACCCATCTATCAATGGCGTGGCACATCCCGCAGGTGACTAGTCCGGACGTTCCGGCTCTCGATTTGCTGTCCACTATTCTCGGCGACGGGCGCAGCTCGCGACTTTACAGGCGCGTGCGCGAGGAAGCAGGGCTTGCGTTCGGTATCTCTGCATTTTCCTACACGCCCGGTGATCCGGGGTTGTTTGGCATCGACGCTACGGTCGATCCAAAGAAACGCGAAGCTGCGGAAAATCTCGCCCTGCAGATTGTCGATGAGGTGAAACGGACGGGTGTGACCGCAGACGAATTGGAAAAGGCTAAAAAGATCATGCTGAGTCAGCATCTCGGCGCTTTGACCACGATGCGCGGCCAGGCTTCAGATGTCGGCTCGAACTGGTTGCTCACGCGCGATCTGAATTTTAGTCGCGAGTATCTGGACGCGGTCCAAAAAGTGACGCTCGACGACATCAAACGCGTCGCCGGAACTTATCTCACCGAAAATAATCTGACTGTCGTCTCGCTAAATCCAAAGGGTTCGCTTAGCGGAAAAGCTGAGGCCGCGAAGCCGGTTGCCGCAGGCGAAGTCCAAAAATTCGAGCTTTCAAACGGATTGCGATTGCTGGTGCGCGAAGATCATCGGTTGCCGCTCATAGGGATAGGCGCGGTTTTTCGCGGTGGCCTTCTCGCCGAGACGCCGCAGGACAACGGCATCACACGTTTGATGTCGAAGGTGCTGTTGAAGGGAACCAGGACGCGTACCGCCGAGCAAATAGCCAACGAGATCGAGGCCGTCGGCGGTTCCATCTCGAGCGACGCCGGGAACAACAGCTTCAACGTCTCGGTCGATGTCATGAAGCCGGATGTGAAACTTGGCCTGGACCTTCTTTCGGATGTGTTGCTTAACGCCACGTTCCCGGAGAAAGCGATCGCACGCGAAAAAGAGATCCAGATCGCCGCGATCCAGCAGGAGGATGAACAACTGACCGCTGTTGCGCGCAACATCATGCGACAAGCCCTTTTCATGCAGCATCCGTATGCGCTGCGTTCAAACGGTTCGGTCGAGGCTGTGCGGCACGTGACCCAAAAAGATTTAATCGACTTTCGCGACCGTTACGTTGTGGCGAAGAACGGTGTGATCTACGTCTTTGGCGACGTCAAAGCTGCCGAAGTGAAGCAACTACTTGAGCAAGCGCTTGGCAAGATGAAGTCTGGCGAGCTTGCATTGACCAACGCAAAGCCGTCGGTGCCGTTAAGTAAACCGGAAACCGTTGAGAGCCGCAAAGACAAAGCGCAAGGTGTGATCATGGTTGGCTTCCGCGGCGCCAGCCTCTCCAGTCCGGACCGCTATGCGCTCGAGCTGATCGATGAAGCCAGCAGCGATCTCGGGTCGCGTTTCTTCGTTCGGATTCGCGAGCAAATGGGACTGGCCTATTACGTTGGAGCCAGCGAGATGCAGGGCCTGGTGCCGGGACTGTTTGCATTCTATCTGGGGACAGATCCGCAGAAGATCGAGCCGGTGAAGACCGCGTTCCTTGATGAAATTCACAAGCTCGCCACCGAAGGTCTTACTCCTGTAGAACTGGAGCGCGCCAAGAAGAAACTGATCGGCCAGCAGGAGATCGCCAATCAAAGCAACGACGCTTTCGGCTATCATTGCGCGTTGGACGAACTGTACGGGCTGGGCTTCGATTATTACAAGCAGCTCGAACACAAGGTGAATGCTGTGACGCTCGAAGATATCAAGAAAGTTGCCGCAAAATACTTTCGCGATCAGCCGTACGTCCTGGCTACCGTGCGACCGCCTGAAAAGAAGTGACCCGCCTTCGCCCGGCTACGGCGGGCAGGCAAGTGACGAAAGAACCTGTTCATGATATACTAGACAGACTCATCACTCGTCACTCGTCATTGATCACTTTCCCTTATGGCTGAAGTCCAAAAATCCGTCCAGAGCGGCGAGCTAACGCAGCGCTTCATCGAGTTCGTGATGATGCAGGCGCAAAACGCCGCGCTATTCCTTGGCCAGATTCCAAATCCAAAGACCGGCGAACCCGAGATCAATCTGGATTTGGCAAGGATGTTTATCGATCAACTCGAAATGATTCAGGAAAAAACGCGTGGCAATCTGACAAACGACGAAATGATGGTTCTGCGCAACACTCTCTCCAATTTGCAAATGGCATTTGTCGAAGCCTCCGGTAGCGCACGAACAGAGCACCGTAGCGAGGCCGCGCCGGAGACTGCGGCATCACAACCCGAAGCACCGGCGTCTTCGCGCTCACAACCGGCAGAACAGCCACCGTCAGCCGCGCCTGACCAAACGCCACCGGCAGCGTCAACTGAGCCCGAGCCGGAATCGCGAAAGAAATTTACCAAAAGCTACGGGCCATAGTCTCTGTTCCGCTGGTTGGTGCTGTAACGGCGGTCTGAAACGCCGAATCGAAACCTGCTCGCTCGGCCGACCTGTGGTGAACGTTCAGGTGTCTTTTTGGAAAGACACCCACGCATGATGCAGCGGGAGGACAACGCCAGGTAGGACCAGCAACGTTCGAGTCGATCCTACTTCAAATTGTCGATGATCTGCTGCGCGTTTCTGATCGCAGACTCATCCGGCGCTTTGCTATTCTTCAGGATGTCGATTGCCTTTTGCGCCGAGGCCGCGGCTTCTTTCTTGTTGCCAAGCTTCGCCTGAATCTGCGCCTTCTTGTAGTACATGAAGTAAGCGTCCGGGTTTTTCGCCAGCGCTTGGTCGATCCATTTCGCTGCCTGGTTCATGTCCTTGTTGTTGTCGTAGTAGAAGGCGGCGGCCTGATAGGCGGTGCGCGGGTCGAGCGGAGTTCCTGCCCTAACGACTGCATCGAGCTGGTTGCTCACCTGCTGGACATCGTCCGTGGTCAACTTCACCGGTACGCGCGTTTTATCCCAAAGGAAATTAAGCGTTGCGGAAGCGCCTTTCACATCACCGAGCGCGATGGTGAACGTCTCGATTGTCTCCGGAATCGGTTCCGGCTTCGCCGTGATCCGCGCGGCATCGTTCTCCTGCTTGTAATCGGCCGCGCTCTGCACCTTCGCGTCCTTCGAAATGATGATAGTCCATTGATCCGCTGTGGGAATCGTGAAAAGCGCGTACTCACCGGCCGGGATCTGCTTGCCGCCGAGCGTTACTGCGTCGCTAAACTTAATTTTGGTGACGGCGTTCGCGCCCGTGCGCCAGAGCTTCCCGTAAGGCACAAGGCCGCCGAAGATCTCGCGGTTGTTTTTGTTCGGGCGCGAATAATCCACCTCGACATCGGTGAGGCCGACACGCTGTTTTACTACCGCGTGCTGGCTGAGCGCGGGGAACTCTATCTTTTTCTCCTCCTCCGCGCGCAGGCTGCCGGGCAGGAGCGGTCCCGCAAAGAATGGAACTGCGACAAAAGCGGAAAATAAAAGCGAACAAAGTTGTGAGGATTGGATCATAATGTGTGGGAGTTTTAGGATGCGATGTTTAAGCGGAGAACATATCGCGCGACGAGAACAGTCAAACCGGTTTGCCCGTTCTGACAAGTCGTTGCATTCAATCGGTGTTTGACGTTGCGCGTCGATGCCGATCCTGTCTACTGTGTTTTCAACCGGAGCTTAGCCTCGCTCCCGGCGTCGACTCATGCAGCTGGTCCGTCCCGGTCCCAAATATCTTGCGAGCTACGTGGCGGCAGTGGAGCGTGGCTGGTCGCCTGATAATGAGCGCGGTGTAGAGGCCGCACGCGAAGAGCTTTCCCGCATTCGTGCCGATGCAGCGGCATTTCTCGCCAGTATGGAAGACCGCGAAGGCAAGGGTCCTCCCATCACTCTTCCTGATGGTTCAACGGCCATGCGCCTTCCGGGCTTCAGACGCTGGCTGTGGGACGGCGAGTTCTGCGGAAGTATCGGGTTGCGGTGGCAGCGAGGTACTACGGCGCTTCCGTCCTATTGTCTGGGGCATATCGGCTACGCGGTCGCGCCGTGGAAGCAGGGCCTCGGGTATGCAAAATCAGCGCCAGGCCTCATGCTTCCGGAAGCCAAGGCAGTCGGCCTTCCGTACGTGGAGATCACCACTGATCCGGACAATATTGCGTCCCAGCGTGTCCTCGAAGCGAACGGCGGCATTTTGGTCGAGCGCTTCATCAAGCCGCAGCAGTTCGGTTGCAAGCCCGGCCTTCGCTTTCGTATCACGCTCATATGACGTGGCCTAACCAGTCGTTGGATCGACGGCGAGCTGGCCTTGTGTTTCATGCGCTGCCTCGGTAGTGTCGTTCGCATGCATTTTCCCCGCGGCTTTGGTCGCCGTTGCGTACCTCTTTCAATTTAGGCAATATCGCGGGTCATGGACATTTCCCCATCACAACAATGGAGCGTTGAGGTTGTTGAGAGGGGACGTAGCGGCTCGGTAGAATACCGGGAGTCAGCGGGATGCATATCGTTTTCTGGGAGTTTGGTGGCGGGGACACCGTTGCCATCATTTGGGCCGGTGACCTTGCTTTATGGGCAGCAAGTATCCATGGGCGGTTGATCACCGGCGGGCGATATTGGGGCGAGTCGCAGAGGAGGTTGTTCGGCAAAGAGCTCCGAACTGCCGGGCAGATATCGATGAACAGAAGGGATACATCTATGTCCGTTAACCTGTCGCATAGCGATGGCTTTTCTCTTTTCGCCGGGCTTATGAAAAATGCACTTCGCTCAATATATGTCGCAGTGATTTTCTCGGCGATGTTGTTTTCATTCGGATGTCAGAAGGAAACTGCCGATACAAATCCCGGTTCTGAAAGCAATGGCGATTTGCATGAAAGAACAAAGCCGCTGCGGGCGGCAGATCTTGTTGGGTATGATGGAACGAGACTTCGGAAGAGCGTGGATCGTATCATCGACGCCAACGAGAAACATAATCAGAAACTGGAAAAGATGACCGAAGGCAGCCCGGATCAATAATCAGCCTGCACTCTCCAGCATTTGGGCCGGCTTACAGGAATGACGCTACCGGCTGCTCGTGCGCGTGGTAGGAGTGGCGCGCGGACGGGATTTCGTTCGCGCGGTTTTGCGAACGGTGATTGTTCCCTGTCTGGCCATCGCGGGGCTAGATGATGCTTCGGGGTATTTCTTGGTCGTGGGCCAGATCAGACGCCAAGGCTGAGTTTTTATCGTTTCGCTGAATTGCTTTATGTTCTCGCCGGCGGGCTCTAGACCGGTGACGGCCAGTTTTAGTTTATCCGAAGAATTCCGCAGGTTTCGCAAGGTCACTTCGATATTGTCGTTCTCGGTGAGACTGGTACTGATTTTCTCGATATTGGTGAGCGAACGCGAGAGCGCACTGTCGGACGAAGTGAGATCAGAAAGATGTTCGCCGACGTTCTTGAACTGAGTGAGAGCGAGACTCAGTTCGGAGCTTTGGTCGGTGAGACGATTGAGATTTTGGGCGGTGTTCTGAAGGTCTTTCATGGTGTTCGTGGCTTCGGCCGCGACTGGTTTGATGACCTGCAGCATTTTCGCGGCGGCCTCACCGAGATCGGGTGTGCGTTCGCCTGCGAAGCTGTCACCGTCTTTTGCGCGACCAGAATCCTGTGTGCCCTGGGTAAAATCGATTGCCATGTCGCCTAACAAACCGAGTTGCACCATCTGGGCTCTGGCGTCGCGATAGAGCCTGGCGTTCTTGTCCACCTGCACATTTACGCGCGCTTCGAACCGCGGACCCGACGAGGGGCTGGCGGCAGGTTCGGGCGCGTGAATGGCGGCCGCGGCCTGCTCCGCCTGTTTTTCTTCGGCGGGGGTAAGTGGTGAGTACAGCTTCTGGACCTGACCAATCTTGCGACCGGCCAGCATTACCACCGCGCCTGGTTTAATTCCGGCGGCATTATCGAAATACACCTTGTAGGTCACAAGCGGCCGAAATAAACCCGGCGCGCCCAGTAATACCAAGAGAAAGGCGATCACTCCGATCGTGCCGATCACGAGCAAACCGGTTAGTATTTCATTTCTTTCTAATTGCATCGGGTGTGCCTTCCAGAATGGGACCTTCAGTGCTGCCGCTCAAAAACTGTGCGACCACTGGATTCCGGGATTGTTTAAATTTTTCGGGTTCGCCTTCTTCAATAATCTTTCCCTCGTATAACATAGCCATTCTCGTGGCGATGCGAAAGGCACTGTCCATTTCGTGCGTTACGATGACGGAAGTGACCTTCGATTTTTTTGTGAGACTGATAATCAATTCGTCAACCACGGTGGCAATGACCGGGTCGAGTCCGGCCGAAGGCTCGTCCAACAGGATCAACTCAGGCTCCAGCACGAGGCCTCGGGCGAGCGCGACGCGTTTGCGCATGCCGCCGCTGAGCTCGTCCGGCAGCAGGTCCCTTGCGTCTTTCATTCCGACAAGGTCCAGCTTTTCATCAACAATTTTGTCAATCTCGCCTTGGGATTTCTCGGTAAGCTCTTCCAGTGGCAGCGCTACATTGTCGCGAACAGTGAGGGAACTTAGCAACGCCGAATATTGATAGACCATACCGATGTGCTGGCGAACCTGCTGAAGCTTTCTTCGCTTAAGGCGGTTAACCTCAAATTGTTTGAAAAACACCGAGCCGGCATCCGGTCGGAGTATGCCAAGGATCAAGCGTAAAATCGTGCTTTTGCCACTTCCGCTCTGGCCCATGATCACCAGCCGCTCCTCCCGCTCCACGTCAAGTGAGACGCCATCGAGCACGTTTTTTTCCTCGAACTGCATGCGCACATCGCGCAGTTCTACCATGTGCGATTGCGTGCTCACGTTGGGTAGAAGTTGGTGTAAATGACGTTGTACACCGTGTCGAAACCGATCACGGCGGTGATTGCGGTTACTACGCTCGAAGTGGTGTTAGTGCCGACTCCAGCCGCGCCGCCTTTCACCGTCAGTCCCCGGTAGCATGCGATTGCGGCGATGAGCAGGCCGAACAAAAAGCTCTTCAGTATACCAGTGATGATATCGCGAATGAGCAATGAGTCTTTTACCAGATCAAGGAAATACATGAACTGGATGCTGAAAAACGCTTTACAGATCAGGCTGCTTGCAAACACAGCCGCAAGATTCGCAACCGTCGAGAGACAGGGCGTCAGCAGAAACAACGCCAGCATTCGCGGCGCGGCCAGGAAGCGGAGCGGACCGATGCCCATCGCCTCGATTGCTTCGACTTCCTCGTTGACCTGCATCGTGCCAAGTTCCGCCGTAAATGCGGCGCCGATGCGTGCCGCGAGCATGATTCCTGTGATCAGCGGTCCAAGCTCGCGGGTGAAAGAGATGGCAACCAGACCGGGAATCAACCGCTCGGTTCCAAAGCGTTGCAATTGATATCCCGTCAACAGCGCCATGGTCAGCCCGAGAAAGAACGACACCAGCCCCACCAGCGGCACCGAATCGACACCGGCCCGAACGGTCTGCCGGAAAAAGCTCGCAGCGCGGAATGGCACGCGTCTTTGTTGAACGCGTTCCATGCTTTCCTGAAATGTGTTTACGATAAACCAGAAGACGCTGCCGACTTCGCGCAGAAAAGTGCGCTGGAACTCAACCACCTCAAACGGTCTCGGGGCCCCACGACGGGCTTCAGCATTCGCCATGGACGAGACATTGCCTCACTTCGCTACCGGGAAAAGGGCAAACTTGTTGTGGCGCAGACGGAGCACAGCGATCTTGGCTGTGGGGCCGGTGGGCATCTTGCCTGCCAATTCATCAACCAGGCAGGGACGCCCGGTTGCCCCACAGGCAAGATGCCTGTGCTCCACGCCTGCCCGAATCGCGTGACATTTCCGATGTCAGCGCATTACATTGGGTTTGTGAAAATTGGCCAGGCTTGCGTAGCCAATTGCTTCTGTGCTTTGATGCTCTTTAATGCTGCGGCGTCCGGGCTTGCCGCGCAAGCGGTTCGCTCTGGCACACCGCCAGCAGACGAGCGCTCCGAAGACAATCCAAACATGGAAATCAAAAAAATTGGACTAGCCGTTCACGGCGGCGCCGGAACGATTGAGCGCACCAGGATGACGCCGGAAAAGGAACGCGAATATCGCGACGGACTTGAGCGGGCGCTGGCCGCTGGTTATCAAATTTTGAAGCAGGGCGGCTCCAGTCTCGACGCTACGGAAGCGGCTGTGCATGTTCTCGAGGATGATCCGCATTTCAACGCTGGTCGCGGTTCCGTTTTCACTAGCGCCGGCACAAACGAAATGGATGCATCCATAATGGATGGAAACACACTTAAGGCCGGTGCCGTTGGTAGCGTAAAACACATCAAGAATCCAATCGGCCTGGCCCGACTGGTAATGGAAAAATCCCCACACGTCATGCTCGATTGCGCGGGCGCAGAAGCGTTCGCGAAGACAAACGGGATCGAACTCGTGGACCAAAAATATTTTTTTACGCAGAAACGGTGGGACGCGCTTCAGAAGATCAAGTCCGCCGAAAAAAATCGCACCAGCGGCGCCGGCAAGAACTTTGAAATCACCGATCAAGATCGCCACGGCACGGTGGGCGCGGTGGCCTTGGATAAGGACGGCAATCTGGCCGCGGCGACGTCGACCGGTGGCACGACAAACAAGCTGCCGGGACGAATCGGCGACACGCCGGTGATTGGTGCCGGTACTTACGCGGATAATCAAACTTGCGCGGTGTCGTGTACCGGCGACGGCGAATATTTTATTCGCGCTGTCGTGGCGCATGATGTCTCTGCGCTGATGAAATACCGCGGCATGACGTTGCAGGAAGCGGCGCAATCGGCTTTGGATACTGTGAAAAAGCTCGGTGGCACAGGCGGTTTGATCGCGATCGATAAGAAGGGCGACATTGCTTTGCCGTTTAATACAAACGGGATGTATCGCGGTTACGTCGATCCAGATGGCAAGTTTGTGGTGGAGATCTATCGATAGGGATTGTCATGTCGAGCCAAGTCGAGACATCTCTGGCTGTTAAAATTAGAGATTCCTCGACTTCGCTCGGAATGACAAAATGATACTCCCGCCATTCTCGATCGTCATCCCCTGCTTCAACGAGGAAGCGCGCATTGGCCAAACGCTGCGCCTGGCGCTCGATTATCTCGCTGCCAACGCGCCTGAAAGCGAATTGATCGTTGTAAACGACGGATCGACGGACGCAACGGGAGCGATCGCGGGTGAAAGATTAAAGTCCGCACAGGTTGCGACGCGTTTACTGGAGAATTTTCCGAATCGCGGGAAAGGTGCCGCGGTGCGTACGGGACTGCTGGCTGCACGAACACCGATCGGCCTTTTTTCCGATGCCGATCTTTCCACGCCACTTGAGGAGACACCCAAACTGATCGAACCGATCGCGAATGACGAAGTCGACATTGCGTTCGGGTCGCGCGCGCTGGATCGCACCTTAATCGGCGTGCATCAACCATGGCGACGCGAGCAGGCTGGTCGCGTTTTCAATTTGCTTGTGCGAACCGCCACCGGGTTGCCCTTTTGGGATACGCAATGCGGGTTCAAAGCGTTTCGCCTGGAGACGTGTCGCCCGATTATCGAAGCGGCGCAGATCGAAGGCTTCGCGTTCGATGTGGAACTGCTTTATCTGGCGCATCGCGCCGGTCTGCGCATCCGTGAAGTTCCGGTGCGCTGGAATCACGCGGAAGGAAGCAAAGTAAGTTTTTTTCGCGACAGCTTGCGAATGTTGCGGGAAGTGATCGGGCTAAGGAGGAATCAGTAGCACAGACATCTTGTCTGTGGGGCCGGCCGGCGTCCCGCCTGTCGAAGAAACTGATCTCATCGTTTTACTGACAGCGAACGAGGACCTAAACGCCGTTGAGACCCGGCAGGCAAGATGCCCGCCGGCCCCACAGGCTGGAAGCCTGTGCTACTTTTCTTTCTCGCTCGGACATCTAAATTACCTGTTCCGATTTTGTTTCCATGCAGTCCTTTCGATTTCATCCTGCGGTTGCGCGTTGGTTCGAGCAAACGTTCGGTTCTCCGACCGAACCGCAATTGCGCGGCTGGCCGTCCATTCAATCCGGCCGGCACGTGCTGATTTCCGCGCCAACTGGCTCGGGCAAAACGCTGGCAGCGTTTCTGGCTTCGCTCGACGCATTGTTCCGCCAGGCTTCGGAAGCTCATTTGCCCGACGAAACGCAAGTTGTTTATGTCTCGCCGCTCAAGGCGTTGAGCAACGATATCCGAAAGAATCTTCAGGAGCCGCTCTCCGGGATTCGCGCGCTGCTGGGCGATACAAACGGCCGGGAGATCGATGTACGCGCGGAAGTGCGCACCGGCGACACTACTGCGGCGCAACGACAGGCGCTGATCAAAAAGCCGCCGCACATTCTGGTTACCACGCCAGAGTCGCTCTATCTGTTGCTTACGTCTGACTCCGGCCGCGGCATGTTGCGCACGGCACGCACACTCATCCTCGACGAAATTCACGCCGTGGTAGACGACCGGCGCGGCGCGCATCTTGCCTTGAGCGTCGAACGGTTGGCCGCGCTAACCCGCCTTCGCCAAGGCTACGGCGGGCAGGCACCGCAGCCGCTGCAGCGAATTGGTTTGTCCGCTACGCAAACGCCGATCGAAGAAGTAGCTCGTTTCCTCGTCGGCACCCGTAATTGTAGGGCGTTTGTGTCAAACGCCGGCGATCATTCCGGAGGCCGTCTGTTACAGACGGCCTGCAAAGCATATGATCCGGATTGCGAGATCATCGATATCGGTCATCGTCGCGAACTCGATCTGGCGATCGAAATACCGAAATCGCCGCTGGAAGCGGTGATGTCGAATGAAGTTTGGGAGGAAGTCTATCATCGGCTGGCGGAGCTGATTCAAGCGCACCGGACGACTTTGGTTTTCGTCAACACGCGGCGGATGGCGGAACGCGTCACGCATCATTTGAGCGAACTGCTGGGCGCCGACGTCGTCACGTCACATCACGGCAGTCTTTCTGCAAAGCTGCGGCTTGATGCGGAAGATCGATTGAAACGCGGCCAATTGAAGGCACTCGTCGCCACCGCTTCGCTGGAGTTAGGCATCGACATCGGTTCGGTCGATCTCGTTTGTCAATTGGGTAGCACGCGTTCCATAGCGACCCTACTGCAACGGGTTGGTCGGGCCGAGCACAAGCGGGGCGGTCTGCCGAAAGGTCGCATTTTCCCGTTGAGCCGCGATGAACTGATCGAATGTGCGGCGTTGCTACGTTGCGTTAATCGCGGCGAGCTCGATCGACTTCTGATTCCCGAAAAGCCGCTCGATGTACTGGGTCAACAAACCGTTGCCGCCGCTTCCACGGAAGATTGGGACGAAAATGATTTCTTTGAGCTTGTTTGTGGAGCGTGGCCCTATCGAAATCTCACTCGCGAAGAATTCGACAGGGTTGTGACCATGCTGTCCGAAGGATTTAGTACAAAGCGGGGCCGCCGCTCCGCGTTGATTCATCACGACGCTATTAATCATCGCCTGCGGGCGAGACGCGGGTCGCGATTGGTTGCGCTGACGTCCGGCGGCGCAATTCCGGACAACGCCGATTACCGGGTGATTCTCGAGCCCTCGGAAACGTTTGTAGGCACGGTTAACGAAGACTTCGCTGTCGAAAGTCTAGCCGGCGACATCTTTCAACTGGGCAACGCGTCATGGAAAATACTGCGCGTGAATTCCGGGGTCGTCCGGGTCGAGGACGCAAAAGGTCAGCCCCCCGGGATTCCATTTTGGTTGGGCGAAGCGCCGGCTCGGACGTCTGAGTTATCACACGCGGTGTCTGATTTGCGGAGGGAAATGGAAAATCTTCTGGTAGGGACATCGCGCCGCGATGTCCGGACGGCGCAGCGCGCCGTCCCTACCAAGGCTGTCGCAGAATGGCTAGCCGCAGAACTGCAATTACCGGCTGCCGCTGCGGAGCAGATTGCGGCGTATTTTACGGAGGCATATCGTTCGTTAGGCACAATCCCGTCACAGCAGACTCTGGTGATGGAACGCTTCTTTGACGAATCCGGCGGGATGCAGCTTGTTCTGCATTCGCCCTTCGGCAGCCGAATCAATCGCGCGTGGGGTTTGGCGCTGCGGAAACGTTTTTGCCGTTCGTTTAATTTCGAGCTTCAGGCGGCCGCAACCGATGACGCCATTGTGATTTCGCTCGGTACGCAACATTCATTTCCGCTCGACGAAGTATTTCGTTATCTCAATTCCAAAACAGTTCGCGATCTGCTTGTTCAAGCGCTGCTCGACGCGCCGATGTTTACTATTCGCTGGCGCTGGAATGCCACTCGTTCGCTCGCTGTGCCGCGTTTCCGGGGCGGCGCAAAGATCGCCGCCCCCCTGCAACGGATGGAATCGGAAAATCTTTTGGCAGCGGTTTTCCCCGACCAGCTGGCGTGCCTCGAGCACATCGTCGGCGACCGCGAGATCCCGGATCATCCATTGGTGAAGCAGACGATCGAGGATTGCCTCACCGAAGCGATGGACATAGACGGATTGGAAGATGTCCTGCGCAAAATCGAGCAAGGCGAAATCCGCTGCATCGCGCGCGATCTGCCTGAGCCATCGCCGCTCGCAGCCGAGATACTGAATGCGCGACCGTACGCATTTCTCGACAACGCGCCTCTGGAGGAACGCCGCACCCAGGCTGTGTACACGCGGCGCGCTTCGGAGAAAAATGGCAGCGACGGCCTCGGTATTCTCGATGTCCTCGCGATCGATAAGGTTAAAACCGAAGCGTGGCCCGAAGCGACAAGCCCCGACGAACTGCATGACGCGCTGATGTTGATCGGCGTAATGACACCGGAGGAAATTTCCCGCACGGCCAATGATGAAAGGAGCGCGAGCCTCCGGTCCGCCGGTTGGACGGACTCGTCCCGTGGCGAGCTTGCGCCGTCAGTGGAAGGCAAGCGGGACGCATGCGCTACCTTTAGCGACAATGGTGGAGTAGAACACCAATTACTACACCAACTTGTTGTCGCTAACCGAGCAACTGGACTGAAGGTTGGAGAAATAACTTTTGCGGCGGCTGCGGAACGGCTGCCGTTGGTTCGGGTCATTTACCCCGAAGCGGTAACCGAGCCGGAATTGATCTTGCCCGACTCCATGCGTGGAAAAACCTGGGATCGCTCCGATGCGATTCGCGAGTTGGTTCGCGGCCGCATGGAAGTTTGCGGACCAATTGCGGCCGGAGATTTGGCAAGTAATCTGGCTTTGCAACCCTCGGAGATCGACGCTGCGCTGCTCGCTCTCGAAACGGAAGGCTTTGTACTGCGTGGAAAATTTCATCCACAGGCAACGGAGCAGGAATGGTGCGACCGCAGACTGCTGGCGCGAATTCATCGGCTCACCATCGATCGATTGCGCGCCGAGATTCAGCCGGTCTCAATTCAAGATTTCTATCGTTTTCTCTTCGCATGGCAGCGCGCCGATCATGAATCACGCGTTGAAGGTTTGGAGGGTTTGCAATCCGTCCTGGAGCAGCTCGATGGCTATGAACTGCCGCTCGCTGCGTGGGAGTCGGCCGTGCTTCCCGCGCGTGTGGAGGATTACGATCCCGAATGGCTTGACCGGCTCTGTTTCTCAGGTCGCGTCGGCTGGGGTCGTTTCAGTCTGCCGGCTGCCGGACAAAATCCAAACGCACGCGCGTCGGCTCCGCTGCGGACGAGTCCAATCGCGCTTTATCAACGCGAAAATCTGCTAGACTGGTTAAACCTTGCGCGGGCGAATTCCACAGTCGAACTTTCGGTCACGAGTCAAACTGTCTTCGACGCACTGCAAAGCGGCGGCGCGCTCTTTTTCACAGAACTGGTCCAGCGCAGCGCGTTGTTGCCTTCTCAAGTTGAAGATGCTTTGTCGCAGCTTGCAGCTCTTGGTCTGGTCACATCAGATAGTTTCGATGGCTTGCGGGCGCTTCTAGTTCCATCGAATAAACGCCCAACCTTTGGCCGGAACGTTGCAAAACGCCGGCGCAAAACGAACCTCGCCAGTATTGAATTCGCTGGACGCTGGTCGTTGCTGCCAAGGCAATGCGTACTTCAGGGCTCGGCAAGCGAGGCGCTTGCCCTACAAGGCGTGGTGAGGCAACAGTTTTGTAGGGCAGGCGCTTCGCCTGCCAATGGCAATGCCGCGAACTCCGCTGAGGACAGTGGACGCTACAACGGCGCGAATGGCGCGGGGTCACGTGAATCCTCGGTTGAAAAATTCGCGCGGATATTGTTGCGCCGCTACGGCGTTGTATTTCGTCGATTGCTGGAGCGAGAGAGTTTTCCCGTCAGTTGGTATGAGCTTGGGCGAGTCTATCGACGATGGGAAGCACGTGCCGAAATTCGAGGCGGCTATTTTGTCGGCGGAATCAGCGGCGAACAATTCGCATTGCCGGAAGCCATTGGTTTGTTGCGTTCCATTCGTAAGCGGTCCTCGACCGGCGAATTGATTACGCTGAGCGCTGCCGATCCATTGAACCTGCAAGGTATTCTGACACCGGGCCCGCGAATCCCGGCATTTACCGCAAACCGAATTCTATTTCGCGATGGATTGCCAATTGCGGCGCTCGAAGCAGGCGAGATTCGCAAGCATTGTCGGATGCGATCTCCGCTGATCTGCAAATTGAAAGGCCCTTCGGGTCGGAAAGCTACGACCATCACTTCGGCCGTATTACCAATGACGATACTTGTCATTCCGGGGGAGCGCGAGCGCCTCGCCCGCAGTGTCCCGCGCCTCGCGGGACACATTTACCCAGAGCAGAGTTTTCCGCGGCGTCAAATCAGCTTCGAGGCCCCGCGCTCCCAGCGTCAGTTCGCTCAGGATCTGCGACGAGCAGCTAAGCTGCTACAGTCACTTCTTAACGATCTCGGCGTTCTCGAGCATGGCCATCCCGCCGCGCTCGGCGAGCTTGCCTTTCAAGGTGATCGTCTTGCCGCAGTATTCAGCCAACTGATCGTTCATTGGCTTGTGTTCGCCGACTACCAGGTACGCTTTGCCGTCGCTTACGATGCCCACAGGGCCACCGCTTTTGATGCATTTCGCCCCGCAGGATTGCCCATGTTTTTCGCCCATGGCGTTGTGATCGACGTAGCACATCATGTCGACTACTTCGCCGGTCACTTCTTTCGACGCAGCTGCGTCACCGCCGTGCTCGTGTTCCTCTGCAACCGCCAGTGGAGAGACCGCCAAAGCCGCGATAAACGTCGCAGCGACTGCAATCTTCACGGCTGTAGGTCTGTTATTTGTTGAATTAAACATGATGCCAATGTCGGCCGCAGGGCGTAGTGGTCAATGGCTTCGCCCCGTTGAAGCGTTAGACCGGTGCATCGTTAAAATGGGAATCTGCTTCAACAAGTCAACGTGGCGACGCCTTCTCGATCAGATCGGCGAACTGATCGAAAAAGTAAGTGGCGTCATGCGGGCCGGGCGCAGCTTCGGGATGATATTGCACACTAAAGATTGGCCATTCCTTGTGCCGCATTCCTTCCACAGTGCCGTCATTTAGATTGATATGGGTCAGTTCAACGTCGGAGGGGAGCGACTTCGGATTGACGGCAAAGCCATGGTTTTGCGCGGTAATGGCCACTTTGCCACTGTGCAAATCTTTTACCGGCTGATTCGCTCCGCGATGGCCGAACTTCAGTTTGAATGTGGATCCGCCGTACGCGAATCCGAGGATTTGATGACCAAGACAGATCCCGAAGATTGGTTTTTTGCCCATTAAATCGCGCACCGTTAGGTGCGCGTAATCGAGCGCCGTCGGATCGCCCGGGCCGTTGGAAAGAAAAATTCCGTCCGGATCGAGAGCCAGCACTTCTTCGGCCGATGTACTGGCCGGGACAACGGTCACCTCAAAGCCTTTCTGGCGAAGCAGGCGCAGAATATTTTGCTTGATGCCGTAGTCATACGCGGCAATGCGAAACCGTGCCGGTGGCAACGCTGGTGTGCTTTCTCCGTTCGGCGATTTTTGAATCGACCATGGTGCGCTGAGTTTGTCCTCGGGATCCCATCGATAAATTTTGTTCGTTGAGACTTCGCGAACGTAATCCATCCCAATCACGCCTTTACCTTCTATGGCCCTTTGCGTTGCTTCTTCGGGAGAAATTTCCTCGGTCGTCAGACACGCTTTCATCGCTCCCCGCGTGCGCAGATGCCGCGTGAGTGCGCGGGTGTCGATTCCTTTCGCTCCGGGGATGTTCCAATTCCGCAAATATTCATCGAGCGACATCTCGGAGCGCCAGTTGCTTGGCACCTCTGTTAATTCCTCGATTACAAATCCCCGCACGTGCGGGG
Source organism: uncultured Verrucomicrobiae bacterium (assembly GCA_963753675.1). Classification (GTDB taxonomy): domain Bacteria; phylum Verrucomicrobiota; class Verrucomicrobiia; order Chthoniobacterales; family UBA10450; genus Udaeobacter. The sequence continues at coordinate 427,269 of CAVWCZ010000005.1, read as the reverse complement.
AACGGCTTTCCTGGTCGAGCGAATTAATCCCGTAATTTCCGATCAAGGGATACGTCATCGCCACGATCTGCCCGCGATACGACGGATCAGTCAGCACTTCCTGATAACCGGTCATCGCGGTGTTGAAGCAAATCTCACCGACGCAGGTGCCGTTTGCGCCAAATGATTCGCCCTCAAAATATCGGCCGTCTTCGAGAGCTAGAATCGTGCGCACGTCACCGCCCACTGTGGAGCTTGCGACTAAATTTTCAAATCCCAAGGAGGGGCGATCTCCAGATCGCCCGGCGACGGCCTGGAGGCCGGCGCTCCTTGAAACGTTTCCCTCATCCTACGGACGTGGCGGCACGGTGGGCCGAGGCCGCGGGGTCGGAGTTCCCCTGGGAACCGCAGTGGGTGTCGGAGTCGGTGTCGTATCTACCAGTTCACTGTCGGTGAAGGCATCCTGCTGGTATGTACCATTAATGGGCACCCTATGATAAGGTCGCCGGTTATCTGCACGTTGCGGATGAAAGATCCGCCGTTGGTAATCTGCCGCTCATCGGTCCAACTGTTGCCGTCGTCAGTGGAGTAGCGGACGAAGATGTTCCCGTCGCGCGCGAAATCATTCCATGAAACATACATTCGCCCGTAGAATAGCGAGGATGGTTTCATGTCGGTCCAACCGGAGGCGCGATCGTCCTGAGGGCCGTTGTGAATGCAGTAAGAGGTCCAGCGATCCGGGTCCCACGGAGTGGTGGATTTATATCCGCCGAGGCCGCCGCAAGCGCCAACCAGCCAGACGGTGTACCAGGTAGCGGTTGGCCGGTTATACAGCACAATAGGGCTGCCACCGGCGTTTTCGAAAGGGCTTTGACCATTTGCCTTCGTGAGGCGGGTGAACGTTAGGCCGCCATCGGTAGAGACCGATGCGCCAGCGGCGTAAGCGGGATTGGCGAGGCCGTCGCGTGTGTCGGTATAGGCGACAACAATCTGGTCGGGGTTATCCGGGTTACCCAGGAGAACGTCGTCGATTGGTTAATTTGGGGATAAGTCTCGGCGCCCGTGATCAGGTCCGCATCGATGCCGCCATACGCCGCCGGTGCGAACAATTTTTTTGATGAACCGGCCGGCAAAGAGTGGACTCCCGCCTCCCTGCGCTTCTCCTCAGACAATCATTATCGCGCCGGCCCGGAAGTTCATTTGTTTGTCGATGCCTAGCTCATGAATTTTGGAACAATCAAATCCGTTCGCGGCCAGAGGAACGTTGGACTTGGTGCCGACACTGTTTCTTTGCTGCGCTTGCGTCATGCCAACGCTTGCCAGCGCCAGACAGATGTCGGCCAGCATTATGAACAGGCCAACTAGAACGCGTAGATTAAAGAAACTAGATCGAGCAGTGCGGTTCCTTGTCATCGATAAAAGTCATGATGAACGTTGGATCAAGCTGGCAGATCCGACTTTTATTGAGTGGCACGCGGAGATATCAAGCTCGAAATCCGAACAGTCGAACTCTTTTCTCCCTTCGTCACGGTACAACGAAAAAACCCGGATCGAAAATTCGATCCGGGTTTGAAATGTTACCCCGCCGATGCCGTTTAGGCGGATCACCCGTTCCCATACAGTAACGGGTGGATGACCGTCGTCGCAGCGTCTGACTTCCAATAAAGGCCTGCCATGTTCTGCGGGCGACCCAGCCTCCTTGCTTCTATCAATAGCGGTTCGGGAATCTCACCTCGTAATCTCGAACATCGCAGGGTAAATGTTCGATCCCAAAATCAGAACCAATTCGGGACCGCGTGAAGAGCCGTTAGTCGAGAGTTGAGAGAAAAGCACTGGTTTCCTTCCCAACCCTCAACAAACGGCTCTTTTCTTTCAAAGAACTATTCTCGCAGCATCACGCCCAGTTCGCGCTTTAGTCGCTCGCGAATCTTCGCGTGCGCCGCGGTCACTTCTTCGTTTGTGAGTGTGCGATTTTTCGCGCGGTATGTCAATCTATATGCGAGCGATTTTCCGAAAGTAGTCGGATCCGTTCCCTCGCTGATTTCAAATAGATCGAACAGTTGCACGGTTTCGAGCAATGGTTCGGACGGTTCTTGAATCGCGTGCAAAATTTCGGCGTGCGTCAATTTCTCAGGAACGATCATGGCGATGTCGCGCGTGATCGAAGGGTAGCGATCGAGTTCGCGGAATTTTTTTGCCAAACCGGGTCTGTCTAAAAGAAGATCGGCATTGAGTTCGGCAACAAGCACTGACCCCGGCGCGCTCGATTTGCCGCTTGAAAGTTGGCCGCCGAACCCGATCCGCTCATCCCCCGACCAGATCTCGACCGCGAGCGCGAAATCGGCGGACTTTTCTGGCCGAAACGACAGATCTGGAACAACACATCCGAGTGCGCCCTTGAGATCAAACAAATCGATGGTGCGACTAGCCTGCGATCGCCAGTTTGGCGCGCTCGTGACATTTCCCCAGAGCAGGATTCCGAGATGCCGTTTCTCATCTTCAGACGGCGGAAACACGCGGCCGATTTCGAAAATGGAAACAGTGTCAGCTCCGGCGCGAATATTTCGTTCGAGGACGTCGAGCAAACCGCTGAACAGCGTCGGCCGCAGCGCAACGTGATCTTCGCTCAGGGGATTGCAGAGTTCGATCGCTTTATTCAAGGCAGTGGCGGTTCTTGAAATCAATTTTGAGGTCCGCACTTCCGACAAACCGGCGGCCTTCAATCGGTCTCGCAGAAAAAAAGTCTCGAGATCGTGCGAGCGATCAGCCGCGCTGGTGGGCATGAAACGGCCACGCGTTCTCCCCGGAATTTTGTCGATTCCGTACGCGCGAAGGACTTCTTCAATCAAGTCAACGTCGCGCTGCAAATCCCGTCGATAACTTGGAATATGCCAGGTTGCAGCTTTCTTCGCGCTCGCGGTTTTCCGCAACCCGAACCGGACAAGAATTTCATCAACGATTTTCGGCTCAATTACGACACCAATGACGCGATCGCATTTTTCGTAACTTAATGAGACATCGGCTGGACTGGCAGGAAGTTCACCGGCGATATGGATTTCTTTTGCCGGCGTTCCACCCGCGATTTCGCGCATTAATTCCGTCGCGCGATGCGACGCTCGCAAAATCATTTCCGGATCCACGCCGCGTTCGAATCGATAACTCGCATCGCTCTGGAGATTCAATTCGCGCGCTGTCCGGCGAATACTTGCCGGCAAAAAATAAGCGGCTTCGAGCAAAATATCTTTGGTCGAATCGGTCACACCTGTTTCTTCGGCGCCCATCACGCCGCCGATCCCAACTGCACGTTCCTGATCGGCGACCATGCAATTGTCTGGCTTGAGCGAGTAGGTCTTTCCGTCCAATGCGAGAAACTTTTCGCCGTCGCGCGCCAGTCGCACGTGGACGCTGCCCTTCAATTTATCGGCATCAAACGCGTGCGTCGGTTGACCGAGCTCCAGCATTACGAAATTGGAGATGTCGACGATGTTATTGATGGAACGAACGCCGACGCTCTCAAGCTTCGCGCGCAACCATTGCGGGCTCGGACTCACCTTCACGTTGTCGATTTTGCGCAGCGAGAAAAACGGGCATTCGCGCGACGCGGAAATTTTCACCAGCTTGTCATCCCGAGCGAAGTCGAGCGATCCCGCAGCATTACGCTCGATTCCGCCACGGGATTCCTCGACTCCGCTTTGCTCCGCTCGGAATGACGACGCAGTCAAAGCGGCAATTTCTCGTGCCAAACCAAAATGGCTCAGTAGATCGCCACGATTAGGTGTGATCTCGACGTCCAGAATCGTGTCGGCTGGAAAAAGATCGCCAATCGGCTCGCCGACTTTTGCATCGGGCGATAAGATCAGCAGACCGGAGGCATCTTCGCCAAGACCAAGCTCAATCGGGCTGCAAAGCATTCCTTCGGATTCAACGCCGCGAAGTTTGCTCTTTCGAATTTCCAAGCCGTTAGGCAGCTTCGCGTCCGGAAGCGCGAGGGGGACTTTGTCCCCGACTTTGTAATTCGTGGCGCCGCAAACGACCTGGCGTTTCGTGCCGCTGCCGTCGTCTACCTCGCAAACCGTGAGCCGATCGGCATTCGGGTGGCGTGACGATGCAGCAATCTGCGAAACGACGACCTTGTCGATGCTCGCACCGCGCGCCTCGATTTTTTTGATTTCAACGCCGGCGCGAGTCAGCAAGTCGGCGATCTCTTCCGGATTTTTTGGAAGATCGACAAATTCGCGCAGCCAGTTAATGGAAAATTTCATTTATAGACTCAGTCATCCCGAGCGGAGTCGAGGGATCCCGTGGTGTTGCCTGAGCGTAATGCATCGGGATGTCTCGACTTCGCTCGACATGACAACGATTGGTTCATGCGAATTGTTTTAAGAACCGCAGGTCATTCTGCGAAAAGAGTCGGATATCGGGAATATCGAACAGAATCATGGCCAGACGGTCCATACCGAGTCCGAATGCATAGCCACTCCATTCTTCGGGATCGTAAGCGTTATCGCCGCGCTTTTTGTTGACCGCTTCAAAAACCGCGGGATGGACTATGCCGCAGCCGGCTACCTCGATCCACTGCTCGCCGCCTTTCAGAGCTTTCGATCGAACGAAAACCTCCAAGCTTGGCTCGGTAAACGGGAAGAAATGCGGCCGGAATTCCACTTCGGAGTCGGCACCGAAGAGTTCACGCAGGAAAAATTCGAGCTCACCTTTTAAATCGGCGACGCTGACGTTTTCATCGACGTAAAGTCCTTCAATCTGGTGAAACTGTGGGCTGTGCGTTGCGTCGAGTTCGTCGCGCCGATAGGCCGCACCTGAGGTAATCACGCGAATCGGAGGCGGCGCCGATTCCATCGCGCGGATTTGCACCGTAGACGTGTGGGTTCGCAGAAGTCGCCCGTCGGGCAAATAAAATGTGTCCTGCTCGTTGCGCGCGGGGTGATCGGGCGGCGTATTCAGAGCATCGAAACAATAGAACTCGGTCTCCACATCGGGGCCTTCGGCAAGAGCAAACCCCATTCGTCGAAAAATCTGAATTGCACGCTCGTGCATTTGATGGAGGGGATGCAGAGAACCAATCTGGTGGGACGCTCCCGGAAGGGAGATGTCAATTGTTGCGAGCGCGTCCGATTCCTTTTCGGCGCGGACTTTCTCTCCGCGCTGGTCGAGTGCCGTTGTAACCGCGTTGCGCGCTTCGTTGAGCAGCTTCCCGACGACGGGGCGCTCATCCTTGGCGAGGGCCTTCATCCGCTCGCCCCATTCGGAGATACTTCCGCTTTTGCCCAGATATTTTACTCGCGTGGCTTCAATGCCTTTTTCGTCGCGCGTCGCTGCAATTTCGCACAGTGCGTCATCGCGCAGTTGTTCGAGCGGGTGCATGGACTTCGTAAGTCGTTAAATCGTTACATCGTTAAATCGGGAAATCGAATCTCGATTCACGAACCTCGATTCACGAATTACGCCGCTTTCTTTTTCGATTTCCCTTTGTCTTCCAGTGCGCTCTTCGCTTGATCTACGATCGATTTGAATGTCGACTTCGTCGGTCACCGCGAGGTCGGCGAGAATTTTACGGTCGAGACGTATACCTGCGGCTTTTAGTCCTTCAGCAAGGCGACTATAAGTCATGCCGTTTGCGCGAGCAGCGGCATTGAGACGTTGAATCCAAAGATAACGAAATGTGCGCTTGCGGGTTTTGCGGTCGCGATACGACCAATACTTGGCCTTCATTACGGCGTCTTTGGCGTAACGAAAAAGTTTTGAACGGCGACCGCGGTACCCCTTCGCCTTTTTCACCATTCGTTTCCGGCGCGCGCGACTTGCCGGGGCATTTGTAGCTCTTGGCATGTTTGTTTTGCCCCGGGAATAGTTTCGGGGCTCCTCGTTCAGCGAGCTGTTGTTTTCGTATCGATCTTTCCGACCTCGCTCACTGATTTACCCAGCTACTTCGACCAACTCACTAGCTTCTTCAGGTAATCGAACGTTCTCGACGCTCGGCTTCTCTCCTTCGAATTAGTTGAAGTAGCTGGGCAGGCGGAAAGATCGCGGGTCGGAAAGTAAATGCTGAACGCAAAATGACAACTCGATTTCTGAAACCTCAAATCCCAAGCTCAACATCCAGACAAGCTCGAACGGGAAGCAAATTGTGCACTCTCTCGACTGTCACTAATCTTCTGCTAATCGTTGGCGTTTTGGTATAATCGCACATGCAGTGGTTCAGCCGAGCCCGGTTGTTAGTGTTGACTCTGATCTGTCTGTTTTGGACCGGTCTGATCTTTATTGGGCATTTTTTCCCGAACACTGCATTTATCTCGACCCCATGGCGAGGCGAACAGAGCTTTGAGGATTTGCTTCGGCGGGAGGGTCGTAAGACTACGCCGCCGCGCGATTTCGTTTTTCTGGCGATCGATCAAAGCACGTTGCAGTTACCGCCGTTGACTCCCGAAGAACTCGCGGCCAGCCGTGGGCTGCAATTGCTGAGCGAGCGGCCGTACCCCTGGTCGCGCGAACTCTGGGCGCTGTTGCTTGATCGACTTTTCGCAGCAGGCGCGCGCGTTGTGCTGTTTGATTTGCTTTTTAATCCGCCTAACGAGGGTGACCCCGCGTTTCACGCTGCGCTGGATCGTTACCGCGACAAAGTTGTGGTCAGCGAGAACTTCGACTTCGTAGAAGACAAAGTGCAGATGATTACGCCAAACAATGTACTGATTCCACCTCCGCAATCGGAGGATGATCGGGTTGGTTATGTGAATTTCTGGCCGGACGCGATTGACGGAAAAACCCGCGCTGCGACCTACACCGTGACTGATCTGCAACTGGCCGGTTTACCGCCGGGGCCCGGCGAAAAAATTTATCAATCTCTGTCTGCACGCGCTCTCGAGAAGATGGGTCACGCGAACGATGTGCCTCGTGATTTTGGCGGCCATATGCTCCGGTTCATCGCGCCGGACGCCTTCGAGCCGCGCCCAATTTATGAGATTTTTGATCCCAAGCTTTGGCGCGCGAACTATGGAGACGGGGCTTTTTTCAAAAATAAGATCGTAATGGTCGGGCCGTCTGCGCAGGTGCTGCACGACTTTGTCGACACGCCGATGAGTCCCAATACGCCCGGTCCGACAATGCATTTTGAAGCGATGGCTGCCGCGCTTGGGCACGAGTTTTTGCGGTCTACCCCACCGAGAGTTGGCCTGGCGCTGGTATGCGCGGCAGGTCTTGTCGCGTGGTTATTGGTCGCGTTCGTGCGCAAACCGCTGGTTTGTGTGGGCGGACTTGTGGCGATTACGGCCGGTTACCTTGTAGCGGCGCGATTGCTTTACGACAATAGCGGGCTGCTGTTGCTAACCGTCCCGGTGCTGTCCGCCCTCGTCCTCAGCGGCTCATTTTCCCTCGGGTTCGAATACTTCCTCGAGCGCCTGGAGAAATTACGCACCCGACGCACGCTGGAACGTTATGTTTCGAAAAATCTTGTCGCGGAAATTCTGGAAAACCCGGACAGCTACTACAGCTCGCTTAAAGGTGTTCGCGTGCCTGTGACGATTTTGTTCTCGGATTTGATTGGTTTCACCACCCTGGCCGAGAAAGCCAACCCGGAAGCGTTGGTCACGCAGCTCAATGAATATCTCTCAGGGATGACTTCCGTCATTTTCAACAATGGCGGAACACTCGACAAATTTATCGGCGACGCGATCATGGCCGTTTGGGGCAACGTCCGCAGTTTCGGCACCGCCCAGGATGCGAAAAATTGCGCACTCGCGGCGTTAGGGATGCGCCGAGAATTAAGGAAGCTCAATCAAAACTGGCGTGAACGGGGGCAGATGGGGCTGGGCATGGGCATCGGCGTGAATCATGGCGAAGTAATCGTCGGCAACATTGGTTCACAGGAGCGAATGGATCCGACCGTGATAGGCGATGCTGTCAACCTGGCATCACGGCTGGAAGCTCTTACCCGAACTTATGGCGTGGACATGCTGGTGGGCGAATCGGTTGCCGTGCTCGTACGTGATGAAGTTTATCTGCGCTCGGTGGCTCGGGTGCAGGTGAAAGGCAAAACGAAACCGGTAGACGTCTTTACTTTTGTCGGTGCCCGTGGCGACGATGTAAATCCGGAATTTTTGAAATGGCTGGAAACATACCAAGAGGCGCTGGATAAATTTCGGGCCCGGGATTTTACCGACGCGAAGATCCTCTTTTCACGTTTCCTTGAATTTTACCCCGACGATCTGCTGGCGAAGATGTACCTTCAGCGCGCGCTCGAGTACGAACAAACTCCACCGGACGCCGAGTGGGAGGCGGTGGAGGTCTTCCAGAAGAAGTGACGGGCGCGTAACGACTGTCATTCCGAGCGAAGTCGAGGAAGCCCGAGGCGAAACCGAATCGTAACGCAATCGGGGTTCCTCGACTCCGCTGCGCTCCGCTCGGAATGACAGATCATCGCTAGCCAAAGCCGCTGGTGCGTCGTAAAAGTTCCAGCCGTGAAAGAAGCGCCCAAGAGTTTTCATTTTCTCGGAATTTGCGGGACGGCGATGGGCGCAGTGGCGGTCGCGCTGAAGGAGCGCGGCTTTCAAGTGACCGGTTCAGACGAAAACGTGTACCCGCCGATGTCGAGCTTTCTCCAGGAAAAAGGGATCGCTCCGATGGAAGGGTATCGTGCAGCGAACCTCCCGTCGGATGCAGACGTTGTTGTGATCGGAAATGCCATGACACGCGGGAACCCGGAGGTGGAAGCGGTACTGAATCGGAAACTGCTTTACCTGTCGTTGCCAGAGGTCCTGAGGAATTTTTTCCTGCGCGGCCGCCATAATCTGGTGGTCACCGGCACGCACGGCAAAACCACCACGACGGCGATGCTTTCCTGGATCATGGAGAAAGCCGGACGCAAACCTGGTTACATGATTGGCGGCATTCCAAAAAACTTCGGCGAAGGCGCGCGACTGAACGACTCCAAGTATTTCGTGATCGAGGGCGACGAGTACGACACGGCGTTTTTCGACAAACGCTCCAAGTTCGTTCATTACCTTCCGGAGTTGGTGATCGTAAACAACGTCGAATTCGATCACGCGGACATCTTCAACAATCTCGACGAGATCAAGCTCAGCTTTCGCCGCCTGCTCAATATCGTTCCTCAGAACGGCATGGTCGTAGTCAACGGCGACGATTCTAATTCCGTGGAGGTCGCCAAAGATTGCCTGGCGCAGATGGTTGAGGTTGGTTTTTCGAACAACTGCGCTCAACGCATCAGGGACGTCTCCTATTCGTCCGGCGGATCACGATTCAAACTGGGCGACGACGTTTTCGAAATTCCGCTTGTTGGCGAATTCAACGTTCACAACGCTGCGATGGCGGCGACGGCAGCGCGTTTTTATGACGTGCCCACAGCGAAAATCGCCAGCGCATTCAAGAGTTTTTCCGGTATCGCGCGCCGGCAGGAGCTTCGGGGCGAAGCAGGCGGCGTAAAGGTGATTGACGATTTTGGTCATCATCCCACCGCTATCGCGTCCACGCTTCAGGCGTTGCGTCACCGTTATCGCGGGCAGCGGCTTTGGGCCGTGTTCGAACCGCGCTCCAATACGACCCGGCGCGCGGTGTTTCAACAGCAACTTCCTGAAGCGCTAAAATTGGCCGACGGCGTTTTCATCTCGCAAGTCGCCCGCCTTGATCAGATCCCTGAAGATCAGCGGCTGAAACCGGACGAGGTCGTTGCCACGATCACCCAATCCGGCCGGCCTGCATTTTATGAGCACGACCCCAATGCAATCGTAGATCGAATCATTCCGATGCTACGGCCGAAAGACGTAGTCGTCGTTTTCAGCAACGGTGGGTTCGACAACATTCATGAGAAGCTTCTCATGAGGCTAAAAAGCTGAAAGAGTGACAAGGTTACAACGAATCGATTAGCTATGTAACATCCGGCAGCCAATCACTTCGGCGACGAGGCCGCACTTGTGTGGTCGTGAACGATGCGCCAGCCTTCAGGCAGGCGTCTCAAAATAAGCGTGAATCGGCCGTGCGGCTCGTCAGTTGCTCGCTTCAAAGCCCAACGACCGAGTACCACTGCCGCGTCAGGACAGAGGACCGTGACCTCAAGATCGGAGAAGGCGAGCGTTCCCATCTTTGTCCGGTCAGAATATTTTTGACGGTACCGTGCGCGGACTGTTTCCCAACCGCGCGTGACCTGGTCATCTGAAACAAACACCGTTGCTGCCGATCGCGCGTACCCGTCCATGAATTGGTCGACGTCGCCGCGGTTCCACGCTTCCTGCTGTGCGCGAAGCAGGGACTGAATCTCCGCGGCTGCGTTGGGTGGGCTTTGGCCGGCGGCGCTCACAAAAGCCGCGATAAGAATACAACAAGTAATGGCGCTTGCGCAGGCGAATCCTTTGTTTCTGGCAAGCGCGAGTATCGTTTGCAACGGTAGCGATCTCCTATAAACTACGCCTCTCTGCTGAGTCCGGCTATGCACTGAAGACAGTTTCAGGTAAGGGAAATACATTGACGGGTTTCATAAATCTAATACGGTCGCCCATTCAGCAAAGTAAGACTGTGGACCGGCTTTTCTGTATCGCCACACTCGTGATTGCCAGCGCGATGGTGGCTTCTGCGCAAAGCGACTCGGAGCGCCGCCCGTCGGTTCCGTCGGTTAAACAGGTTAAACCACCCCAGCCGCCGGAAGAACTCCCCTCTGCTCCGCCGAACGCGCCAGCGACTGTTCGACTCCAGTTTCCCAACAGCGACGTCGTCGACGTCTTGCATCTCTACGAGCAGCTGACAGGGAAGAAACTGGTGATGGATAACTTTGTGCAGGGCAAGGTGAACATTTTCATCGCCAAAGACGTATCGCGAGAAGAAGCCATCAAGATCATAGAGATGAGCATGGCGCTCAATGGGATTTCACTGGTTCCCGCCGGGCGCGACATTGTCGATGTCGTCGGGGCCGGTCAAAATCCGCGCAAAGCTCCAGTTCCGATTATTTCCGACTTGGCGGACATTCCATCTGGCAACCCTGTGGTTAGCTTTTTGTTCCGATTGCAATACGCCGATCCGCAGGAACTCCAGCAGGTTTTGATGGCGTATTTCCAGGGCAGCTCGGGTACCATCAACATTCTGGCTCTGCCCAAATCGTCCAGTCTACTTGTCACACAGAACGCTGATATAATCCGGCAACTTGCGGGCGTGATTGAGCAGGTCGACGTGGCGCCGGCGGAGGTAGTGAGCGAGTTCATCAAGCTCGAACGCGCCGATGCCGCAAAAGTGGTCGATATGATGAAGGAGATTTTCGAAAAGGGCACCGAAACGCCCGGCCAGCCAAATGTTCGCGGAGTAAAGGTTCCCGGAGGTGTGCCGCAACCAGTCCAGGTTGAAACAGGTGGCGGCGGTGTTCTTTCCGAAGAATCAGTGATCGTCGGCAAGATTAAGCTCACACCCGACATCCGCACAAACCGCATTCACGTGGTGACGCGGCCGATCAACATGCCCTTCATTCGGCAATTGATCCATGAATTCGATGCCAACGTCGAGTTTGGGAAGCCGGTCACGCGCTATTTAAGATATATTTCCGCCGGCGATGTTCTGCCCGTTCTTGTGCAGGCATTGACCGAGCCTGGAACCGAATCAGGTCCCGGCGGTGGAGGAGGAGCAGGAGGACTTCCAGGCGCTGGCACAACGCCTTCGCAAACCCAAGGGCAACAGCGGCAGACGGGCGGCTCGCCCCTTACGAGTGGCTACGGCGGCGGCGAATCCGGCACTGGCAGCTCGCTTAATATTTCGGAAGAACTTTCCACTCAGCCGGTGGATACCGTGCCGAAGGCAGTGACGATCGGGAACTCGAAACTCATCGCCGATCAGCGCGCAAACTCGATCATTATCCTTGGCAATCGCGAGGTGGTGATGAAGGTGCAAAAGATCCTCGACGAAATGGACGTCAAAGCCCCGCAGGTGTCGTTGAGCACGGTGATTGGGCAATTAACCCTTAACAACAACGAGGAATTTGGCGTCAATTGGTTCGCAAAGTACGACAGGAGGTTCGTGGGCACCTCGCGTAACAATTCCGTCTTTGGGAACAATGACCCGGGGATTCCCATTCCTAGTTCCTCCGTGGCCCCTGGCAGCAGCGTGCCACCCATTGTCGGCAATGTTCTCGATCCGGCCAATCTGATCAACTTCAGCCAAATCATTCAAAACGTAGGAAACGGAACCAATATATACGTGGCAGCCGGCAACGCTTTTGCGGCTATTGTGCATCTGCTGGAGTCCACGAATCGATTCAGAGTTATTTCCCGGCCAACCGTTTTTACCAGCAACAACAAAAAAGCTATCATCGCTTCCGGGCAGGAGGTTCCAGTTCCGGTAAGTACCTTAAGCAACGTTAACAATGCTGGTATAGTGAACAACGTAGCCTCGGTATCATCGAGCATCGAGTACAAGAAGGTGGTGTTGCAGCTTGAGGTTGTCCCGCTCATAAATTCCGAGAAAGAAGTGTCGCTCGATATCTTGCAAAAGATCGACAGCATTGTTCCGGGAGGCGACGTAAACATCAGCGGTAACCAGGTCCCAACAATCGACACGCGTTACATACGCACGAATGTTTCCGCAGCGAACGGAGCGACGATCGTCCTGGGTGGACTAATTGAAGACCAAAAGCAGAAGAATTATCAAGGTTTTCCTTATCTCTCCCGCATCCCCATCATTGGCGCGGCGTTCCGTTCCACATCGAGTGGCAAGCAGCGTCGCGAACTGATCATTCTCATGTGTCCAGAGGTGACATTGACGAAGTTGGATCTTTATCGACTGCGGCAAAAATGGGAGAACACCCATACACATTTTGGTCCGGAACTCGACCAAGCCGAGTGTCCAGATTGCCCCAAAGTGGAGACCGGCAAACAAATGAATTTACCGCCGCCCGATCTTCCAGATAGCAAGGACATGAACTAGTCTTCCATCATGAAACGAATAGCGCTTGCTATGATTATTGGCTTGAGCGTAACGGTGGGACAAGCTGACGAATTTGACGTAGTGGATTATGGTATTTTTAGGGCCATCGATCCTTTGGCTCAGCGAGACGAATGGGGAATCGTGCATCAGGGCCGCAACGTGAATGCTACAGATTTTGCTCCGCGATATCGCTGGCGCTGGTGTTATTACTTTAAATCCCGGGACCAATTAGTTCTCCAACCTGCCTACGTTGGCTCGATGCAAACGGCGTTGCGCCGGCTGGGCTATTACTGCGGTCCTGTTGACGGCGTATTTACGCCAGAGGTTTCGTACGCCATTGCGCGTCTTCAAAAGAATTATTCAATGCGCGTGACTGGCACGCTTACCGAACCGGTGCGGCGCGCGTTGCACCTGCCCTGACGATTTTCTGAATGAACGCAGCGCCGAGTCAATCGTTGATCAATCTGCTGCTCGAGAGCGGCGTCTCCTCGAACGAAGAGGCGGCACAGTTGGCTACCAACCTCAACGGCGGTTCGTGGGTAAGTCAGGTGCTCGATTCCGGTAAGGTCGATGAACAACTCTTCTTGAATGGAATCGGCAAATTCTTCCGGGTACCGGTCGTACCCATTGACGCGAAAAACATCGATCGGACGACCCTGGCAATGCTTCCAAGCCGTTTCGTGTTTCAGCACCACATTTTACCTTTCGAGGCGAAGGAAAATTCAGTCGTGCTGGCCACCTACGATTTGTTCAATTCGATTGGCCGCCAACTTGCGTCTCAGCTTTTGAAAAAACCGGCCGAATGGGTGCTGGTTCCGCGCGCCCAGCTTTTGCGCGCAATGAAAACGCTCTACGGCGTCGGCGCGGAAACCTTTGACGAGATCCTGAAAAACAGGGGATCGGCGGATGCATTGGAGAACGTAGAAACCGCTATCGAACTGAACGATGAGGATCCCGAGGCGTCCGTAGTAAAATTTGTCAATCAGATCATTCGCGAAGCGATCGCAGAGCGTGCCACCGATATTCACGTCGAGCCGCTGGAAAACGATCTTCGCATCCGGTATCGAATCGACGGAATCTTGCACGAAGTCGCCGTGCCACCCCAACTGCGGGTCCTGCAATCAGCGATTATCTCGCGATTGAAAGTGATGTCGCACATGGACATTGCCGAGCGCCGACTTCCTCAGGATGGCCGGATGAATCTACTCGCGAAAAATAATCAAGAGATCGACGTTCGCGTTTCGACAATTCCAACAGTTAACGGCGAATCCATCAGTTTGCGTTTGCTCAGTCGCGGTGAACAGCAATTTAATTTCGAGCGACTCGATTTGAGCGATGGGCAGGAAAAGATTATTCGGAACCTCCTCACCCAACCGAATGGAATTATCCTCCTGACAGGTCCTACTGGCTGCGGGAAATCGACCTCGCTTTATTGTTTTCTCAGCAGCATCAATTCGGTGCAGCGCCGCATCATTACAATTGAAGAACCAGTCGAATATCGAATCCCTGGAGTATCGCAAATCGACGTAAAACCAGAGATCGATCTCACTTTCGCCAAAGGTCTCCGCCACATTCTGCGGCAGGACCCGAACGTGGTGATGGTGGGCGAGATTCGCGATGTTGAGACCGCCGACATTTCGATCCGCGCCGCGATGACAGGTCACCTTGTCTTCAGCACACTGCACACCAACGACGCCGTTGGCGGCATTACGCGTTTGCTCGACATGGACGTGGAACCGTTTCTGCTCGCATCGGTGGTGAAGGCGTTCATCGCGCAAAGGCTCGTGCGCACGATTTGTCCGGATTGCGTCGAGATGGTCGATTATCCCCGTGATTACCTTGGGGAGATCAGTTTCCCTGTTAAGGAACTCGGTACTCGTTTCCGCCGCGGGGCCGGTTGCGATCAATGTCGCCATACCGGTTACCAAGGTCGCGCAGCGATTTATGAAGTCTGCGTAATCACGGAGCCGCTGCGAAAGCTGATCATGCGGAGGCGTGACGGCAGCGAGTTGAAGCAATGTGCTGTTGCCGAAGGCATGGAGACTTTGCGCCAGGACGGCTGGCGCCGTGTAGCCCAGGGCAAAACAACCATTGAAGAAGTTGTGCGCGTCACACAGACCGACGAAGTCATGGCCGAAACCACCGAAGAAGCGGAACCGGTTATGGCGTCGGAATCGGACGAAATGGGCTAAGGGCGGCGATTATTTCCGCGCAATTCACGAATTGCCTGGGCATAATCTTTAGAGTGAAAAATTGACGTGCCGGCGACGAGGACGTTCGCGCCATTTTTCACTGAGGTTCGGGCTGTCTCCGGTGTGATTCCACCATCCACTTCGATATCAATCTTGTGCTCCGTCGAGTGATTCCATTCCGCTGCGCGTCTGACCTTTTTCATCTGATCGGCGCGGAACGGTTGTCCGCCGAACCCTGGATGCACAGTCATCACGAGCAGCATATCGAAGCTGCCAAGGAATCGCTCCACTGACTCGATCGGCGTTTCGGGATTCAGCGTGAGGCCTGCGCGGCAGCCGCTGTCGCGAATACGCTGTAACGTTTCGATGACATTGTGTTTGGCTTCCGGTTCCACGTGAACGGTGATCGAATTTGCACCGGCTTTGACGAATCGCGGCACATAATGCTCGGCGTGTTCGATCATCAGATGGACATCGAGCGGCAGTTTCGTTTCTTTGCGAACGAGGCTTACCACGTTCGGTCCAAAGGAGATGTTATCGACAAAATGCCCGTCCATGATGTCGCAATGAATCCAATCGGCGCCCGCGGCCTCGACGCGATGGATTTCGTCAGCGAGGCGCGAGAAATCTGCAGCCAAAATGGATGGAGCGACAATCACCTGTGTCATTGGGTGTTGGATTAATGGAGTAATGGAGTCATGGCAAGCTCCACCGCAAAACTCTGGCACTTCAAAACTCCGCTAGCGCAATAGAATACGCTTGACGGCGGCTTGCGCCTTCTCATGTTACGGCGTTTCAGCCGGCCGAATCGCGCTGCGGGAGGGTCCATTGGATCCGGCTTAGATGCGTGAACGCGTTTCTTTCGGGCTGGAGAGTGCTGCTAATAAATAATTCATGTTCAACGGATTTTTCGGCTGGCTATCCAGCGACATCGGGATTGATCTCGGCACGGCGAACACGCTTGTTTACGTAAAGGATCAGGGGATCGTTTTACGCGAGCCATCGGTCGTTGCAGTGCAGGCCGGGACCAACCGCGTATTGGCGGTCGGGGACGAAGCCAAGCGCATGCTCGGCCGCACACCGGCGAATATTGTCGCGGTGCGTCCGCTTAAGGACGGCGTAATTGCGGACTTCGAAGTCACCGAAGCGATGTTGCGGCATTTCATTACCAAGGTGCATAACCGCCGTGTGCGGGTGCGACCTCGCGTGGTCATTGCCGTCCCTTCTGGAATCACAGAAGTGGAAAAGCGTGCAGTTCGTGAATCAGCCACCCACGCCGGGGCACGCGAAGTTTATTTGATTGAAGAGCCTATGGCGGCGGCCATCGGCGTAGGACTTCCGGTTCAGGATCCCGCCGGCAACATGATTATCGATATTGGCGGCGGAACGACAGAGGTCGCGATTATTTCACTTTCTGGGATCGTGTTTAGCCGCAGTGTGCGCGTGGCAGGCGATGAATTGGACGAAGCGATCGTTCAATACATGAAACGCGCCTATAATTTGATGGTCGGTGAGCGCACCGCCGAGGAAATTAAAATCAAAATCGGCTCCGCGTATCCGAGCGAAAAGGAAACCAGTGTAGAAGTCAAAGGGCGCGATCTGGTGGCGGGTTTGCCAAAGACGCTCATGATTACTTCTCAAGAAGTGCGCGAAGCGTTGCTCGAACCGATCTCGACGATTGTCGATTCGGTGCGCATCACCCTGGAGCGATGTCCGCCCGAGCTTTCGGCGGATCTGGTCGATCGCGGCTTGGTGCTGGCAGGCGGGGGCGCGTTACTTCGCGGCTTCGACAAACTTTTGAGCGAGGAAACCGGGTTACCTGTCCACGTAGCTGAAGATCCACTCAGCGCGGTGGCGGAGGGGACGGGCAAATGCCTCAATGAACTTAAGTTTTTGCGTCAGGTCGCCTCGGCGGATCGCCAGTGGCGCTAAGGACAATCGCGGATTGGCGATTTCCGCGTGCGGATTGATCGGCCTTCTGCGGCTGGAATGGGTCTCTTTTAAGCTGCAGTCTGCGGGAAGGTCATTCGCCATGGCGGGCAATCCGCAATTACGATGAGCCGCACGAGTCTGATCAGCTTGCTGATTTTCGGCGCTATCCTGGGATATTTTCTCACCTTTGGTCCGGAAACAACGCAGAAGTTTAAATCTGGTGTGTATGGGCTGCTGGCGCCGTTTCTGACTGGTGGGTCCGGAATCAAGAAGCAAATCACCTCGGTGCGGTCAGGGCTAAAGTCGCTTGACCAGTTGGAGCACGAGAATGCTGCGTTGCAGGTGGAGAACCGCGAGCTGCGGGCGACCAATCAAGGCTTGCGCGATGTTGAGCACGAAGTAAATCGTCTGCGGCACGCCCTGAATTATCGGGAGCGCTCAGTCTTCAAGTTAGTCGCTGCCGAGGTGATCGCGCGCGATTCGTCGAGTTGGTGGCGAACGGTTACCATCAACCGCGGCAAAAGAGATGCCGTCGAAACGGACATGCCCGTGGTGACGGATGTAGGTCTGGTGGGAAAAACGACTACCGTGAGCGATACAATCTCGGTGGTCTTGTTGATTTCCGATGAAAACTGCCGCGTGGCAGTGTCAATAGAAGGCAGCCGCGAACAGGGCATTGTTTCCGGTGAGCGCGTGACCGGCGGACTGACCCCGTTCTTGGACCTGAATTTCTTGTCAAAACAAGCTGACCTGAAACCGGGACAGAAAGTTTATACTTCAGGCGTAGGAGGGGTTTTCCCCTCCGGCCTTCTGATTGGATCCGTAAAAACCTTTCACGTGCGCGAACTGGATGGGCAGGCGCAGCTCACCCCCGCTGTCGATCTTTCTCATCTTGAAGACGTATTTGTTGTAACTGGCAGACGATGATTTTTTTTGGTTGTCTATTGGTACTGGTTCTGGTGGCGCAGATCGCGGAGCTCTTCATTCCGGCGCTCCCGTGGCTCTACAATGCCCACGTCTATATCGTGCCGGTCATTGTTTTCTACGGCGCTATGGCGCTGCCTTTTCCCCTGATGCTCGCCTTGGCCTTTTTCGCCGGGGTTTTGCTCGATGCCCTCACGGTTCAGGTGATCGGGGGGAAGGTTGAAATCTCAGCCGGATCATCGATACTCCTCTACGGTGTGCTGGCAGGAATAATGCATGGCCTGCGACCGCTCTTTGCCCGCGGCCGATGGGAAGTGCATTGTATCCTGAGCGGCGTTTTTACCTCGTTGATAGTTCTAGCACAATATCTCATGATCACTTTTCGCCGCGGTTCGCTCGTTTTCACGCCTGAAATTTGGTGGCAGATCGGCGGACCCGGTCTCATAGCCATGGCCATCGCGCCGATCTTTTTCTGGGGCTTGCAATGGCTGGGACAAATGACCGCCTATTCGTACGGTCCCGCAGGAGGGCGGGCGGAATGAGCAAGCGCCGCTTAAGTTCCCGCCTACGCATCCAATTCCTTGGACTCTTCATGCTATTGGGCGTCGGCTCGCTTGGCCTTCGACTTTGGTGGATCCAAGTGGCGCACGGCGCGGAATGGACTGCGCAGCTTCGCGGCAGCTCGCAAGCCACCGTACGTATTCCTTCGGTACGCGGCGAGATCAAAGACCGTAACGGCGTTAGCCTCGTCCAAAACCGGGCCAGCTATGAGGTCGATTTTTATCTGCCAGAGATGGTCAAGGGGTACCGTGAGCGATTCGGTTCGCCTCCGACAGCTGAATATAGGGCGACCATCAGCGGGATGCCCAAAGATCTAAAGGAGCCGGACATAATCAAAATTGTTAATAACGGCGTCATCCCGCGTCTCAACGAGCTGGATCTCGCGCGCGATTACAATGCTGGCAAGCTGCAACGACATTTTCGGAACGATACCGAGGTCCCATTTTCATACATTAAAGACATCGATTTTCCAACGATGGCGAAGTTCGCCGAGCACGACGTTGGATTGCCCGGTGTTGATCTCGCCATTAAGCCAGTTCGTTCCTACGTCTACGGGGCACTTGGCGCCCATATTCTCGGTTACGTCGGTGCGCCCGATGACATCGATAAGGAGGAAGCAAAGAAGTTCACGTTCTATCAGGCGGACGTCGAAGGAAAATCGAACATTGAGAAAGCGATGGATGAATATTTGCGCGGCAAACCGGGCACACGGTACTTGCGGCGTAATGCGAAGGGCACGATCGACGGGGTCCTGCGTGAAGATCCGCCGCAGCAAGGAGCAAATGTTTTTCTGACCATCGATGCTCGCATCCAGGCGATCACCGAAGAAGCATTGCGGTCGGTCGGTCGCGGAGCTGCAGTTGTCGTCGATCCAAATACCGGCGAAATCCTGGCCATGGCTTCTGTGCCGTCATACGACCCAAACACTTTCATCCCGAGCATTAAGGCAAAAGATTGGGCGGCACTGCAGAAGGATGAAGCGAATCCCCTGATCAACCGAGCCGTTAGCGGGTTTCCCCCTGGGTCCACATTTAAGCTGGTTACGTCCCTGGCTGGACTGCGTCGGGGGTTGGCCAAAACGAAATTCACCTGCAGCGGTGGAGTTCAGTATGGCGACCATTATTTTCAGTGCTGGATATCCGAAAAACATGGCGCGCACGGTACACTTTCGCTGCCGGATGCGATCAAAGTGTCGTGTAACGCCTTCTTTTATCAGTACGGTAACGCTGCAGGCATCGATTCCATTGATCACGTTGGCGAATTGCTCGGGATGGGGAAACCTTCTGGATTGAACCTGACTGGTGAACAGCCTGGCGTGCTGCCGGGGCCGGACTGGATGCGGATTTATTATCCCCAGGAAAGATGGTCACAAGCCTACACCGCCAACGTGTCCATCGGACAGGGCTACGATCTGTGCACGCCTCTGCAAATGGCCATGGCCTACTCAGCCATTGCTAACGGCGGCATTTCTTATTACCCGCGTTTGGTGAAAAAGGTACTTAATCAGGATGGCACACCAGCATTAGACGAGGACGGGAAGATCGCCGTACCTGATCAACCCAGAGTGCACGCCGATTTCCGCTCTGAGATCTCGCCTGCCGATATCGAATTAGAGCGTCGCGGATTTTGGAATGTGGTGAACGCAGACGGTGGAACAGGAGGCCGCGCGCGTCTCAAAAACGTGGAGGTAGCTGGAAAGACAGGCACCGCGCAGGCAAAATATAAGGGCAGGGAAGACACGATTTCCTGGTTCGTTTGCTGGGCCCCCTTCGACAATCCGAAATATACCGTTGCAGTGATGGTACAGGGCGGAGAGCACGGCGGCAGCGTCGCGTGTCCGATCGCCGCTCGGATCATGGAACGTTCACTGGCGATGGACGAGGGAAAATTCGATGCCCAGGTTGCGTGGCTTCCTCCCGCGCACAAGGCCAATCCGTTTCAAATGATCAAGGAAGTGAGTTTTCACGATTCGGGATTGAACGGTGGCGGAAGTGACGACGAGAACGCCAACACGTCGCAAGGCGCAGACGTGCAAATGGCCAGCGCAGGCGGCGATCCTGACGTCGAACCCGAAGCAGATGCACAGGGGAAAGTCGCGCGGCGAGCTGCGGCTGCCGCCCGCGCAATCCCGGTCTCCGCGCCCCAGCGTCCCCGTAACTTTTTTGAACGGCTCTTCGGAGTCAAGCGCCGCCCCGCGCCGCCGCCACCGCCACCCAGCCGCAAACGCGGAACACGATGAACCCACGGTCAGAATCGCTATTGCAGTTCGTATCGGCAGTTCGCGCGATCGCCGGGCAACCAATTCAATTTTATGATAGACAAGGTAAGAAAGATTTTGGGTCTTCCTTCACGCAAGACCGGCAACAAACTCATATTGAGCGTGGAGAAACTCGAGACCCGTGTGGCTTTGCTCGAGGGGGGGCGGCTTGAAGAATACAGCGTCGAACGTAAAACCTCGCGCAACATTGTAGGCGGCGTTTACAAGGGTAGAGTCAAAAATATCGAGATGGGTTTGAAGGCGATGTTTGTTGACATCGGCTTCGAAAAAAACGCGTTCCTCCATTTCTGGGATGCGATTCCCGCAGCCCTTGACAGCGGTATCGAAGAAATCGACCGGCGCGCGAGCAAGCGCCCGCGAAAACGGATCACGGTAAAAGATATACCAAGCATTTACCCGGTTGGCTCGGACGTAATCGTGCAGGTTACCAAAGGGCCAATTGGCACGAAAGGCCCGCGGGTCACAACCAATCTGAGTTTTGCTGGGCGATATCTGGTGCTGATGCCATTTAGCGACCGCAGCGGTATCTCGCGTAAAATCGAAGCGCCGAAAGAACGCGAGCGGCTGCGCAAGATTCTTCGGGAGCTGGATATTCCCGATGGCGTTGGCGTTATCATTCGCACAGTGGGAGAAGGTCAGCGCGCGAGGTATTTTGTGCGCGATCTCCGCGTCCTTCTCGACCAATGGGCCAAAGTCGATCAAGCCATTCGGGAGAATCCCGCCCCGTGCTCCTTGTTTGAAGAACCCGATTTAGTCGAACGGACAGTGCGCGATTTCCTCACCGAAGAAATTAACGAGATCCTTTGCGACGACCGCGTAGCGACAGATCGGATGGTTGACATGATCGGCCAAATCTCAAGGCGCGCGCGGAACCGTGTTCGCTTTTACGACGGCGCGACGCCGATTTTTGAGACTCACGGCGTCCAAAAACAGATCGATGACGCCTTTCATCGGCAAGTCTGGTTGAAGTGCGGTGGATACATTGTCATCGATGAGACTGAAGCGCTGGTGGCGATCGATGTGAACACCGGACGCAATAAAGGGGGGCGCGATGTCGAAAAAACGATTCTGCAAACCAACCTGGAAGCCGCCGACGAGATCGCACGGCAGCTTCGGTTGCGCAATATTGGCGGATTGATCATTGCTGATTTCATCGACATGAAAAGCCGCAAGGATCAGCAGGCTGTTTATGCGTTGATGAAGGAGCGGCTCAAGCGTGACAAAGCGAGAACGCACGTGCTTCCCATTTCGCAGCTCGGCCTGATGGAGATGACGCGGCAGAGAGCGCAGGAAAGCCTTAGCGACACTATTTATGAAAATTGCCCCTATTGCGGCGGACGCGGCGTAGTAAAAACAACCATGACCACGAGCGTGGAATTACACAGGACGCTCAATACCGTCATGCGCAAATACCAGGACTCTGTTCACGAGATTCGGGTAATCCTGAACCCTGACGTTTTGAAGCGATTGAAAGAGGAAGACGAAGAGTTGCTCGTGGAGTTGGAGCGCCGTTACGCCGGTCGGCTTATTTTTCGCGGCGACCCGACGTTTCATCACGAAAAATTTGTTATTACCGACGCAAATACGGGGGCAGAACTAAAGACCTAAGCTCGTCGGAAGTGGTCAAAAAAGCTTGCAATTTCTTGTGGCTCGGCTCACAATCACGCCATCCAAACACAGCCGGAAGTCGTTTATCGACTGGGGCGTACGAAGTTTGGAGGGCACTTAACCAAAAGGAGAGACACATGAAAAAGCTGCTGTCGTGGCTCGTGGGAATCAGCTTGTGTGCTTCGGCGGCTTCGGGGGGCACTGACTATTCAGGGAAGGAAATGAAGCAGGTTGCCCCGCCCCCCTGTCCTGAATGGTACGCCGATAGAGAATTTAATGTCAGCCTCTGGGGTACGTACATCTTCACCGGGAATAGTTGGGCAAATGACCGCTATCTCGAGACCGACCATGCCTGGGGCGGTGGCCTCGACTTGAAGTATTTCTTCATGCGTTACGTGGGAGTTGGTATTGAAGGCTGGGCCGTGGATGCCCGACAAGCCCGCGAAAATATTTTCGTCGATTTCAGCGATGGCATATTCGATCGTAGCTTTCAGCACGAAAGCAACGCAGTGGGAGCCGTCCTCGGCACGCTGACGCTCCGTTATCCAATCCCGTGCACGCGTTTTGCTCCTTATATTTTCGGTGGCGGCGGCGGGATGTTTGGCGGTGGTCAGAAACGCGTTGACCAGCGATTTATTGAACCGGGAGAAGGCTATGATATCGTCGCGACGACCGGCCATACAGGCGCTGAAACGCGAGGAATCGGTCAGGTGGGCGGTGGCCTTGAATTTCGGTTTACGCCCCATATCGGCTGGGTGAGCGATTTCAGCTGGAATTTCGTGGACGGGCCGAATAACAATTTCGGCATGGTCCGCACTGGTGTGAATTTCGCCTTTTAGGGCGTCGACAGAGATATTTCGGACTGCGGCGACCGCTACGGAGGAGACGCCGCTTTTTTTATAGAGTGGATTCGCGATTGTCGTTTGCGCACACAGGATGCGCTATGAAATTATCCCGATGTCATTTGTCCAGACATTGAATAATCTGGCTCTGAAAAAATCGGAGTTGGTTCAGCGCTTCGAACGGTTGATCGCTCCCAAGTCCGACCAGGCGCTGGAAGCGATGGCCCAAAGGTCCCGTGCGCTCACACTACAAAACTTTGGTCGCACAATGCGTCTGTTCGCACCGTTATATCTCTCCAACGAATGCGTCAATAATTGTCAATATTGCGGTTTCTCGCGTGACAATCCGATACTACGGGTCACGCTTGATGTCGATGAAGTGGTTGCCGAAGCGCAGCATCTGACGCGTCAGGGATTTCGCCAGATCCTTCTGGTTGCGGGTGAACATCCAAAATTTATTAGTGGCAATTATCTTGCCGAATGCGTGCGCGTTCTCTCACCTGATTTTTCGTCGATCTCGATCGAGGTTGGTCCAATGGATACGGGAGATTACGTCCCCATCGTCGAGGCCGGCGCGGAAGGCCTCGTCGTGTATCAGGAGACGTATAACCGCGGCGTTTATGCGGAAATGCACACCGCTGGACCTAAACGCGATTTTGATTACCGGCTCGGTTGCGCGGAGCGAGCGTACGCCGCAGGTTTTCGTCGACTCGGCATCGGAGCGCTGATCGGGTTGTCGCGCTGGCAGGATGAAGTGATTGCGCTCGCCGCGCACTTGGAACATTTATTCAAACACTGCTGGCAGGCGCAAATCACAGTCAGCGTGCCGCGGTTGCGACCCGCGGCAGGCGGATTCCGCCCGCTTTTTGCCATGAGTGACCGCGAGGTGGTGCAGTTGGTATGCGCTTTGCGAATTGCTTTCCCGCAAGTTGGGATCGTGCTCAGCACGCGAGAGCGGGCCCCCCTGCGCGATGCGCTGGCCTCAATCGGAGTAACGATGATGAGTGCCGGCAGCCATACCGAGCCAGGCGGTTACACTCGCCAGGGACGCGAGCATCTCCATCACACTGTCCGCGGCCGTATCGTTGCACCGGAATATCAGCACGGCGAAGATGAACTCGCGACCGGACAGTTCGAGATCAGTGACGGACGTTCCCCCGCCGAGATCGCCGCCGTCCTCCGGCGTTGGGGCATCGAACCGGTTTGGAAGGATTGGGACCAAGCCCTTTGCGAAGTATGACCATTTCACTCAATGGCGAAACGGCAGACACGCGCGAAGCGAGAACGATCGCCGAGCTGATCGATCGCTATCAACTGCCGCCGCAATCGATTCTGGTGGAACATAACGGGCTCGCAGTTCATCGCCACGAATGGGCAAAGCGCTCGTTAGCGCAGGGTGACCGTATTGAGTTCGTCCGTGTCGTCGCCGGCGGATAAACCAAGTCGATTAGACCGAAGTGCTGCTTTTCACGACTACCCGCATCCCGTCGGTTTGGATGACAGTAACCGGGGTTAGCGGGGCAATGAATTCGCCTTCCGTGACGACATCGACGAGATGATCGGCGAAGCGCGCTTTGCCGCTGGGTCGCAATACCGTGACCGCCGTGCCGTGCATTCCCGGCGCGAGCGCAAGTGCGGTTGCGAATTGTCGCGGGGCGCCTGCCAGTGATGGTCCAGACGGGTTTGAATCAATCAAGGCAAATCGTCGGTAAAAGCTCGTGCGCGGAAGATAACGAGCGAGCAGTGCGATCGCGATGGAGGCCCCCGCAACCGCGATCAACAGGTTGAGCAATGGGATCGCCAGCATTTTGCCGGTCGGCAGTAACGGTTGCTGCGGGTAGCGATCAATCATTGTCCAGAGCAGCGACGCTATCATAAGAAACACGCCGGCCACGCCGAACACTATTGTGCTGTGCGCGAAGAACAGTATCTCGATCAGCACTAGAGCCACTCCAAGAACGAAAAGCGCGATGACCTCCCAGCCAGCGAGTCCCGCGAGATAATGGCCGAAGAAAAAAAGCGCGAAACAAATCGCAGAGATAACGCCAGGCCAGGTTGCTCCAGGAATCTTGAATTCCAAATAGGCCCCGAGAATTCCGCCGAGCAGCAGCAGCGGCGCAAGCGCAGTGATCCAAAAGGCAATCTGCTCGAACCCGGTTGGCTGGATCTTGACAATCTCTCCTTTCAATCCGGCTTTTTTGGTCAAATCGCCAATCGAATTCACAATCGCCTCTGCGAGTAACGGTTTGCCGTTGATCTTTTCAGTCGCTTCCGGCGCGTTGACGGTCAGAATCGCGCCTTTCGGATGGATGACACGGTCGCCGATCTTTACTTCCTTGTCTTTGTTCATGAAGGCCTCGGCGAGGTCCGGATTGTGGCCGTTCTTGATTGCCGAGCCGCGTATGAGGGCCGACCAATATGAAATAGTCTTTTCCTTCGCTGTGGCAGGAAGATCTTCGCCAGTCGAAAGGATCGGTGCGGCAGCTCCGATGGCACTTGTCGGCGCCATATAGATATGTTCCGTGGCAACAGCGATCAACGCGCCAGCCGATCCTGCGTTCGTATCGATAAACGTGTAGGTCGGGATGTTGATATGATTCAACGCATTTACGATATCGGTCGCTGTGTCGAGGCGACCTCCGTACGTGTCCAGATCGAGCACGATCGCGGAAGCCCCGTTGTTCTCGGCCGTCTTCACCGCGCGCCGCAGGAATGCCAGTAGTGACGGCGCAACTTCGCCGTGCAGCGGCACGACAACGACGTCGCCCTTGTGAATTGCCTCGCTTGCATCGGCCGGGACGACAGAGACCAAGGATAGCACTAGCGAACACAGCGCCTTCATTGGGGACGATGTGACCCCGAATGGAAGAATTCCCCGGCACTGTTTTGAAATAGCTCCACGAGTTCCCTCGCCATCCCCTGGGATGAGTGACAGATTATTGCTCCTGACGTTGAAACGCAGCTGCACTGCGTAAGTTTGCCATCGCTTTAGAACCCAAACGAGGCAAAAATAAGCAGGCGCGCATGGGAACGATCCCTTCGGAAACAATCGAACAAATCGCTGCTGCGAATGACATCGTCGAAGTGATCGGTTCGTATTTCCCGCTGAAACGCGCCGGAGCGAATTTTAAAGCCCTCTGTCCTTTTCATCAGGAAAAGACGGCTTCGTTCATAGTGAGTCCGAGTCGGCAGACCTTTCATTGCTTCGGCTGCGGCGTCGGCGGGAGTCTTTTCCGCTTCGTAATGGAATACGAGCATGTCGATTTTCCATCAGCCGTACGCAAGCTCGGGGACCGCGCCGGCATTAGTATGGTCGAAAGCCGCGGCGCTGTAGAAGAGGATCGCCAATACCAGACGCGCCGTAAGTTGCTAAAATTGCATGCCGAAGCTGCGGAATGGTTCCATGAAAATCTAATAAAGAGCGAACGCGGAGAATCCGCACGGAGATATTTAAAGCGTCGGGGGATCACCGGAGAAATCGCGAAAAATTGGCAGTTGGGATATGCGCCGGATGAATGGGACGCGTTCGGAAACTGGGCGCGCGGGCAAGGATACGAGCAGCGCGACCTACTAGACAGCGGATTAATCAAGGCGAGGGACGAAAACGATGCACAAGGACGGCAGGGTGGGTACGATCGCTTCCGTGGTCGGGTCATGTTTCCGATTTACAACGATATAGGCGAAGTGATCGCTTTCAGCGGTCGGCTGGTGAAGGACGAGGAAGGCGCGGCGAAATATCTGAACTCACCCGAGACGCCGCTTTTTCGAAAGGGCAATGTGCTTTTTGGATTGCATAAATCAAAGCGATCACTGATCGACGCGAATTGTGCAATCGTCTGCGAAGGCCAACTTGATTTGATTACCTTGTTTGAAGCGGGAATCAGGAATGTCGTCGCGCCGCAGGGGACTGCGTTTACGGAGAATCAGGCGAGGATTCTCAGGCGGTTTGTTGACGAAGTGGTTTTGTGTTTCGACTCGGACGCAGCGGGGGCAAAAGCGGCCGAACGTTCGCTCGATGCCTTGCTACAAAACGACTTTATCATACGCGTCGTCGAATTGCCACAGGGCGAAGACCCGGATTCGCTTATTCGCCGGGAGGGAAAAGAAAAATTCGAAAAGCGTGTCGGGACTGCGCGCGATTTCTTCGATTACTGGACTGAGCGAGAGGCGGCCAATGTCGATTTTTCTTCTGCAGGAGCGAAGATTCAGGCGGCCCGAAGGACTGCAGAAATTATTAGCCGTATTGGAAGCGACCCAATACGCAACGAGGTCATCTATAAGGCCGCCGCGCGTTTTGACTTGCCAGCGACGGACCTGCAAAAACTTATGCCCAAGGGTTCGAGGCGATCAGCTGAATCGGTCCAGCGTGACTTCGAACCTGTTGGCTCACCTCAAAAGATTAAGCAACTCTGCATTTTGGCCCTTCGGGACTCAGAAGTTCGCAATTTCTTGTTGGCGCAACCTTGGCAACAAATGCTGGCGAAAACACCGGGGACGGAGTTGCTGTGCCGGGTGCTCAGTGCCGATGTGCGACCAGAGGACTCTGCCAGCATCGCCTCGTTTTTGGCTTCACTGGGACCAGAAGAGGAAGCGATGGTGTCGAATTGGATTTCACCGAAAAGAATTCCTTATACGGATCGGGGTCTGGCTTATCAATGGTGGCAGAGCCTGACAGCAGAACCTCTCGAACGAGAATTAGAAGTGCTGAAGAACAAAATAAAACTGCCAAACTTGACTGCCGGTGAGGTCGTAAATTTGCAGAAACAAATTCTTGACCTACAGGAACAGCTCCACGAGTTTTCTCGACCCGCCGGCCGGACCGAAACTTAACGGGCAAGTGCTGTGCGGCAGGCCGAAGGCCTTACTCCAAATCCTTAACCGAACAAACTTGGCCAGGCATTCGAAACGAAGGGGGAGCAGCCGACGGTCGTCGGCGCGCCGGCTCAAAAATAACCACAACCGCCGTCTTCCGAAGAGGCGTTTAAGTGCGCGTGGAAATCTCAACAAGCATTCACGATCTAATGGGCTTAAGGGCGCGCGCGTGAAATCTTCATCGCTTCGGCCTAACAAGAACGGCCCGCTGTCCGTGCCGGCCCTTGGAGTATCTGGTCCCTACTCGTCGATTGAAGTTCAAGCCCGTATTCGGGACCTCATCAAGCTGGCCAAAGAGCAAGGCTATCTCACGTTCGACGATCTGAACGAGGCGCTGCCCCAAGGAATTACCGATGCCGACGAACTGGATTTGATTCTCACCCGTCTGCGCCGCCTGGAGATTGATATCATCGAGGCCTCGGAGGTAGACCGCTACAGGGACGGCAAAAAAGACGCGGATGATGAGGAGGAGGAAGAAGAAGGTAGAACAACGGCCAAAGTTGATATTCTGGATGACCCGGTGCGGATGTATCTCAAGCAGATGGGGCAGGTGCCGCTGTTAACCCGCGACCAGGAGGTCGAAATCTCGAAGCGCATCGAGGTGGCTGAAGCGATGGTGCAGAAGCATCTTACCCGCTTCGGTTTCGTTGCGCGTGGGCATCTCGACCTGGCCGGAAAGCTTCTCGAGGGGAGGGAACGCTTTGATCGCGTAATCCTCGACAAAAAGATCGAGAGCCGCGAAAGATACATGAAGAACCTTCCGCGCTTGAACAAACAGGTGGAACAATTGAGCGCGTCTGTCAGCCGGCAATTTTCCGATGTAGCTCGCGACTTTTCGAAAAAAACGTCCCAAAAACGCAAGGCATTGCAAAAAACGATGACTGCGCTGCAAAAGGTTTATCCTCGTTTCTATCTTAAGCAGCGGGTTACTGAGGAGTTCGTGCATCTCGCTGATGAGGCGCACCATACGTCACTTTATCTTCAGACCGAGCTGGCCAAAAATCCTCGCAGTAAGAAGCGCCGGTTGCAGCTTCAGAATAAAGTCCGCGAACTGGAGACCAGCCTCTGGTTTTCGCTCTCAGATTACGCAGAGGAATATCGAACTCTTAAGAATTGGCTGCGTCAGGCGTTTAAGGCCAAAACCGAAATGGTCGAAGCTAACCTTCGTCTCGTTATCTCCATCGCGAAGAAATATACCAACCGCGGTTTGTCCTTTCTGGACCTCATTCAGGAAGGAAACATGGGACTTATGAAAGCGGTGGAGAAATTTGAGTATCGGCGTGGATACAAGTTTTCGACTTACGCGACCTGGTGGATTCGCCAGGCCATTACGCGCTCGATCGCCGATCAGGCGCGCACGATCCGAATCCCGGTCCACATGATCGAGACGATTAACAAACTCCTGCGCGTCCAAAAACAGCTCGTTCAGGAATACGGCCGGGAGCCGACGCCTGAGGAAGTGGCCGAAGAAGTGCTCCTGCCGGTCGACCGTGTGCGGGCGGTGCTGAAAATGGCGCAGCAGCCAATCTCGCTTCAATCGCCAGTCGGCGAAAGCGAAGAAACCAACTTTGGCGATTTTATCGAAGACCGAGGCGCCGAAAACCCCAGCGACATGACCGCCATCGTTTTACTGAAGGAAAAGATCAAAGATGTCCTGGAAACACTAACCGACCGGGAGCGGCAGGTTCTGGAGCAACGATTTGGCCTCGTGGATGGCTACAGCCGAACCTTGGAAGAGGTCGGCCGGCAGTTCCAGGTCACTCGCGAGCGCATTCGGCAGATTGAAGCGAAGGCGCTACGCAAAATGCGCCATCCGACGCGCATTCGGCAGCTGGAAGGGTTCCTTGAGGCGCCTGGAATATGATCCTGCGTTCGAGCGCAACTTCGCGGCATCGAAATGGTTGAATCGGATGGACAACATGGAACCTCAAGATGACAAGGAGCTATGGGATTTTCTCGGGCGGCTTCCTCAGCCCACGCTTTCGCCGTTTTTCGGCCGGAATGTCCTGAGAAAAATTAGGCAGGAACCGACTCGTTTCGAGCGGGTGCGGAACTGGTTCGGCGTGTGGAGGCTCATTGGGGCGTCGGCTGTAGCAGCGCTCGTAATTGGTCTTGCTCTTGTTACACATCCAGGTTCGCAGACAGCGTCTTCGAGTGACTCAGATGTAGTGGCTAAAATCGATCCACAAGATTATGACGTCGTGGCTGATCTGGATGCATTGATCGCCTGGGATGAAAATAGCATGTGGGAAGAACAGCCAACGCTGTAAATTATTTGTTGGCTTGTCGGTTTTCGCCTTGTCCTGTGCTGCTGCACATGCGCAGGGGCAACATCATCGCGGATCTGTCGGCAGACCCCCGCCAATGGCTGTCCCGCATGGTCCGCCGCCAGGTCAGATTCATGCACCACCGCCGAGCCGGGCTCGCGGGCAACCGCCAAGCCAAACTCGCGGGCAACCGGCAGGCCAACCCCATGGGCAACCAGTGAGCCAGGCTCATGGTCAACCGGTGGGCGAGAGCGTAAGAGAACGGTGGCTCGCGATGCCTCCCGACGCCCGGCAAAATTTTCGGCGCAATGCCGAGCTCTGGATGCAGATGAGCCCCGAACAGCGCAATCTCATGCGTCAACGTGAAACTATGCGTCGGCAGATTGTTACCCGCGAGGCTGAAGCAGCAGTCCGCGATTCCGGTCTACAACTGAATCCGCAGCAGCGCGCTCAGTTCGAATCCCGCTACATTCAGGAACGCCGAAAAGTTGAACAGACGCTCCGGCAACAAATCGAAACCGAAAGGCAAAAGGAAATTCCCGCTCTGATTCGAGAGCTTAAGAAAGAGTTCCAAATTGATCAGCCGGTCAAAAGCCCCGCAGCAAAATCGGCGACTTCGCCAAAATCAGATAAATAAACCTGCGGTCGCTTCGCATCTCGGCGCTACTTCAGCGCTTTGAACAAGAAAAGATCAAGCCGGCTCGAGAACATAGCCAGCCAGCTTGTTCCAATTATCTCCCGCAATTAGCGCCGGTAATAGTAGTTAGGATAATGGTTGCGATAATACCGACGCCCGGCTGACGGGTAATAGGGGCGATAATAATGACCGCGATAGTACGGTCGGGAATAATACCGGTACGGATAATAGTAACCGTATGGGTAATATCCGTAGCCGTAATAGCCCGGAAGCCCGAACCCGATGCTGAAGTAAACTTGAGCATCAGAACGCGGCGCTCCAGCGAACATAAAAGCCCCAGCCACGAGCGCCATCAACAGAAGTTTCTTCATTCCTTTTCCTCCCATTCATTAAACAGGAAGAGCGGTCGAAAGTTGCCCCGTTTATTGGGCAAGCAAACCGTCCGGGTAACCCGTGACACACACAGTTTGGCCGATTTTTTCGTAGCCAACGTGCCGTAACCGAAGCGAATCCGCAGTTTTGGCCGATCCTTTTCCCGGGAAAGCGATGACGGCTCCTCCAGTTAACACCGGGCCCAAATAAATCTGCACTTTGTCAATGAGCCGTTTGTCGAGTGCCTCACCCAGGATTTCGCCGCCACCCTCTATCAACACGCTGGTGATGCAGCGTTTGCCGAGATCCTTCAGAACAGCGGCGAGGTTTTTTCCTCTGTAGATCAAAGTTCGCGCGGCAAATCTATCTGAGAATAACCGAGCCTGGCGTGGCAATCGGCCTGAGCGGGTCAGCACAATGCGCCATGGTTGCGGCGCCCCGCGCACGGTGCGGACGGTCAAACGCGGATTATCAGCTCGAACGGTTTCCGCTCCGACGAGCACCGCGTCCACGTACGCGCGAAGCTGATTTGCATCACGCCGTGCAGCGTGGTCAGTGATCCAACGCGGCTCACCCGGAGGACGCGTTAAGCGGCCGTCCAGAGACATACCGCATTTTGCGATCACGAAAGGTCGCCCGGTCACAATCCATTTATTGAAAGCCTCGTTATGGCGGCTGCACTCATCCGCGAGAATCCCTTCCCGCACTGTGACCCGCGCGTTTCGCAATTCGATAATACCTCTGCCCGAGTGCCGTGGATTCCGATCTATCGCGCCGATGACTACGTTTCTGATTCGAGCTTTGATTATTGCAGCTGTGCAAGGCCCGGTCCTGCCCGCTGTCGAACAAGGCTCGAGAGTCACGTAAAGTATCGCGCGCGCCGGAACCGGGGCACCGAAATCACGCAGACATTCAATCTCAGCATGAGAGTGCCCCGCTTCGCGATGATGTCCTTTCGCTACTATTTGATCGTCAATGACAAGGACTGCTCCCACAGCGGGATTTGGACTCGTCCGGCCGCGCGCCTTTTTTGCCTCTTTCAATGCAGCACGCATGAATTTTTCATCCGGATTTGTCATCATGGTTTCGGGTAGACTAACAAACGGTGCATTCAAAAACGCGTGCCTGGAGGGATTCGAACCCCCAACCTTCTGATCCGAAGTCAGAAGCTCTATCCAGTTGAGCTACAGGCACACAATCAAAAATCCCAAATCCCAAGCTCCAAAACCCAAACTGTAAGACTCGAGGTCTTGGGATTTGGAATTTGGATTTGCGAAGCTGGGGTGGCCGACGGGACTCGAACCCGCAACAACCAGAACCACAATCTGGGGCTCTACCATTGAGCTACGGCCACCACAATTGACGCGGGACAGACTCTAAGATTCCGCTTGCCCTTTGCAAACAAAGGACTCGACTTTTACCGATCACTCCACTAATTGTCAGCGCCGGTGGACCGGAAAACTCTCCCCAGCCGGTTAGATAAGGCGCTGCACTGCCGCTTGACGCAACGAGGGGCGGTTTGGGGCGCGGTTTTGCTTTTCGTAGCCACGACCGGTATCGCCCTCGGACAACAAGACGACCCAAGCGAAATTTTTCTCAAAGCCTATCTCTCCGCCCAACAGGCTGAGAAACTGGAGCACCAAAGCCGATTCAAAACCGCTTTGGCGAAGTATCGGTTTGCCGGCAGCCTGATCGAGGAATTACGCAAGTCGCACTCTGCCTGGCAGCCGGCGGTTGTGGAATATCGTGGGCGTAAGATCAGCGAAGGCATCCTTCGACTTCAGGAGCGAATGACGAGACAGACCCAACTCAACGCCAGTGCCAGCCCTTTGCCGAAAATTGCACCGGCAGCGCCTGAGAGTGATGCCTGGTCCGAGCCTGGTCCAGAAGTGGTGGCGCCCCAATCGAATGAGATCGCCACAGATACATCACGCGAAATCGCGGTGAAGGATGCCACCAAAAAATTGCGTGACAAAGTTAATCAACTGCAGACGGCGCTTGACAAAACACGTGGCGACTTGGAAAGCGCGAGGAAAGAAAAGGAATCAGTCGATACGCGCCTGAAAGAGACAAACTCAAAACTGGAGCGAGTTGAGACCGATCTCGATCAAGCGAAGAAATCCGAACGGCAGGCGCACGATCAGCTCGCCGAAGTCCAGAAGTCATTCGACGGTGTGCAAGCATCGGACGCCAACCCCGACACGGAACAGGGACAGTTGCGCGCGCAGGTTGCCGAACTCAAACAGGCGGTTGTTGCAGCCGATGAAGCGCGTGTGTCAGCCGAAAAGCAAAGGGATGACACTGGGACAAGAATCGCTGACGCGAATAATCAAATTGTTGCGCTTGAGCATGAGCGGGATGACGCGCTCTCCCAATTGAGATCGGCGAAGGAAACGGAACAGCGTTTCCAGGCGCTCCTCTCCGAGAAGAATGACCTGCAACAGAAACTCGCGATCGCAGAAGAAAAGATCAGCGCACTTGGCGATACCGATCCGAAAAAAGCGGGGAAATTGACCGAAATGGAACAACAGATGGTACAGCTTCATGAGCAGCTGACCGAAACCCAGAACAGAAATTACTATCTGGCGGCGCGGGCCGCGGAACTTGATGTTGAACTGGAACACGCGGGCGCGGACCTTCAAGCCGCCAAGCTCGCCAGCGAGGCGTCTCCTCAGCTTGCGAGAGAAAACGAATTGCTGCGAAACATTATTGTACGCGAACGACAGGAAGAGGCGCGTCGGGACGAGGCGAGAAAGCTGGTCCTGGCGGAGTTGGATAGACTGAAAGTGCGGTCAGACTTGCTAAACAAACAGATCGAGTTTCTCGCGCAACCGGTGACCAAATTAACCAGCGAAGAACTGGCTCTATTCCGACAGCCGGTGGTCTCCATCTCCGATGAGAAGCCCGGAGTGTTTAAAGCGAATTTTGTTTTTGAAAAGAAATCGCCGGCGAAAACTGTTACTCCCGCGAAATCGGATGCAGCGGCAGCAGCCGCTGCAAAGATTTTGTCCAGCGAACTTCAGGAAGTTGCGCGCGCTGCGCGGAAGAACGTTGAGCGGGGCAAATTTCAGACGGCGGAAAAGCAATATCAGCAGATTCTGACCGAAGCTCCGAACAACCTCGACGCGCTGTCCAATCTTGGGGCGGTTTACTTTCGCATCGGCAAGATTCGGTCCGCGGAGTCAACGCTGAAGAAGGCCCTGGCCATCGCGCCGAACGATGATTTTGTGCTTACCACGCTGGGCATTGTGCATTATCGGCAATCCAAATTCGACGATGCCCTGACGGAGTTAAGAAAAGCCATCGAGATCAATCCAAACAGCGCCACGGCTCACAACTATCTTGGTATCACGGCCAGTCAGAAAGGCAGGCAGCAGGAAGCAGAAAAAGAGATGCTTCAGGCTATCACGAAAAATCCCAATTATGCCGACGCCCATTTTAATCTGGCAGTCATTCTCGTTACAACGCAGCCGTCTTCGAAGGAACTTGCCAGAGAACATTATGCGCGGGCGACTGCGCTCGGCACACAACCCAGTCCATCACTGGAAAGACTGTTGCAGTGACCGGAACTCATCTTCCGCCAGGGGCTGTCATGTTGAGGTTTTCCAACACGCTGGGCGTGATTTTTGGTGCGGGGATGAACACAGTGTGGCTTGCGGCGGCAAGTTGGGGTGAGCGGAACATAGACTTTCAGTCTGTGCGCCCAGAGGGTTTGCAACCCGCTGATTGGGGGGGGCAGCGGAGAACATCTCCGCTGGGCACACAGGCCAAAGGCCTATGTTCCGCCAAGCGCATCACCCAGCCGTGTTCATTAGCAGCAAAGTGCTGCAACGAAATGCGAAGCATGAGGCCAGGCTTTCAAACATCTCTGATTAGTCATTACGGAGACCGATGGAGAAATGGCCAGAGATTGAAAGCCTGGCCTCGCCCCGAAAGCTTTCGGGGCTGCGTTGCAGCTTCGCTTCGCTCAGAGAGACAATTGCGGGACGGGTTTCGCAAGATCGACAACGGCAACTTCTGAAAAGCTCAGGCAAAACTAACCTCGGATTCCTCATGGGCGTCCTTCATGCTTTGTCCATTGCGTCTCTGACGGCGTTCGCCGGATGTGTTCTTGCAGTCTTTGATGCTTGAAAAGCATGCAACCATTTCTCACCGCCAACTGGCGTTATCTGGCGATGCTCAATTACCTTGTCGATCCTCGTTTGATCGCTCCGCTGGTTCCGCTCGGCACCGAAATCGATTTCGATAACGGTGAGACTTTCCTCAGTGTGGTTGGATTTCTATTTCTCGATACGCGTCTTCTTGAGTTTCCCATTCCCCTCCACCGCGATTTCGAAGAAGTGAACTTGCGCTTCTACGTGAGGAAGAAATCGGCGGACACATGGCGGCGCGGCGTTGTTTTTATCCGGGAATTGGTGCCGCGTCGCGCAATCGCGCTCGTCGCGCGCGCATTTTACGGCGAAAACTATGTGGCCGTCCCAATGAAACACGAAATCGAAGATCTCGCCGCACCCGCCTCCGGCGGGCAGCTACTTCACTCAGGCGGTGACGTCCTAA
The DNA here is from genome assembly GCA_963753675.1 of uncultured Verrucomicrobiae bacterium. Classification (GTDB taxonomy): domain Bacteria; phylum Verrucomicrobiota; class Verrucomicrobiia; order Chthoniobacterales; family UBA10450; genus Udaeobacter. The sequence goes on along the minus strand of CAVWCZ010000005.1, from coordinate 391,324 downwards.
TCAAAAGCAATGATAGAAGTAGCTGGGCGACCCAGCCAGTTGATGCAACTGGCTGCCCTTCTGGCGCAAAGCGGGTCGATAGGAATCTGAAAGTGGAATATTCATGGCGACGCGGCCGCAAATTGGAATCACTCAAAATGACTGCGACTGGCGCGGCGCAACCTATTCCAGCAGGTTCCCACGCCGAATTCATCACCGAACACTACTGGGGTTACACGGCCTTGCGCGAAGGCTGCAGCGAATACCAAGTGGAACATGCGCGCTGGAAAATTTGGAATGCCACCAGCTTCGAATTTGACGCGGACGTTGCAACCCTTTACGGCGAGCAGTTCGCCGAGACATTAAGCCAATTACCCCGCTCCGCATTCATTGCGGACGGTTCGCCCATTGCAGTTCACAGGCGGGAGATCCTTCTGTAGCGGCGGTCTGCGACCGCCGAAATCACGTCTTCGACAGCAATTGCCTGGGCACAAACGGGAGAAATTCCACGCGCTTGTAGTAATCGATCTCAATTGGTGTACCGTCGACTGCTACGCTTTGTTCGGGCTTAGCCGCGCCGCTCTTGCCCGTTAGCCCGCCGCCGCACAGGCCGCTGGCGGGCTTGTCGAGCTGCTTCCGCTTCTTATGGGCAAGTAAACACTGGGCAATTAGGTGGCTGAGGACGATCGATCCTTCGGGGCTGACCCGCCGGAACAATCTGGACGGCGATAACAACCGCGTTCACGGCTCCCTCGTTACGGACCAGGTGCACGTCCCCGCAGCCTATGTCGGTAAAGGTCTCGCCTGCGTGATAAACGTGCGCAGTGCAGGTGCGGTCGCTGGCGTCGTAGGCCGTGAGATCTCCAGATATAACCGTGATCATGCTGGGACCAGGGTGCGTGTGCCACCCAGTGTGAGCCCCGGGTGGCCACGTGTTTCGGATGACATAGAGATCCGAATCGCCGTGGACCTTCATCTTGAGGTTCCACCCGTATAACTCGGACTCGTTGCACATCAAGTCGAGCGAGCCATCCGGAAAGTGGCCCAGCGCCAGCTGTTCCGTGATCACCCCGCATGAAGGGGTCGCGAGAACTGGTGTGGCTGTGAGCATAGCGAGTCCAATAACCGCCGGTGCCATGAGAAGTGGCAGAATTGATATTTTTTTAAACTGAATTAGTGGATTCATTAGTTGTTTCCTTTCTTTGGTTTTGTTGTTTGCCTTTCATTGCGGTAAGGCGCGAAAGAGCGATCAAAGTGATCATTTGAATTGAAAATTCTCCGGAGACGCTTCTGCGTGCGAGAAGCTTCCGCACCTGATCAGGCTATTAGAAGAGCGTATGGAAAAGCAGGTTGAAAGAATATCTCAGCCGACACAATTGATACAAGACGAATGATGAATATGATTTACTGTTTGTCCGATTGCCTTACTTTGTTCCATGACCACAACAATCTCTTCACGCGGCCAAACAGTGATTCCTGCTGAGATTCGCGCTCGCCACCACCTTACCGAGCAATCGCGTCTGGCTTGGATTGATGACGGTCAGACAATCCGTGTTGTACCTTTAGCTGCTGGAGCGAACAAATATGGGCGCGGCATCGCTAAAGATTTGGATTTAGCTCGCGCGCTACGCGCTGATCGCGCAGAAGAACGCCGACGTGAACGAAGCCGACGTCGTTCTTGATACTTCTGCTATTCTCAGCGTGATTCAGGACGAACCTGGCGCTGACTTGGTCGAAGCAAGACTTGAGGAAGGGGCTTCAGGCAAAATCGCAATTGCGGCGAGCTTCGTTAGCCTTACTGAAATTCTTTACAAGACGATTCAGCTTGCTGACAAGAGGCGTGCGGACGAGCTGGTGGCAGTCATTAAATCGTGGCCAGTCGAGTTTGTGCATTCGGACGAGGCGCTCTGTATCGCTGCAGGCGAGATTAAAGCGCGTTTCCTAGTTTCATTCGCCGATGCCTTTGTCGGTGCAACTGCACAACGATTCGGTGCGCTCCTGATCCACAAAGATCACGAGTTCGAATCGCTCAAATCGATAATTAAATTGAAAGCGCTCCCATACAAGGCGCGTGGTTAATTGTCATTTGTGAGCGCTCTCCCGAGACAATTTCACCGGCAAAACAACTTAGAATTTTTTCGGAAGCGCTTGCGCGTGCGGAATACCGAGAAATTTTGCGCCGCGTTGCGAAAAATCGCAGCGCGGCGCATGAGCAAGGCCTATTATCGCGGTGGCCCGAAGGTGAGGAATTCCGGGCGACCGATGGTAAAGGAGGCAAAAACGGTATGCGTTCCGTCCGGGGCGAACTTCAAGATGTCGCCGGGCTGACCTAGCTCGGGCTGATTTACCTCAGCTACAAAGAGATTGCCCGAGCTGTCAAAGGCCAGGCCCCGAGGTGTAGTTAGGCCGGTAGCGAACGGGCTCTTTACGCCGGTTGGGCTGAAATAGACAATCGAGCCGGCTGCCGGATCGGTAAATGTTTCGATGGAAACGAACAGGTTGCCGTAGCTATCAAAGGCCAGGCCCACTGGAGATTCGCCCGCAGCAAACTCGCTTGGTCCGGCAAAAACTGTGCGCGTTCCAGTTGGCGCGAATTTATAGATCGTTTGATCGCCACCGTCTGCTGCATAGAGATTGCCCGCGCTGTCGAAAGCCAATCCCCAGCCTTGACTAGGAACGGAGCCGAAGACGATCCGTTCTCCATCTGGTGTGAACTTGAAGATTGTGCTGGCCCCTGTGGGACTGTTGTCATCATTCGCCATGACATAGGCATTGCCCGCGATGTCTACGGCAAGGCCTTCAAAGAAAAACTTGGCGACGCTGCCAACGGTGTTGACGTGGTTGCGCAGGTTAAATTTCAGGACTCTGCCAATGTCATGATTGTCCGGCTCGAGGGTTTCTGCGGCGAATAGATTGCCAATGCTGTCAAAGGCCAACCCTCGAGGGAACAACAACCCCGAAGCGTAGGTGCTCCGCGTCCCATCTGGCGTGAATTCGAGGATTGAGTGCGATGGAGGAACTTGAGCTGAGACGTAGAGGTTCTATGCGTGAGCGGTTATTGCTAACGCGAAGATCGCGCCAAAACTGAGGAATAGGTTTCGGAAGATTTTTGTTTTCATAGGTTTTGTCCTTTTTTGGTTTCGTAGTTGGTTTCCATTGCGGTAAGGCGCGAAAGAGCGATCAAAGTGATCATCTGAATTGAGATTTTTTTCGGAGACGCTTTTGACGTGCAGAGATCTTTTGAGACTGATAGGCTGTGAAGGCCGTGATGGATGTGTCTGCGGTTTCCCAGCAGAGAGTGACCCAACTCCTGACACGCTGGAGCGAAGGGGACGATGCTGCTTTCGCGGAATTGACCCCGCTTGTCTATGGCGAACTCCAACGGCTTGCCCATCGTCAGATGGGCGCAGAACGCCCCGATCACACGCTGCAAACGACGGCGCTGGTCAACGAGGCTTATCTCCGCCTGGCCGACCAAACCAACCCGACGTGGCAGAACCGCGCGCACTTCTTCGCCGTCGCCGCGAGGGCGATGCGTCGAATTTTAGTCAGCTACGCCCGGAGTCAGCGCTCCCAAAAACGCGGCGGTGGTGCGCTCAAAGTAGAGTTGGACGAAACAGCGCTCGTCTCGCCGGAGGAATCACAGGAAATTATTGACCTACACGAGGCGCTGGAAAGATTGGCGACACTCGACTCAAGAAAAGCTCAAGTCGTCGAGCTGAAATATTTTGGCGGGCTCAACTATGACGAAATGGCGGAAGTGCTCAAGATTTCACCTGTGACAGTGAGGCGCGACTGGAGATTTGCCAAGGCATGGCTGTACACGCAATTGCAGAACGTGGGCTGATCGAAATGACGAAGCTCGAATGACGAATGACGAAGGAATGACGAAATCCGAACGGCTGGGCGCGAGCTCCGACGATTCGTTTTGGCATGATCGTGCAGGACTTGTCCGCGAACAAGCCGAGTCAAAACGCGTTTACGATTTGGAAGAACGAACGGCCCGGTTTGGCGAAGCAATTATTGATTTTGCGAAGACGATTCCCCAAAATCCGGTAACCAATCGAATTATCACTCAACTCGTTGGAGCCGGCACTAGCGTCGGCGCCAACTACGTCGAAGCCGATGATGCCGTTTCCAAAAAAGAATTTCTGAAAAACATTGGAACTTGCCGGAAGGAAGCGCGCGAAACCAAGCATTTTCTTCGGATGGTTGTCCGGGCGGTGCCGGAATTGAAACCGCAAGCTCGAACGCTCTGGTTTGAGGCAAAGGAACTGCATCTGATCTTCTCCAAAATTTGGAGAAACAAGTAAAGGATTACCTGCGATGCGAACATCCCAAGCCCGCGAAGCCGGATGCCTTCGTCATTCGGGCTTCATCATTCTTTCGTCATTCGACATTCGGATTTCGTCATTTTCCCGTCTATGAATCCGGCGCGGTTCCAAACAATTGAGGAAATCTTCCTTGCAGCGCTGGAACACGAGCCGGAGCAAGTTAGTGCGTTCCTCGACACCGCCTGCGGAGGTGACGCGGTTTTGCGGCGTGAAGTTGAAGCGCTTCTCGCGTCAGACCGACGCGCAAGCCAGTTTATAGAAAGGTCAACTGTTGGTCTCGCGACTAAGATTATTCAAAATCGACAAGCTGATTCGCTCGTCGGTCAGACAATCGGTCACTACAAAATTTCTGAAGCGATCGGCACAGGCGGGATGGGCGAAGTTTATCTCGCCACCGACATTGTCGCGGGGCGCAAAGCCGCGCTCAAACTTTTGCCGACACGCTTTACCGGCGACCCGGAGCGCTTGAAGCGGTTTCAACAAGAAGCGCACGCGGTAGTTGGGCTCAACCACCCAAATATCCTCACGGTTTACGAGATCGGCGAGGATCACTCGATTCATTACATCGCCAGTGAACTGATCGAAGGCGAGACACTGCGTCAACGTCTGACGCGCGGGCCAATGCAGTTGAGTGAAGCTGTTGAGATCGCCATCCAGGTTGCCAGTGCGCTCGCCGCTGCGCACCAGGCAGGAATTGTTCATCGCGACATCAAGCCGGAGAACATCATGCTCCGGCCGGACGGATACGTAAAAGTGCTCGACTTTGGGATTGCAAAGCTCGCCGAATCCGCCTTCGCCAAGCCGCCTTCGGTCGCCGCGGCGACCTTCGGCGTGCCAGGGGCTACTCCGAAAGCATTCGCGAGCAGGCGGGCGGACGGGGCAGGATCGATGACACTCGCTGAGACCAATCTTGGGGCCGTACTGGGAACTGTTCGTTACATGTCGCCCGAGCAGGCGTGCGGAGAGCACGTTGATCAAACCACCGACATCTGGAGTCTGGGCGTGGTTCTTTACGAAATGGTAACCGGGCATGTGCCATTCACGGGCGACCCTCCTTCGCAGAGCTACGGCGCGGCAGGCACGGCACAAGACGTAATGTTTTCAATTCTTGGGAAAGAGCCAGCGCCGGTCGCGCGTTACATCGCGCACGCTCCCGCTGAGCTTCAGCAGATTATCAGCAAAACGCTGCGCAAAGATCGTGAGGAACGATATCGCAGCGCGCACGAGTTACTGGAGGCGCTCAAAAATCTGCGGCACAACTTGGAAGTCGAGGCTGAGTTGGAGCGTTCCACTGCGGTTCCTTCATGGCTGCGCTGGGGGCGGTCGCCCGCGACTCTGGTGCTCTTATTGCTAATAGCTGCTTTGGCGGTGGCGCTTCCATTCTACTGGCATCGGAACCTGAAGACGAGCTCACCACCCGAGAAAAGCATCGCCGTGCTGCCATTCCTCGATCTGAGCCAGGCAAAAGATCAGGAGTATTTCTGCGACGGCATAAGCGAAGAAATTCTTCACGCTCTAGCGAAGGTCGATGGGCTGCGTGTCGTTGCCCGCACCTCGTCATTTTCATTCAAAGGGAAGAGCGTGAACGCGAGGGAAGTTGGGGAAAAGCTAAACGTTGCGAATGTGCTTGAAGGAAGTTTGCGACGCGAGGGCAACCGCATTCGCGTTACCGCCGAATTGATTAATGCACGCAGCGGTTTTCACCTTTGGACAGAAACTTATGACCGCGAGCTGGCCGGCGTGTTTGCGCTACAGGATGAAATAACTCGCGCAATTGTTGATGCGCTCAAGGTTAAGTTCGCCGTTTCACATCCACCCCGGCAACAACCTGATACAGAAGTGTACGATCTTTACCTCCAAGGCCTTTATTTCTCAAACAAGGGCAGCGAGGAGGATTTGCGAAGAGCGCTCAGTTTCTTTCAGCGCGCTGTCGAGAAGGATCCGACATTTGCGCGTGCTTGGACCGGGATCGCGAAGGTTTGGTATTTCCTGGCCGACGTCTACGTAAAACCACTCGACGCTTACCCGGCGTCAAAAGAAGCGGCCTTAAAGGCAATCGCGCTCGATGAGAAGGACGCCGAGGCGCACTGCTATCTTAGCGAAGCGAAACGTGTCCTTGACTGGGACCTGGCCGGCGCGGATGCAGAGTTGAAGCGCGCCCTCGAGCTTGATCCCAACTCAGCGCCCGCTCATTTCTTCTCAGCGCTGCTCCCGCTCTTCCGCGGCGAGTTAAAAGAAGGACTTCAACTTGTCCTGGAAGCTGAGAAATTAGATCCGGTGTCGCCCATCATCAGCTACGTTGCCACCGCCGCCTATCTGGCTAACGACCGCATTGACGATGCAATTAATGAGGGCCAGCGGACGCTTCAGCTCGATCCAAATTACTTTTATCTGGATTCGGATCTTGCCGCTGCCTATCGCGAGAAAGGGAACTTCGCTGAAGCGATCGCGCTTTACACCAAAGCCCAGGAGGCAACGCATCTGCCGAGTAGCGGTCTCGCCATCACCTACGCGCGCATGGGCCGCGAGACGGAGGCGCAAAATATTCTCGCTCAGCTTGTTCAAGCGAGGGAGAAGCGATACGTCTCTGCACCATTGATCGCAGCAGTTTCGACCGCGTTAGGCGATAAAGAAGAAGCTTTCCGCTGGCTCGAACGCGCCTACGAGGAGCACTCGGGAGTATTACAGTGGATCGCGTTTCTTCCTGAATTTCGTGCCCTCCATTCGGACGCGCGTTTCCCTCATCTTTTACGGCGAATCGGCGTTTCGCAGAACTCAATTTTGGGGATCACCGAAACAACTCTGTCAGAGATAATCGATCCGAATGCACACGGCCACTTCACCCTCAGAGTCGGGGTAAAGCCACGACCCGGGACGCCAAATGGCCACGTTGTAGATATCATTGTCTCCTTCTACGACCTAACGAAAGATAAAAGAATGAAGCCGACTGACGCACGGGTTGGTTATGACTGGATTACTCCGGGAAACAATTGGGCGGACGCGACTCCAAAGTTCCTTGTCGCAACTTACGTGCGTCCGAAGACCCAAAGGGCTTCAACCGATAACCGGCGATACGGTGGCTTCACTGTCCGGGTGTATTTCGACGGCCAGTTACAAGACGCGCGCGCCAATCCGCCGGAATTACTAACGCTCTTTCCGGCCGCGGCTCAGCCTGTCTCCCCGCCGGACGCGGCACGCAGCCCCCAGCATTAGGTTTGCCGATGAAGTTTCAAAAGAAAGCTTGTCTGTGGATGTAAGAAACTGTTAGGCCTGTCGGTGAGGGATTCGCGAGGGCACGCTACAGGAGCACCCCGCAATGAACAAACCTTACCAGACCGGTCTGTGGGTCGCGATCATAGCGGGTGTCTTTTGTCCGAGCCTCGTCGCGTTTGCGCAGAATCCTTCGTCCGCGCCACAGACAGCTGACCAGGCCGGCGTTACCATCGTGCGGGTGATCGTGACCGGCTCGAACATCCCGACGGCAGAGGAGGCCGGCCCTAATCCTGTGGATACGTATCGTCCGGCAGACACCGAAAAACTGGGCATCCGCAATGCAACGGACCTAACAACTTTTCTGCCACAAGAGGCGGGCGGAACCGTCAACCTGAACATCGCCAATGGCGGGGACGGTACTGTCCAATTCAACCTGCGCGGCTTGTTAGCCAAAGAAACCCTCGTGCTGGTTGACGGAAAACGCGTCGCCTTCGGTTCATTGAACGCCGTCGGGTTCAGCGGAGGCGTGGACATTAACCTGATTCCGTTTCCAATGATTGATCACATCGACATCCTGAAGGATGGCGCGTCGGCCGTGTACGGCTCCGACGCGATTGCCGGCGTGGTCAACTTCTTCTTGATCCACAAATTCCGTGGGGTGGAGATAGGGGGCAGTTACGGGAACACAAACCTGGGCGCCTCCAACGACATGGGCGAATGGGAAGCATGGCTGAAAGCCGGCACCGGAGATGACAAGACCGATATTGTGGTCATTGCCGATTTCTGGGAGCGTACCGGCGGCCTGTTCAGCCGGGACCGAGACCTGTCGGCTAACGCGTTTTACATACCTTTTAGCGGGTCCGATGGTCGCAGCTTTGATGAACCTGGTCGCGTTCAAGGGTTCCGTTTGCTCCTCCCGAAAATATTTTTCGGTCCGGGAGGTCTTCCGCAGTTCGGTGTGAACACCCCGCCGCGGCATTCAGCTCCGAATGCTCAAACTTCTCCATTTTATCAGAACCCGTTTGCGGTTAATCCCAACGCATATCCGGGCGCTCCCGGTATCATCGGCCCTCATGCATTCCAACACGTTCCACAGTTCGGCACTGACTATAAAGGGGGTGGCGACTACTTCTTATTTAACTTCGCGGCTTTCACGGCAGCGCTTCCGCCGGCTGATCGTCAAGCTTTCTATGGTTCCTTCACGCGCGATCTGTGTGACAAGTACCTCGTGTTACTTGCCGACTTTAAATATGTCCGCTCATTTTTCGATCCGTCCCTCGCAGCGGTACCATTTTCGCCCGATCCATTCAAGACCCCAGGCAGTAACATAGGCTTTAGCCCCGTCGGCGGCATCAGTGTGCCGATTACGAATGCGTTTAATCCGTTCACAGTCGCCGATGCGACTATTCCAAATTTCTTTCCTGACGGCTCTGGTCTTCCGGTGACTACGGGCGTTCGGTTTCGTGGCATTAATGACACCGGTCCGAGACATGAAAAGTTCACCTACCAGGATTCGCTGTTCGACATCGGGCTACGTGGCGAGATGGGAGAATTTGGCGATTATTTCAAGACTTGGAACTGGGAAGCGGGTTTTCGTTATTCTCGGAATGAGGGCCAGGACCTGTCGGTCGGCATGGTCAGCCAGCCTGGATTGCGGGAGGCGCTTCTGGATACGGATCCGGCTACGGCATTTGATCCGTTCCTCAATTTCAATGCCCACAACACCAAGGCAGCCAGGAGCAGAGTTTATGTCACCCTGCATAACTCAGGCGAATATGAGTTGCCTATAGGTTATGCCACTATTAACGGCGACTTATTCAATCTTCCTGCGGGGCTTGTCGCGTTTGCTCTCGGCGGTGGGTATGACGCGCCGAGGTGGACGCGAGAGCGCGATCCGCTGAACACAACGTTTCAAAGCATCGGCTCGGCCGATGGCGGGAGCGCAAGGGTGAATCGGGATGTTTGGTCAATCTACGAGGAGGTGCGAGTACCCTTCACCAGCCCGACGTGGAACTTCCCCGGTTTCTATAGCTTCGAGGTAGACTTTGCCGAGCGCGAAGAATGGTACAGCCAAAACACCTCTGCAGTTCTACCTTCTGGGGCTTTCCCATTTCAGCCGGCGGCCCACAGCCAGTATAACGCGCAGAAGCCAAAAGTTTCTGTTCGCTGGCAGCCGTTCGATCCCAAGTGGATTGGGGCGATAATCCTGCGTGGCAGCTACACCGAAGCGTTCCATGCTCCGGCCCTGTCAGAGATTTCGCCCGCTTCCTCGCAGAACGCCACAGGGTTTTTTGATCCGTTTTTGAGGGAAGAGGGCAATGCGGAAGAACGCGTTATTGGAAATCCCAATCTGCACCCTGAGGTCGCCTATGAATCGTCTTACGGCGCGGTTTACAGCCCGAAATGGCTCAAGGGTCTGACGCTCAGCGCCGATTGGTGGCATATGGATATGCGCTCGATCGCGTCGTTCCTCGGTGCGCAATTCATTGTCGAGAACAATATTCCCGGTCTGGTTATCCGCGCTCCTCCTGCGATTCCTGGTGAACTCGGCCCAGTCATCCTGGTCATTGATCCCAACGAAAATCTTGCAGGCGCGATTTTCGAGGGCCTCGACTACGAAGCGATCTATATTCTGGACTCCTCGATGTTTGGTCACGGCGATTTCGGCCGGCTGACGACGACGGTCAACGGCACCTGGCTTTCCCGGGCCGAGCTTCAGATTGCGCCTGATACAAAACGGTTCGGTATCGCGGGCGAGTTTATACCGCCGGGATTCAGCCTGACCAGTTCGCTGCCATGGAATCGAGGCAATTTCAGCCTGTTCTACGACGGACCAACTGATACATGGATGCAGGGTTTGGATATTGGCGCCGTGGTCCACTACACCGGCCAATACGAAGATGACAATGTCAGTTTAACATTATCGCCGAAAGTAAATATGCCTCGAACAGGCGGTCCGGGCGGTAATGCCGCTCCTTTTCCTTTCCGCGCGCGGAAGGTGGCAGCGTGGACTACGCTCGACTTGATCGCATCGTACACGTTCAACCTGCCGCCAGCGGCAGCAACTCAGTTAGCTGGCCTTACCAAGGATGGCGGTAAAAACGTGAAGATGAAATATGGCAACGAGAAAGAAGTTTTGCCGCTCTCAACAGCCGAGTACGGCTGCAGCAACTGGAAGTGGTGGCTCAACAACACCACGATCACGCTTGGCATGCAAAATGTATTCGATTTCGATCCACCGTTCGTTGCCGGCGCCTTCGAGAACGGCTACGATGAGTCGTTGACCACGATCAAAGGCCGGTTCTGGTACGTCCAGCTAAAAAAGCGATTCTAAGAAGTGGTTCAGCGACGAGTTACTTCGACAGTAGTTGCCGCAGGACGAACGGCAAAATTCCGCCGTGCCGATAGTAATCGATCTCAATCGGTGTATCGATCCGAAGTTTCACCGGCACGGATTGTTTTTCTCGATTCTTGCTTTCGATCTCAAGGGTTACCTGTTGTCCGGGTTTGATTGAATCAGACAATCCGGTGATCGAAAATTTCTCGGAGCCATCTAGTCCGAGCGATTGCGCCGTGGTTCCCTCGACAAATTGCAACGGCAACACGCCCATGCCCACAAGATTCGAACGGTGAATCCGTTCAAAGCTCGCTGCGATTACTGCCTTCACGCCAAGCAAACGCGTCCCCTTTGCTGCCCAATCACGCGATGAGCCTGTCCCGTACTCGTGGCCGGCGAGGATGACCAACGGAGTCCTTGTCTCGGCGTATTTCATCGCCGCATCGAAGATCGACATCTGTTCCCCATCTAGAGTAGCGCGAGCCTCTGGTCCGCCCGAGGACGAATTCGCCGTGGCGGACTTGCCCCCATTCGCAACCGGGAGGGTCGCGCTACCATAGAATTTCGTCACGCCGCCTTCCGTTCCGGGCACCATCAGGTTTTTGATTCGAACATTCGCAAACGTCCCGCGGGTCATCACCAGATCATTGCCGCGCCGGCTGCCGTAACTGTTGAAATCACGCGGCTGAACTCCGCGAGACACCAAATATTTTCCGGCAGGGGATTTCTCTTTGATTGCTCCCGCAGGCGAAATGTGATCGGTCGTCACCGTGTCACCGAAAATTCCGAGCGCGCGAGCATTCCGGATTTCCGCGATGTGGCCGGGCTGCATTGAAAAATCCTCGAAGAAGGGCGGATCATGAATGTAATCGCTTTTCTCGTCCCATTGGTAAATGTCGCCCGTGCTCGATGGAATTTCGTTCCATTTCGGATTTTGCTCTGCGAAATCGCGATAAAATTTACGGAACGTCCCGGGTGTGAGCGCGCTCTGCATTGTATGCTGGATCTCGCTAAGAGTGGGCCAGAGATCGCGAAGGAACGTTTCTTTGCCGTCTTTGTCTTTGCCAAGTGGGTCGCGGGAAAGATCGATGTGAACTCGACCGGCGAGGGCAAAGGCGACCACCAGCGGCGGCGACATCAGGAAATTCGCTTTGATATGCTGATGCACGCGGGCTTCAAAATTCCGATTCCCCGAAAGAACCGAAGCTGCAATCAGATCGTATTTATGGATCGTTTTCTCGATGTTTGGATGCAGCGGCCCCGAGTTGCCGATGCAGGTCGTGCAACCGTAGCCGACGAGATTGAATCCGAGCTGGTCGAGATATGTTTGGAGTCCGGTCTTTTCCAGGTAATCGGAAACAACGCGCGACCCGGGTGCGAGCGACGTTTTCACGCCAGGATCGACATGCAGACCGCGCTCAACTGCTTTTTTCGCCAACAATCCAGCCGCAATCATCACGCTCGGGTTGCTCGTGTTTGTGCAGCTCGTTATCGCAGCGATCAGGACGCTGCCGTGGCCAATGTGAGTACGCCCATGGAGGAACACCTGACTTGATTCAGCTTCAATTTCTTTTCCCGGATCGGGGGTTGGTCGGTTTGAAACCATCTCAAGCACGTTACGCGCTTCGCCGGGGCTGATTCCTTGATCCTCCTTAGTGTCGGTCGAAAACATCGCGCCGTTTCGCGGCGCGCTGCCGTTCAATTCAACAACATGCTTTTCGCGAAGATCGACCTGTTTCTTTCCGTAACCGCCCTCGTGCACTGATTTTTCGAGGAGTTCACGAAACTTTTTCCCGAGCTCTGGCAAATTGATCCGGTCCTGTGGCCTCTTCGGTCCGGCGACGCTCGGCTGCACGTCGGCGAGATCCAAATCGATATTGACACTATAGTCGATCTCGCCCTTCAGCGGCATCCCAAACATCTTTTGCGCGCGAAAATAGTTTTCGAACGCGAGACACTGCTCTTCGGTGCGTCCCGTAGCCCCCAAATACTTCACTGATTCGTGGTCGACTGGGAAAAAACCCATCGTTGCGCCGTACTCGGGTGACATGTTTCCAATCGTGGCGCGATCTGGAACGGGCAGCGATGCCGCGCCCTCACCGTAAAACTCAACGAATTTGCCAACGACCTTTTCTGCGCGCAGCAACTGCGTGATGTGCAAGACGAGATCGGTGGCGGTAACACCTTCGCGCAGCTGCCCAGTCATGTGCACGCCTACCACTTCCGGCGTCAAAAAGTAAACCGGCTGCCCGAGCATTCCGGCTTCCGCCTCAATACCGCCGACGCCCCAGCCAACCACGCCGAGACCGTTGATCATCGTCGTGTGCGAGTCCGTGCCGACCAGCGTGTCGGGGTAATAAAGTAGCGCATCCGTCTCGGTTGCGTTTTTTTTGTTCGCAAGCGGGACGCTCGCGCTACTCTTCAACACGCCTTTTGCGAGGTATTCCAGATTCACCTGGTGCACGATGCCGATACCGGGCGGAATGAGCTGAAACGTTTTGAAAGCCTGCTGACCCCATTTTAGAAACTGATAACGCTCGCGGTTGCGCTTGAATTCCATGTCCAGATTGAGTTGCAACGCGCGGGGTGAACCGAAAAAGTCCACTTGAACGGAGTGATCCACCACCAGGTCTACCGGCACGAGCGGCTCAATGACGTTCGGGTCGCGTCCGAGCCGTTGCACGGCGCTGCGCATTGCCGCGAGATCAACAATTAGGGGCACTCCGGTGAAGTCCTGTAAAACAATGCGCGCAACGACAAATGGAATTTCCTCGTTCGCAGGTGATTTCGCGTTCCATTTCGCAAGCGCTTCAACATCTTTGCGGCGGACCTTTTCCCCGTCGCAATTGCGGAGCACCGATTCGAGGACAATCCGAATGCTCACCGGCAGCCGCGAAATTGTGCCAATGCCCTGTTCCTCCAGCGCTGGCAGGGAATAAAAAAAGCCTTCGCGGCCCTTACCGGCATCGAACTTTCTCAGCGTTTTGAATTCGTCGTTCATCTTTTGTCATTCCGAGCGGAGTCGAGGAATCCCGTTGCTAAGGCTTAAGTATTGCCGCGGGATCCTTCGACTTCGCTGCGCTTCGCTCAGGATGACAATATTCCATTGTCATTTCAGCTCCGCCAGTTTCGCTTTGATCTTCTCAAAATTCGGCAGCTGCCGAGCGTCGTCGTTGCTCTCGACGTATTGGATCACCCCGTTCTTATCGATAATGAATGCGGACCTTTTCGGCACGCCTCCCATGCCGAGATTCATTTGCGGCAGAAACGAATCGTACATCACGCCGTAATCCCTGGCGACTTTGTGGTCGTAATCGCTCAGCAGCGGCACGGTGATCTTCTCCTTTTGCGCCCACGCTTCCTGCGCGAACGGATTGTCACCACTGATCCCGTAAACCGTCGCGTTCAAATCTGTGTAAACATTAAGGCCTGCGCTGACCTCGCACATTTCGGTTGTGCACGTGCCCGTGAACGCCATGGGAAAAAAAAGCAGCAGTGTGTTCTTCTTTCCGAAATTATCGCTGAGCTTGATTTGTTTCGGCCCGTCGGCCGTCTTGGTCGATAGCGTGAAATCTGGCGCTTTGGTTCCTACTGAAAGTGGCATGATTGATTCTCCGAGAGTTGAGCTAATTCTTAGGACGAGAATTCAGTATAGAATCGCCGTGTAACGGGTCAAAGGCTTCGTGGAAGCGTTGAACCGTTCCGGGAACTGTAAGACTCGACGACGGCAGAGGCCGTTCTGGACTGCGGACGGCGATCAAATCGAGAAGCCGGGGTGAGTGGCAAAAGCATTGTCGATGACGACGTTCCCCCTCTGGCGAGCCCGCTCACGGAGCGCCGAGGTCGTCCGAGCGCCAGTGGCGTAATACCACCACAGGTACAGGGCTCCATACATCCAGGCGCCCTCATAGTCCCACGATGAGTCGGCGCCCGACTTCCCCGCACCAAAGGTCGATCCTGCGGGAAAGTTTGCGTTGTGGGGCTTTCCACCTTGATGTCGGGATTCGTGAATTAGCGTTTCCGCACGACCCGGCACGTCCTTCGTGTAGAAGAACCCCAAGTACACCTCGACCAGGCCGCTGCTCTTCGACCGCGCGATGGCCGTCCCATCGCCGCAGAAGCACCGCAGATTGTCGATGTTCTCGCGCACGTACCGGCGTCCCCAGTTCAAGATCGGAGAGCTGTAGCTGTCGTTTAGGTAGTCTTGCGCCGAGTAAGTGAGGGCGTAACAGCCGTTGAACGCCCGCGCCAGTGGCTTGTTGGTGTTGCAACAATCGTCCCATCCCCATCCGTCATCCCAATAGGCCTTGTTTCCGTGGAACCCGTAGGTGTTCCAGAAGTAGTCGATGTAGGCCTGGTTACAGACGACAGCCCCATAAAAGTTATCGCCGGTAGCGTTCTTATCAGGCACGGTATATGTGCACGTGGCCATGTGTCAGCCCTCCTCCCGGCCCAGATTGTGCGGTGGCACTTCTTCTTTCACATCCGGGTGGACTACGAAGCGCCCGCCAATGGCTTGAGGGACCTCTCGAACGTCCACTCGGCGAATTTTCAGGAGCCGCTCTTCACCTTTTGCTTTCAGCTTGGCCCGCAGTTCTTTCTTGTCCTTATCGGTGCCCGTCTCCATCAGGGCCTGGACGGCTGCCCTTCTGATGGAAAACACGCGATTGCCGCTGTGGCGGAGGAGCGCCCGTCTGGCTTCTTCGACTCCATCAGCGCTGAGCTTCGCCAGGCCATCGACTGCGGTGGTTCTGATGATCACCTCTTCAGTGACGCTGGAGAAGTCGTGCGACTCCTTGAACTTCTCCGGAGGGATCTTGCTTGCGATGATACCGTTCAACGCCTTGACGGCTTTGGGGTCGCGAAGGTCGCAGAGAAGCTGGACCAGCGACCAACGGTCCAGGTATTGTTCCTCGGGAAGCGCCTCGTATTCAGCTGCAATGATATCAACGACTTCATCGGCCCGGCCCTTTAGAGCCGCGATAGCGCGCCGGTAATTATCTTCCGCGCCCTCGCCGACGCCTCCCATACGATTGACGGCCTCGAGAATCAGGGAATTAACCTCCTTGTTCCGGCTGCCTCGAAACGAAAACGGATGCTCGGCGAGCTTAATCTCCAGTCTGTCTGGAGTGCGAAGAACAGGCGTGTCCGAACTTTTTCCTGCGGTCATTGCAGCGTCCTTTCTCTGCGGCCCTCGTTTTATCGTGGTTCTTGCCGACCCGCGCGTCAAGCAAAACCAGCGAAGCCTTCGAGTCTCTCGCTTCGGAAAGCTTGCCGATTAGCAGCACAAGCCATTGACTCTCTAAATCGTTAAATGACTAAATGACCGCATGGAACTTTTCTGGTGGTTCTTGACGATCGTCCTCTTCGCCGTCGGCCTCATGGGCACAATTGTTCCCGTTCTTCCCGGCACAACGATTATTCTGGCGGCGGCAATTATTCATCGCCTCGTTCTGGGCGCGGAGAAGAGCATCGGTTGGAAAACAATCGTCGTTCTCGTGCTGCTCACGCTCGTTTCCTACGTGTTCGATTTTCTGGGCAGCTATTTTGGAGCGAAGTATTTCGGCGCTACCAAATGGGGCGCGCTTGGCGCGGTTGTGGGGATGATTGTAGGCCTGTTTTTCGGAATCATTGGGTTGTTCGCCGGGCCGGTCATCGGCGCGGTAGCCGGCGAATTCATCGCCGGCAAACGAATGATCGACGCCGGGCGCGCCGGTTGGGGAAGTCTGCTCGGAAATGTCGGCGCCACGGCTGCCAAACTGATCATTGGGCTCGCGATGATCGCAATATTTCTGACTAACGCCCCGTCGCCTTTTTGGATTAAAAAATCAGGAATACAGGAAGCCAAGGAAAGTTGGCCTGGACCGCGATCTCGACCGCTCCTCTTTTCCTGCTTTCCTGATTGTGATATACTTCTTGTCGATGGCAGATGATCGCTGGTGAGTCCCGCATAGCGGGATTTGCTGGAGGAAAGTCCGAACACCATACGGCAGCATGCCGCGTAAAGCACGCGGGCAACATTCGCGAAAGCGGGCGTTGACGGAAAGTGTCACAGAAAACACACCGCCGGTTCTTTGAGAGAACAAGTGTTCTTTTCTTTAAACACAGGTAAGGGTGAAAAGGCGAGGTAAGAGCTCACCGCTCGCGGAGCAATTCGCGAGGCACGAAAAACCCCGTGCGGTGCAAGACAAAACAGAGGAAGAGCAGCCGGCTCGACCCGCCCCGAAGACTTTCGGGGTTAATCCTCGGGTATCGTCGCACCACGGCAACTGTAGCGGCGGTCTATGACCGTCGATCGCGGTTCTCGGGCGGCCCGCGCAAGCGGGTTGAGATGAATGATCATCGCCCAGCACTTTGCTGGCAAAGTGCTGGGGACAGAATTCGGCTTATCGCCATCGAACTATGAAGGGCGCTTTCGGAAACGAAGGCGCCCTTCGCTTTTATCCCCGTCGATTGCGAATTGATACAGCAAAAGGCGTGCCGCAAAATGCGGTTCGATGCCTACAGTCTTACGGATTGGTCCATACCGCTTTCACTTTTATAGCCGCGAATCGAACGAGCCACCGCACATTCATGTGGCACGTGAAGATTTCGAAGTGAAATTCTGGCTGAACCCAGTTGCTGTCGCAACGAACTACGGATTTCCGCCGGCTGAGGTAAGCCGCATTCGAAAGCTGGTTGAGGAGAATTGCGATTTCTTGATCGAAGCTTATGGTCGATTTCATGGCAACCGCTGAACTGGAGACAGAAGCACCGCAGGCAGTGCGATGCTGGACTAAAGGCCAGCGTGTCTATATCGATCTTGTAGACGAACGCAGTATCAGTTTTCCCGCCTCAAAATTTCCGCGGCTGGCCAAGGCGACTCCTGAGGCACTCAAACAAGTGAGCTTGCGCGTACAAGGGAGAGCTCTCCGTTGGGAAACACTTGATGAGGATATTTGGGTCGGTGACGTGGTAGCGGGACGATTCCCCAAATAAAGATTCAGCCGGATAGAATTCGGCTTATCGCCATCAAACTATGAAGGGCGCTTTCGGAAACGAAGGCGCCCTTCGCTTTTCTGCGTGAAATTTCACAAGGGTTTTGCTCCGAATAATTCTCTGCTGTAATCTGCTTACGTTATGCCTGCGACTCTGCATCCTCCGGAAATTGTTGATCGATTACGAAAAGCGCGCCGCGTCCAGTCGGAGATCGACAAATTGCAACGAAAGTTGGCAGCGCTTTTCGCTGGGGTGCCTAAAAATATTCTCAGTCGCGATCACTATGGACTGACAGCGGTTGAGATGAATAAGATCGCGCGAAAACTACATGCCAGAGCGAAAGCGAAAATCGCACAGGGGCGCAGCAAAGAGTTCCGCGGCTCAATCGAAGACCTCTTGTAGCGTCCAACTCGGTGACGATCTCTTGGAGGAACTCCGTCGCTGGCCTAAAGCGGATCGCAAACGCGTCGGCGATACGATTCGCAACGTGCAAGAAAATTTCGGGCGACCTCATCTGCACGCTGGCGTTGGGATCCGCGATCTCTCGCCAAAAGCAAAACGGCTTGGGCTGCACGAGTGTCGCGTAAGCCGTGCGCTTGCGGTTGGTTTTCACGCGCGAGCGCCTCTCGCTGCTTTATTTTCACATGATCGGGACACACAATGAAGTGCAGAAATTCCTGAGATCATTTCTCTAGTGAGACGCCGACAGAATTCGGCTTATCGCCATATTGATTTATGGAAAGAATGAACAAGGTGATCTAACGCCTGAGCAGCTCCGCATCTTGAGAGCTCTCGTTGGGAAAGAATTCAAATGAAAAAAGAACTGTTTGCAGAATTGGTCGAAAGTATCAAACAAGGCGGCAAAATTTTAAAAGGCCGCGCGAAGCCAAAACGGGCCTTCAAGCATGATGACCTGAACGTGCGGAAAATCCGGGAGCGATTGCATCTGTCGCAGACGAAGTTTTCTGCACTGCTATAGGCCAAATTCATCGCGTGTTGCGAAGATTTTTTGGGCGCGGCGATTTCCCACCATGATGCGCACAGGTCCGCTAATAGGGGTTTGCCCACTAAACACACAAAAGGCACGAAAGCTTTATCATGCAGATTCTGCTTCATTGGTGTGCTTCGTGTCTTTCGTGGGCAACATTTCTTCATGAACCATTCGTGTTATCAGCGTAATCCGTGGTTAAAACTTCGGTTGCGGCGGAGCCGCACTCCGAAACTGGGAACAAGCGCGGCGCAAACCACACGGTCCCGCTCGAGTGCTTCTCCGCGTCGCGGAAAAGAACCCCAAGTGTGTGCTGGAAGCGGTTCACGGGTGATGGCCAGGATCTCCACAGGCCGTCCGATGCTGGGTCGAAGACAGGCGTGTGTGGATTGAGCTTGCTGACGAACGTACCATCAGCTTTCCCGCAACGAAGTTTCCGAGGCTGGCAAAGGCGACCCCAGAAATGCTTAAGCAAATCATATTGCGCGTTTATGGGAGGGCCCTGCGTTGGGAGACGACGCGATGAAGATATTTGGGTTGGCGATGTAGTAGCGGGACGATTCCCAAAATAAGAATCCCGCTGACAGAATTCGGCTTATCGCCATCGAAACTATGAAGGGCGCTTTCGGAAACGAGGGCGCCCTTCGCTTTTCTACGAGATAAACTGCGGAGTTGGAACGCGACACGCCGTTTTAGTTAGAACGACCGTCTCCGGAACCGCCCCGCGCGCGCGTCAAGAATCGTCTAGGAACGTTTCCGGACACCCGCGCCGGGTAAGGGAGAAAGGAGAGCGGTCCCGGCTCGCGAGCGTTCCTACGGCATCGTTGCGCGTTCGCGTTGCGCGCCCCCTCCAATTCGAACATTGCGCTCGAAGATGCGAGTTCCTATGTTGGAACGATGTATGCCCATGCTTTGCGCAAAGCGAAGGTCTGATGATTGCTCGGTGATCGCTCGTTCTGAATCGAGATCGAACGCACCATTCGACTGTCCGGAATGCGGCAGCGAAGTAATCCTGCGGAAGGGCACGGTTCGTATTCACCATTTTGCTCACACGCCACCGGTTACGTGCAGCTATGGCGCTGGCGAGACCGATGCTCATCGGCACTGCAAGATGGCAATTTACGATGCCCTGCTACAAGCGGCCAACGTGCGAGAGCCATGCTTGGAACGAAAATTGAAAACGGTTCGACCGGATGTTCGCGCTTACATCAACAACGTTCCGATTGCTATTGAAGTTCAAATTAGCGCGCTTTCGTTGGACACCATCATTCACCGCACAATCGAATACGAGCGACACGGAGTTTATTTGCTATGGCTCCCACAGTGGTCACCCGATCTCGATGACGAGCGCTACAACCCACGCGTCTGGGAGAGATGGGTTCACGCGGCTTATTACGGTCGCGTTTACTACTGGCTTGAAGGTCCATGGGTTCTTTCCTATCGGTTTGCTCCGTATAACCTCTATCGCGAACCGACCTCTTGGTATGGCCCCGGCGGCGAGATAAAGAGTGCTGGCGGCTACGAGTATCCATCGAAGCGCTTTCGAACACCGGTTCGCGGCAAGTTGCTCAGCCTACTGACAGAATTTGTTCCCAGCGATAGAGATGCGTGGCACTCACGCGATTGGATGATTCCACGCGCCAAGCTTTACATGGATGCTACCCGAATCTCAAAATTGCGCAGTCTTAACTTGGTGACGAGGGATCGCTGATTCCAGTTCCAGAAACGCAGTTAACTTTTCTTCGGCGCGCACAACGAAAACGCTTTCCATCGTCGCGACGGAGCGATTGGCATTGCGTTCCAGCATTATTCCGGGTATCACGGCGCGTACAGCTATGCGGAAGACTAAGGCGAAGTCCAAAAAGAAGAAGCCTTCCAAGCGTAAACTGAATCCCGCCTTCATGACACCGGTCAAGCCGGACGATAAGCTTGCTGCCATCGTCGGTTCGCAGCCGCTATCACGGCCGGAGCTTACAAAAAAGCTTTGGGCATATATCAAGAGGCGCGGTCTGCAGGATAAAAAGAAAAGAACTGCAATTACCGATAGCGGCGGCCCTGGGGCGACGCCTCGGTCTCCTAGAAGGCGTGAAACTCGAAGACGCTCGTGAGATTTACTATCAGCGCTCGACAAAGCTGAGCGACGTTGTCCGCCAACTTAATTTTGCCGGAATCGCTATCATCTGGCTTTTTCGGGTTGGAAACAAGAATGCTGGAATCCCGTATAGCGATTTTCTACTTTGGCCTCTCGGGTGTTTGATCACTTCGGCAACCTTCGATCTTCTTCACTACGCTTATGCCTCAGCGGCTTGGGGAATCTTTCATAGAAAGCAGGAAAAAAAGCTTAACAACGATCCCGAGGTGGATTTTCATGCCCCCGGCGCAATCAATTGGCTTTCAAATTTTTTTTTCTGGGGAAAAGCAATTCTGACCGTCGCGGCTTATGCTTTGCTGATTCGATACGTTGCTGGCTATCTGATCGCTCATCATAGTTGCGCCACAAGCATCCAGTAATCGCGCTTCCGCACGTAGCCCACCCCTAATTACAAGTGGGCGCCCCAAGTCGCGAAGCCACAGGCGCGACACGAAAGCAATCGTGTCGTCTTTTTTTGCAGCGGTTCGGCGGTGCGGTTGCAACGGAACGAGAATCGGCAACCGAGAACCACCACCGATGAAGACGATCGCAACGACCCGCTGGAAGAGCGCTCTTCGCTTTTATCAGGCTACAGAAGGCGTGAGCTTGGATTTTTTGCGAAGGAGCGGGAGCACTTTTTCCACGAGTGCGTCGGCTGTGATGCCGTGCTTCTTTCGTAGGATCGGGACGGCGCCGTGCTCGATGAATTGATCGGGCCAGCCGATCCGCACCACAGGTGTATTGATCATCTGCGAGTGCAGATGTTCCATCACCGCGCAGCCGAAACCGTTGTGCAAAACGTGGTCTTCGATCGTGCAGACGACGTCCACGCTGCGTGCGAAAAATTCCAGCGTGCCGGTGTCCATCGGCTTGATCCAGCGCGGATTGATTAGCGCAACGGAGATTCCTTTTTCTTCGAGCTTGCGCGCCGCTTCTTCGGCGACTTCAAACATGTTGCCAAGCCCGAAGATCGCCACGTCACGCCCATGCTGCACAACTTCCGCTTTGCCGATCTCTAGGAGCCCCGGTTCCGGTTTAATTTTTGCGCCTGTTCCTGGACCTCGCGGGTAGCGGACGGCGATTGGACCGGAATTATAATGGGCCATCGTCCAGAGCATGTCGACGAATTCGTCCTCGTCCTTCGGCTGCATGTGCACCCAATTCGGGATGTGGCGCAGATAACCGATATCGAACAATCCATGATGCGTCGGGCCATCGTCGCCGCTCAGCCCGGCGCGATCCATGCAGAGTCTGACGTTTAATTTTTGGATGGCGATGTCGTGAATCGCCATGTCGTATGCGCGCTGGAAAAACGTAGAATAGATCGTCAGAAACGGCGTCATCCCTTGCGTCGCCAACCCACAGGCGAAAAGCGTGGCGTGCTCTTCGGCGATGCCTACGTCGAAGTAGCGAGTGGGATGCGCCTTGGCGAAATGCGAAAGGCCGGTCCCGCTCGGCATCGCCGCCGTGATCGCGACCAGCTTCTGATTGTTGTCCGCGAATTTCGCCAGTGTCTTGCCAATGATTTCCGAATAGGTAGGCGTTGGCGCTGGAGCAGTCTCGCCGCTCTCGATCTTGTACTTGCCGAGACCGTGAAATTTATCGGGCTGTTTAATGGCCGGTTCGTATCCTTTCCCTTTCTTGGTGAGAATGTGCAGCAGCACCGGCTCTTCCTGCGTCTTCAAAAACTCGAATGTCCGGATCAGCAGCGGAATATCGTGCCCATCGATCGGCCCGTAATAACGCAAGCCTAGCTCCTCAAAGATGACGCTTGGCACCAGTAAACCTTTGACGCTCTCCTCGACTTTGTGCGCGAGCTGCACTCCGGTTTTTCCAAGAATCGCCTGAACGAAATCGCGGGCCTTATCGTGCAGATGCGCGTAGGTGGGATTTGCCACAATGCTGTTCAGGTAATTGGCGATCGCGCCGACATTTTTTGCGATCGACCACTCGTTATCGTTAAGCACAACGATGAAACGTTTGGTGTGGGTTTTGACATTGTTGAGCGCTTCGTAACTGATTCCGCATGTGAACGCGGCGTCGCCCGCCACAACGACGATATTCTCGTCGCCTCCCTTCAAATCACGTCCGACAGCCATTCCTAGCGCTGCGGAAAGCGCCGTTCCAGCGTGACCTGCTCCATAGCAATCGTGTTCGCTCTCGGTGCGTAAAAGAAAACCGTTGAGACCGCCGAATTGGCGCATCGTATGAAATCGATCGAGCCGCCCGGTAAACATTTTGTGGACGTAACCCTGGTGACTGACGTCCATCACGAACCGGTCGCGCGGCGTATCGAATACGCGATGCAATGCAATTGTTAGCTCAACGACGCCGAGGTTCGGTCCGAGGTGACCGCCGGTTTGCGACAGAACCCGGATCAGATCTTCGCGCACTTCCTGCGCAAGCTGCGGCAGATCCTGTTCCCGCAGCGCTTTGATGTCAGCCGGCGAATGGATGCCATCGAGCAAACGC
The DNA here is from genome assembly GCA_963753675.1 of uncultured Verrucomicrobiae bacterium. Lineage (GTDB taxonomy): Bacteria > Verrucomicrobiota > Verrucomicrobiia > Chthoniobacterales > UBA10450 > Udaeobacter. The sequence goes on along the minus strand of CAVWCZ010000005.1, from coordinate 367,892 downwards.
TTCGATGTGGCTAAGGTCTCAGTGGTTTGGGAATTGTCAGAAGAGTTTGATTTCGTCATCGGTGCTTTCGGATTCGGACGCTGCTTTCTCGGAAGTGACCGGTTCCTGTGTCGGCTCGAATTCTTTCACTACTGCTTTGCCGGCGCTATTGCGAGCAATGATTTCGATCTTTTGCTCCGCCTTCGTGAGCCGTTCCTGGCAAATTTTTACCAGATTCATTCCCTCTTCGTAGCGCACGATCAGATCTTCGAGTGGCAATTTACCCGACTCCATCTGTTCGACAATTTTCTCGAGCCGATCCATCGCGGCTTCGAAGTTAAGCTCCGCCTCGCGCGGTTTGGGTTTACTGCTCATGGGGAAAGCGGAAGAATTAAGCACAGCTTAGCCATGAAAAAAGGGCGAGTTCTCTTTGATCGAACTTGGCCAACTTACTTGGTGCTGCAGTGTCCGCTGTCTCAGCGGATTCTTCAAGGAGCGTCAGTATGGATGATTATGCGCTGAGGACAGCGCACGCTACAGCAATTGGGACTGGCGAAAGGCACTTTATCATTCCGTGGAACTGCAAATAAGCGTTCGCACCGACTGAAAGAGCAGCGAATGTTTCTGTTTTCCTATCACTATGCGTGTATTTCAGTGGTCTGGAAAAGGCCAAGCCAATAACCGCGATCAAATCCAGCCTGCATCCTTTTACGCAATGTGGGACGCGATTGCTGGATTCGCGCAGGAAATCCGTCGAAGCGACTTCATGGCGGAAATGATCCGGCGCCGCGACACGCACGGCGCCGAAGGAGTGATGGGTGCGCTCGATTGTGCAACGCTTTACGCACTGACCCGTTGGCTTCGACCGATGGTTATTCTGGAGTCGGGAGGATTTATTGGCATGTCCTCGGCCTTTATTTTGAAAGCGTTGGCCGACGAGAAGCTCACAGCCTCCAAACTCTACAGCGTCGAATTGAGCGAAGACTGCGAGCAGGGGGCCTTGATTCCTGAAGAATTGCGATCCCCTGGGCAATTCATTCCGGTCCGGGGCAGAATCGAAGATTTGCTGAAGCAGGACCACCTCCCCCGATCCATCGACATGTTCCTGCACGACAGCTCACACAGTTACCGCCATATGCTCTGGGAATTTCGCCAGTTCTGGCCGCGCCTGTGCGATGGTGGACTGCTTGTTTCGCACGACGTTCAGATGAACGCCGCGTTTCCCGAATTCATTGCCAAGACCTACGTGCAGGACAAAAAAACCGGCCGCCGCGACGCGGAACGTACTTCGCACTACGAATGGGGTCGCTGGGGCTACATCGGTTTCGCGATTAAGAAGGATTAAACCACGGATTACGCGGATTAAACGGATTGGGCAGCGCATGCGCCTCGCGTGCTGGTTTCGGCGCCCTCGCCGCAACGAACTTTAAATGCCCACGGACAACTAGCCGATTTGCTTCTTGTAGCCTTCGGCGTCCTTGAATCCTTTAAGCTCGTCGGCGTTGTCGATTTTGAGAACGAAGATCCAACCCTGGCCGTACGGTTCGCGGTTGATTAGTCCCGGATCGGCTTCGAGCGACTTGTTCGTCTCAATAACCGTGCCCTTTACCGGCGCGTAGATGTCGCTCGCAGTCTTGACTGATTCGACAACCGCCATCGCTTCTTTGGCGTTTACCTGCCGGTCGACTTTTGGCAGCTCGACATAAACGATGTCGGTCAATTCCGATTGAGCGTGATCGGTAATGCCGACGCGGATGTTGTCGCCTTCGCGTTTAATCCATTCGTGGCTCTCGGTGTAGAGCAAGTCGTCCGGGATCATCATGATACTGGTTTTCTATAGAGCGGTTTCTTTTCCACGGTGGCACCAAACTTTTGGCCGCGAATTTCGATTTCAATCTCTGCGCCGATTTTCGCGTGCGCCGACGACACATACGCCATGCCAATACCCCAGTTCAAGCTCGGAGAAAGGGTACCGCTGGTAACTTCACCGATGCGCTCGGTGTCCCGGAACACTGCGTAGTGCGGCCGGGGCGGCGGGCCTTTCTCTTTCATTCGAAACGGCACAAGTTTCTCTCGCGAGCCAGTATTCTTTGGGTTCACCAAGACATCGCGTCCGATGAAATTTGGTTTTGTCAGATCGACGAAGAATCCGAGTCCAGCCTCGATCGGATTTCGTTCCGGCGACAGATCGGAACCGTTGAGAGGATAGCACATCTCCAGGCGCAATGTATCGCGTGCGCCGAGGCCGCACGGTTTAATTCCCATTGGCTCTCCTTTTTCGAGAACGGTGTTCCAAAACTTAACCGCATCCGTTGCAAGAAAGAAGACTTCGATGCCATCCTCGCCAGTGTACCCGGTCCGCGCGACGGACACAGTCGTCCCGTCGAATGGCAAATCGGCAATCGAGTTTCGCCTCGGGAGATCGGCATCCCCGCCGAAAAGGGCGTGGAATAACTCTGCGATGCGTGGGCCCTGGATGGCAACTCCTCCAAAATCTGCGCTGCGATTTATGATGGTAGCGCATGCGTCCCGCTTGCGATTTTCGCGATGGGGCAGGCCGGAGGCATGCCCTGCCTTGTGATTTTGCAGCCAGGCAAAATCTTCCTCCAAACGCGCTGCGTTCACTACGAGTAGAAACTGTTCTTTGGCAGTACGATAAATGATCAGGTCGTCAATGATTCCACCGAGTTCATTCAACAAGAATGTATATTGCCCGGCCCCGACATCGAGTTTGTCGACGTTGTTTGTCAGCATGGTATTTAGCCATCCGTGCGCTTCGGGTCCCTCCACGATGAACTGGCCCATGTGCGAAATGTCGAAGATACCGACATTGTTTCGCACAGCCTGATGTTCCTCCACGATGCTGGTGTATTGCACCGGCATCAGCCACCCGGCGAATGGAACCATCTTCGCGCCGAGACGTACGTGCTCTTCGTAAAGCGGCGTTTTTCTCTGGGCCACTTCGCTCACGCGCCAAAACTAGACGCGGCATGTGGTAGCGCAAGCGCCTCGGGAAAAGCCAGGCACCGCCAGGGTTTCGACTCCTCACCTTCATCCTCTCCTCGATTCGAGGAGGAGAGCAAGGCCTGGCATTCCGGTCGACCACAACTCCACCTCTTCCTTTCGAAAGGGAGAGGATTGAGGTGAGGGATTGTTGCGTTAGTTTGCGCCAGCAAATGAGCTGGTTGGACAAACTTGAACGCCGCTTTGGTTTTCTGGGGGTCCCGGGACTGATCCGCATCGTGATCGGCTTCACAGCGCTGGTCTGGGCGTTGATTTGGCTGAATCCAAATTTACGCTTCGCGCTCAATCTCGATCCAGCGCGTATCCGCCATGGCGAAGTCTGGCGGCTCGTCACTTATGTTTTCGTTCCGCAGACGCTCAGTCTTTGGGTCGTGCTGGCGCTCTGGTTTCTCTGGTTTATCGGCGAAGGCCTCGAACGCGCATGGGGGCCGTTCCGGCTCACACTTTATTTCGTCATCGGGATGATCGGCACGACCGTGGCCGCGTTCTTTTTCGGCGGCAATTTTTCCAATGGCATGCTCATCACGTCCCTGTTCTTTGCGTTCGCGCGGTTTTACCCAGACGAAGTCATCTACATCCTTTTTATTCTGCCGGTAAAGATCAAATGGCTGGCGTGGATTTTTGCAGCGTTCCTGCTTTTTGGATTTGTGCTCGGGCCGAATTCGTATCGAGCTGCGCTTGTCGCCGCATTCGCGAACTACTTCATATTTTTCGGAGCGGAAATCATTCACGATGCGCGCCATCGTCGTGATGTTTCAACGCGGCGCAAACGTTTCGAAGCGGAGTCGCGCAGCCCGGCCGAAACACTGCATCGCTGCGCGGTGTGTGGCGCCACCGAACTAAGCGACCCGAATCTGGATTTCCGCGTGGCGAGTGATGGCGAAGAATATTGCATGGCGCATTTACCAAAAGCGCAGACTCCCGCGGGTTGAGCCTTCCCGCGCGTTTACCAATGCAACGCGAGAGCCAGAATCATCAGAACGACGAACGCTACAAAGAGCACAATCGCGACAATTACCCACCATGGAAGGCCGCGCTTTTTCGGACGAGCCTCTTCGCGAGTTCCTTGCGCTTCCTGAGTTTCATGGCAACGCTCGAAAAGCGCGGCTGCTTCATCAAATGAACTGCTGGCAAGCTCGACATTATTCATCGAGCGATAGATCCGAGCCAGGTCGCGCTTGACCCGCGCCGCGCTATAATCGTCGCGAACCTCAGCAAACAAAGTGGCTGCCTGCTGTAGTGCCGCGATTGCGTCGGGGATTCTGTGTTGGGCGCGATAAACTCGCACCAGATTTGTGAGCGTAACCGCTTGCCCGGCGTTATCGCCGGCCTGCCGCTTGATCTCGAGACTTTGTCGGAACAATTGTTCACTTTTATCCCATTCCTGCCGGTTGAACTGAGCGTTGCCAAGGTTGTTATAAACCTGGGCGCACCGAAACCTGTCCCCGATTTGCTCCAGGTATTTGAGACTGGTCTGAAACGCTTCGATGGCCCGGTGCGTGTCATTCGTTCTTAGATAAAGTGTGCCGGACGCGTTATGGCCGTCGGCCAGGCAGGAGAGATCTTGTGCGTTTTGCGCCAGCGCGATGCTTTTCTGCAGAAAGTTTTCCGCCTCTGTCAAACGACCGCTGTCGCGATAAGTCGATCCAAGATTCAGATGCAAATGAATAATTTGCCGACTGCAATCGGGTCGCGCATCGGCGAGATCCAAGCTTTTCTGGAAAAAATCGATCGCCGCGTTCCAGTGACGCTGATCATCCTGAATCATTCCAAGCCGGCGAAGCGTCTTTACGCGCATTTGCGTGGACACTTCTGCCGTGCCGAGAACGCGATTGTAGGCTTCCTCTGCTGCGCTCCACTGTCGCCGATCCGCAGCAAGTTTGCCTTCGTGATACGCTACAATGGCTTTTTCCAGTGGATTGAAAATCCGGTCGTATTCGTGAACGAGTTTGATGAGCGTCTCACATTGGTCAAAGCGCATTTCTTCCCGCCGCTGACGACAAAGACGCTCGAATTCAGCGAAACCCTCAGCGGACGAAGCGCCCATGAGATGAAACATTCGATTGCGGATTACTCTTTCCACCGCGTCGGATTTTTCAGTCGCACTTTCTTCTTTCAGCCGCGCTCCGAGCAGACCGAAATATTCCGTTAGTCGTGCGCTGGCGGTGCGAAATCCAGCCAGGGACTCGGAGTCGAGCCATTGATCGAAAAGATAACGGCGTGGTTCTTCGTGTATGGCGAACGACTCGTCGCGACGGGCAACGAGCGAAAGCTTCGACAATAGAACACAGTAATTGCGCGCCTGCTCTTCGCTCAAATCAGGTGCGAGCGACCGCAGGATCGATACGTCGAATTCGTGCGGAATCGCACATAGTCGCAGACAGCGCGCCTGGTCCGTGTCCATCTGCCGCAAAAGCAGCTCGACCGTGGCGCCGCGTCCCTTGGCTGATAATTGGTTGAGCAGCTGCTGAAATTCTTCCAGCCGCTTATCCATTTACTCGGGCTCGTTTGTCCGGGAAAAACTGAAAGTAGCTGTCGAGCTGCAATGCGATATTCAGCGGGATGCCTTTGCTTCCTGCCAGCAGCATTTTCGCCGCTTCGGCGCGACCCTCGGGTACATGATTGCTGCGTTCGAGATAGGATTCGATGTCAGCCAACCCGAGCGGCTGAAGCGGCGCTTCTTTCACGCTTAAAGCAGCGGTGCCTTCAAGTTGCGGTTTAGTCCGCCCGCATAGAACGAAACGAATGTTTCTTAAGCGGCCTTCGTCCAGCGCGGAGATTATTCCCTCCCAAAGCCACTTGTAAGTTTCGTCGGCCAATTCCTGAATATCATCGAACAAAACGACCAGCATTTCGTATTGCACGATCGGTGCGAGCTCCTTCAAAAACTCCGCAGTGAGCAGGTTCATGCGATCCTGCGGCGGAATGTTCAGGGCCGGGTCAGGAACATTAATCATGCAATCCTTGATGATGACGCCCGCGACATCACCATGAATGGTTACGTTTTCCAGCCTGGCGCGCTCTAATACGCTTTGCGCTCCACCACCGAGGTCGATCTTGATTGGCGCCCGGGCTTGCAGAGGGCTCGGAAAAAGATAGTTCACCAACTGGGTGAAGTTCGGAAACAATTCCGGACCGAGATCGTCCCGAATTTTGCGCAGGATTTCCAAATAACTATTAAACCGGTTCTTGCTCGCGAACACTTCGGCCTTGCGCAGCTTGCGCGAGGCGCACTCGTGTATGAGTCGCACAAGGAATGACGACTTCCCGATTCCATCGTCCCCCCAGACGATCATGATCGGCTTTTCGTCATTCTCGAGCATTTCGCAAAATCGGCCCAACTCCACGTGCCGATCCACGAACGCTGCAAGCACATCTCTCATTTTTTGACGTCGGAATCTCCCTGCTGCTCCACGCCGGTGATGTCGCCCTGGATGTCCGCATCGGTCAATTTGGCGCCTCCGAGGACGTCGACGTTCCGGTCGGATGTTTGCGCGCCGTGCACACCTCTGATGCTACCGCGAACCTTCAGATTCTTTGCTTCCATGTTTTTCGCCACGACAATATCGGTCGGCTTTTTATCGGGCGCTCGATCGAGTGAGAGCGACCCGATCTTGAGACCGCGGCCAAAGATGATCGCCAAAATGACGACAATTGTGAGACAGATCGCAACGACGATCCAAAACGTCGGGTCTTTGGGTAAGGATGATAAATCGATGGCAAACATATAATTTGTTCCGGTTCTTATTTTTTTCAGCGTCTCAAATCTTCCGCCAGCGCGGCCGCGTCGTACGCTTCCTTGCGCACTCGAAGATCGTAATACATTAGCACAATGGCGACGATCCCCAGAGGCGTGCTTAGTAGTTGAAACACGGTATTAAAAAACCGGCCGCTGAAATGGTTGGCAGCATCCGGGATTAACAGCAACAACGGGATGACTAGAATCACGTACGCAACAATCGCGATTACCATCACCAGCGCGAACACGCCCAAGTTGCGCCAATTGTAGCCCCAGCCCAGCGCTCGGCTGCGCTTTAGAGCTGTTAGTCCACCGAACCCTTCCATCACCACGATGCAGGGTGTAAACATGAACCAGAACATGGCAATTATCCCCGGAACAAAGAGTAGCACACAACCGATCATGATGAATGTCAGTTGCAGCATGCTTGCTGTGAACATTCGTCCAAACAACCGGAAGACGCGTTTGTAGGACCGCGGCAGGCTCGGGGCGTTGCCGAGGCAAATATCGGAAACTGAAATTGTGATCGCCCCAAACGCCAGCAAGCTTGCGATGGTTCCCAAAAAGGCCGCAATGAGCCAAAGGCCGGTTGCTTTCGCGGCGAGCGCCTCCCCCTGCATCAGAATAAAGGGAAGCATTGGCAGAAGGTAAGTCAGAAGAATGATCCCGAGCCCTTTGCCGAAAACGGCAAAAGAATTTCGCACCAGCTCTCCTATCGATTGCTCCCGGACATAATTGATCACGCAGGGGTCTCCTTGTTAGTCGCGTTATAGGGATTCCGCCTCTGTCCTGCAAGGGTTTCGTCTCGCTACCTGCGCAAGTCCTCAGCTAAAGCGGCATTATCGTACGCCTCCTTCCGGACGCGGCTGTCATAGTAGAGCAGCACGACAGCGATAAAAAATACCGGCACAACTATCATTGCCATTCCGACGGTAAACATCCGTCCAGCGAACGCGCTTTTTACCTGCAGAAGTATGAAAACCGTAGAGGCCAGGGCGAGCAATACCACCACGATTACCCAAATCAAAATCAGCACAGCGAGATTGCGCCAGTTGAAACCACTGGCGAGAGCTTTGCTTCGTTTTAGCGCCTGAAGTCCCCAACGCCCTTCCAGAACTACGACCGACGCAGCGAACAGGAACCGCAAGCACACCGTTACGGAGACAATCAATGAGAGGACCATCACAAGAATCATGATCATCTTTGCGGCGTCCGTCGCTTTGCTGAAATGCGCTGGAAGCACATATAACGGCACTGCCGGAATTCCCCAGCAGATTATGTTCAGGAAATTGGTAACCAGCAGTTTCCCTGGAATCGTGCTGAAGACTCTTTTGTAGGAGCGCGTTACGCCCGGCTTGTTACCAAGGCAAATGTCCGATACGGCAATTGCGATCGCACCGAAAGCAAACAATCCGGCGACAGTTCCAACCACAAACGCAAGAACATAGAGTGATGTGTTGTTTGCTGCTTTGGCTTCGGCCTGCCACACTTGGAACGGCAAAACCGGAAGCAGAAATGTCAGTAAGATTGCCCAGAAACCTTTGCCGTATATTGCGAAAGTGTTCCGTAGCACATCGCCGGTGGTTTGTGGCTGAAGGTAATTGCGCATTCTGGCTGCACGTGCTTCACGCTAGGCGCCCGTGATACAGGTTACTCTCTACCGATGCAAGCCAAGGCTTCCCATTGCACGGCATGCGGCAGAACCTTGACCCGAATGCCGCTGAGCCGGAAACTAATGCGATGACTGACAAGAATACCGCGCTCGTTCCTGAGGAAGGCTGGCATTGTTTACACCTGTTTTACCGGGTCGAATATGGCCAATGGCAGTTGCTTAGCCGTGAAGAGAAAAATGCTGCGAAAACAGATCTTTCGTCGCTGGTCCAGGAAGTACGCGCGATGGATTCGACGCAGTTGCTCACGCTCGGGGTGGTGACGCCCAAGGGGGACATCGGTTTCATGTTGATTACGCCGGACTTGCACAACGCCAACAGAATCGAGAAACGGCTGTCCGTTTCGTTAGGCCCGGACGTGCTCACACCGGTTTACAGTTATCTCTCGCTCACCGAAGAAAGCGAATACATCACGACCGAGGAGGAATACACGCAATCGCTCGACGCGAATGTCCGCAATGATCCGGGAAAGCTTAGCGAAGCGCTGACGACCTTTCGTGACCGGATCAAACATTATCGACAAGAGCGGGTGTATCCGACGCTCCCTGATTGGCCGGTGGTTTGTTTTTATAATATGAGCAAGCGTCGCGGCGAACAGCGCAACTGGTACGCGCTGCCGTATGATGAACGTCGCAAACTGATGAAAGGCCACGCCAAAGTCGGGCGGGAGTTCGCCGGCAAAGTGAAACAGTTGATTACCGGGTCCACCGGCCTCGACGATGCGGAATGGGGCGTGACGCTCTTCGCGCGCGACACGTTTCAGATCAAAGCCATCGTTTACCAGATGCGGTTCGATCCAGTCAGCGCCGAATACGCCGACTTCGGCGAATTTTACATCGGCATTCAATTACCGCTCGACGAGTTGTTCCGGCGTTTGCAGTTGTAAACTCTTCCTCTTCCGCTTCCTCTTAGTCTTGCTCTGTTCCGATTGTCTCCAGTCGCGCTGAGATTAAGATTTAGAGGAAGAGGAAGATTGCGTTAGGGATGGGTGACAGAGCGGTTGATTGTGCACGCCTGGAAAGCGTGTGTGCCGAAAGGCACCGGGGGTTCGAATCCCCCCCCATCCGCAGGTAACAAAATGAGGCTCTGTCACGCGTGGTTTGGCCCTGTTCGAGCTTGGCGTTGATTTGAGCTGCCGGTCGCTTCAGCACCGCGGCGAGCACCTCTAACTATTTTTGTCCTCCTACGGACAGACAATTCCTACTACCGTTCCAGTGCCCGGATGATCGGGATCCCTAACGTAGCCGGGATCGGTATGGACGATCACTATCTCGGCAACGTCACCGCTGATCGTCGAGCCCGATTTCGTTATCGAGCTAGAGACAATAACTGCGATGTCAGCCGGGATGCTCTCTGGTGGTCCCGAACTATTGCCTGTCCGACTTTGCCATGTGCCCCCGCAGGCTGGCGGATTTGGGTTTGGAGAATTGGCAAAGCCTTTGAAACTCGCTGGGGCCGGGCCTCCGCTCAGTGAATTTTGGTGCGCCCATTGCGCGCCCCAAAACGTCACGTGGTTACCCACCACTGCGTTGAGATCACCAATAACAAAACCTGTCGGGGTTGCCGCCACACCAATCTTCGCCACAAAAGCATCAGCGCTACCATTGTAGATCGTTTGAAAGGCCCCGGCGGTGGTCGGAAAGTCGCTCGAAAACGTCTCTCCCGCAACGTAGGCGTTGCCGGAGGCGTCCACCGCGATGCCGTAGCCGATTTCGACACTGCTGCCCCCGAGATAGGTGGAGTAGAGGAGGCCGGCACCGGTGGGATTGAGCTTAGTCACGAAGGCGTCGGTGCTACCATTGTAGGTCGTCTGGAAGGCCCCGGCGGTGGTGGGGAAGTTGGTCGAAAACGTCTGTCCCGTAACGTAGGCGTTGCCGAAGGCGTCCATCGCGATGCCGCTGCCGCTATCGAAACTGTTGCCCCCGAGATAGGTGGAGTAAAGGAGGCTGGTACCGGTGGGATTGAGCTCAGTCACGAAAGCATCGTAGTCACCACTGTAGGTCGTCTGGAAGGCCCCGGCGGTGGTCGGAAAGTTGGTCGAACCCGTCTGTCCCGTAACGTAGGCGTTTCCGGTGGCGTCCACCGTGATGCCGTTGCCGATATCGACGCTGCCGCCCCCGAGATAGGTGGAGTAAAGGAGGCTGGTACCGGTGGGATTGAGCTCAGTCACAAAGGCGTCGTAGAAGCCGCCATTGTAGGTCGTCTGGAAGGCCCCGGCGGTAGTCGGAAAGTTGGTCGAACCCGTCTGTCCCGTAACGTAGGCGTTGCCGGAGGCGTCCACCGCGATGGCGCCGCCGCTATCGAAACTGCTGCCCCCGAGATAGGTGGAGTAGAGCAGGCCAGTTCCAGTGGGATTGAGCTCAGTCACGAAGGCGTCCGGGCTACCATTGTTGGTCGTCTGGAAAGCCCCTGCAGTGGTCGGAAAGTTGGTCGAATACGTGTATCCCGCAACGTAGGCGCTGCCGGAGGCGTCCACCGCGATGCCGAGGCCGTAATCGTTACTGCCGCCGCCGAGATAGGTGGAGTAAAGGAGGCCGGAGCCGGTGGGATTGAGCTCAGTCACGAAGGCGTCGGCGCTACCATCGTTGGTCGTCTGGAAGGCTCCAGCGGTGGTCGGGAAATCGCTCGAATTCGTCTCTCCCACAACATAGGCGTTGCCGGAGGTATCCACCGCGATGCCGCTGCCGCTATCGAAACTGCTGCCCCCGAGATAGGTGGAGTAAAGGAGGCTGGTACCGGTGGGATTTAGCTCAGTCACGAAGACATCGTAGCCATCATTGTTGGTCGTCTGGAACGCCCCAGCGGTGGTCGGAAAGTCGCTCGAAGACGTCTGTCCCGTAACGTAGGCGTTTCCGGAGGCGTCCACCGCGATGCCGAGGACGCCATCGCTACTGCTGCCTCCAAGATAAGTGGAGTAAACGAGGGTCGGATCGATAACGAGCGGCTTGGCTGTATCGTAGGCTGCCACTTCAAAGCTTATCTCATGGCCGCGCCGGAGAACATATTTGCCTTTCACGGCGCGACGCATGGCGCCTGCTAGCTGGTAAACGCTGGGCTTATTCCAGCGCACCGCGCCTCCCGCCGTCTGCACCACGAGTTGCCCACGGCCGTTCACGTACATTTTCCGCGCACCGGCAACCCTGAGCCGGATGCGAGCAGGATCGGCTCCTGGCGCCACCACAAAATCGTATTCCAGTTGCCCTTGGTTGCCGTAGTAAACCAGGTCAATGCCGGGATACACTTGTTCATAGCGCACCTTGGCGTAGGTCACCACATCGGTGCGCCACTTCGAGGGATCGTTGCCAATCAAGTAGTTGACCTTGCCCTGTAACTCCTCCTTTCCCCTCACTCTGGCTGCTGGATTTGCAGCAACTAGCTTCGTGCGTAAAACGCTCGATTGCCGCTTCGGTTTCTGCCAAAGAGTCGCCTTGTTCGCAGGCGGCGTCGCAGGCTTCTCCGATTTCGTCAGTACCAGCACTGCTTCCCGGTTGGTCAGGAATAGATTGTAACCGCTGCCCCGTGAGAGGAACTTCACTTGTCGATCTTGCTGCCTCTCGTTGGCTTCGAAGCTTAGCGGAAGTCTACCGTAACTTTCGCTAACCCGGGCACGCGTTGCTTCATCGAGTTTAGCCGGCCCATGCGGGCCTGCTTGCGCTGCTGGCGAAAGCCCAAAGCAGCGAAGCGTCAGTCCAATGAGAACTGGCAGAATTGTTGCGTGTTTGAACTGAGTCAGCGTATTCATGGTTCTCCCTTTTTTTCCCGCTACGTTGATTCTGCGAATCGCGGGTCCGGAAGGGGCGAAGAACCTAGCGGGCAAATGTCCCCCGCCTGATTCAGATCCGTTTAACGGCGTCGAGTTTGAAAAATGCTCGCCAATTTGTCAACGGAATTTTCCCTGCCCGAACCCGGTTAGTGAGGACTCGCAGCGGTCGAACCACGTTGGGAAGCGAAATGCGGGAGTGGATCAATCGGCGGCAGTTGTTCAGTCTCTTCCGGGGCTCGAATCCCCGCCCATCCGCATTTAGCGCTTTTTGATTACCTGCAGTTCCTGCACCAATTTCACTCTGGCACCGTCTGGCAGCAGACCGCGGAAGTTTACGCCCGGGTAAATCATACAATCACGCCCGATAACCGAACCGGGATTGATGACCGCGTTGCAGCCGATCTCGGTTCTGTCGCCCACGATCGCCCCGAATTTTTTCAAGCCAGTGGGAATACCGCCGTCGGGCGTGATCACCGTGATCTCGGCGTGATTGAGTTTGACGTTCGAGAGAATCACGCCCGCGCCAAGATGCGCGCGATGACCCAGAATTGAGTCCCCGACGTAATTGAAGTGTGGCACCTGCGCTTCGTCGAACAAGATGCAATTTTTGAATTCACACGAGTTGCCCATCACGACCCCATTTCCCGCGATCACGTTTTCGCGCACGTAGCAGCCACTGCGAATCTGACAATTGTCTCCAATCCACGCCGGCCCTTTCAGCACGGCTCCTGGTTCCACGACCGTCCCTCTGCCAATGAACACCCGATTGCTAATGAATGGCTTTCCCAGAAGCTCGCCGAGAACGCCGGGCTTTAACCGAAATTGCAAATAGCTCGCGATCTGCTTGAGCGCGTCCCAGACGTGATTCTGGTTCTCGAACAATTTGGGATGAGCCGTATGTTCGAGGTCGAGAAAATTTCCAGGGGCAAACATTTTCAATTTGAGGCGTACGTCGCGCTCACAATTTTCCGAGCGTTACGTATTCGCCGTTTGGTTGCTGGAACCATTCTGGCAGCTCAATACCCGAGTCTACAATACTCTCGTAACAATTTTGCGTGATCATTCCCTTGCGTGTGCTTTCCCCGAAGACTGCATAGTTCTTTTCCGTCACAAATAACCGGTGCTCGGGTAGCTTTGGCACGTCGTCCTTCAGATCATCCATCGCCTTTGCACTGGGAATCTCGTCCGGGAGATGCTTGAACAGATGTCGAAGGACTTTGGCCCGCATAAACTGATGGATCCATATCTGCCACCAGCCTTTGCGTTCGAGATAAACATCGCCGAACAGGTTTTTCACTTTCTTGGGATGGAGGGTGAGCCCGGGGATGCTCAATAACGCCCTGCATCTGCAGAATAACAGGCCGTCGATTCCCGGCGAACGCATGGCGTGCGAAATCAAACTAGTCACCTTGTCGGTAGGAAATTGTATCGGGTACTTGTCGTCCACGCACCAGTAAATCCACTCTTCGTCATCGATGTCCGCTAACAAATGCAAAATCGTTCCCTTAATGTCCGCAGGCGCCGCGTGGTATTTGATTCGATCGGTGTCGGTTCCGCGTAGCTCCTGGTATGGAACGTGAAAAACGAAAGGATGATCCGGCCATAATCGTTCGTATTTAAGAATGACATGTCGAGTGATCGGTCGATACCGATCACACGTGAGCACAATCGCTTTTATTTTATCCGGCAAACTCATAACCGAATCGCTCAATATCCACTTTGAACTTCGCTGCAACGATATCCCTGGTCCGCGGAGTGTAGTACTCAGTGTAATGGCGCTCCCGCGGATTCGCCCGCTGATGTGGCAACTTCTCCTGCAAACCCAGCTTCTGCGCCACAAAAGCCCAATCTTCATCGAGGCGCTCAAATTTTCCGATAAAATCGGCGAGCAAATTGCCGTTCGGATCGACGAACCAGTCCAACTGATACCGATGTGGAGAAGAGTGAACACAAGTGGCGCTGCTGTACTCGATCCAATCGACAAATTGTTCGAAGCTCATTTCATTTCTTAGTTGTAACGCTTCCGTGCGCTCATATAGCGAGACGATCCGGTCCCATGGGTTGCGGACAAAACCGAACTTGAAATATGAATCGAACTGCTGGCTCCCGTTTTTTTTCCGGCGCTGCTCCGGGACCAGCAGGTATAACGCAGCCAATATCCGATTCTTTCTTCCGCCGTAATGGGTCCATGACGTTTCCATCAACTTTCTGATTTGCCACAGATTGAGGTGCGGCTTCCAAGCTTTGCCGAGAATCGCCCTGACACTCGTTGAGCCGGTCTTGGGTACCTCGACAAAGATGCATTTATGTTTGTGAGAGATCATGTCCGGCGGCGTGCCATTGTACATTGAAAAATCTCGCAGGCATTAGAAAGTGAAGCCCTGCGCGGGTCGGTAGCTCAATCGGTAGAACAGCCCCGAAAGGTTTCGGGGTTGGTTCTGGATTGAAAATTCCCTTAGCTATTACAAACTGAATCTCCACGGGTCGGTAGCTCAATTGGTAGAGCAGCCCCGAAAGGTTTCGGGGTTGGTTCCGGATTGAAAATTTCTTTAGCTACCGGAAACTGAAACATTGCGGGTCGGTAGCTCAATCGGTAGAGCAGCGCCCTTTTAAGGCGTTGGTTCCGGGTTCGAGTCCCGGCCGACCCATGCTCTCCTATGGCTTGGGTTTATATCTTGCATGGTGCTCGGCGTTATTACATAGGCGCGACCGACAATCTTGAACGCCGGATGAGCGAGCATAAACGCGGCAGCAATCACACAACGCATCGGTTCGGAGGCCAATTTGAACTTGTCGCGGCGCAGGAAGTTCCGTCAATGACCGAAGCACGCAAAATCGAGCGAAGTCTAAAACGGAAAAAGAATCCGCGACTCGCAATTTCAATCTTGCAGTCGCACGGATTGATCGAGGAGCCCCGAAAGCCTTCGGGGTCGGTTCCGGGTTCGAGTCCCAGCCGACCCAGCGATTTGCAGCAGCCACGTCTGCCTGGGACGCTCGCGTAAGGCGGTCCGGCGGCGCCACCCGACCAACTAGCAGTTGATGGCGATCTTACAACCGCGCAGCCGATGCTCTTGGCCGAACGTGATACATTGGCAACGTGCCGTAGCCTTTGGCCATTGGTGTTTGGCCGACGTAATCGCAGGTGAAATCTCGTGTACGTTGCGCGGCGGACAGTGCGGCAAAAGCTTCGCTCGCGTACACGTGGCTCGGGGGGGCTATCGGTTCAATGCGTGCCGCGCGACTCACGTGCGTGCCGCTATAACTGCGGTTGCCCGTGATCGGATCATCGAATTCGTAAACCGGACCCGCGTGTAAAGCGATGCGCAGATTCAATCCCCGTGGCAGGCCTTTTTTCTCCCAGGCTTGTTTTGTAACGAGATCCGCCAGCTGCAGCGCGAACTTTCCTGCAAGATCGACATCGGAAAAAACAAAGTAGAGTCCGTCGCCCCAAGTGTTCTTTGCCATAATTGACTCGGCGAATCGGTTACTCAATTGCGCGATCGCTCCTAGAAAGTGCTGCACAAAGCGCGGCACTTCCGTCTCCGTCAGTTTGCTGAAGCCAACCGCATCGGCGAAAAGAATCGCGACGACGCGCGAACCAAACGATTTTTCTGACGCCTGCGCGATGCCGCTGCCAGTGGAGCGAGACTCCTGTACGGCACGACGCTGTCGTTCCGCGGGAAGCGGACCGCTTCTCCTACAAATCTTCTCGAGATTAATAATCTCCGGTTCGTAACCGAGTTTTCTCCAATTTTCGATGACACTGGCTGTGCCACCGGGGCCGTCGCCCGGTTTTTCGTTCCAAACGGCCAAGGGGATCAATGTGCTGTCGAGTTGCCGGCAACGAATGGCAGCAAGTCCCAATAGCAATTGGCTACAGAACTCATAGGAAATGCCGCCGATCTCGATTCTTTGCGTGGATGCCGTGATGACGCGCGCGGATCGCGTGAGTACGCGTTCGAAACGCGCACGCCACTTTGAGTTTGGAACATAATCGACACTATCGCGGACAAAGTCTTCTTCATTGTAAGGTAGCACGACCGAAATTTCCGCGCCGGCGTCTTGCATTGTTTCGAGAAAAAGGATGTCCGAACCACAAGCCGCTGACGCGAAACCAAACCCCGGTTTGAACATGTCGATCTTACGCCGAATTTCTTTTGCGACCGCGGATTCGAACTCACTTGGGAATCTCGGGGTCGCGCGATCGGGCCGATCAATCATGTGGCCGGCAAAAACAAGAACGCAAGGAATGCGCAGGTACTTTTCGATCCAGCTTTGATCTTCATTCCAATGCTGGAGGATTAGTCGGGCGTTATGCCGGCTCGAATGCAAATCGCCAAAACGATTTTTGCCTGCTTCGGCCGCGCGCGCATACCATTCCCCGGCTTGCGATTGGTCGCGCAGAATCAATGAGGCTTCGCCGAGCGCGGCAAGTTCCCAGGTACTGATCTCCACTCGGGTCCGCAATTTCTTCTAAACATTCATTGCGCACTTTGCGCGCGAGTTCCTGTGCTCGCTCGGTCTCGCCAATGAGCAGGTTCATGGTGGCGGCGTTGATTCCTGTCCAATAACCACCGGTCGCTTCGTAAGCCCGTGTGTAAGTCTCTGCGGCGCGTTTCAAAAACTCGTTACATTGCTTTCTGGTCGTAGCGGTTGCAGCCAAATCTTTGTAAGTGCGGCCAAGCATGCCGAGCGTTTCTTCACCGGTCTCTTCCTCGCGACGCAAATTTTCTAGGACGGCATTGGCGCGCTCGGTCGCTCCGCTGCGCGACAATGCGAGACCCTGAAGCTGGCGCAACCGCACGTCTTTCGGCCAAATCCCCAAACCTGCACTCACAACGTCGTAAGCGAGAAGCGGCTCACCTTGTGCAAGAACCCGTTCGCCGAGACAACGAAAGACAGCGGGAGAACCAGATCCCTTCTCGTGCGCGCGCGCCCGCCAGATCGACATCAATTCACCGAGCGAAGCTGAACTGATCGAGCGAAGGACCTTCTCAATATTGGCAGCGTCCGTTTCCGCTCCCCCAGATGTCTCCTGTATCACCTCGAAATCTTACATCGAGTCCAGCCTTCGCCGCAAAACGAATTCCACCAATCGCACTCGATGTCCCTTGGACGTCAGTTGTCAATACCATCAACAACTGACCCTTCATGACCGTTGGAAGGGATCGAGGTAGCTCATTCGTGAACGAAGTGGCGGAGGATGCGGAGGTAAGGTGTATCTCCGGTCGCAGTTTCGCGAATGACTTGGCGGAGATGGTCGCGGAGCGCGAGCCAGTCAGCCGGCGGGATGGGTTCGAGTTCACCATCTGAATTGAGCCTCTGCTGCGCCATGTAGAGTAGAAAATCAGCAAACCAGGGGGGCTGCACGCCAGCACTTGGCGGAAGAATGGTCCAAACCCGCGCCGTTTTGTCCTCGGAAGTAGTGACGATAATCTCGCCTTGCGGGCTGAATTGCGCACTATTCTGTCCTTGGAGAGTGGCCACGAGCTTGCCGCTCTGCGCGTCCCATATGCGTACAGTTCTTGTTGTCGGTGGTGACGATACGCTGACCATCTGGGCTGAATTGCGCACTATCCTGTCCTTTGAGAGTGGCCACCAGTTTGGCGCTCTGCGCGTCCCACAGCCGCGCGCCCGTGTCATGACGCTGATAGGAGGTGGAAACAATGCGTTGACCATCCGGGCTGAATTGAGCACTAGTTACTCCGTTCTCATGTGCCCGGAGGGTAGCCAGGAGCTTTCCGCTTTGAGCTTCCCACAGCCGCACCGTTTTGTCTTGAGACGCGGTGACAATGCGCCGACCATCCGGACTGAATTCCGCGCTTAACACTTGATTTTCGTGTCCTTGAATAGTGACAAGGAGCTTGCCACCTTGCGCTGCCCACACTCGCGCGGTTTTGTCTTGGGACGCGGTGACGATGCGCTGGCCATCCGCGCTGAATTTCGCGTCGTAAACCCGGCCCTGATGACCCTCAAGGGTGGTTAGGAGCTTGCCGTGCCCAGCTTCCCAAACGCGCGCAGTTTTGTCTTCGGAAGCGGTCACAATGAGCTCGCCGTCCGGACTAAATTCCACGCTGCTCAACGGGCCTTGATGTCCTTTGAGGGTTAGTAGAAGCTTGCCGCTTTCAAAGTCCCATACTCGAGCCTCCCAAATACGCGCGTCGAAATCACCAAAGGCCGTAGCTATGCGCTTGCCATCCGGGCTGAACTGCCCGGACGATAGATCTTCTTCAATGGTAGTAAGGAGCTTGCCGCTTTGCGATTCCCATATGCGTGCGCTCTTGTCGTCCGTGGTGACGATACGCTGACCATCTGGGCTGAATTGAGCGTTGAGCCCCTGGGCGCTTGTCGGAGAAGCCTCGGCAGCTAGAGTGGTTACGAGGTGATCACTTTGGGCCTCCCACACCCGTACGGTTTCGTTGTCCTCGGTAAGGATGCGGCGCCCATCCGGACTAAATTGCGCGTTATTCACCCAACTCTCATGCCGTTGGAGAGTAATTAAGAGCTTGCCGCTTCTGGCTTCCCACACCCGCGGGGTTTGGTCGGCCGCATACTTAGGGCAAGCCGTGACGATACGCTCGCCATTTGGGCTGAATGCGGGCCCAAATACCCCATGGAGCGTTGTTAACAGCTTGCCGCTCTTGGCTTCCCACACCCGGGCGGTTTCGTCTTGGGAACAGGTGACGATAAGCTGGCCATCCGGACTGAACCCCGCGCTCCACAGGGCGCCTTCGTGTCCTTGCAGAGTTGTCATTAGTTTGCCACTTTTGGCTTCCCACACCCGCGCGGTGTTGTCGCGGGAAGTGGTAACAATTCGCTGACCGTCGGGGCTGAATTGCGCGCTGTTCACAAAGTCCTCATGTCCTTGGAGTGTGAGCAGAAGTTTGCCGCTCTTGACCTCCCACACCCGTGCCGCGTTGTGTGGGGAAGAAGTGACGAGGTCTCCGGAAACAGTGACGAGGTGCTGGCCATCCGGACTGAACTCCGCGTTCGACTGTCCTTTGAAAGTGGTCAAAAGCTTGCCGCTTTTGGCTTCCCACACCCGCACGGTGTGGTCTGCGGACCTTGTAACGACGCGCAGACCATCCGGGCTGAATTCCGCATTATACACGTCATCCTCATGTCCTTTCAGAGTTGTCATTAGTTTGCCGCTTTTGGCTTCCCAAACCCGCGCCGTGTTGTCGCGGGAAGCGGTAACAATTCGCTGACCGTCGGGGCTGAATTGCGCGCTATTCACAATGTCCTGATGTCCTTTGAGTGTGTTTAAGAGTTTGCCGCTTTCGACCTCCCACACTCGCGCTGTGTTGTCGCCGTAAGCAACGACGACGCGCTCGCCATCGGGACTGAATTGCGCTCTCTGCGGGTCGTTACCTTCCCCACAAAATGAAACCGGCGTCCCAAAGCTCCAGGTATTTAAGGCGGCAATTGCCTTTTCTGCGGCCAATGTCGATGTGCCGTCATAAATGATTGATCGGGCAAGATAGGCAAACGCCGCTGGCGATTCTCCACGTTCGAGTTTTTCCTCAGCCACCAGACGATCGGAGCGCGCGGCTTCGGCGAGCAATTGTCGTCGTCTCTCGGACTGCTCCTGAGCCAGCGTGCGTTGCTTAGCTTCTTCAATGCGTGCTTGCTCTTTCGCGTCGCGTTCGCGCGCCGCTTCGCGCTGTTTTTCCCAGGCAAGGATCCCGCCGCCGACGGCGAGCACTGCAAGAAGAGCTACCGCGGCCAGCCAGCGACGCAGGGTCTGCGCTCTTTTGCGTGCTTTCTCAAGCTGCATCGCTTTGTCCCTCTGAGTCAGCACTCCGAGCGGCACGCCGAGAGCGCCCGCGACTACCTTCAGCTTCGTCAGCTCCAGCCGCTGCTCGTACGATTTTACCTCGCTCTCGAGATCCGACTTCTCCGTCCGTCCTTCGCGCAAGGCTGCTCCCGATAGGGGGCGCTGTTCGTCCAGCCCTGCACCGGCCGGCCACCTGGTCGCGCATCGGCGGCGATCGGTTCGGTTCGCGCGTTCCAGTCAATGCTTCCATCATTTGCGGCAACACCGCGTCGCAGCGGTTCTGGCAGGCATTCCATGTCCGCCGTGAGTCCGGCAGTCTGCTTGGCTGAATCCTCAGCGGCATTCGGTTCTCCGTCGATCATCAAAGCAAGAATGCGGTGGGCTTTGCCGAGTTCCTTGAAGTAGCGAATCTCTTCTGCGACAAAGCGCGACTGCACGGCTCGTGGTGAACAGATGACAACCAGGACCTCGCTGTTCTCCAGTGCCTGGCGAATGTTGCGCGTGAGATCGGCGTCGGCGGGCAATTCCTCCTCGTCCCGAAATACCGGATACAGACTCGCTGGAATCACTTCCCCGCTGCTGTTGGTAGTGCCCACCAAATCGGAAGGAATGTCGTAGTTTTCCAACATCTGATGCAACCACGTCGCCCATTGACGTCCGGGTTCTTTGTTGTCGGAATGCCGATAGCTGAGGAACACAGCGTAGCGACGCGTTCCGTTTTTGGGTGGCACCTCCGGCTTCATGTTCCTAGTTTTGCTAGATTATCGATGCCCGACACAAGCTACGCAGCAACAAGAATTGACAGCCAGAACGCAGTGACCGAACGAGGTCGCATTTGAATTAACCACCTCCCTGGAATTCGCCTACTTTCTGCAGCATTACTACCACACGCGAGCGAAAAGTATGTGCCTTCGCCGCAATCGTCTTTTTAGCGGCTGGCGAGCTATCGGCGGCTGCACCGTCGCCAGCGCCGGTTCGAGTCCCAGCCCACCCAAGGAATTTGCTCCCGATGGATTCGTGTTCATTCGTATCGATTGGTGGTTAAAATCCCGAGCAAATCGCAAAGCGAATTTTGCGGTCGCTCCAATCGAAACACGCACAAACCGGCCGCGGTAGCTGCTTGCCAATCGCGTTCGCGATCGTCGCCAACGTGAAGCACCTCGTCTGGTTTCAAATCGATGACCTTTAGAGCGCGTCGGAAAATTTCCGGATCCGGTTTGTCTGCACCGAGCTCGCTGGAGATGAATGTGTGGGCAAAATATTTCGAGATTCCAAGGTGCTGAAGAATGAATCGCAGGCGGCCGTCGAAATTCGAAACCACGGCGAGCTGAAAACGGAAACGTAATTTCTCAAGAACGCCAGGCACTTCAGGGTAAAGCTCCCAAACGCCAGGCTCGGCAAAGTGTTCGTACGCGACTTCGAAGAAATTGTCTCGGTCGAATTGGCTTAACGACGGCGCGATCTGGTCGAGAACGCGTTCGACGAGCTGGCGCCACCAGTCTTTGTCGTCGTCCTGGCGCGGTTCTCCGATTGACGCTCGTGGTGGCATTTGTTGCCATGCGTTGTGGAAAGCTCGATCCAGTTTCTGCGCATCGAGATCCAGACCGACTTCATGGCCAACGACGGCGTAATGCTTGCCCACTGTCTTCGTCAGGTAAAGGAGCGTGCCGGCTGCGTCGAAAAAAATTGCCTTGATCGATTTGGCTTTGCTTTCAGTAGCCATGAATGTCTTACCTCGACAGAAGGTTGTTTCTGTGATGATTGCAATGTTTGGGGAGATCTCGCAATGAGGCGCCAATTTTGGATTGCAAAATTTTTCAATGGGCGTTGCGTGATGCCGGCAATGAAAATTGTGGACGAATCGGGAGCCTTGGCGAAATGGACTCAATCAACCGGCGAGGAATTGGCGAATAGTATCAGCCACGGGATCGGTCTCGTCGGAGCGATGATCGCTGCTCCGATTTTGCTACTGGCCGCCCTCCGCCATGGCAGCGTTTTGTTTTTTATCGGCACGACCGTATTTATCGCGACCATTGTGTTGTTGTATTTGGGGTCGATGCTTTACCACGCCTGGCCTCGCACGCGGGCCAAGTCGTTTCTGCAAATCCTCGATCACTCGGCGATTTTTTGGTTAATCGCCGGAACATACACGCCCTTCGCGCTGGGGCCGCTTCGAGGAGTATGGGGTTGGACCATGCTGGGGATCATCTGGGCGTTGGCCGCCTTCGGCGCCTTCGTCAAAGTGACACGCGGCGCCGACCGGCACCGAAAATCCGCGATGGCTCTTTATTTGGGAATGGGTTGGCTAGCTCTTGTTTTCCTTCCTCCGCTCACACTGGCGGTTCCGCTCTCGGCGATTCTCTGGCTGGTGGCCGGCGGAATCGCTTACACCGCCGGCGTCTTATTTTTCGTGAACGAACGTCTGCGCTATGCGCATTTTGTCTGGCACCTCTTTGTCCTCACAGGCACGAGCTGCCATTTTGCGGCTGTATTTGTCTGTGCCGTTTAACCTCGGGCAGTCAAATTGCGCGGCGACATTGTTGCATGGGGGGTTGGACAAGTTTCTCCCCACGGCGGATTAATTAGAATGCTGCCAATCGAGCATAATGATCCGGTCAACGCGAAGATTCTTGCGGTTTCGGAAGACAAGATTGAAGGATTTGTTCACGAGCCATTCGAAAAGATTGCGAAGCGCTCGGGTGTGAGCGTCGAGGTAGTAATGGCGCGCATCGCCGGCATGCTGCGTGCGGGAACGATTCGCCGGGTCCGTCAAACGTTACTTGCGACGAACCTCGCCGAGAGCGCGCTGGTGGCGTGGAAAATTCCCGAAGATAAGATCGATGCGGCATTCGATTGGATGTTTCAGCGCGATCCGTTTTCCGGCCATGTGGTCCTGCGCTCCACCGACACTCTTAGCGCCGGGTCCGACTACAAGCTTTGGACGACCTTAAAGGTTCCTCAGGGATTTTCCCTGAAAGCGCATTGCGAATTGCTTACCACGAAAGTCGGCGCTGAACGTTTTCGTCTGATGCCGGCGAAAGGCATTTTCACTCTGGGGGTTGGGCACGTTCGCCGGAAAACGATTGAGCCGGGAAGTAAAGCAGACCAGCCGGCAAAAATGATTCCCGTGCAGCTCGTCGAACTGAGCGAGCACGAATGGAATGTTTTGGTTGCGCTCAAGCGCGAATTCGCTCCTGAAGAAATCACGCCGTCGCCCTGGGTTGGGCGGGCAAACGAAGCTGGCGTATCGGTGCAGGAATTCTGTCTGGTGGCCGAAGATTTGAACGCGCGAAAGATTGTCGGCCGTTTCTCAACATTTCTGGAACACGTCAAGCCATCGACTGGCGGTGTACGTGTTACGCGATTCAACGCGCTGTTTCATTGGGCCGTGCCGGCGGGTCGCGAAATTGAGACCGGAGGCGAGGTCGGTCGTCATCACATCTTAACGCACTGCTACTGGCGCGAAGCCGGCCCCGAATTCAGGAACGTCAACATCATGGCGGTGGCGCATGGCACAGACAAAAGATTGCTCCTCGACCATAAGGCCGCGATTGATGAGCACCTGCGGGCGAAGAATATCCCGGTTTCTTACACAAACGTATTCTGGGGCGGCCGCAGTGAGATTAAGCCGTCCGAAATCTCGCCATGGATTTATCGCGAGTGGTTGTCCGGGCAGGGGAAGTTGTAGCCGCGGGCGTTGACCGCGGCAGTGTCGTGTATGCAATCGCGAGCCGAGGTCACCGCCCTCGGCTACAGGCGAACTCTTCGCGATACGTCAGATCCAGGTTCCGTAGAAGCGCGACAGCGAATTTCTGGCGATCAACTTTCCGGCCTAACGCCATTGCGAGGGAAATGGCCTTGTCCTGGAGTTCGACAGGAAAATCGTCGCGGGCTTGGTTCACGTTAATTCCGACGCCGACAACGGCCAAATGCAGCGCGTTTTCTCGCGCGCGCATTTCCACCAGCACGCCGCCGACTTTGCACCCGGAAAGCTGGATGTCGTTAGGCAACTTGATCACTGGCTCCACGCCAAACTCCCCGCGAAGGGTATCGGAGATCGATTCGACCGCCCAGATAGTGAGCCGCGCCGACTCACGAAGTTGAACCTCGGGGCGCAACAGAATCGAAAACCAAAGCCCTTTTCCTTTCGTGGATTCCCAGCGGTTACCGCGTTGACCGCGTCCGGTAGTTTGATGTTCGGCGAAAAGAACCAAACCCTCGCGCGCGAGTTCCGAAAGGCGTGTCGATGAGAACTCCAATATGGCATCGTTGGTCGAGCCGGTCTCGTTGAGGATGATGATCTCCCGGCCGATAACGCTCGCCCCGGCGAGTTCGGCTTTGAGTTGGTCGGTGATCAGCCGGTCGAACGAAGTCACAGCAATAGCCAATAGCCAATGGCTGATAGCTAATCGCCTACCAGCGTACGACGCAGGCCGCTTAGCATTCGGCCCTGCTCCTCGGCAGCTTTGTAAATCGCGGCGAAGCTTTCGTCGCTGAGATAACCCTGACGTTTTGCGACCGTCGATTCAGAGACCACTTCGAACAGTGATCCGGTAGCGATCTCGACAAATCGCGCAAAATCCGGGTCGGAGATTCGTGCACTACCCTCAGCAATATTCGAAGAAACAGAAACGGCTGCGCGCCGCATCTGATTGGTCAATCCAAATCGCTCGTCGGATGGAAACGACTTCGTTTTTGAGTAAACGAGATCCGCAAAATCGATGGCCTTCTGCCACACGTCTAATTTTTCAAATTTGAACATGAAGGCAGTGTTAATTATTGGGCGTTTGCCGGCAATTAGCGATTAGCTATTAGCTATCAGCCTTGGGGATCATCCGTGGACATGAGTTATTTCCAACCCGAGATCAATCGCTGGCGCGGCGTTGGTTAGTGCGCCGACGGAAATGTAATCGACGCCGGTGGCTGCAATGCGGCGAACGGTTTTGAGCGTGATGCCGCCGCTTGCTTCAAACTTGATGTTATTCCTCCTCAGCGCCAGAGCTTCTCGAATTTGAGCGGGCACCATGTTATCCAGCAGGATGACGTCTATGCCGTCAATCCCGACAAAAGCACGCACCTGCTCCAAATTATCAGCCTCTACCTCGATGCGGACATTCGGCCGTTCCTTGCGAAGGCGGCGGATTTGATCGGCAAACCCGGAAAGCCCTCCGAACGCAGCGAGGTGATTATCCTTCACCAAAACCATATCGTACAGCCCAGAGCGATGATTGATGCCACGCCCTGCCACTACAGCGGCCTTTTGCAATGCGCGCAGCCCGGGCGTCGTCTTGCGTGTATCAAGGATCTTGGCCGGATAATTTCCCACCGCGTCAACGAACTGGCGGGTGAGCGTTGCGACGCCGCAGAGGCGTTGAAGAAAATTTAGCGCAACGCGTTCGGCGTTGAGAATCGAACTTGCACGACCCCGCAACTCTATGACGACGTCTCCGGCAACCACAGCGTCGCCGTCGGAGTGAACCGCTTGGACATCAGTTGCAGAATCGACCGTCTGGAAAACAGCCGCTGCCGTGGCGGTTCCCGCAACGATCGCGGATTCATGCACAACGATGCGTCCGGTTGCCTGCAGTGCTTCGGGCACGAAAAACTCCGTCGTGACGTCCCCGCGCCCGATGTCTTCTTTCAGTGCAGCGGCGATTGGATCGTAATCGTCAGGCTTCATGGAGGAGCGGAAGCCTAATGATATTAGCAAAGTTCAAATCCGTCTATCGCGCAGGGCGCTTAGTAGACAGTTGCTCCGCCCGGAATTTCCAACGAGTTGGCCGGCTCGAGCGGACTTCGCGGTTGTCGCAGCGGTTGCCGTACAAAAATTGATTCGGGCAGCGCACGCTAAGGAGAAACAACTTCCAGAAGAACTCGTGCCACCGCCCGAATCGCCTTAACCTGTTACATTCGACAGCCTGCTGTGGTCTCCGTTCGAACTTTTTTACCAAAAATTCGTGTCTGGTGATCCTCCTGGTGCTCGCGAGGCGAATAGGCCCTCGCTCTACAGAAGATTTGTCTGCACAAAGCTCCCAACCCGCGCCGCTTCGTCGCGCACCTCCTGCAGAAGCGACTTGAATTCACACTTTTCCAAGGTCGTTATCAGGGCGGGATAATCGGGCTCGATTCGCAGCTCATCGATTGCCACGGGCAATTCCATCGCACAATCCAAATCGACCATTCTCCGGTTTTGCAATATCTGCTCGCGAGCGTTCGCCAGTTTTTCCTGCGTGCGGGGGCTTTTCACCTTGTCAACATTGTTTAGCAGGCCTTCCAGACCACCAAATTCCCGAATCAAAGCAGCGGCACTTTTACGGCCCAGCCCGATTCCGGGGATGTTATCGACGGAATCGCCGGTCAACGCGAGCACGTCACCAATCAGGTTGGGAGGAACGTCCCACTTTGCGGTAACCTCGTTTTCACCCAGCAACGCGAATGCGTCCTTGGGCGCAGCCAAGTCCGCTTTCGCGGTCGTATAGATTTTCGTGCGAGGGCCGACGAGTTGAAACAAATCCTTGTCGTTGGTTGCGAGCACGACCTCCATATCGGGTCGTTTGCATGCAGCAATTGCGTAGCAACCTATCAGGTCGTCGGCCTCCGTATCGGGAAGCGAAATATTCCGGAAACCGAGCACAGGGGTAAGCCTTTGAATAAACTCGAGTTGCGGGATCATCGGCTTAGGCATTTCCTTGCGCGTTTCTTTATACGCAGGCTGCAGCTCCACTCGTCTCTGTGGCACCCCTTCGTCCCAAATCACCGCTCCCAGGTCAGGTTGCAAATGTTTGACCATGAGCCGCAGCGTTTTCGTGAACCCGAAGATCGCGTTGGTCGGCTCGCCCCGGGAATTCGACAGATTCGGGATCGCAAAAAACGAACGGTAAACGTAGTAATGACCGTCGATAAGCAGCAGTTTCATTGTAAAGGCTGGTACTGGATTCTGAATGCATGATGCTTGATGATCAAGGAATGACCGAAGAATGGATCGTGCGCGTGCAGGGCATGGAATACGGCCCGGCAGACATAGAGACTCTGCGCGAGTGGAAAGCAGAGGGCCGATTGCTCCCGGCCAATGAAGCTCGCCAGGCCGACATCGATCTTTGGACAACAGCAGCGGAAATTCCGGGGCTTTTCGATGTGGCGGTGCTCACAGGCGCAAGCCCCCGGCGATTGACGCAACCGCCTCTACAAATCTCGCATCGCAGCTTTAGTCAGATTTTAGCGGAGACGTTTGGGATTTACCGAAGAGGGTTTTTGCAATTCCTGGGCCTTACGCTGCTGATCTTGTTGCCCTCGGTGTGCAGCCAGTTAACGACAGCCTTCGTGCGACCGCCGCAGGCTTCTAATATCGATCTCCCTTCGGTCATTGCGGCAGGTTTTGCCTTTCTAATGTTCATCCTCTCGGTGGTGATGTGGCCGGTGTACATCGCTGGAATCCAGATTCTCACAGCGGAAATTGCGCGGGGAAACCGGCCCGGCCTGGTCACGGTGCTCAATCGAGCGGTCAAGTTTTGGCCGCGCATCGCGGCGTTGTGCATCTTCGTTTATGGCGTGTTCTTCCTGCTCATGATCTTCGGCTTGCTCATCGGGGCGATGGCTCTTGCCGGGTCGTCTTCAGTGTTGCTGGCCCTTGCCGCAATGGGTTTGCTCATCCTGCAGGTTTGGATGTTCAGCCGCTTTTTCGCGAATGTTCTTTTCTGGCAGCAATTTGCCGTTCTTGAGAACGCGGGATTTATCGACTCGTTGCGTGAAAGCCGGGATCTCGCACGGAGCGGGCGCGATCTTCCGTGGTTTCAACGCCCTCTGTGGCGGGGCGCATTCATTGCGTCGATCTGGTTCGCTTTCGTATTGGCGATCACCCTCGCGGCACAATGGGGAGCGCTACAGCATTTTTCCAGTGAATTGCTAAAGACCCAGGACCCGCAGGCACTCCTGCAACAAATGACCGAGGCGCAGCAAAACGCGGGCTTTGATATTACCGCTTTTGCTCTGGGCGCGGTCCAAAGAATTCTCCAGCCGTTACTGGGTATCGCATTTGTGGTTGTTTATCTCGACAGCAGATTCCAACTGCCTTCACGTGTGGAACCCATTGTAAGCACTGGTGAAGGCGACACGGTTCGATAAAGAATCTGCGATCGTTATCTTAATCACGATCGCGCTGATGGATCAGGCGGATCGCCGGCTCCGCAAAACGAGCGGCGCGATCTCACTGAAGTAACGGCCGGTATAAAGCAGGTACCCGATAAACAACATCATCTGTCCGCTAATTAACCAAAGGTGACCGGAGCGAGCGATAAACAGATCGGGCCGGCGCCAAATGGCGAATGCGCACGCCAGATTGAACAAGAAAAGCAGAGGAACAAGCAACCAAATATTAAGCAGCTGATCGGACTCGGCGCGGCGGTAAAGGGCACGCTCTGAATCGTAGCCTGATTCCACAACGCGCGCACGTATCAGGCGCATATCATAAATGAAAAGGAGCCAGACAATTCCTGCGTAGGCGGCGCTTAATCGAAACCAGGCAAGAGGATTGTTGAGACGACTGAAAAGGATCGCCTCGCCCAGTGCGCAGGCGATGTAGAAGAAGTTGTGACCGAACTCCAGTGGCCAGCGAATTAGTGTAAGCGTGTGAATCACCGCACGTGACCAAAAAATGAAGATCACGAATAATCCCGCTACGATGTAGATAAACGTGTCGGCGTGCTGCCTCGAGAGAAGCAGACGAGCGTTGTCAGTTAGGAAAAACAGCGCCACGCCTTGGATGATGCTGACGAGAGTTAGTTCGACGCTGATTACCACCGAATCGAGGTCGCGGCGGGCATCATCAGGACCATTCATCGATTGATCGTTAGCCGGTCGGTGATTGAACTGTCAAGACGCGATATTGACTGCTGTGGCGCAGTGAAATTTTGTCCCGATATTTGAAGCTTTCTTCACTTCGGGTGTGTCAGATTAGACCAGCGTCATCGCCAGTCGCGTAATACAGGAGCGGGGGTAAAGCCTTGAGATCACAGCGTTTATCCGAAGCCTTTGCCGGGAATATTTCTGGCACGCGAGGCGCTAGTAACATTGTTGAACTCAACCCTGAAATCCGAGAAAGGACATTTTAAAATTATGAATCTAATTCGTTATCACGCTCCTGATGCAACGTCGTGGCCGGCGTTGGATCGATGGAGCAACCTGCGGGACGAGCTGAACTCGTTCTTTGAGCTGCCGTTGTCGTCGAGTTTCGGACGCGGCGGGCAATTGTTTACAGGTTGGTCGCCTGCGCTCGATCTTTACGAGAGTGGCGATCATCTAATGGCGGTAGTCGAGTTACCCGGAATGCGTAAGGAAGACGTCGACGTTTCCTTGCATGACGGAGCATTGACCATTAGCGGCGAGCGCAAACGCGAGAGCACGAATGGCGAAAAAGCCCAGCGCACCGAGCGTTATGTTGGCACGTTTCGTCGCAGCATCTCGCTTCCGACTCGCGTGGATGCCAGTAAAGTTGCTGCCACTTATGAGGATGGAATTCTCAAGGTGACATTGCCCAAGGCTGAAGAAGCCAAACCAAAACAAATCAAGGTTAGCTGACTCCAACGGAAAGGAATTTTACTATATGAAGACTCTCACACGTGAAACCCGCGACGCTGATCGCGCGCAAACGGAACAGTTTATTACGCCGCCAGCCAGTGTTAGTGATGCGGCGGATGGTTACATGCTCGAAATCGAGATGCCCGGCGTCAGAAAAGACGGCCTCGACATTTCGGTCGAGAATAACGAGCTGACGATCATTGGACGGCGTTCGGTTCCTGCTGCGGAAGGGACCGTGATCCATCGCGAGTCGCGTCCGGAAAACTTCCGGCGCACGTTCGAACTGGATCCGTCGATCGACGCGAACAAAATCAGCGCGAAAATCGACCAGGGCCTGATGACGTTGACTCTGCCGAAGGCCGAGCACGTCAAGCCGCGCAAGATCACCGTGGCTTAAAGATCAGATTTGTCGAACTCGAAGGCCGCGAGCGCAGACGCTCGCGGCCTTTTTTCGTTACTCCTGCTCGGGTTCGCTCGCTTTTCTGCTTGGCGAATCGATCGTTTGCGACGTAACTAGCTTCCTGATATGCCGCCAAAGACCGACGAGAAAACAAGCGCAGACAAAGTGACTGCTGCGCGAAACAAGAACCTCGATCTGGCGATCCAACAGATCGCCAAGGACTACGGCGAAGGGGCGATCATGCGTTTGGGTGGCGACAAAATTGTCGATATCGATGTTATTCCGACGGGCAATATTTTGATCGATCGCGCGCTCGGCGTGGGTGGATTTCCGCGCGGACGAGTAGTCGAAATTTTCGGTCCGGAATCATCTGGCAAAACAACGCTCGCGCTCACGGTCATTTCTCAGGCGCAAAAGCGCGGCGGACTCGCAGCGTTTATCGATGTCGAACACGCGCTCGACCCAGCTTACGCAAAAAGACTTGGGGTTAATCTCGACGATTTGCTTGTCTCACAGCCCAGCTCCGGCGAGGAAGCGCTGCGGATCTGCGAAACGCTCGTCCGGTCCAACGCTCTGGACGTCATCGTCCTGGATTCGGTGGCGGCACTGGTCACAAGAGCGGAACTCGAAGGCGAGATCGGGGACACGACAGTCGGCGCGCAGGCACGCCTGATGAGCGCGGCGTTGCGCAAACTCACCTCGCTGATTTCCAAGGCGCGGACCTGCTGCATTTTCACCAATCAAATCCGGGAAAAAATTGGAGTGATGTTTGGCAACCCTGAAACTACTCCAGGCGGGAAAGCGCTAAAGTTTTACGCCAGTATGCGCGTCGATATCCGTCGGATCGGCGCAATCAAACAGACCGATGGCGTGGTCACAGGAAATCGCACACGTGTCAAGGTGGTAAAGAACAAGGTCGCACCACCTTTTGCCGAGGCCGAGTTCGACATCATGTACAACGAGGGAATTTCGTCAGTCGGCGCGCTTCTCGATGTCGCGCTGGAACAACAGGTCGTCGAAAAGCGAGGTTCCTGGTTGAATTACAAAGGCACGCAGCTTGCCCAGGGCCGGGACGCTGCGAAGGAAACTCTGAAGAACGACAAGGCGCTTTACGACGAAATCGAAGCGATCGTCAAAGCGAAGCTGGACGAAGAGAAAAGCTAGTCACGATGTGGATCATCTGTTCGGCGGGACTTGGTTCCGTGCCGCTGGAAAAAGTTTTCTCCGGGCTTTCTGATTGGTAATCACATCAATTTCCGCGGCTGCAATCCGGATGACGACGGAGAGAGAGTGAGAGCGCGGTCGAGTCCTCCGGTAGAATTCTGCGTGTCGGATCAAATCTTCTCGCGCCATAACGCCAGTTGAGCGCTGTTGTGTTTCGGCTCGACGCCGCCGGTATCAGTTGAAATGATGTAATGGAAGACTGGGCGATAAGCATGAACGCTGAGCTCGAGACTGATGCTCAACTCGAAATCGGACACGTACTGTTCATGGACATCGTAGGATTTTCGAAGCTGCTGGTCGATCAGCAAACCGAGTGCTCGCATCGGTTGAATCAAATAGTCCGAAATACGGAGCAATTCCGCGCTGCGGAAGCAGCCGGGCGATTAATCCGACTGCCAACTGGAGATGGAATGGCGCTCATCTTTTTCACTACTCCGGAAGCACCGGCGCGCTGCGCCATGGAAATAGGCCGCGCAGTTAAGGATGCCTCCTTTGGTTTGCGCATGGGGATTCACAGCGGACCGGTTAACAAAGTCTCCGATGTAAACGACTGCTCGAATCTGGCTGGCACGGGCATCAACCTGGCGCAGCGGGTGATGAATTGCGGCGATGCCGGACATATCCTCCTGTCCAAACGCGCCGCTGAGGACCTTGAGCAATATAGCAAATGGCAGCCGCGCCTGCATCACCTCGGCCAATTCGAGGTGAAACACGGCGTCAAGCTCGACATCATCAATCTTTACACCGGCGAAGTCGGGAATTCGGCGGTGCCCGAGAAACTCAAAGGAAAAAGAGTCATACACCGTTCGCGGTTTGCAAGGTTTGCATGGCCGATCGTGGCCGCTGCACTCCTGGTGGGTATTGCTTTTGTCCTTTGGTTTTTTGCGCATCGCGGCAAGGAAGGCGCGGCGACTCCTGCGCTCGCTACAATTTTTCCTGGAAAAAGCGTGGCGGTGCCGCCGTTTAAGCCGCTTGTCGCGTCTAGTCGTGATGAGGTTCTGGAGGCGGGAGTGGCCGACACGTTGATCACGAAACTCAGCACGAATCGTGACTTGATTGTGCCCTCGCTAGCGTCGGCAAGGAAGTATGATGATCAAACACACGACTCTGTTGCCACCGGTCGTGCGCTTCGGGTGAATTCAGTCCTGGAAGGCAATCTCCAAAAATCGGGTAATCGCATCAGAGTGACGGCGCGTTTAATCAGGGTAGCGGATGGAAAGTCGATGTGGTCGGGCACATTCGATGAAAAATTTACCGACGTGTTTCAAGTCGAGGACGCAATCGCGGAAAAAGTCGCAGCGGCTTTGCAATTGCAATTGAGCGATGAAGATCGACAACGCCTCACCAAGCGTTACACGGAGAACACTGAAGCCTATCAGCTTTATCTGAAGGGCCGCTTTAATTGGAACAAGTACACCGAAGAGGGTTTCAAGAAGGCGATTGAGTATTACAAGCAGGCGTTACAAAAAGACCCGAACTACACGTTGGCCTACGCGGGCCTGGCTAGCTCTTACATTCAAATTGGAACCGACTTCGGATCTCCAAAGGAGAACTCTCCCAAAGCGAAAGCTGACGCAACAAAAGCCCTGGAGCTTGACGATACGCTGGCCGAAGCCCACTGCGCACTCGGGACCTACTACCTTTTCTTCGAGTGGAATTTCCCGCTGGCTGAACGAGAATTGAAACGAGCGATCGCGCTTAATCCGAGTTATCCGGACGTTCATCATTATTATTGTCATTTGCTCGAATCGCAGGGACGACACGACGAAGGGATTGCCGAAATGAAACGAGGGCTTGAGCTCGATCCGCTTTCACTTCTCATCGGCGAAGAACTGGGCTGGGCTTACTACCACGCGCGTCGTTACGATGAGGCCGTCCTGCAAGTTCAAAAGACGATGGAACTGGATCCGGGTTTCGTTCTTAATTATCTCACTCTAGCGCAAATTTATGAACAGATGGGGCGAAACAAGGAGGCCATCGCTCAAGTGCAGAAACTCATGAGCCTCCCCGGCGGCGACTGGCCGGAATCGTTGGCCGAACTGGGTTGTGCTTTTGCCGCATCAGGCAACACTGCCGAGGCACAAAAAATAATTCAGCAACTAAACGAGCGCAGTACGCACGAGTACGTGAACCCTTATATCGTTGCGACGATTTACGCTGCCCTTGGTGATAAGGATCGCGCGTTGGAGTGGCTGGAGAAATCTATTCCTGATCGGACGTCTTTTCTCGTCTTCCTGAAGGTCGAACCAAAATTCGATCTCCTACGCTCAGACCCGCGGTTCGCAGATCTGATGCAGCGTATTGGGCTTAAATAAAAGGAACACTTCGATATCGCCGATCTGCTTTTTCGGCGCCATTGACATTCGAGGCTTGGAATCGAGCAGAAACAATCCCGCTAAGCTCGAAACATATTTCCATTTGGAAATCTGCGCGCTCTCAGAGAACTTGATCGCAATTGAGTAAGATCGACATCATGACTTCGGCGGAAATCAGACAATCATTTCTCGATTTCTTTCGCGAGAAACAGCACACCATTGTGCTTTCCTCGTCGCTCTTGCCTGACGCGCCTAATCTGCTTTTCACCAATGCCGGCATGAACCAGTTCGTGCCGATTTTTCTGGGGCAACAGAAGCCGTCCTGGAGTCCGCCGCGCGTGGTCGATACCCAAAAATGCATTCGCGCCGGTGGCAAACATAACGATCTCGAAGATGTCGGACTCGACACGTATCACCACACGTTTTTCGAGATGCTCGGCAACTGGAGTTTTGGCGATTATTTCAAGAAGGAAGCAATCGGGTGGGCTTGGGAATTATTGATCGAGCGCTGGAAATTTCCGCCAGAAAGGCTTTACGCGACCGTTTACAAGCCGGGCCCGGGCGAACCGAGTGAGTTCGACCAGGAAGCGTACGAGCACTGGGCGCATTTGTTCCGTGAAGCCGATCTCGACCCGGCGATTCACGTTCTGAGTGCTGGCAAGTCCGATAATTTCTGGATGATGGGCGACACGGGTCCATGCGGTCCGTGCTCGGAAGTGCATATCGATCTCACGCCAGACGGCGATACGCGCGGCGCGCTTGTAAACATGGGTGACCCGCGCTGCATCGAGATTTGGAATTTGGTCTTCATCCAGTTCAATGCGCAGCCTGTAGCCGGGGGCAGTGACCCCGGCCGCATGGAATTTGTGCCGCTGCCACAGCGTCATGTCGACACCGGAATGGGTTTCGAGCGGGCCACCGCAATCATTCAGGGCACAAGGAATCTCACCGATTTTTCTGGTACGGTTTCGAACTACGAGACCGATATTTTTCGACCAATCTTCGATGAGCTCGAAAAGCTAAGCGGTAAAACATACGCCAGCACGGTTCCTACTGTAGGGCGTCTCTATGAGACGCCGACGGCGGCTGACGCAGCCGCCCTACAAAATCAGAACGAGCAGGAAAAGATCGACATCGCGTTTCGCGTCATTGCCGATCATATCCGCGCGCTGTCGTTTGCAATTGCCGATGGAATTATCCCATCGAACGAAGGGCGCGGCTACGTCTTGCGTCGTATTTTGCGTCGCGCGGTCCGCTACGGTCGAACACTCAGTTTTCACGAACCGTTTTTTTTCAAGCTGGTCGACGTCGTGGCGAAGACGATGGGCGACGTTTTCCCTGAAGTCCGCGCGAACCAATCAAAGATTAAACAAACAATTCGCGGCGAAGAAGAAGCATTTAACAAAACTTTGGATCGCGGCATCGAGCTTTTCGAGCGTGAGGTTGAGCGCACTTCGGGGAGCGCGGGCGCCTCGCCCGCTGTGTCACGCGCCTCGCGGGGCACTTCTCCAGCAACAAAAGCTCCCGGCACAGCGTATCACAAACGTCGGCTTCCCCATTTTGAGCGCCCGTGGGCGAAATACATGGTGACCTTTACCACGCCCGAGCATCGACAACTTTCACCGGCCGAGCGCGACATAACGCTCGAAACCATTTTGCACGACGCGAGCAAAAAGTACGAGCTCTATGCGGCCTGCGTTATGCCGGATCATGTTCATCTGCTGCTCGAACCGCAAATTGAAAGCGAGAACTCTAAAGGGAAGCCGATCTTCTATGCGCTAAGTGACATTCTCCAAACACTCAAAAGCGTTTCGTCGCATCGCATCAACAAACTCGCAGACGCAAAGGGCCAACGTGTTTGGGAGAATGAGTCCTTTGATCGCGTAATTCGTTCGCAGCGCGACCTCGACGAGAAGTTTCATTACATCTGCCGAAACCCCTGGGATTCAGGTGTGGTGCCTCCCGATGCAGATTACCCATGGCTATGGACGCCTGAGCCGGCACGAGCGTCCCGCGAGGCGCGTGACACAGCGGGCGAGGCGCCCGCGCTCCCCGTTACGGCCGCGATCTCCGGCGAGTTCGCTTTCAAACTGTACGACACCTACGGGTTTCCATTGGATCTTACGGAACTCATGGCGCGGGAGCGCGGACTCGCTGTCGACGTTATTGGATTTGAAAAGTTGATGGACGAACAGCGTGACCGCGCGCGGAAGGCGCAGAAGAAGGAGGAAATCATCGTTGAAGCAGGCGATCTGAAAGCCGAGTCGACAAAATTTATCGGATACGATTTTCTGGAGGCGGAAGCGGTTGTTGAAACCGTTCTTCCGGGAAAAAAACCGGAAGAAATAAATATCGTTGTAGATCGCACGCCCTTCTACGCCGAGATGGGCGGGCAAGTCGGAGATCGTGGACTGCTACATGTCCCTGGGCATGATTGGACCGAAGTCGGTCAGCTGCGCGTCCTCGACACGCAAAAGCGTGGCGATGTTTTTATTCATCGCGCGAAGCTCGTGGACGGCCGCGCGCCGGAACCTGGCGAGGCAGTGCGTATTTCAGTCGATTCCGATCGGCGCAAATTGATTCAGGGGCATCATACGGTGACGCATCTGTTGCACTGGGCGTTGCATGAAGTGGTCTCGCGTGATGCGTCGCAAAAAGGGAGCTATGTCGGTCCTGACAAATTGACGTTCGATTTTTCCAGCGCGCCGCTGACGCCGGAGCAAAAGCGCGCGGTAGAAAAATTAGTGAATGAAAAGATTGGCGAAAACGCGCCGGTTTCCTGGACTGAGATTCCGTTCGACGCTGCGAAACAGCGGAAAGACATCATTCAGTTTTTCGGCGAGAAATACGGCGACACGGTCCGCGTATTACAAATCGGTGGAGCGCCGCAGAGGCTCAACGGTTATTCGATGGAGTTGTGCGGCGGCACGCACGTGAAATCGACAGGTGAGATTGGGCCATTCCGGATTGTGAAAGAGGAAGCAATCGCGGCGGGAACGCGACGGATTGAAGCGGTCGCCGGTGAGGCAGCACGCGTCTGGGCGAAGCAGGAAGCTACCCATCAACAGGAGAAGTTTAACACTCTGGTGCGCAGAAAACCGGACATTGCAGCGTTGCCGGTTTTCGAAGCCGAAGCTGACGTCGCCGAGATGCTCAAAGAGATCGATGCGCGCGCCGCTCACCTTGAAAAAGTGGATGCCGAGGTTCGCGAATGGGAAAAGAAAACCTCGAAGGCTGCTGAGGCAGAACTAAAGGGCAGGGCCGCTCGAATCGCGAACGAACTCGTGCCATCGGATGCCGGAAAAAACTTTTGCGTTGCGGAAATACCGGATGCGGATGGAAAGCTGCTGCAAGGAGTCGCAGAAGCGTTGAAGACAAAAATCAATGGCCCAATTTTTCTCGTCGGCACGCGAGACGCACAGGTCGCCTTGGTCGCTTATGTCCCGAAGCAACTGACTGAAAAATTCCAGGCGAACAAACTGGTTCAACAAATCGCGCCAATCGTCGGGGGAAAAGGTGGTGGACGGTCCGAAAGTGCACAAGGAGCAGGCAAGGACCCGAGCAAGGTCGGCGAAGCGCTAGCGAGAGCGCGGGAGTTGCTGAGTTAACGCAGGCGAGAGCCCATAAACAACTGTCATTCTGAGCGAAGCGAAGAATCTCAGATCAAATTCTGCATCTGTCGTACTGCGGAAATAGACCAGAGATGTTTCGCTTCGCTCAACATGACAGCGCTGTTTATGAGTTCTACCGCGCGCTCGCGCTAGGCGTTCGCGCGTGTTTCACAACCAACTTCGGATTTTTGCCGTCCAGCGGCATTCGATAAATCGACGGCTCCCTTTCGGTTTCCTTTTGCATGATGCAAAGGAATTCCTTGGCGCTTAGCCAAAATGGTTCCCAAACAAAATCATTTTTACCCGTGATACGCACCGCTTTCGCAGCGCTGAGGTCGAGTTTTTCAATCGCGGGCTGCGGACCGTCCCAGTTGGTGCGCTCGTGCTCCGAGCCGCAATCGACATCCATCAGCAGCGCCTTGCCGTCCGGTGAAATGCTCAGGCGGTCGCCGCTGTTCATGCTCGCGTCGGTCAAGATCTTGGAGAGCTCCCACTTCTTCAAAACGTTTCCGTCGAGATCGATCTGATAAATATTGTCGAGATCGTGGCAGAAAATTGATTTGCCATCGCGCGCCCAAGTCGGCGAGTAGCGCGTTACTTCATTTTGAACGCCTGGTTTAAGCACATGGAAATTCGTGCCGTCCGAATTCACAACCACAAGATCCCAGACTTCGTGAGGCCGCGTGGTGAACAGGATTTGCTTCCCGTCGGCCGTCCAGCTCGGGTAATACAAATTATCGCTGGGGAACGTCCTTAAAGACGTCAATCTTTCCTGTGCCAACATCGATAACTGCGATATGACGCACGTACTTGGTGTCGCTTGTTTTCTCCGTTGTGTTAAACGCGACGCGAGTCCCATCAGGTGAGATTGCCGGAAAAATTCCGTCGGCGATCTTTTTTTCACCGGTTCCGTCGAGGTTTGCGATCCAAACAGCCTGGTCGCGCTCGAACGCCAGTGTCCGATCGCCGCAAAAACCTGAGACAGACGAGATCGCAAGCGCAAAAAGGAAAAGGACTATTTTTTTCACGGAAGGGCGAGGGTAGCAAAGAAGGTCACGGCGAGTGCGAACAGGAGGACGATCAAATATACGAACCCGCCAAAAAAGAATTTAAAAATACTGAAGAACCAGCCTTGCCGGTAAACGCGGCGAATTGAAAGGAAAATTTGCATCACGAAGGCGATCCAGAGGATCGCAATTGTCCAGCCCGCAACGGGGCCCGGCACGAACTTGTTGAGTCCGATTGTGGCGAGCACGATCAGCATCACCCCGGCGTAAGCGAATGAGTGAATGTGCAGCGCGTAAATCAGGTGATCGATGTAAAAAATGCGACGGCGAACGTAAAGAACTTTCAGAACCAAAGCGAAAAGCGGGATACAGCAGAGCATCATGTACGGCAGATTGCTGAAGAGCGTCGCAATAAACAGCCCCATCTTTGTTCCGTGTTCGCCCATCTTTTCCTTGGCTCGTGCTTCGAGCCAGTGCTCAAAAGGAGTGGTGGATTGATTTTCGTCGAAAACCACAAACGGTCGCTCGCCGATTTTGCCGTATTCCTTCTTCTGACTCGCGCTCGACTCCGGCAAAGGCGACTGGACGTTCGCCGTGGCCGAAGGAGCGGGTGAGGGTGAAAGGGTCGCCGGTGCAGGCGAAGGCGCGTTCGCCAGAGCCGAAGGGGCAGGGGACGGTGAAGAGTCCCGCAGCAATGCTTCCAATTTTTCCCGCGCTGCGGGTGGCAAATCTTCTTTCTTTAGTTCGGCTTCCAGGTCTGCTCGGTCTTTCGGGCCAAGCTTGCTCGCATCGAAACGTATTCCCTTTGCTCCGAAATTGACCGCGAAAAAGAACAAGATGCTTGCCAGCAGGTACAACCGCAGCGGATTCACGTAACGAACGCGGTGTCCCGCCAGAAATTCGTTGGTTAGCGTCCAGGGCTTAATAAGGAGCAGGCCAATGCTTCTGAAGAACTTCGAATCCCAGTTCAGGAATTCATCGAGAAGGTCGGTAATAACATACCGGAAAGAGCGGCGATAATCGATTGCCGGCTGTCCGCACTGCGCGCACCAATGGCCCTGTAATGGCGCCCCGCAATTCTCGCAGTGTGTTCGCGGCGGGCCCTCTGCTTTTTTGCGGCCGAAGAAATGCCGGCGGCCGGACGATGCATCTTCGACTGCCGAGATCGCGGCATCGCCCAGAACAAGCTTTGTGACTTCATCAGCCATTGTTCGAGCCTAAGAAAACGCAACGCGCACGTCTATTCAGAAGATGGCTTACCACGAAAAGCATTGACCGCCCGGCTCGCTGGGTGACAGCATTTGCGGCGAAGTGGCCGCAAATCTTTTCAGAACCAAGAGTCCCGATCTTTTGCTGTCCGAAGCTGCGGCGCCGGGACGCCAGCTTAATCGCGCACTTTCCGCATTCGATCTCACTTGCGTAGGCATTGGAGCAATCATTGGAGCGGGAAT
The DNA here is from genome assembly GCA_963753675.1 of uncultured Verrucomicrobiae bacterium. Taxonomy (GTDB): domain Bacteria; phylum Verrucomicrobiota; class Verrucomicrobiia; order Chthoniobacterales; family UBA10450; genus Udaeobacter. The sequence goes on along the minus strand of CAVWCZ010000005.1, from coordinate 328,359 downwards.
CTTCGCATTAGCGGGGACCGCCGCTGCAGGTGAGCAAGTCGAGGCATCACTTTGGAAAACTCCGGTACTCAATTTCGTCATTTCGCATCTCACGCACGCCGAGCTGGTGTATGGCAGGCCGGGGGCGGGGCCGGGGGTGATGCTTTCCTTTGTGGTCGCTGCATTCGCCTGCGGTTTCGCCGCGCTTTGTTACGCCGAACTCGCATCCATGATTCCTGTCTCAGGATCGGCTTACACTTACTCATACGCGACAATGGGTGAGATCATCGCGTGGGTGATTGGTTGGGACCTTATTCTGGAATATGCGGTTGGGAACATGGCGGTGGCAGTAGGTTGGTCGGGTTATTTCGTGCAACTCTGCGGGAGTCTTTTTCATTTGCGGTTTCCGCTTTGGTTGGTGAGCGATTACCGGACGGCGACCAATCTGCTGTCCGCGGGAGGCGAGGCGTTGAACAACTATTCGTCCACCACGTTGCCGGTCATTGCCGGTCACCAGATTGCCGTTAACCTGCCTGCGCTGTTGATTGTCGCCGCGGTCACCGTCCTTTTGGTTTACGGGATTCGGGAGAGCGCACGCGCGAACAGCGCCATCGTAATTACCAAGGTGGCGGTGGTGGTTTTTGTGATCGCGTTCGGTGCATTCATGCTTCACCCCACCAACTGGCATCCGTTTTTGCCCAATGGAGTAGGTGGAATGATGAGTGGCGCCGCTATCGTCTTCTTCGCGTTTATCGGATTCGATGCCGTTTCGACAACTGCAGAGGAGACAAAAAATCCTCAGCGCGACATGCCCATCGGAATTATTGCGAGCCTGATCATTTGTACGGTGCTTTACGTCCTCATGGCCGGCGTTATTACGGGGATGAGGAAATACACCATCTATTTTGGTGACTCTGCTGCCGTTGCCACTGCGTTTGCCGGCCGGCCCTGGGCTCAGGCCCTGATCAGTGCCGGCGCGCTCGCAGGGCTTACGTCGGTGATATTGGTTTTCCAGCTTGGTCAGCCACGCATTTTCATGGCCATGGCGCGCGACGGGTTACTTCCACAGTATTTCGCGCGGATTCACGCAAGATTTCGCACGCCACATATCACCACAATCTGGACCGGCGTTGCAGTTGGCGTGGTGGCAATGCTTACAGACATTGGTTCGCTGGCCGACCTTACCAACATCGGAACATTGTTCGCTTTCATCCTGGTTTGTCTTGGCGTGATTATTTTGCGCCGCAAAGACGCAAATCGTCGTCGTCCGTTTCGAGTGCCACTGGTCCCATTATTTCCGCTTCTCGGCGTTCTTTTTTGTTTTATTTTGATGCTGAGTCTCCCCCTGGAAACCTGGGGACGCTTCGTAGTCTGGCTGGGGATCGGTCTTGTAATCTATTTCCTTTACAGCATGCGACACAGCAAACTGCGCCGCGGCATCGACGCCGGGCCGACCGAAGACATTCCTCCGCCAATCATCAAGACATAGCCGTGCGGGTCTCCGAGTTAGTTATCCCCGCTTAGAACCCCTCGCGGCGACGATTCTTATAGGGATGACTGGTGAACCGCTGACCGAAACTCCGCAAGTTCCGGCGCACAAGCCGAAGGCAGCCTGGCAACTGGTCAAGCTGACGTTTGGGGAGTGGTGGAATGACAACCCATTCGAACTCGCAGCGGCGCTGGCGTTTTATACCATATTTTCGATTGCGCCCGTGCTGCTCATCGCTGTAGGCGTGGCCAGCTTCTTTCTTGCGCCCGAAACGGCGACGAATCGGATTGTCAATGAAGTGCAAAACCTGGTTGGACGCCAGGGAGCGCAGGCTGTGCGGCAAGTCATCGAATCTTCGCGCGGCTTTGGGAAGGGGATCTGGGCGGTCAGCGTGGGTATCATTATGGTCATCATTGGCGCGACAGTGGTTTTTGGGCAGTTGCAATCTGCATTGAATCATATCTGGGACGTACAATCGAAACCGGATCGCAGTATGATCAGCTCGTTGGTCGTCGACCGGGTGCGCTCGTTTTCGATTGCGATTTGTGTGGGTTTTCTTCTTCTTGTTTCACTGGTAATCAGCGCGGTCATCACTGCCCTCCAGGATTACATGAACAGCTGGATGCCCGGCGTGCCGTGGCTTTGGCAAACAGCAAACGTGCTTACCTCATTCGTAGTGATCGCGATCCTTTTTGCCATGATCTACAAATTTTTGCCCGACGTAGTGATCTCCTGGAAGGATGTCTGGATCGGAGCCGCGGTAACGGCGCTCCTTTTCACCGGAGGAAAATACCTCATCGGAATCTATTTGGGCCATACAGCGACGGCGAGTGCGTTCGGAGCGGCAGGCTCCCTCGTTGTCCTCCTGTTTTGGGTCTATTACTCTTCCTTGATCGTCTTTCTCGGGGCGGAGTTCACTCAGGTTTACGCCCGACGGTATGGCTCCAGGATCCTGCCCCAAAAACATGCGATGCGAGTCGGTCGTAAGGGCGACACAATTTAGCTGCTCCGGGCGGTATTCCCCGAATGAAAATTTGATGGCAACGAACGCTGGAAAATTAAAGCCGCATCAGCTGTTGATGGCGGCTGGCGAGACGGCAATGCTGCTTTCAATTCAGATATTGGGCGGCGCACTTTTCCGGACCGATCGGACTCTCGCTGGCCACTCCGATTGCCGTGGTAGCGATCGTGTTAATTCAAATGCTTATGTTCAGGATATCCTCGGCGAAGAAGTTGATGTTATAGGCGCGCGTTAGGGCACTTCTTTCTGCGCTGGAAATCTCCAACCATCGATGTCTCCAGGACTTGCTATTTTGCTCTTTCTTGCCTCTTTCGCGCTGGCGATTGTTTCCAGCTTCGTCCTGGCCAACAGTATCAACAGAATTGGCGTGCACCTTGGACTCTCCGGTGCATTGCTCGGGTTAATCACCGCTGTTGGCGCCGATTCGCCGGAGATTTCTTCCACCGCCACGGCATTGATGGCCGGCCGACACGACCTTGCCCTCGGTGTGATCCTTGGGTCGAATATCTTCAATATCGCTGCAATGCTTGGGTTGAGCGCGGTCGTTGCGGGTTATGTTCGTATAAGTTTCCGAGGCTTGATCTTTAACGGAAGCATTGCCTTTGCCGTTACTCTGGTAGCTGCGGCGTTGGTGCTTGGCTGGGTCCCACCGTGGTTAAGCGGTCTGTTAGTCATTGTCATCGTCGGGCCGTATCTTGTGATCTGCGCCACGGGAACACGGTATCTGCCTAGGTTCGCGCGAAAAGTTCTGGCAAAGGCTTTGCAAGAAGTGCAGCGCGATGTTCGCAAGGAAGAAGCTCGCACACGAGCCTCCTGGAGTTCAAATCTTGCCATTATTCCCGCGGTTGCGTCAGTAATCTGGGCAAGCATTGGCATGGTACACGCGGCTGTCGCCCTTGCCGAAGCCTGGCGACTTCCGCACGTGGTAATAGGCGTCTTGATCCTGGCGACGCTTACCGGCGTTCCCAATGTATTGACTGCGATGCAACTCGCCCGCCGCGGCCACGGCTCGGCGGTAATTTCCGAAGCCCTTAACAGCAATAATGTGAACATCACTATCGGCCTTTGTCTGCCTGCGATTTTGGTGGGACTAGGTCAGGCGTCTAAACTCGCAACTCTCTCGCTTCTGTGGCTTCTAGCAGTCACGCTTCTTGCACTGACTTTGGCAATTACGCGAAAAGGAATACGCCGCTGGGAGGGCGTGGTTCTTATCGGCATTTATCTTTGCTTTGTCGCCTTCGTGGTGACTTGGAAAAGCTAACGCTCTCTCGAACCAAATGAAGTCCCAATGCCGCAGCTTGAAACGACAATTGTCTGTGGGAGAGCGACCGCCGCCTCCTGATTGAGATGACAGAGATACCGATAGAGTTGATAGTTTCAGATGGTCGAAGTTTCCGTTAAATACACAGGCGATTTGCATTGCGATGCCACGCATGGCCCCTCGCAATCAAAAATCGCTACTGACGCGCCAAGCGACAACAAGGGGAAAGGCGAAACATTTTCGCCTACCGATCTTGTGGCAACGGCTCTGGCGACATGCATTAGCACGACCATGGGAATCAAAGCGGAGGATCTCGGAGTTGATCTTCGCGGTATGACCGTATCGGTGCAGAAGGAAATGTCGAAAGACGCGCCGCGCCGGATCGTTGGTTTACCTTCGGAGGTTCACATTCCGCTTCCGCCAGATCATGATCAGCGGGAAATCCTGGAGCAAACCGCGCTCAACTGTCCGGTGCACAAAAGTCTGCCGCCGGAAATTCATCGGCCGACGAAATTTTTCTGGGAAGGCTAACGCTCGTCATTCCGAGCGAAGTCGAGGAATCCCGTTGCGTTATCCTGGTGTTACGCTCGGGATCCTTGACTCCGCTCCGCTTCGCTCAGGATGACCGGCTACACCTATTTAGCCGGATATAACCACTGCATGTAATCGTTCACGCCTTCCTCGAGCGAAAACCGCGGCTGATATCCGAGTGCGCTATGCGCGCTGGTGAGATCGGCTTCCGTGAAATTTTGATAATGCGCATGCGGATTGTCGAAGTAATCCGGCTGAAAATTGGTGCCCAGACATTTGTTTAGAACATCGACGAGCTCGTTAAACGAGCGCGCGTGGCCTGAGCCAACGTTGTAAATTCCGCTCGTCTGCGTTTCGAGCGCGCGCATGGTTCCCTCGACAATGTCTTTAACGTAAACGAAATCGCGCTTCTGCTCGCCGTGCTTGAAGATGCGCGGCCGCTGACCAGCGTTCATTTGCTGCGCGAGATGATAAATCATGCTCGCCGGTACGCCCTTGTGCGCTTCGCGCGGTCCGTAAACGTTGAAATAGCGCAACCCGATGATGATCCAGTCCGGCGCCTCGGCCGCGGCACGTCTGGCGATATTGTCCATGATCACCTTGGAAAAGGCGTAAACATTTGCCGGCGCGGCTCCGTTTGATTCCACGCTTGCTTCAATCGCCGGGCCGTAAGTTGCTGCAGAAGAGGCGTAGATCACTCGTGTCCGCGTCGGCCGCGCAAAATTCAGAAGGCGTCTGAAACTTTCCACGTTGTCGTGCACCTGAACGAATTGGTCGTGCAAAGTCGTGTCAGTAATCGATGCGAGATGAAAAATTGCGTCGAATCCGGCAGTTGCCGGATCGCCGAATTTTTCCCGCCAATCGAGGTTCGCCAGATTTTCCGCCACGAAATCTCCGCGATAACCGGTGAGATTCTTAAAATCGCCGGAGCGAAAATCATCGATGACCGTGAGATGCTCATCCGGAAATTTTTCCTGCAGCGCCAGCGTGAGATTGGAACCGATAAAGCCGGCGCCTCCGGTGATGATGAATCTGGAACTGGATGAAGCCATTGTTGGATAAGTCTTACACCGTTGTGCTTTTTGTCATTCTGAGCGAAGTCGAAGAATCCCGAGGCACAGCCTAAAAGTAACTTCGCGGGATGTCTCGACTTCGCTCGACATGACAAGCAGATGGGTGATTAAATAATCTTGACCGTCTAAGCGCAAGCCGCTACTGCTCGTCCCAGTTCTTTGCGAGCTTAAGAAAAGTGGATCGGCGCAAGAAATCCCGTGAGAATCGGGAGCAGTTGCGCTGCTGTAACTGGATACAACTTCCCACTGGGCCAATCCCCGAAAAGTTTCGGGGGTGAAGGCGGGAAGAAGGTGCGGTGCCGCACAGGCATCATAAGCCAGGAGCCAGAATATTTGTCCGGTTCACCTCATTCGTGTTTTGGGGGCGGCTGTGTCAGCCGCCCGGCGTTTGACACAAACGCACCTACAAAAACCCATGCGCGAAAAAACTTCTTCGCCAAAAGAAGAATGAGAGCTGGGCGATGCGGCCTCGGCCATACAAGTCCGACTCTCGGAGTTGGAGGTAAATTGTATGCAAAATTGTCCAGTCTGGCTTTGTTTTCCGGGAAGCACACACGTCCCGCGTGTTGGTTTCGGCGTCGCGCCGAAACAGTCTTCTCCTAAAGCGAGAATCTTTCCAAATCGCATTGCGCACGAAAAGTCCGCGATCGCGCGACGCGCTCGCCAGCACGCGATCCGCGCGCGCTCCCCAATTCGATTCGCCGCGTTGCTCATCATTCTTCCGCTCGCTTGCGTCGGACAGGACTCGACACCGACTCCTTCACCTTCGCCGGGCGAAGCCGAGGTGGAGTCAGTCGTTGTTTCGGCGACGCGTTTTGATATTCCGCTCGATCAATCGCCTGCCAGCGTGAGCGTAATCACTTCACAGGATATCGAACAAAAACAGATCCAACGCGTTGCCGACGCGCTCCGCGAATCTCCGGGATTATCCGTTGTGCAAACTGGCACCGCCGGTCAATTGACATCCGTTTTCATTCGCGGACTCCGCAGTGAACACACCCAAGTCCTGTTGGATGGCATCCCGATCAACCAGGGTTTGCAAGGTGCGTTCAACTTCGCCGATGTCACAACGGACGATATCGACAGGATCGAGGTTGTGCGCGGACCGCAGAGCACGATCTACGGGCCGCGCGCGCTGGCGGGCGTTATTCAAATTTTTACCAAGCAAGGTTCAGGAACGCCGAATGTCATGCTGGCCGCCGAGGGCGGATCGTACCGACACCTTTCGCGAATGGGGCCAGAGCGACGGTAAAGTCGACGGTTTCGATTATTCAGTCGGCGCAAGCCGTCTGGATACGGACAATGCGCGGCCCAATAACAATTACCGCAACACCGCTGCGATTACCGACGTTGGCTGGTCGCCCAACCCCTCTTCGCCTGGGACAGGCTCCGCCGTGGCGAGCGACCAGTTGCGCATCGGCAGTTTGTTCACCTATTCGGTAAGCGATACGGGAAATCCGAACACGATTTTTGATCCGCGCCCGATCGACCATTTCCTCACTGAACGCTGGCTGATTGGACCGCACATTGATTGGAAGCCGACGGAGTGGTGGGATCACAAATTCATTTTCAGTTACGACCACGAGCGGCAGGTAAACGATCCGAACGAGGATGGCTTTGTCGGCTCCACCCGCGCGCTGTTTGAAAGGACGCAGATTGATTATCAGAACAATTTGCGCCCAACGTCGTGGCTTAGGTTGACCTCGGGATTTTACTACAGCCGCGTCGATGCAGGCCAGGAACGTCCATTTGTACTGTTTGGTCCCACATTCGTGAGCGATCTCACCGAGGAGATCGCAGGATTTGTGCAGACTACTTTCACGCCAGTCGAAAATTTGATCTTCGTGGCCGGCGGACGTTTTGATCATTTCAATCAGTTTGGCGGCGTCTGGACGTATCGCTTCGCCGGCAGCTACAAGATCGCGAAGACGAACACGATATTACATTCCAGCGTCGGGACCGGATTTAGTCCGCCGAGTAGTCAGGATAAAATTTTCGGGAACAACTTCGGACTGAAGCCGGAACGCGATCTGGGATGGGACGTCGGAATCAGGCAGGAACTCTGGAATGGTCGCGTCAGTTCGGGACTGACTTATTTTCACAATGATCTTTCAAACGTGATCGGCTTCAACGGTCTTTTCCAAACGCTCAATTTGGGGGCCGCAGAGACGCAAGGATTGGAAGCGGAGTTGCGCGCGCAACCAATTCCCGAGCTTGTTTTCACCGCCGCCTATACTTATCTCGACGCGGAAAAAACTTCTTCGAAAGACGTTTCACAGTTGCAAGGTGCGCGTCTGCCGCGCCGGCCGCGGAACGAAATTTACGTTTCAGCCTCTTATCTTTGGTGGAAAAAATTGCGAACGGTCGTTGAAGCAAAGTTCGTGAATGCGCGCGAGGAGCTAAATTTCGGCGGTCCGAATTTCGACATTGAAGACTATTCGTTCGTAAACATCGCAGCTGAATACCAGGTAAACCCGCACCTTTCGGTCTTCGGCCGCGTCGACAATCTGACGAACGAACATTACGCGGAGGTGTTCGGCTTCCCCGCACTGGGTCTGGCGGCATACGGCGGCGTGAAGGTGCGATTTTAAGTAGCGCGAGCCTCTGGTCCGGTCGCCGCGGCGACACGGACTCGTCCCGTGGCGAGCTTGCGAGTTTCTCGAGTCACCAGCGAGACGTGTGTGCTACTCTCTCAGCGTGTCCCTCAACCTCTCCGACAAGAAACTCGCGGTGCTCGGCGCTGGCAAGTTGGGTGGTATCCTGCTGCGCTCGTATTTGAAGCAGGGGCTTTTTGTGTCCGGTTCAGTCACTGCGACCGTGAAACATACTGAGAGAGCAACCGCGCTTGCGAAGGAACTGGGCATTGCCGTAACAACCGACAATCGCCAGGCGGTCAAAGGCGCGAACATTATTCTGCTGACAGTCAAACCCCAAACGGTGGCTGAAGTGTTGCAGGAGATCGCTCCCGAAATTAGCACCGAGACGCTCCTCGTGTCCGTTGCAGCTTCTGTGCCGACGGCTTTCGTCGAGCAGCAACTCGCCTGGGCCGCTGGTGGCAAGCGCGACGAAGTGGCAGTCGTCCGAGCGATGCCTAACACACCCGCATCTGTCGGTTGCGGGATGACTGCGATCTGTGCTGGAACTCATGCAAACCCCGAGCATCTCGAAATTGCTCGCACCATGTTCGACGCCGTGGGCCGAACGATTGTGCTGGATCAAAAGCACATGGACGCGGTGACGGGTCTCTCGGCGAGCGGTCCTGCATTTGCATACATTATTCTTGAATCGTTGGCCGAAGCCGGCGTGAAAGTCGGCTTGCCGCGCGATGTAGCCACTCTTCTCGCCGCGCAGACGATGAAGGGCGCGGCTAGTGTTGTGCTGGAAACGGGCGATCATCCGGCGCTGCTTAAGGATGCTGTCACTACCCCGGCTGGTTGCACAATCGACGGCATCCTTGAGCTCGAGGAAGGCAAGCTTCGTGTTACGCTCATCAAGGCTGTGGTCAAAGCGACCAGCCGCGCGGGCGAGCTGCTGTTTGAAAAATAGGCGCTGCGCGTCGCCGCCTTGTCATTCCGAGCGAAGTCGCGGAATCTTAGCCATCGATTATGAGTCCGCTGCTTTATCTGGTGATTGGATTGATCGGCGGGGGATTCGCGGCTGCAATGATCGTTCTGCTCGCAAGCCGCAGAAAGGACGACGGTGCGACGGCTGAGCTGGTCGAACGCCTCGAGATGGTCGATCGTAGCTTGCGCGACGAATTTTCGCGCAATCGCGAGGAAGCCGGCGCGGCGGCGAAGAACCAGCGAGAAGAATTAGCAAGATCGTTGGAAGGCGTCAGATCGATTGTGGATGTTCGACTGCGGCAACTACAGGACGACAACGCAAAGCAGATCGATAAGATGCGCGCGACCGTCGACGAAAAGTTGCAGGGCACGCTCGAGAAGCGGTTAGGTGAATCTTTCAAGCTGGTTAGTGAACGGCTTGAACAAGTGCATCAAGGCCTTGGTGCCATGCGGCAGTTGGCGAGCGACGTCGGTGGGCTGCAAAAAGTTCTTGCGAACGTGAAAACTCGCGGTGGGTGGGGCGAAGTACAGTTGGGCGCATTACTCGAACAGGTGCTCACGCCGGAGCAGTTTGCACGCAACGTCCGGACTCGTGATGAAAGCAACGAAAACGTGGAATTCGCAATCAAACTTCCCGGCAACCAGGATGGTGCGCCGGTGTGGCTCCCGATTGACGCCAAGTTTCCCACCGAAGATTACCAGCGGCTGATCGCAGCGCAGGAGAAAGGCGATCTTAATCTTGTGGAGGGAGCCACAAAAAGTCTCGAAACTCAGTTGAGAAAATCAGCCAAAGACATCTGTCAGAAATACATCAATCCTCCGAAGACGACGGACTTCGCACTGATGTTTCTCCCGACCGAAGGCCTTTACGCGGAAGCGATCCGAAGAGTGGGTTTGGTCGAGCAAGTGCAACGGGAGTGTCGCGTTATTTTTGCCGGGCCCACGACGCTGGCGGCGTTGCTCAATAGTCTGCAGATGGGTTTTCGTACCCTCGCGATCCAACAACGGTCCAGCGAAGTCTGGAACCTGCTCGCGGCAGTAAAGACTGAGTTCGGAAAATTCGGGGACGCCTTAACGAAAGTGAAAGATAAGCTCGATCAAGCCTCGACGGACATGGATAAGGTCGCCGTGCGCTCGCGTGCCATCACGAAACAGCTCAACAAAGTTGAAGAATTGCCGTCCAATCCGCAGCCCTTGCTGAAGGATTTCTTGAAAACCGATGATGCGGAATCGCTCGATGAATAAAATGTGAAAACGGCATTTATTACTGGAGCAAACAAGGGCATCGGACGGGAAGTAGCACAACAGCTCGCGGAAAAGGGGTTTCATGTTTTCGTCGGCGCGCGAAATGCAAAAGCCGGTCGCAAAGCAGCGGCCGAAATGGCGAAGAAGGGCGGCAAGACGGCATTTCTAGAAATCGACGTCTCCGAAGGCGCCAGCGTTACAGCGGCAGCGCATGAGTTCTCGAAGATTTCAAATCATCTCGACATCCTGGTGAACAATGCGGGGATCATCGTCGATGGCGATGATTCGATTTTGAAAATCAGCGACGAACTACTACGTAAGACCTTGGAGACAAATACACTCGGCGCCTTACGAGTGACGCGCGCCTTTGCGCCATTTCTCGCGAAAAGCAAAACTCCGCGGGTAATCAATGTTTCCAGCGGCGGCGGACAATTGACGGGCGGCGCAGACGGCTGGGCGCCGGCGTACTGCATTTCCAAAACTGCGCTCAACGGAGTTACATCGCAGCTGACGACGGCATTGCCGAAAGTTGCGGTGAATTCGGTCTGTCCCGGCTGGGTTCGGACCGAGATGGGAGGAGAAAACGCGAGCCGTTCAGTGGAAGAAGGCGCGGACACAATAGTGTGGCTTGCCACGAGTGCACCGCAGAACCTCACCGGAAAATTCTTGCGTGATCGCAAGGAAATTCCGTGGTGATCCGGTCGCCACAGGCAACCTACGACGGACAAGTCCGCTCTCGCAAATGGCGTCTGTAGCGTGCGCTGTCCTCAGCGCAGCGGTCAACTCTGCTCGCCGTGTCGCAAAAATGGATTGCTCAGGCGTTCCTGTCCGATCGTTGTCGGCGGTCCATGGCCGGAGAGCACCGTCACAGCGTCGCCGAGCGGGAATATTTTTTCCCTGATCCCGTCGATTAGCAGATTGATGTTTCCGCCGGGCAAATCGCCGCGGCCGATGCTGCCGGCGAAAAGAACGTCGCCACCGATGAGCAAACGGTCCTTGGAGGAAAAAAAACAGAGACTGCCTGGACAATGGCCGGGCACTTCCAGAACCCGGAAGTCCGTGCCGAGAAAGTTCCGCCCTGGCGTTTCTTCGATGAGAAAATCAGGTTCTACGGGCTCGATTTCGAGAGCAAATCCGAAATTGCGAAAGAAATCGCGATCAGAAATCATCGGCGCGGTGAGGGGGTGACACCCGATTTGGCAGCCGAACTGGCGTTTAACCTTCGCAACGTCCTGAACGTGATCGACGTGCCCGTGTGTCAGCAGCAAAAGCTTTGGATGAATGTCGATCGAGCGCGCCCATTCGCAGGCGCCCTCAGGGGCGTCGAAGAGAATCCATCCGTCCGGTGCTTCAAATAGATAGCAATTGGTCTCAAAAATGCCGCCACAAAATGTTTTTGGCTTTGCCACGTTGAATCGTTACATCGGATTGACACTTCAACAATCCATCGGTTTAGCGCTTAACGCTTCAACGATTTTAACGGGGAACATAGCCCTCCTTTGAATATTCAGGGCTGTCGATTGTCTATGTCTACCCAACAATGCAGATTTTCTCTCGTCGTCTTGCGCTTCGGGCCGGATTCTGCGAATATCTCAAACCACTTTTTTATCAATGAGATCATCTTTGCGACGGTCACTGGCCCTTTGCACCATCCTTTTCACAGCCGCACTTGCGGCTCCCCCGGCACCGGCGAGCTCGAGAGAAACGGTGGCCATGTCCGTCGGCCGGCTGCTCGAAGAAGGCCATTATACGCGGCAAAAGCTCAATGAGGAGATTTCCAAAAAATTCCTGCAGACCTATCTGGAGATGCTCGATTTCAGTCATCTTTTCTTTACGCAGGAAGATGTCGACGCGGTCACTACCAAATATGGCAACGAGATGGCTGGGGACATTCTTCTGGGCACACTGAAGCCCGCCTACGAGATTTACGCGCTGTATACAAAACGCGTTGACGAACGGGTGGCGAAGATAAAAGAGCTGTTGAAAAAGCCGATCGACTTCAAAAGCAACGCGACTGTCGAGCTAAGCCGTCAAAAGGCTCCATGGCCCAAGAACGAGGCCGAAGCCGACCAGCTCTGGAAGGGCCGCGTTACAAACGAGTTGCTCCAGGAGCATCTGAGCGAACATCCAATCGACGCTCCGGAGCAAGTGGTTTCTCGCCGCTATGACCGTTTGGATCGCAATGTTCATGAGCAGGACAAGGACGAGCAGATGAAGCTTTATCTGGACGCGCTCGCCCAGGCGTATGATCCGCACTCGGAATACCTGAGCAAAGCGGACATGAAAAATTTCAGCATTAACATGGGTCTCTCGCTCGTCGGGATCGGCGCCATGCTTCGCTCCGAAGATGGGTACGCGAAGATTGAGAGTTTGGTGCCCGGCGGACCAGCGCAAACCGACGGCAAATTGAAGGTAGGCGATCGAATCGCTGCTGTGGCGCAGGGTCATGCCGATTATGTCGACGTTCGCGAGATGCGACTCGATAAAGTCGTTGAAATGATCAGGGGAAAGAAAGGCACGCGTGTTCGCTTGCTTGTGATTCCCTCCGACGCCACCGATGCCTCGCGCCGAAAGAATATCGAGTTGGTGCGGGATGAAATTAAGCTGAAGGATCAGGAAGCGCGCGCCGATATCATCATCAAAAAGGACGAGAACGGCGACCCGATAAAACTCGGCTGGCTCACATTGCCCTCTTTCTATGCAGACATGGACAAGCACCAGAAGAGCACTACACGCGATGTGCTGGCATTGCTCAAGCGGCTGAAGAAAGAGAACATCGCCGGGTTGGTTGTCGATTTGCGCAAGAACGGCGGCGGATCGCTCGAAGAAGCGCTCTCGCTTACCGGTCTGTTCTTAAAGTCAGGGCCGATCGTTCAGACGAAAGATTCCAGCGGAACTATCAGAGTGTCGTCAGATCCAGATTCAGGGATTGCGTACTCCGGGCCTCTGATTGTGCTGACCAGCAGGCAAAGCGCGTCGGCCAGCGAAATTTTCGCCGCTGCGCTTCAGGATTATGGACGGGCGGTGATCGTCGGGGACAAGAACACATTCGGCAAAGGCACCGTGCAGACAATTTTGCCGATCGGCCGGTTTGCTTCGCTATTGGGCAGTCGTTCCGATGACGACGGTGCGTTGAAATTAACAATCCAAAAATTCTATCGCGTGGCCGGCGGCTCCACCCAGCTTCACGGCGTGACATCCGACATTCTCCTGCCCAGCATTAGCGATCTTCCTGAGTTCGGGGAAGGAGCTCTCAAAAACGCGTTGCCGTACGACGAAGTCGCCAAAGCGAAATTCACGAAATGGTCGGACAACCATTCCCTGTTCATCGATCAGCTTCGGCGCCGTTCGGAAGAACGCGTGAAGGGCGATCCTGAATTTCATTACGTCATGGAGGATATAGACCGCTTGCGTCATAAGATCGATGAAAACCAGATTTCGCTGAACGAAGATCTGCGGAAGAAGGAGCTTGCGGACGAGAAGGCGCGCAAGGAAACGCGTTCTAAAGAGCGCCTGGCCCGGAATGAAGAAGAGCCGCGAATCTATCGCGTGACCCTCGACACGGTCGATAAGCCAAATCTACAATTGATCATGTATCCCGGGAAACTGGCTGAAGCCAAAAAGAACGGGGCAGCGTCCAAACTGGATGCAGATTCCTCTGATTCTGATCTAATCGACGGCGTCCCCGGGGATGATGGCGGCAAGGACCCCTTGGTCGACGCCGAGCGCGATGAAGCGCTTAATATCCTGGCCGACCTCGTTGATCTTTCGAACGGGCCCAAGACAGCCAGCACCGATACAAAAGCATCGGAACTGCATCGTCCGTAGGTCCCGAAAAGTTTCCGGGGCTGTCTCAGCGGATCGCAATGCGCTGAGGACAGCGCACGCTACAGGCTCGCGGGCCGATTTATCGCCACCAGAGACCCGGTGGGGGTGGCGGGAACCGCGGACCGGTTGGTGGACCGAATCGCGAGCGCCGCGCCGGTTGCTGTTGACGTGAGTAATAGCGGTTCACTGGCGTCCTCCCGAACACCGTGACCGGGGTTCCGACTTGAACGGCATTATAAAACGCAATGGCGTATCTTTCGGGCATACGTACGCATCCGTGCGAGGCAGGATAACCCGGCAAATAACCGGCGTGCATTCCATCTGCGCCGTTGAATCGCATGAAGTATGGCATTGGCGCAGCGACAAACTTTCCGCCGCGTGGGACCTGCATGTCTGCGTCTGCGTCGGCTACAACAGTATTTCCGCGGGCGTCAACGATCTTCCCGTACTGACTCGAGTAATGGGCGTGCTCTTTCTCAATGACCTGGAATGAACCGGTCTTCGTCAGATGTCCGTAACGCCCGCTCGAGATCGGCGACGCCAGAACGGGACGTCCATTCTCCAGGAGATACGCCATCTGTTCCTGCAGATCGATCTCGACTGAAGTTTCTGCACGCAACAACGCCGATGCAAAAAAGAATATCGCTACCCCGAAGGCAACCCTCACACTGCTTTTAAACCCGTGCCGCCGGCTAAAGTCGCATCTTTACACCGCGATTGGCGCTTTGATTGACGGATGTGGATCGTAGCCGACAAGTTCGAAGTCTTCGAACTTGAAGTCGTAAATGTTTTTGACCGCCGGGTTCAGTTTCATCCGCGGCAAAGGCCGAAAGTCCCGGGAAAGTTGTTCCCGTGCCTGATCGAGATGGTTGTTATACAGATGGAGATCGCCAAAGGTGTGGACAAAATCGCCAGGCTTGAGACCGACGACTTGCGCCATCATCATCGTGAGGAGCGAGTACGACGCGATGTTGAACGGTACACCCAGGAAAAGATCGCAGCTGCGTTGGTACAACTGGCAACTTAATTCGCCTCTCTGTTCGCCACCGGACGAATCCGCCGCGGCGGACACGTGTAACTGAAACAGAAGGTGACACGGCGGCAGCGCCATCTGATCGACCTCGGCCGGGTTCCATGCGCTTACAATCAGTCGCCGGCTTTGCGGATTGGATTTGATTTGTGCAATCAGGTTATCGATTTGATCTACGCGCACGCCGTTTCCGCCGCGCCAATCCCGCCATTGTGCGCCATATACGCGGCCGAGCTCGCCATTTTCGTCGGCCCACTCGTTCCATATGGTCACCCCGTGTTCCTTGAGATAGCGAATATTAGTGTCGCCGCGCAAAAACCAGAGCAATTCGTAAATGATGGATTTGATGTGCAGCTTTTTCGTCGTGAGCAGCGGGAACCCGGGCCCGTTTTCGCGCAAATCAAATCGCGTCTGGGCGCCGAAGACTGCTAACGTTCCGATTCCTGTGCGATCCGTGCGTGCACGGCCTTTCTCGAGAACAAGCTGAAGCAGATCGTGATATTGTCGCACGCTCGAAATTTTATCGTGGCGCGCGCATTCGCGAAACAGAATTTGTTGTTGTCAGGAATTTTGTGATTGCCAGAGGCGTGATGCCTGGAAAGGTTTCGAATCAATGTGTGAGTGCGAACGCACTCAGAAAATCTGATTTTAGGAAGGGGTTTAAGATGAATTCGATTGTTCAACGAGGGCTGATGGCATTGGTCACATTGTCCACTTCAGTTTTGATTGCAGCATGTGGTGCGCGGTGCTCGAATCCCTCCACCGAAACCTTCACTGTTTATGAGGACGCACCGAAGATGAGTCTGCTTGACCTCGGTCAGCCGGGGAACAGCCCCGGCGACGTGTACCATTTCTTTGCGCCGCTGCGCTCCGGCCCCGGCGGCGAGGTAACTGGTGAAGTATTCGGCTCAAAGACGCTGGTCAAGCTCGCGACTGACGCCAAACCAGATGTCGAGAACCGAGCAACACTTCTGTTTTTTAGCTTTGGTGATCATAAGGATCAGATCGTTGTTTTTGGCATTACTGATTATTCACCGCAGGAAGGTGAGTTCGCTGCAGGACAGCCTGTCGTCCGTCCGATATTGGGTGGCACCGGCAAATACCTCGGCGCGCGTGGCCAACTTACCAGCACGCGGAATGCAGATGGCTCGTACATGCAGGCGTTCACCTTGCTCAAATAATCTCCGATACAAAATTTGCTGACGCCACTACGGTTGTTGGATTTGAGGAAGGGATAGCGCCGCGTTGGCACGATTACCACTAATTCCCAGACCAAAGTCGAGCCGAACTGTCTCGACTCCATGAAGTTGGCTCGATACGTGGATTCTACTTAGCCCTTCGCAGACAGCGACTTACGACGAACGGGGACGCTTGGCCCATCGCCTGCTAGACATCGACGTGGAGTAGTGTCTCGCAGGCGAGTTTTGCACTCGGCGAAGAGACTTTAGGAGAAAGGAATTTTCAATTTATGGCAAAAGTTTTAGGTATCGATTTAGGCACCACCAACTCCTGCATGGCCGTGATGGAGGGTGGCGACCCGGTAGTTTTGGAGAACAGCGAAGGCGCGCGCACTACGCCTTCGGTGGTGGCATTTACAAAAAGCGGTGAGCGGTTGGTCGGCCAGGCCGCGAAACGTCAGGCTATCACGAATCCACAGAACACGATCTCTTCGATCAAGCGGTTCATGGGTCGCAAGTTCGACGAGGTGTTCGAGGAACAGAAACGTGTTCCGTACAAGATCGTGAAAGCAGCCAACGGTGACGCTCATGTGCAGGTCGACGTGAACGGGCAGCTCAAAACGTTTTCGCCGCCGGAAATTTCGGCGATGATTTTGTCGAAACTGAAAGCCGATGCGGAAGCGAAGCTTGGTGAAAAAATCACTCAAGCCGTAATCACTGTGCCGGCATATTTCAACGACTCGCAGCGCAACGCCACCAAAGACGCAGGCAAAATCGCCGGGCTCGAAGTTTTGCGCATCATCAATGAGCCGACTGCAGCGTCACTCGCTTACGGTCTGGACAAGAAGAAAGATGAGAAGATCGCAGTGTACGACCTGGGCGGCGGCACATTCGACATTTCCGTGCTCGAAATCGGCGATGGCGTGTTTGAAGTGAAAGCCACGAATGGCGATACCCACCTTGGCGGCGACGACTGGGACGCGCGGATCATGGATTGGATCGTGCAGGAATTCAAAAAAGACACCGGCATTGATCTAAGCAAGCAGCCCGACGCGATTCAGCGAATTAAAGAGGAAGCCGAAAAAGCCAAGATCGCGCTTTCGTCTACGCAGGAATACGAAATCAATTTGCCGTTCATCACGGCGGACGCGAGCGGGCCGAAACACATCCAGAAGAAACTGACTCGCTCGAAGATGGAACAGCTTTGCGATGATTTAGTCCAGCGCACCGTTCCGCCGGTCAAAGCGTGCTTGAAAGACGCACAAGTGAGCGAACGCGATGTCAACGAGCTCGTGCTGGTAGGAGGTATGACGCGCATGCCCAAAGTGCAGCAGGTCGCACGCGATCTTATCGGCAAGGAACCTCACAAGGGAGTAAACCCTGACGAAGTGGTGGCGATTGGCGCCGGCATTCAGGGAGGCGTCCTCAAGGGTGACGTCAAAGATGTGCTGCTTCTCGATGTCACACCGCTTACGCTGTCGATAGAAACAGCCGGCGGCGTGGCTACGCCGATGATCCCGCGGAACACCACCATTCCGACTCGCAAGTCGCAGATCTTTTCCACTTACAGCGACAATCAGCCGGGCGTGGAAATTAAAGTGCTGCAGGGCGAGCGGCCGTTGTCGCGCGATAACAAGCAGCTGGGCGTGTTCCATCTCGATGGAATTCCACCGGCCCCGCGCGGCGTTCCGCAGATCGAGGTCACTTTTGACATCGACGCGAACGGAATCCTCAACGTCAGCGCCAAAGACCTCGGTACCGGCAGAGAACAGAAAATCTCCATCACCGGTTCGAGCGGCTTGAACAAGGACGAAGTCGAACGGATGCAGCGTGAAGCCGAATCGCACGCCGAAGAGGACAAGAAGGCGAAGGAAGCGATCGAGATCAAGAACAACGCCGACATGCTGGCGTATCAATCCGAGAAGCAGCTCAAGGAACTCGGCGACAAGATCTCGGGCGACAAGAAAAAACTGGTCGAAGACGCCATTGCCGCGGTGCGCGATGCCATCAATCGCAACGACACCGACGCGATCAAGCGCGCATACGACGATCTGCAGAGTAAATTCCAGGACATCAGCGCCGAGCTTTACAAGCAGGCATCAGCGCAAGCTGGTCCGCGTCCAGGTCCACAACCCGGACCCGAGACACAACCAGGCGGTGGCGCCGAAGAAGGCGCAGGCAAGCAGGGCGACGTCGTCGATGCAGAGTTCGAAGTCGTCGATGAGAACAAGAAAAAATAATCCGTGAATCGTGATTCGAGAATCGTGAATCGGGTAGACAAGGATTGTAGGGCGTCTGTGTCAGACGCTTCTTCGTAGCAATAATTTGCCGGCGGCCCCGGAGAGTTTCGGGGTTGCCGGCTTAACCAAAAAACCAACAAGGAGTAACGAAAAACCTATGGCAGCAGTTAACGTAAGACCGCTCGGAGATCGGGTGCTGGTGCAGCCGCTCGAGGAGCAGGAAGTGAAAAAAGGCGGGATCATTATCCCCGATACCGCCAAGGAAAAACCACAAGAGGGGAAAGTAGTCGCTTTAGGCACCGGCAAAATCGATGACAACGGAAAGAAAGTCGATTTCACCGTGAAGAAGGGCGACAAAGTGCTGATCTCGAAATACGGCGGCACCGAAATCAAAATCGAGGACGAAAATTATCTGATCATGCGCGAGGACGACATCCTCGGCATCATCGGCTAAGCCCGTCGATCAACAATCAACCAGGAACTATCAACTTAAATTATGGCAGCTAAACAATTACAATTCGATGAAAACGCGCGGCACACCTTGCTGCGCGGTGTCGAGAAACTGTCGAGGGCCGTCAAGGCCACACTCGGCCCGTCCGGCCGCAACGTCATTCTCGACAAGAAATTCGGCAGCCCCACGATCACCAAGGACGGTGTGACGGTCGCGAAAGAGATCGAGCTGGAAGATCCGTATGAAAATATGGGGGCACAGCTGGTCCGCGAAGTCGCGTCCAAGACTTCGGACGTCGCGGGCGACGGCACCACTACGGCGACCATTCTCGCGGAATCAATTTACCGCGAAGGTCTGCGTAACGTCACCGCCGGTGCGAACCCGACTTCGTTGCAGCGCGGCATCATGAAAGGTGTCGATGCAATCGTCGAAGAGCTGAAGAAGCTCTCCAAGAAAGTCAGCGATCGCACTGAGATCGCGCAAGTGGCGACCGTTTCGGCTAACTGGGACAAAACCATCGGCGAGATCATTGCCGATGCGATGGACAAAGTTGGCAAGGACGGCACCATCACCGTCGAGGAAGCGAAATCGATCGAGACCACGCTGGAAGTGGTCGAGGGAATGCAGTTCGACAAAGGTTATTTGTCGCCCTACTTCGTGACCAACGCAGAAGCGATGGAAGCCGTTCTCGAGAACGCGTACATCCTCATTTACGAGAAGAAAATCTCGAGCCTGAAGGACCTCCTTCCGTTGCTGGAGAAAGTCGCGAAAGCCGGCCGTCCGCTCCTCATTATTTCCGAGGATGTGGAAGGCGAAGCACTCGCAACTTTGGTCGTGAACAAATTGCGCGGCACGTTGCAGGTGTGCGCGGTGAAAGCTCCGGGCTTCGGCGATCGTCGGAAGGCGATGCTGGAAGACATCGCGGTGCTGACCGGCGGCAGACTGATCAGCGAAGACCTCGGTATTAAGCTTGAGAACATCAAGATCGAAGATCTCGGCAAAGCGAAGCGGGTCACCGTTGATAAGGAAAACACAACGATTGTGGAGGGTTCAGGCAAAAACCAGGACATCCAGGGCCGCGTCGCACAGATCCGTCGTCAGATCGATGAGACGACCAGCGATTACGATCGCGAGAAACTGCAGGAGCGGTTGGCGAAACTCGCCGGAGGCGTTGCAGTCATCAACGTCGGCGCTGCGACCGAGACCGAGATGAAAGAGAAGAAAGCGCGCGTTGAAGACGCGTTGCACGCCACGCGTGCAGCGGTCGAGGAAGGCATCGTCCCAGGTGGCGGTGTCGCATTACTGCGTGCGCAGAAAGCGCTCGAAAACATCAAAGGCCTCGAACGCGACGAGAAGATCGGCGTGCAAATTGTGCGTCGCGCCATTGAGGAACCGACGCGTCAACTTGCCGATAACGGAGGCGCGGAAGGCGCGCTCGTTGTCGAGGAAGTCAAGAAACGCAAAGGCAACGAAGGCTACGACGTTGCCACCGGCGAATACACCGACCTGGTGAAGGCCGGCATCGTCGATCCAACCAAGGTCACGCGCAGCGCGCTGCAAAACGCAGCGTCAATCGCGGGCCTGTTGCTCACCACCGAAGCATTGGTCACCGAGATTCCTGAAAAGGAAAAAACTCCTCCAATGCCTCCAGGCGGCATGGGCGGCATGGATTACTAACCCGAAATCGAAACAACAATTAACAAACAGCCGGGCTCGCAAGGGCTCGGCTGTTTTACTTTTCAGCTGAGGCTGGCGTTATTCGTCTGTTGACACCAGGATCGACTATCAGATGCCAGAATTATCGCGCTTCTACGGAATCATCATCCGAATGTTCTCCGAACCAACAGAGCGGCATCATGTGCCGCACTTTCATGCCTATTATCAGGAGCATGTGGCTATCTTTAGCGTGGAGCCGGTCGAATTGATTGCCGGTTCGCTGCCTCAGCGACAGCAGCGGCTAGTCGAAGCATGGGCCGAGCTTCACGAGGAGGAGCTACTTTCGGATTGGGCGTTGCTACGAGATGGGAAAAAACCTGCACCCATCCAGCCTTTGAGCTAAAATATTCGAGATGCATCCAATATACCGCGTCGAATCTTTCGAGCAGGTCGGCCCGCACGCTTTGCGGATCACCTTCGACGACGGGCTTTCGCGCACTGTGAACTTTGAGCGAGTGCTTTTTGGGGAACTTTATGGACCGCTGCGCGATCCGGATGAATTCGCCCGGGTGAAAGTTGACCCTGAAGTGGGAACGCTGGTATGGCCGTCAGGTGCTGACTTCGATCCCGCGATACTTCATGACTGGCCGGAGCACGAGCCGTCATTTCGCCGTGTTGCCGAAACGTGGCAAACGCCAGCCGAGACTCGTTAGGCGCGAAGATTCAGCGCGTGCAAAATGCAGCGTCCATCGCGGGCCTCCCCGCTCACCGAGATTCCTGAAAAGGAAAAGCTCCTCCAATGCCACCTGGCGGAATGCGCAGCATGGATATTTAGACCGCCTCGGTCGAAACCCCGAAGGATTTCGGAGCTGAGCCGAATCGAAACAACAATTAATAAACAGCCGGGCTCGCAAGGGCTCGGCTGTTTTGCTTTCAAGATTTGACCGAACGCTAACCACGACTATTCGGGCAGCGTTTCGCCGGAGCCACCGATTTCAGCTGGGAAATCTTTGAGTTTGAGCAATCCGTCTCGTATTGGCAGAACGGTTTCTGCGTAATTGAGGTGCACTTTTGGTTTGAACGGAAAATCCCGGAGAGCGCCAATTCGGACATCGATCAAACGGAGTGTTGGATGATCGACGGAGATGTGGCTGCCGCACTTCGTGCAATAACGTCGGTCGCTAAAGTCGCTGCTCTTGTATCGCCCCAGGAACTCGGCGCCTTTGATGAGGGTCACGTCTTCCCATTTCCATAATGTGAACGCGCTCACCGGCGCGGCAGAATAACGCCTGCAGTTTTCGCAATGGCAGTAGCCCATTTCCACTGGATCGCCGCGCACTTCGATCTCTATCGCTCCACAGCAACATCCGCCTGAATGTGTTTCGGCCATGAAGAAGATATTAATCAGGAAAACAGGAACCGAGGAAAAGGATTTCCGAGATAGAAGGTAAAACTGCGAGGGTAGCAGCGAAGGAGCGTGGGCAGCGACTGAATTTCAACCGAGGAAAGAGATTTTCAAATCCCGAAGGCAAGAACATTTGAATCAGGAAATCAGGAAGGTAGGAAAATGTATTTTCTGGGTTGCAGCAGTTGATTTTTGATCGAACGCTCGATTGCGCCTCGCTTACGTTGAGGTTGCTATTCGAGCTCGGTTAAGTCGGCCATGTCTTGCGGACGACCGACGGCTCGCTTGTTCGCTATGAGGAGGGCTTTGCTTAAGAAAAAGACGGGAAGATTGTCGATCTCCGCTGGCACTTTCGTTGCAAATGCATCGTCGGTGTCGACGCCACTGATGCTCGTAAAGAGGTCGATGCGGTTAGGCGCGCGACCGAGTTGAATCAACTGCTCAGGGGTGGTGAAGTCCGACGCGCTTACCCCGAGGTTGCCGAAACCGAATTCATCCAGGACTGCGATGATTCTCGCTGCATTCTCTGACGTCGGGCGGATGAGGATATCGAGGTCGCCGGTAAAGCGCGGGCGCGCATGAAACGCCAGACTATGAGCTCCGACGATCAGGTACTCAACGCCGTGGGAGTTTAGTAACGCGATAAACTCTTTCCAGTCGGTGTTCAGGGGCATGGTTAAGGAGTTCGAGAAGAATTGCCAGACGCTCCTGGGGAGTAAGCCTCTTGTAGAAGTCGCGGTCGGCTCTCTCCGCCCCCTCGAAGCTAGAGAATTTCGTAACCGTCTTCTCCATAACCAAAATTTAGCATGCGATTACGGGTGCGAGAAGTTGTCTTTCAAACTCCAGAAAAATGGAGTTTTAAAACTGAAATCGAGGAGTTCGAAAGAACTCCGAGTTTGGTAGGGCGCGATCGCCGAGCGCGCCAGTACAGCGGGCGGACGGCCCGGCGGTCGTCCCTACCATTTGAATCGGAATAGAACCGTTTTCATCAGCAGAGCGCTTCCACCGCAGCGATCGCTCCACCCACGACGCCACCGACCACTCCGCCAATTGGATTCCAACCGCTCATCCTCAGACCGCCAAAAGCGCCACCGGCTACGCCGAGCAGAATATCGCGCACCGGATGCTTTGACGCTCTCGCCAACGCCCGTCCGCGGCGTCCAACGTTGGAAGGAACAGCATAGTTCGCGGTCACTCCGATGATCGCCAGTGCGACAGGGCTCGCGCTGAGATCGGCTAGCATGCGCTTGTGCAGACCTTGCACATAACCGACGAATTTTTCCGCCTCGCGGTCGGAGCCGACGGCGAAGCCGCGTTTGCCCAATTCTAGTAGCGTGCGCTGTTCTGATTCCGATACAGCGCCGCCACGCGCCAGTTGGCGAATAATTTCATAATACGCTTTCTGGTGATCGGGCCCGAGCTTCTCACGCAGTCGATAGGCTTCAGTCTGGAGATCGCCAAACTGAATCCCGGCCGACGCCGCCAGCGTTCGAACCGAACCACCACACCCGCAATGATCGCTATGTTTTGTCTTCATGTTATTGAACATTCGCCGTTTGCGCGAATGGGCAAGAATCAGGAGGCGACAACCAAATCTCAAAACCAGCAATCGAGGACAATAGAACCGGAACTGTAGGGCGTTTCTGAGACCCCGAAAACTTTCGGGGCTGACACAGACGCTCTACAACAATGGTGCGCCTAGATTCTCTGAAGTCCGACGGTCCCCGATGGGGGGTACGATTACTTAATAACCGAGCGCTTTTTTTCGCTCGTTCGCGGTCGGCAACGCATCCTTGCGGACGGTGATTGCCGGCGCGCCGGAATCCTTGATTTGGTTTGCCTCGAGGGCGTTGAACTCGATGTCCTTGGTGTATTCCGCGGGAACATCCGCGTCGGCGTAGATCGCGTGGACGGGGCAAACCTCCACGCATGCCATGCAATCGATGCAGTCGTCGGCGTGAATCACCACCTGGTTTTCCATTTCGTAGAAGCACGCGACAGGGCAGACTTCTACGCAGTCGGTGAATTTGCATCCGTTACATTTCTCGGTCACAACGTGGGCCATGGGATTTAGATGAGTAAGATTTTCTGTGAAAAAACTCCGTTACGAGTAATGAGCGACGACTGCGAGTCAACCCCGAACGCTTCCGGGGTCAAATTCTGGTTTATTTTAACGAGGCGTCGTCGCGAGGGAACGCACGGTGAGCATCTCATCTGCGGTGAGCGGCTCGATCTGCGACTCGCGCACGGTGACCACGTCAACCGTTTCCCCTACGGCGTTGAAGACCTCAAGGCTGTACCCAGGTTCTTGCCCGGGGCGTCCGGCATGATATTCGACGACGGTCACCACGTCGCCGCGACGCAATCGATGCTCCGGCAAGTTTTCAGCGAGAGCGACCCGGGAGTAGAGATCAAACTTCATCATTTATCGGGAAACAGTGTAACAAATTTTGTTTCGTCTGTCGCATCTTCTTTCATCCAGATAGATACAACACGCAAGACTTGCCCATTCGGTCCGGTCAATGTCCCACGTATTCGAAATTTCGATCCATAATCTGTCCGATCGAAGAATTCAGCATCAAGCGGTAGCACCTGTTTTCGGAGATCGCTCATGAGACGATCAGCGTTTTCCAGCGTGTAGCCAGCGAGTGCCAGAAAAGCTGATTTGTCGTCCTCGTCCCTGTGTCGAAGAAGATATTCATCCAGCTTGCTTGTTGCGATGACAGTATCGTCAGGGAGTTTCATCGAACATTGGCGCGAGGCCTTTAATTCTGCGGCTGATGCTCGCGAGCCGTTCTGAACAAGATCGCCACGGAAAACGTGACGATCGTTCCGAAGCAGATCCACCAGGGAAATGCCATCACGGGCAGCCAGTTCGGTTGGGGGTAGAGTTTGCCGCCGAAAATGCCGGCGATGCTGTTTGGAAGCCCGCTCAGGATCGCGACGACGATGAAACCGATGATCATTGCGACGATGTTTCCGGTGTCGTTTCCGCGGCGTTTGGTGAACATTCCGCACAGGAAGACGCCGAGGAGCGAGCCGTACGTGTAACCGAAAATCCCGAGCACGATCGGAATGATTCGTACGCTTGGATGAACGATGACGAGATACGACGTGGCCGAAGCGACGACGATCATCAGGACCGAGAACCAGACCGTGGCCCAGCGCACGGCGCGCAGGCTTTGTTCAGTCGTCGATTGCGGATTGATATAGGGCTCGTACCAATCCCGGGTGAAACTCGTGGCCAGCGCGTTGATAGCTGTACTGAGCGATCCCATCGCGGTGGCGAAAATTCCGGCGATCAAAAGCCCGCGCAAGCCGACCGGCATCTGGTACAGAATGAAATGGCAAAAGGTTTCGTTAGGCGTTTTGGACAGGGTCGGATCGGGATGGGCTTGATAGTAAACCCAGAGCAGTAATCCGATGCTGAGAAACGTGAACGCTATCGGGATGTCCGCAAGCGCGGAGCTAATAAGCGAACGACGGCTCCGGCGTATGTCGGGCGCAGTCAACATTCGCTGCACCATGTCCTGATCCGTGCCGTGTGTTCCCATGGTAATGAACGCTGCCCCGATCAGCCCGGCAAAGATCGTGTACTCTGTCTCAAACATGCTCTTCACTTTGTCCCAGCCGTGTTTGGCCGGATCGAGACCAGTGGTGATGAGGTCCGAAATCTGAAATGCGCCATGGCGTTGCACAATCTCGTGCCAGCCGCCTGGGATCGCGAAATAAAGCAATGCAAGCGCAATCAAGGCGCTCCCAATCATGATGGAAGCTTGAATGAGATCGGTCCAGATGACAGCCTTGATGCCACCGAACGTGGTGTAAACGGCCGTGAGAACGACAATGGCAATCGTGGCACCGAGGTAAATCCAGAGAGTTTGAGTTTGATTTGGTCGAGTCCCGCTGATCATTTCATAAGCAAGCGCGAGTGCAATAGCCGCCACATACAGCCGCGCACCGGACGCCAGCACACGCGTAATCATGAAAATCGCGGATGCAGCGTTTTTCGTCGGCACGCCGAACCGGGCAGTGAGATATTCGTAAATCGAATAGACTTTGTAATCGTAGTAAGGCTTGATGAAAATATAACTGACGAGAACGCGTCCGAGGATTGTGCCGAAGGCGAGTTGTAAGTACGTGTAATCGCGGTGACTGAAGCCTTCCCCGGGCGTTCCGAAAAATGTGCCGGCACTTGTTTCAGCCGCTACGAGTGAAGCGAGCACTGCCCACCACGGAATTTTGCGACCGCCGAGCGCGAAGTCTTTGAGACTTTCCTCCTTCCTGCCCACGTAAAGGCCGATGGAGATAATCAGCGCAAAGTAGAGGAACAAAACCGCGCTATCTATCGCCAGCCGTGCGTCCATGTCGGCGGTCATTTAGCCACGGATTGGCACGGATTTACACAGATAATGTGATCATTTCCTCTTACTTCTGCTCGTGCTCGTAATCGTAATCGTAATCGGATACAGCAGCGCTCGCATGGCGCCGGAATAACGAAGACCGAATGACAAATGACGAAATAAGTCCGAAGGCTTGTACGCGCCTGTCATACCGAGCGAAGTCGAGGGATCCCGCGGAGATACCTTGGGCTCGCATCGCGGGATCCTTCGACTCCGCTCGCTCCGCCCAGGATAACGGCGTTTGCGTTCGTCGTTCTTTCGTCATTAGACATTCGTGCTTCGTCATTTTTGACGTGCTAATCTGCTGCAAGAATGAAGTTGGTTGAAATTCCTGCGCCTGAGTTCGATCTCGCCATCACGCTAGAATCCGGTCAGGTGTTTCATTGGGAAAAGGCCGGAGGCGGATTTGCCGGAACGATTGGCGACAGCGCGGTATACATCGAGCAAACCGAAGAGGTATTAAAAGTTCGCGATGACGGGCCGCCATCGCCGGCACGCGGGCCGCGTGCGCTCCCCAGAAGTGTGATGCGTTACTTCGCGCTCGATCATCCGCTCGCGGAGATTTGCGATTCGTTCCCGAAGGATCCGGTGATGAATGCTGCCCGCAATTTTTGTCGGGGTCTGCGCATCATTCGACAGCCAAAATGGGAATGTCTGGCCACATTTATCTGTTCGTCGATGAAACAGGTGGCGCACATTCGACAAATTTCGCTGGCGCTCCGGAAACGGTTTGGCGAATCTCGAACGGCTGGAAATCTCGTGGTTTACACCTTCCCGTCGCCAAGGCGAATTGCAGAAGTCTCGGAGTCGGCTCTGCGCGAGTGTGCGCTTGGCTATCGCGCCAAACACCTTCGTGCGAGTGCGCGACTGATCAGCTCGGGTGATGCGGATCTCGAAGCTTGGTCGGCGCTTGAGGACGCCGAGCTTCGAAAACAACTCTGCGCGTTGCCCGGGGTGGGGCCGAAGGTCGCCAACTGCGTCATGCTGTTTGCATACGAACGGCTGCGGGCATTCCCGATAGATGTCTGGATCGAGCGCGTGCTGAGGCAGCGATATTTGCGGAGTGGAAAAAAAATGACGGCGCAACGGCTCCGCGAATTTTCCGAGAATTATTTTGGCCAATATGGCGGGTATGCTCAGCAATACTTGTTTCATCATGCCCGGGTGTCTTCGCGAGGAGATGGCTCGACGCTGCGGTCATCCTGAGCGAGCGAAGCGAAGTCGAAGGACCCCGTAGATTTAACGATGAGTTGCGCAGCGGGATTCCTCGACTTCGCTCGGAATGACAAGCCAGCGAATGCGCGACTGCTTTCGGGGAACACAGTTTCTGGGCATTTCGAACACCAGCGCGCACAATTTGTCAGCGCCTGTGGCCTGAGATAATGTCCCAGCCTAGAGCGTCTGCGCCCGAATGCTCCTTTACCACGCGATCAATGCTTCATGACCACGGCTGACCTTGCTTTTGCCCAGCCCGGCGATCCCGACAAGCTGAGGGATTACGAACAAGATGCGCGCAAAGTTTTCTGGGCCCTGCTGCTGGCGATTCTCATTCATCTGGTGGTAGCGTTTTTGCTCGCTGCCTTCAGCGGCTTTTTTACGCCTAGCCTTCCAGCGCCGGAGAAACCCGTGGAGCTGACGTTCATGGATTTATCGCCTGCGTCGATGGCTTCCAAGAATTCCGCGTTTATCGAGACGGACGAATCTAAAAATGCACCGGAGCCGAAAGACAAAACATTTGAATCCAACGCCAATTCGATTGGAGCGAGCGAACTGGCTGCCACCGGCGAATTGCCGTTGCCGTCGCAGACAGGCAAAGATCGGCCGTTCATGGATTTCGAGACAAATCCGTACTCGCTCGACACAAAAGGTGCGCAGGCGCAGCAGAAACCGGCATCGCAACAGAAGGCTGCGCAACCTGCCGCACAGCCGGCCGCTCCGATTACTGCCGCGGAGCAATTTGCGCTACTAACACAGAAGTCAGCGGCTGCACTGGACGCTGCGACTGAGTCGTCGCAAGCGCAGTCAGCGTACCGTCGTTTAAAGGAGCGAACTCACATCGCTGGGAACATCACGAACCACGGAATTTCCTCTGTTAACGCATTGGGCACACCGCTTGGCCGTTACCAGAAGCAAGTCGTAGATTCGATTGGGTCACGCTGGTACATCTTTATGGAGCAGAAGCGTGACCTAGTTAGCATCGGCACGCTACGACTTCGGTTTGTAGTTGATCGAAGCGGAAAGGTGAAGGATCTGAAAATTACCGAGAACAATTCGAACGAGGCGCTTGCCAGCGTGTGTGTGCAAGCGGTGTTCGACGCGCAGCTTCCGCCCATCCCTGAGGATGTCGCCAAGAATTTGCCGCCCGAAGGGCTCGAGATGGAGGGACTCAGCTTCACCATGTTCTAAAACGGATGATCGTCGCCTGGACCATTGCTGCAACGTCGGGAATCGTGGATGTCGTACTAGGATTTTTCGCGAGGGGCGGCCTTTTCATGTGGCCGCTTCTGGCCTGCTCGATTGTTTCGGTGACGATCATGATTTTGCGCGGCCTGGCTTTGCGCCAGAAAAACGTGATGCCGGCAGCAGTCGAAGCTGAAATAGAACGGCTCGCTCCGGGTGAAAGTCCCGAACGGCTCTCGCGCCTGGTGTATCATGATCCTTCGTCGCTGGCGCGAATCACGCGCGTGGCTCTGCAACATCTGCGTGGGCCACGTTCGGAAAACGTTGAAGTTGTCCAAACCCGAGCGCGCCACGAGATGGTGCGGCTGGAACGTGGTCTCATCATTCTTGAAATCATTGTCGGCATTGCACCGCTACTCGGGCTGATTGGCGCGGTCTCCGGGTTGGTGCACGTTTTTTCCCATCTCGGTCTAAGCTCTGGCGGATCGGATACGCGCCAGATCGCACTTGGCATTGCCGAAGCGTTGAACGCAACCGTGTTCGGATTATCGATCGCCGTGCCGACACTCATTGGGTTCACGTATTTTTCCCGAAAGGTGGAGGTGATGTCGGTAGAGATGGAAACGCTCGTCGTCGAGTTGATCAACAACCTCTACTACGGCCGCGTCACGCGAGAACCCAAGACAGCGCATATTCCGACCTCAGTCGCGTGAAGCGGGCGGCGCATTTGATCACATGAATTTTGCAGTGCGAAAACGTCGGGCGCCCGTCATCATCATCGTTTCGCTGGTGGATATTCTCATCATCCTGCTCATATTTTTCGTCGTCTCGACCACGTTCAAAAAGGATCAGCCGGAGGTCCAGATCAATTTGCCGGAATCCAAAACCGCACAAAAAAAACCAAGTGAACTCGAACACGCGATTGTGAGCATCGATCAAAATGACGAGGTCAAACTGGATGGACGGGTCGTTAACGTGGATGGACTGGAAGCCGCGGTGCGCGAGTTGCCTGAGCAGCGCAAATCCACGCTGGCATTGCAAGCAGACAAGAAAGCATCGTTCGGGACGATCATTAAAGTGATGGACGCGTTAAAGCTGGCGGGCGTACGAAACCTGCCGGCGTTCACCCGGGAAGAAGGACCATGATTCTGCCGATCTTGGAGTATGGCGACCCGATCCTGCGGGCCAAAGGTGAACGGATCGAGAAAATCGACGAGCAAGTTCGGGAACTGGCGGCGAACATGATTGAAACGATGCACGAGGCGCACGGCGTTGGCTTGGCCGCGCAACAGGTTGGACAAGCCTTGCAACTCACGATTCTTGACGTTTCGGCAGTCGAAGACCGGCCAAGCACACTGAAGCTCAGTGGAAAAGATGTCGATCCGAAGAGCGCGATGCCAATCGTATTGATCAATCCGGAAGTGGAGCTGCGTGGCGAAACCGAAATAGGCGTGGAAGGTTGCTTAAGTTTTCCCGAGATCACGGGCGACATCGAACGGGCGCAATCTGTGTTGGTGCGTGCGCAGACGCTGGAAGGCGAGATTTTTCAAATCGAGGCGAGCGGACTTCTCGCACGCGCGATTCAACATGAGCACGATCATCTTCACGGGATCTTGTTCATCGACCGGATGAGTTCGGCGACAAAAGCCGCCCTGTCGAGTCGGCTAAAACGCTTGCAAAAGGAAACGAAACGCGGCGTTCATCATCGCGAAGACGTCGTGAGTGAAACAGTGCTGTAGTTGGTGCTAACCAAACGCATTCTTCGAATGCTGTAGCGTCCGCTGTCCTCAGCGGAGACGACTTTGCTGTGCGAAAGAGATTTGCGCTGAGGACAGCGCACACTACAGCATTTTGTCGCGGAACTATTGCGTCACAAATTCTTGTCGAAGGAATAGTTGCCGCGAGGACTCCGGTCTTGCCGAGTAGCTGATCACTCTTCCCGCAGAAGTTTGGATGGATCGACGGCAAGCGCTCGCGAGGCTGGAATTGCGGACGCTGCAACGCCAAGCAGCACCATCGTTAGCACTGCGCCGACTACGACTATGGGATCTCGCGGATTGGCCTGATATACAATCTGCCCCAGCAATCGACTGGCGAAAATGCTCGACAGCAGCCCGATTAGCGATCCGAGCACAAGTAGTAATATTGGCCGACCCACCGCCGTACTCATCACGTGCCTCGCGCGCGCGCCCAATGCCACACGGATGCCCAGCTCCTTCATCCGTCGGCTTACATTGTAGGCAGCCATCCCAAAGATACCCGTCACTGCCAGCATCGCCGCCAGCAGGCCCATGACGCAAAGTGTTATGGTCGCTGCCCGGGCTGGGAACAACGCGTTCTGCTCCCCTAACACTTCGAGCCAGCTCTGCACTTTGATTCGCGCATCCGGCTCAAGGCTGTTTAGCGAGCGTTCAAGCGTGGCCACCATCTCATTCTGTGCCCGCGGCGACCGGACCACGAAGACCGCGACGCCGTTCTCGGTTTGAAACAACGGCAGAAACACCGCTGGTTGTTGCGGCTCCATGATTTGGTAATACTTCCCGTCCTCCGCCACGCCTACCACCTCCATCAAGTGATTCTTGAGAATGAAGCGTTGTCCGATAGCGGGTGTTTCGTCCCACATCTTCCGCGCGAATGTTTGATTCACGATCGCGACGTATGGTGTTGTTTTGGTGTCATGCCATGAGACATCCCGCCCAGTTAGGAGCTTAGTGCCCGCAGTCTCCAAGTAACCCGGCGAGATTGTAAACACATATGGCGCCAGCGCAGAATTGTTCAGATTGAAATCTGTCGTTCCTGGCGGGAAAATCGGAACGCCGCGCAGGCCGCCGGTAAAGGGCACGCGGTTCACCGCACCCGCTGCGGTTACACCTGGAATCCTCTGCAACGCCTCGAGCATTGCTTTCTGTTTCTCAAGCAACGCATCAGCTCGCTGTTCCATCTCACTGAAATCCATGTCGGCGAGCATTGCTCCCCGCGGCTGGAAGCCCAGCGGAACGTGCAACATGCGAACCATCCCGCGGACGGCGACGAGCGAGGCCGTCACGAGCAACATGCAGACGGCAATTTGTGCGCCGAGCAACAGGTCCCGCAGAGGAAACCGGCGCAGCGGCGTTGAATCCATCGGTCCGCTCTTCATCGCCTGTAACGGACTGCTTTGCGACACCTGCCGCGCCGGAATCAACCCGAACAGCAGCGCGCTTACCAACGTGAAGATCAGAGCTGCCAGGTAAACACGCGCATCCACGCTGACTGCCAGACGGCCATAGGGCGATTGCCACTGGTTCAGGACACGCAGCAGCAGACCTGCGATTATCATCCCCGATGCTCCGCCTAACACCGACAACACCATCGCCTCGGTTAACAGTTGCCGCACTAACCGCCATCGGCTCGCACCAAGGGCAACACGGACCGCTAGTTCCCGGCTGCGATCCGCCGCGCGCGCCGCAAACAAGCTCGCCAGATTGGCGCCCGCCGCCAGCAGTACCAGCAAAGCCAGCCCGGTCACGCTATAGAGAAATCCACGAATGACGTCACCGGCGTCCCCTTGGAGTCCCGGACGGACCAGTCGCAGCGGCACTCCGGTGTCTGTCTTTGGATGTTCCTTCGCCAGGCGAGCTGCGATTGCAGTCAAATTTTCTTCCGCCTGACGCGGTGTCACACCCGGCTTGAGCCGGCCAAGCACTGTCAAAGGTATTCCCGTTCGATCCGTCAGGTATTCCGCGTCGAAGCGGTTTACGACGGGGATGAAGTAGTTCGGCCAATCAAATTGCTCCGTGCCGTGGAACCGCGCCGGGGTCACACCGATCACCGTGAAGGAATCTTTGTTGAGCCGAACCGTCGTTCCGATCACTCCTGGGTCGGCGTTAAATGCGCTTCGCCAAAGACTGTCGCTTAACACCATGTAGGGCGCTGAATTCGGACCATGCACGTCCGACGGATGGATAAGCCGCCCTAGCTTTGGTTGTACCCCAAGCAGTTCGAAATAATTGCCCGTGACCGCATAGCCGGTGACACTTTTCACCGTGTTACCCCAGCTCAGTCTCGCCTCACAAAATCCATAGAAGCCGGCGAGCTCACTGAAGGTGGTGTTCCGTCGCCGATAATCTTCAAACGCAGGATACGACGTGGTGAGTAGTTTGCCGCTGGTCCACGGCTCGAGGCGAACCTGATAGAGGTTCTGCGGGTCGGTTACATCCAGCGGATGCAGCAGGACCGCATTCACTACTCCGAAGACAACGATGTTTGCGCCAATTCCCAGCGTCAATGTGATTAAAGCCACGAGCGTGAACGCTGGAGACTTCCAAAGCACGCGAAGGGCATAGCGAACGTCCAGCAGCAGGTCGTTCATGGAAGTCTACCCCCACACACGCGCTCGATCATCTGACAGAACAAAGCTGAGCGACCGCCGTCGAGAGCGAGGCAGAGGCGCGGTGGAAATGTTGTAGTCAGGAGAAATGTGGATGCGCGTCCGGCGACGGTGCGCTCCATCGATTGGTGGTATGTCATTGGTTGCCGCGAAGTAATCGGGTGTCGTGTGTGCCAAGCGCATAGGTCGCCGGGAAAACTTTCTGCCACGGCTTACCAAAATCAAAATCGATCGCTTGCACAACGCGCGTGCGGAGACTGGATGATTCGCGGCGTAGCGCATCACTGAACGTCCTGTCGCCAAGCCGCTCCAGTAAAAGACGCAGAACGGCACAGTGCGATTCCGCGGCGGAGCCGTCTGTGTGAGGCGTCATGCTGAAAATCGTCCGAAGCGCTTGCATCTTTCCGCGCTCGGCACGCGCTGCGACCGCAGGATAATCGATCCCACGGTCCTTCGCCTGCGCCACCAGATCGGGCCAACATGCGATTTGCGCCACCGATTCTGCGGAGAGGCATGTTCCGACTGTAGCTAAGAGCACCAAGATTGAGCGCGAAGGCGATATCTAACTAGAAAGAGTTAAACCCCGTTTGGTCGATTTCGTCGATAGCGACCGAGAATGAGTTCTGGAATGCAAGTGAGGGCGATACCGCCAATCACTGTTACGTCGCAAATCCATTTCCATCCGAACGGTCCAAACGGCAACAATCCAAGGCCGTATCCAAGGGAAGCAACAGCACCAAGAATGAAAAACGGGCCAGTAAAGTAACAGTGGACGCGACCGCATCGAGAAGCGTTGAGCAGACATAGTATCCCCATGACACTCAGGGAGAGGATCCATAAAACCGTCCTCCAGAGAGGCGAAACCGCCCAGCCAAGAGCAAACGTAAACCACGGAAGACACCAGAAGAGGAAGCCGCTCATCCCGTTGCATAGCAGGTCGCGCTGCACACCGCTAACGTTGAGTACATTTCTCATCGTGGTTTACGCCTAACGAGAAGCAGGCTGGAAAATCCCGCATTTAATTACGGGTTTTCCCGCCTAATCCGCTTGAAGTTCATTGACTCAGAAATCCCGTCAACGGACTCGTGGCCGACGCAGCGTTGAGTCTGTCGGCTAATCCGATCTCCCGTGCCTCGCGGCCTGCTTCGATTGCTTTTTTGAAGGCTTTAGCCATGCGAACGGGATCGGACGCGATGGCGATCGCCGTGTTCACGAGCACTGCATCGGCACCCATCTCCATCGCTTCGGCGGCGTGACTCGGCGCGCCTAGTCCGGCGTCCACTACTACCGGAACGGTCGCCTGTTCGATGATGATTTCGATCTGCGCGCGCGTTTCGATGCCGCGGTTGCTGCCGATAGGCGACCCGAGCGGCATCACCGTGGCCGTGCCGATATCCTGCAATCGTTTCGCCAGCACGGGATCGGCGTTGATGTACGGAAGCACGGTGAACCCTTCCTTCACAAGAATTTGGGCAGCTGAGAGTGTCTCAACCGGATCGGGGAGCAGATAACGCGGATCCGGATGAATCTCGAGCTTGATCCAGGTCGGTAAACCAGCGCTTGCCGCCAATCGTGCGAACCGCACGGCCTCTTCTGCATTTCGCGCGCCGCTTGTGTTTGGCAGGAGGAGAAAGCGTTTGGGATCGACAAAGTCCAGGATGTTTGCAAACGGATCGTGTTTTCCTGAGAGATCGG
The DNA here is from genome assembly GCA_963753675.1 of uncultured Verrucomicrobiae bacterium. Lineage (GTDB taxonomy): Bacteria > Verrucomicrobiota > Verrucomicrobiia > Chthoniobacterales > UBA10450 > Udaeobacter. Next base: position 293,542 of record CAVWCZ010000005.1, on the reverse strand, counting down.
CGCGGCGCAGTGCCACGGTGACGAGCTCGGTGCCGCTGGCGATGAGTGCGTCCCGCATCAATTCGTTCGACGCAAATTTTCCAGTGCCAACCAGCAGACGCGACGTGAACTCGCGGTCGGCGATCTTCAGTTTGGAAGGCTTATCCGACATCGCGATAATCTAAACGAATTCCAGCAAACGTGCGAGTGTCCGTAAGGTAGCGCGAGCGTCTCGCTTGCGTTTTTTGGTTCGCAAGCCAGAGGCATGCGCTACTCTCGCCGCTGATGACCAAATTCGAACTTCGCGGGCAGGATTGCATCAGGGGAATGTCGGGGCTGCTAGAAGAAAGCATTGATCTTGTGGTAACGTCGCCGCCGTACAATCTCGGAATCAGCTACGGGCAATACTCCGACCGTCAGGACCGGCGATCGTATTTGGATTGGTGCGCCGGATGGGCAGAGCAGATTCGCCGCGTGTTAAAGCCAGGCGGTTCTTTTTTTCTCAATATCGGCGCCGCACCGTCGAACCCGATGCTGCCCCACGAAATTGTGATGAGTCTGCGTGATCTATTCGTTCTGCAAAATACGATTCACTGGATCAAATCCATCGCAATCGACGCAGTCGATGGAAAAACCAACCCCCGCGACCCTCACCTTAGTCCTCTCAGCGCTCCACCCAGTCGCGACCCCGGGGAGGCGGACGCGAAGCGCCAGGTGAGGGTCGAAGGCGATGTCAAAACCTATGGCCATTTCAAGCCGATCAATTCAAAACGGTTTCTCAACGATTGCCACGAGTACGTTTTTCATTTCACGAAGTCCGGTCGCGCCGAACTGGATCGGCTTGCCCTTGGCGTTCCGTATCAGGACAAGAGCAACATCGCCCGCTGGTCGCATACGCGAGGGAGCGATCTGCGCTGTCGCGGCAATACGTGGTTCGTTCCGTACAAGACCATTCAGAGCCGCGACAAGGAGCGACCGCATCCTGCGACGTTCCCGGTTCAGCTTGCTGAATGGTGCATCAAGCTGCACGGCGTCTCGCGGATCGAAATAATGCTCGATCCGTTTCTCGGCATCGGAAATTCCGCGGTCGCGGCGCAACGATGCGGCGTAAAAAAATTTATCGGATTTGAAATTGATGAGATCTATCTGGCAGAAGCGAAGCGGCGCATTACCGGAGACCATTGCTCCGATTCGCGAGCATCGACATAACGGCATCGGTCACCTCCTCCGCGGTGACCGCTTTCATGCAGCGGAAATCGAGTGGACATTCGCGGAGAAAACAGGGGCTGCATTCCACGTGATGGCGCAAAACAACGTGGCCATTGCCGACCGGGCCGGTCAGACGCGGTTCGGTCGACCCAAAAATCGCAACGACGGGTATCCCAAGTAACGAGGCAAGATGCATTGTGCCCGTGTCGTTGGTGAGCAACAGACGGCACTGCCGCAGTCCGTCAATGAGCTGATCGAGCGTGGTCTGTCCAATCCGGTTGATGCAATGTTCGCCAATCGCCGCTGCAATCTGCTCGCCTACCGCCGCGTCATTCTTTGTGCCGAACAAAATCCATTGCGCCGATGTTTGCGCACTGATTTTCATCGCCGCTTCCGCGAACCGCTCGGGAAGCCATCGTTTGGCCGGACCGTATTCAGCCCCCGGGCAAAGGCCGATCAAAGTTTGATGTTTGATGTTTGATGTTCGATTTAGGTCCGTAACTTTGAGCTTCGATGTCCGATCTTTGATCTCCAAAGTTTCAGCGCCGCATCCGTGCGCGATCCGAAGAAAACGGAGCGAATGATGTTCTGGCGGCGCGGGTTTTCGTGGCTGACGAACGATTTGATTTACGAGCCAACTCCGCCAATGACCGCGATAGCCCACTCTGCGTGGGATTCCGCTCAACCAGGATTCAAGCGCGACACGCAACGAATTCGGGAAAAGGATTGCGACGTCAAAGGGCATTTGTTGCTTCAACAGTCGAACGACCGCAAGGGAATCATCTGACAAAGGAATGATTGCATCCACTTCCGAAATGAGCTTCCACATCGGCGCGATTTTTGCCGGCGCGGCCATCGTGACGTGAGCGTCCGGACGTCCATTTTTGATTGCGCGCACCGCTGCGACACTCATGACGGCATCGCCTAACCAGTTGCTGGAACGGATGAGAATTCGGAACGGTTTTAGATCACGCGCTGAGATTCCGGGCGGCAAATGAACGCCGCGTTTGTAGTGTGCGAGAAGAAAATCAGGCTCAGGCGTTTTCCAACGATTGTGCACCCAGAACCAGTCTTCCGGCGCATGACGGATTTGTTGCTCGACGACTTCATTTATCTTCGAGGTAAGCGCTGCAATCCTCGCGCCGGGCTGATCAAAACGTTCGGTGAACACCATGCGCCATCTCGCCGGTCCCGTGGTGTAAACCGCAGCCGCGATCACCGCCGCTCGAGTGCGCTTGGCCAGAAGCGCTGGCAAAGGCGAAGTTGAGGCTAGTCTCCCAAAAAAAGGAGTCCAGATCCCGTGATCGCCCGCATGCTGATCGGACAAAACGCCGACGCCTCCGCCCGAACGCAGCAACTCGATTACCGGCTCGAATCCGTCATGGCGATCGAACAATTCCAAGCCGGTCTTGCTGCGCGTCCGCCGCACATGCTGGTCAATGAAACGGTTGCCGAGCCCCTGATAAACGCTCGCGTTTCGCACAAACCCGACGAATTTCGGCATCAATTGCGCGAATAATTCCCAGGTTCCGAGGTGACTCAGGACGAGCACGACAGGAACGCCCGCTCGAAATTCGCGCGCCATCGCTTCGATGTTTTCGACTTGCACCCGCTCGAGAATCTTTTCCGGTGACATCTGCGTGAGTTTTACGCTGCAAAGCAGATTGGCGCCGAGCCGCCGAAAATGCTGACGGACAAGACGGTGCAATTCGCCCGGCGATTTTTCGTTTGCCAAAGCAACGGCTACGTTGCGTTCTGCAAGCCGTCGATATTTCCCGGAAAACATCCACGCGCAGAGGCCGAGGAATTCCCCGAAAGTGAAGAGAACCGGCAACGGCAGCGCAGCGGCAACGGCTGAGCCGGCGCGATAAAGAACGTAAACGACAAAATCGAGCATTGCAGAGGTGGATCGGCTTCTCCGAAGACGATGACGCGCTCTGAGAACGCGTTCCACCTTCGGCGCGGCAGGGTAAATTTGCCTGCAGCTTGCTTCAACCAATATAATGTCGCGGTGTTGCCGCTTTCCTGCTCTTTTTCCTATCGCGATTTCGCGCGGAATATCGCGCGCAAATTCGAGCAGGGCCGCTTTCTCATAATCGGCGGTGACCTTCAGGAACTGGAGCGCAGTTTTGCTGAAGCGAAGAGAGAAGCTGTAGCGTGCTCCAGTCACGAGTTCATTTCGAAACTGAGTCACACTGCAGGCAACGCCCGCTTTGAAACCGCGGTTTGGTTCTACACTTCCGGGCAAGATGATGATGAGCGCATTGCCGAAGAGCTCTCACGTTGTGCCGATAGCATTGTTCTGATCCCAGGGGCCGGTGCTGACGCTGCCAAAAGGCGTCCGGGGTTAGTGAAAAGTTTCAGCCGGTTTGGATTTGTGCCCGGTTACGAGTGCGAAGTACTCGAGCTGAATCCGGCTGCATTGTGCCTGCGCCGGTCGCCGGGAAATGCAACCGGCGAACTCGTGCCCGCCGTGGAAACGGCTTTTGCCAGATTCAACAGGCATCTTGGCACACTGCGGCGAACACTTGAAATCCGCGGCTCCGAATTGGAAGGAGCTCATCGCCATATCGCCGCGCTCGAGGAAAAATTACTCAAACTCAAACAATACCGGCGCGAACTGAAGTTGCTGAAAGAGGAGAGACGATTTCTGCGCAAGTCCGCGGAGCGCAGAGTGGGTCAAGTACTGCTCGCGCCGTATCGCCTTCCAGAAAAGCTGGCGACGACAATGTGGAAGAAATTTCACAAACCGCGAAAGCCCAGGGAAGCGACCGTAACAACAGATTACGGGAAGTGGTTCGTGCGACATCGCGCGAGTGGGCAGGACTTGCAGCGGATGCGTGGTGAAGCGCGCTCGTTCGCTTTACAGCCGCTTGTTAGCATTATCACCCCTGTATTCAATACTCCGGTTCCATGGTTGCTCGAAGCGTTGGAATCGGTGCTCGCGCAGGCGTACGAAAACTGGGAGTTAGTTTTGATCGATGACGGCTCGAGCGCCTCCGACCTGCTTCATGCTTTGCCTGTGCTGGCTGCCCGCGACCGCCGTATCACTCTGGCAAAACTTGAAAAACACCAGGGCATTTCCGCCGCGTCGAATCAGGGACTTGCGCTCGCCCGTGGCGAATGGGTCACTTTTCTCGATCACGATGACGTGCTGGAGGCGGATGCGCTTTTCCAAAATGTCCGGTTGCTTCAAGAAAATTCCGAAATCGATCTGATCTACTCCGACGAAGACAAAATCACCGAGCAGGGTTTCGATTTACCTATTCTGAAGCCGGACTGGTCACCGGACTCCTTTTTGTCTTCGAATTATTTGTGTCACATGATTTTTTTGCGCCGGGAACTTGCGCGAGACGTCGGGGAGTTTCGATCAAAATTTGATGGTTCGCAGGATTACGATCTTCTGTTGCGCGTCATCGAGCGCACGAATCGCATCGCGCATATTCCGCGCGTTTTGTATCACTGGCGGCGCAGCCAACACTCCAGTGCAGGCAACGTTCGGCAAAAACCCAATCAGCTTGAGGCGTCCCGTCTCGCCATTGAAGATCACCTGAAACGCCGCGGCGAGTCCGCCCATGTTGCCGTGCACTGGCGGACCCACGCATTCTGTGTCAGACGCGAACTGATAGAACCCGTGAAAATTTCAATCATCATTGGGAACTGCCATGGTCGGGAACCACTCGAGCGATGCATCGAAAGTCTGACCGCCAAAACAAGCTATCCCAATTACGAAATCGACATCATCCAGAAAGACGATAAATCTCGAAACACGGCGCCGTATTTTTCGCGTTTTCCATATCGTTTGCTGTCTTTCTCCGGCGCGGCAAATAGTTGCACAGCTAAAAATTATGCAGTCCAGCAAACGGACGCTTCATGGCTTCTTTTTCTCGATGATAGCATGGAAGTAATCGATCCCGGATGGCTTACGATGATGGCTGAGCATGTCCAGCGGCGCGAAGTTGGTGCGGTCGGCGCGCGACTGCTGAATCCAGACGGTACCATCCAGCATGCAGGAATTGTTCTTGGCGTCGAGGGAATCGCCCAGGCGGCTTTTCGCGGCCTCCCAGGGGAGCATCCAGGGGTAAACCGCCAACTGCAGATGACCCGCAACTACAGCGCAGTCTCCGGTGCGTGCCTCTTAACCCGTCGCGAAGTGTTCCAGGAAGTCGGCGGGTTTGACGAAGACCTATCGGAATCCTTTGGCGCTCTGGATCTTTGCCTCAAAATCCGCCGTGCGGGTTATCTGATTGTTTACACTCCGTTTGCCAAACTTTATCAACATGAACCGCGTGACGAAAAAATCGAGCCGCGCGACGAAGCGATCATTCGCAAGCGCTGGTCAGACATTTTACAGCGCGATCCGTATTACAATCCGAATCTTTCCCGGGAACGGGCGGACTTCTCGTTAGGCCGCTGAAATGCTGTTAATATCGATCGCCCGGAACATCGGCAGTGCCTTGAAAAATCTGCCGAGCCATCGGCTCCGCTTAGTTGGCTTTCAAAACGCGATATTATTGCAGATCGTATACCTCCACCAGACCGACACCAGTGGTGTTGTTCACGCCGCGAACGATCGCGGTGTAGTTGCCGGGTTGCAGCTCTGCAATAATCGCCGACTCGGATGGGTCAGCCGGAGCATGCCCGCTGGCTTGAATAGCGGCGACCTGGCCGGCCGTGATGACACCGCCTATGATCGTATGCTGCCAGTCATCGTTAGAGCCAATCAACGCTCCGGAACCGTTGTGTAGTTCCAATCTCGGATTAGCCAGTGCGTCGGGAACTCCATACTGAGTGAGCTCCGGGCCGATGGCCCGAATAATCACCCTCTTTGCGCCCGTTCCCTGAACGATAAAACCGCCAATCATTACGTTGTCAGCGGTCTGCACGAAGCTCCGTGTACTGATATTGCCAAGAATTGAACTATTATCGGAGCTAAGATCGTATACTTCGACGAGACCGACTCCGCTGGTATCATTTACGCCTCTTACGATCGCAGTGTAGTTACCGGGGGCCAGGTCTGCGATGATGGCGGATTCCCTTCCGTCAGTTGGGGCGTGCCCGCTGTCGCGGATCTCGCCGACTTGATTACTAATGATAATCCCGCCGATGATGGTCGTCTGCCAGTTATCATTAGAGGCAATTAAGGCTCCTGTGCGATCGTGGAGTTCCAAGATCGTGTTAGCCAGTGCGTTGGGAACACCGTACTGAGTGAGCTCAGGACCAATCGCGCGAACAATCAGCCTCTTTGTTTGTGCCCCTTGAACAATGAATCCGCCGATCATCACGTTGTTGCCCGTTTGGACAAAGGAGCGTGTACTAATGTTACTCAGTTGCGATGCAAGAGACTCCGCGCAGTACCTCCCGCCAGTACTTAGACCATTGGGGAATGTTTCCTCTCCGCCCCAGATAATCAGTTGACTGCCGGTCCAGATCGCCGTGTGCTCGGCTCGAGCGGAGGGCGCGCCGGTCGTGCTGGTGGCCAACCAGTTGTTAAGAATGGGATTGTATCTTCCACCGGTGTTCGTGGCTGTTGGCCCAGCAAATCCGCCCCAAACAATCATTTCACTACCGGACCAAGTTGCGGTATGAAAAGTCCGGGCGATAGGCGCGCTGGAAGCATTCGTCGCTGTCCAGCTGTTCGTGGCGGGATTGTATTTTGCACCAGTGTTGAATGGGAGGGAATTTCTGTTCCCACCCCAAACAATCATTTCGCTGCCTGTCCAGATCGCGGTGTGATTCTCCCGGCCAACCGGCGCATTATTAATGCTGATACTCGTCCACGTGTCAGTGTTGGGATTGTAACTGCGACCATTCCCAAAAAAGCGGGGGGCAGTGCCAGGTTGGCCGACATCCGTTCCACCCCAGACGATCATCTCACTGCCAGTCCAGATTGCGGTGTGGTGGTATCGCGCTTCGGGTGCGTTCGCGGTACTCGTGGCCGTCCAACTATTCGTGTACGGATTGTATTTTCCACCGGTGTTCAACACAAAGCCGAAGGGATCAACACCGCCCCAAACAATCATTTCGTTGCCCGTCCAGATGGCGGTGTGGGCGTTCCGGTAACTAGGCGCGTTGGTCCTGCTGGTAACCATCCAAGTGTTCATAACCGGATTGTATTTCGCGCCGCCGTCTCCGCCCCAGACGATCATTTCAGTGCCAGTCCAGACTGCGGTACCCCCCGTGCGTACGTCCGGGGAACTTGTGCTTCGCCAAGTATCGGTGCTCGGATTGTATCTGGCACCCGTGTTGAAACTCTGATTACCGTTGTAGCCGCCCCAGACGATCATTTCAGTGCCCGTCCACACTGCGGTATGATTGGTTCTAGCGGCGGGCGCGTTGGTGATGTTGGTGGCTGTCCAGCTATTATTGCTGCAGGTAGCTACCCCGGAGATGTTTGGTAATATGTAGTCACCGCTGGTCATTGCCGTCGCAGTTTGCAGTGCCTTGTGAGGTCCGGCACTGGCCATGAACTCTCCGTGACGCGTTTGATCGGAATGCGAATTCAGCGAGCGTTCAGCCAGCATAGGCCTGGCCAGACATTCCGCGACGATGAAAGAGTCGTTGTCGAGAGCGGCGAATACTTCACGCAATACCTCAGGTTGCCTGGTGTGTTCGGCCATGCGGTTCATTTCAGCTTGTAACTGCAAAGCAGTAAGGGGTTGGTGCCAATCGTCAGCAAGAACCTGTGAATCGTGCAGATAGTCTTCGACCTTCTTCTCAATCTGCGCTTGGGAGACTTCCGCGTCGAGCGACGGTTTAGGTCTGGCATTCTCCCCGCGGTTGCGGGGCCAGATCCGATGACGCCAATAAGTTTCTTCGATCGCTCGTTGATACGCGACCCGCTTGGCGAAAGTGAGTGTTCTGCCTTGTTTTGCAGAGTTCACCTTCCTGACAGAAGGACCGAACGGACACGATGGAGTTTGTGATATGTTCGATAGATTTAAAGCCGAACTTAGACCGGCAATGGCGATTGCAAGAAACGCGACGCACGCCGCCGTGGGACGAATGTAGCCGCTAATTTTCCTCTTCGTTCTCATAGTTGGTTTTCCTCGGAGAAGACTTCTCCCAGATAGCCGATCGCTTGGTGCAGTTTGGAACCTTACTATCACTCTGAATAATTTGATCTTCCTTAACGATTCAGATCATACACTTCTACGAGACCAACACCCATGGTGTCGTTTACACCGCGCACGATCGCGGTGTAGTTACCAGGTGGCAGATTTGCGATGATTGCAGATTCCCTGCCATCGGTTGGGGCATGCCCGCTGTCGCGAATCTGGCCGACCTGACTATCGGTGATAATTCCGCCGATAATGGTAGTCCGCCAGTTATCATTGGAGGCAATCAAAGCCCCCATGCCATCATGCAGTTCCAATGTCGGATTCGCCAAGGCATTAGGGACGCCGTATTGAGTCAGTTCGGGGCCAATAGCGCGCACAACGACCCGTTTTGGTTCAGACCCCGTAACGATAAAACCGCCGATCATCGCGTTGTCGCCCGTCTGCACAAAGGAGCGAGTACTGATATTGCCGAGAACCGAACTAGCATCGGGGTCAAGATCGTATACCTCCACCAGAGCAATTCCAGTTGTATCGTTTACGCCGCGCACGATCGCGGTGTAGTTACCAGGCGCCAAGTCTGCGATGATGGCAGACTCCCTTACGTCGGTTGGAGCGTGACCGCTGTCGCGAATCTCACCGACTTGATTACTGGTGATAATTCCGCCGATGACGGTAGTCCGCCAGTTGTCGTTGGAGGCAATCAAAACCCCACTGCCGTCGTGTAGCTCCAATGTTGGATTAGCCAATGCATTGGGAACGCCATACTGGGTCAACTCGGGACCAATGGCACGAATAATGACTCTCTTTGGCCCGGTTCCTTGAACGATGAACCCGCCAATCATCAAATTGTCGCCCGTCTGGACAAACGCTCGCGTGGAGATGTTGCCCAGTGTCGCTGGAATAATCCCGCCAAACTCAAAGGCGCCGATGTCGCTCGGACCATTGCGCAAATAGCCACGCTGATCACCAGGTGGCGCAGTCGCATCGTTACCCGCGTCGATTGCTGGACTGTTCGGAAGTAGCGCCATTGTCTGGGTGAGGCCGCCGTTATCGGTTAGGGGGCCAAGGTGCGGATCCGTATTGCGAATGTCGCCGGGCTGATTCAGAAGCCCCCCGGGACCATGGCTGTTGTCGCCGCCGGCTGCATCGTTGCTCAGGTTGTGGCCGGCCGAAACAAAGTGCGCCGCATTGTAAATATTTTCACCAGACGCGCCGCTCTTGAAAATTGTATTACCAACGGTCACGGTTGTATCGCCTTGGCAGTAGATGCTGCCGCCGGACCCCGCGGAGTTGCCGCTGAAGGTGCAATTGATAATGCGGACTGCCGCCTGATCGTATTCGGTGTAGATGCCACCACCGTTTCCGTTCGCAGAATTGCCGCTGAAGGTGCAATTGCTAACCTGTAGGTTACCGGCGCTGTTGTAGATGCCCCCGCCGGCGTAGTCCGTGGAGTTGTTGCTAAGCGTGCAGTTACGCACTGTCATCATTGCCCTGCCTCCAACGGATCCCGCATCATTATGGATAGCGCCGGCGCGGCCTGCCTGCTCGATGGCCGAGTTACCGGTCAACGTGGTATTACTCACGACCGACGTTGCGATTCCACCGGGGGCATAATTGACGATCGCGCCACCGTCGAAAGCTGAATTGTTGCTACAGATGCAATTGCTCACCGTCAGGTTCGCCGTGCCTCTAGTAGAGAAGTTAAGGATGCCACCGGCCATGGAGTCAGCGGAGTTGCCGTCAAAGACGCAGTTGTTCACCATCAGCCTTGCGTTAGCGTTCGAACCGTCGTTCATGATACCGCCGCCACCATAACCACCACCAGAATTGGCCGTGAAAACACAGTTATTCACAGTCAGCGTCGCGCCCTCGTTATAGATACCGCCGCTGTTATAGCTGCGCCCATTGCGGATAGATGGCATGAAGGGAGCGGGTGAGCGGTTTACACTCACCCGCTTATGAAAAATACAATCGTTCATGACGAAGGGGCGACCTCACTCGAGGCCGTCGCAACTAAAGTAAAACCCACGGCGGCCGTAATCAAGATCGGTCTGGACGTGCACGCCCGGCAGTATGTGGCAGTGGCACAGTATGATCATCTTTTGCCCAAAGCGGCGCGGCGGCTGGCTCCGCCTGAATTTGTGCCCTGGGTGGAAGCGTTGCTGCGACGCGGGCACACTGTGCACGTAGTGTATGAAGCGTGCGGTTTCGGGTTCAATCTCTATCGGCAGCTGATCGCAGTGGGAGCGCACTGCTATGTGATTGCCCCGCGCAAACTGGACGAAGCGTGCACCCGGGTGAAGACCGATCCACGCGATGCGACCACACTCTGTCAGCGTCTGTCGCGTTACCTGGAGGGCAACACACGGGAACTGGCGGTGATCCGGGTACCCAGCCCGGAGGAGGAGCAGGCGCGGCATGTTTCACGCCAACGGATCCAGTTAGTGTGTCACCGTCAAAAGCTCGAAGCGCAGGGACGCTCCCTGCTCATCAACCACGCGCTGCCGGCACCGGCTCACTGGTGGAAAGAGCAAACTTTTTCCCGTTTGAGCCGGCATCTGCCTGCCTGGATTATCAGCCGCCTGCAAATGGCGCGTCCAGCGCTTTTAAGCTTGCAGGAGCAAATTGATGCCCTAACAAGTGAATTGGAAGCGAGCGCTCCCTTCAGTCTTCCACGCGGCGTGGGCAAGCTCACCAGCGTGGTGCTCACCCGCGAGATCTGCGACTGGCATCGGTTCAACAATCGGCGTGCCATCAGTTCCTACACCGGGCTATGCCCGGGTGAACGCACCACTGGCAGCAAGCGCATCCCAGGCAGCGTGACCAAGCGCGGTAATCCGCGGGTGCGCGCCGCGTTAGTCGAGTGCGCCTGGCGAATGGTACGTTTCCAACCGCAGTATCCGCCGGTGCAAAAACGCCTGGGCGTACTGGCCCCGCAGCCGCGGGGTTCACGCCCCATCGGCGCCGTGCGCAAGAAAGCCATCGTAGCGGTGGCGCGCCGGTTGGCGGTCGATCTGTGGCGCCTGCACACCGGCCGCCGCACCGCAGAACAACTCGGCTTGAACTTTTAAAAACTTTTTGGTTCGAGGGGAACAGTTTGGAACGTGGCGTGTGTCCGGGATCTAACCTGAACCGTAAACACACGACGAGCTTCGTCGCTTTAGATTGGACCGCGCCCACGTTCCGCTTCACCGACGGCATAAGTCACAGTGCGCTGCCAAAACAAAAGAGGCATGCGCGGATAGGAGTATCAGCCGGTCGCCGCGGCGACCGCGCACTTGAAAGCGGAAACGTTCTCAAACACCAACCAACAACCGCCTAACCACCAACCACACCACCCATGTAATAAAACCTACTTATCCAAACTCACTCCTTGACACCCTTCATAGGGGTTAGATTGGAAATCGTGACGTTCGCGCTGTTGCCGATAAAAAAGATACGAAACTCCGGTGCGCCGCCAGCAGGGCTGCGGCGCACGGTCAACACATTCGCAGCGGGACCATTAATCGTTAGATTCTTGGCAATTGCTAGCTCGCCGCTCGTCAACGTGATGACGCCGCTGACAGCGAAATTAATCGTATCGCCACCCGAAGGGGAAGCATCAAGGATCGCCTGACGCAGAGTCCCGGCTCCGCTGTCGCCCAAGCTGGTTACAGTAAGAGTAGCAGCTTGCGCGGTGGCAGCGCCCAAAAGTACGATGCTACTTACGGTGGCCAGAAACGAACGCACGATGCATCGACGAAACTTGAGATCGTCGTCCATAAAGAACGTAATCAACGGCAGAAGAAGTTTGTTCATGGTAGGAGTATCAAAATCTTAGAGTGACCAATCTCAAGCGTCGGAACTTTTCTACCAGTCCAGGTCGTATACTTCCACGAGAGCAACACCGGTGGTGTTGTTCACGCCTCGCACGATCGCGGTATAGTTGCCGGGTCGCAGCTCCGCAATGATCGCCGACTCGGATGGGTCAGCCGGAGCATGCCCGCTGGCTTGAATAGCGGCGACCTGGCCGGTCGTGATGACGCCGCCGATTATCGTATGCTGCCAGTCATCATTCGAGCCGATCAAAGCTCCGGTGCCGTTGTGAAGTTCCAATCTCGGATTGGCTAATGCATCGGGAACTCCAAATTGGGTGAGCTCCGGACCGATGGCCCGGATAATCACCCTCTTTGCGCCCGTTCCTTGAACAATGAAGCCGCCAATCATCACGTTATCACCCGTTTGGACAAAGCTGCGAGTACTGATATTGCCAAGAATTGAAGCAGCATCAGCGCCAAGATCGTACACCTCCACGAGACCAACTCCAGAGGTGTTGTTTACGCCGCGCACGATCGCGGTGTAATTCCCCGGTGGCAGCTCTGCAATGATGGCCGACTCGGATGGGTCTGCCGGAGCATGGCCGCTCGCTTGAATAGCGGCGACCTGGCCAGTCGTGATAACGCCGCCAATTATCGTATGCTGCCAGTCATCATTAGAACCGATCAATGCTCCGGCAGCGTTGTGCAGTTCCAAGGTCGGATTAGCTAGTGCATTGGGAATGTTATAGGGAGGTGCACCAAGCTCAGGGCCAATCGCACGAATAATAACTCTCTTCGGTCCCGTTCCTTGAACGATGAAGCCGCCAATCATCACATTGTCGCCCGTCTGGACAAACGCACGCGTGGAGATGTTACCCAGCTGCGCTGGTGGACCCGCAACGCAGTATTTCCCGCCTGTGCTGGTATAACCGTGTGAATACGTCACTCCGCCCCAGATAATCATTTCGTTGCCTGTCCAGACGGCCTTGTGAGCGTATCGACCGTCCGGTACGTTTACCGTGCTGGTAGCAGTCCAGTTGTCCGTGCGCGGATTATATCGGCCACCGGTATTGAAGTAGATGGGGTAACCGGCAGTAACGCCGCCCCAGACGACCATTTCAGCGCCAGTCCATACTGCGGTGTGGATGCTTCGCGCATCTGGCGCGTTGGAAAGAGTGGTCGCAGTCCAACTATTGGTGCTGGGATTGTACTTGCCGCCGGTGTTTAAGTCGTGATCGCTCCCATCAAAGAAATACCCGCCCCAGACGATCATTTCGCTGCCGGTCCAGATTGGATTGTGAACGGTTCGAGCCGAGGGCGCGTTGGCAGTAATGGTTACTCTCCAGCTGTCAGTGGTAGGATCATATCTGCCACCAGTGTTCAGGTAGCCGCTGGGTCCCTCACCACCCCAGACGATCATTTCGCTGCCGGTCCATACTGCGCCATGTGCTTCTCGCGCCGTCGGCGCGTTTGTGCTGCTGATCGGTGTCCACCGGTTTGTTCCCGGGTTATATTTAGCGCCAGTATTCAAATAGTTGCCATCAAAGAAATACCCGCCCCAAACAATCATGTCGATGCCTGTCCACACCGCTGTGTGTGCTACGCGACCATCGGGTGCATTCGTTACGCTGGTAGGCATCCAGCTGTCGGTATCGGGATTATATCTGCCGCCCGTGTTCCAATAATGGTCGGTAGTATCGTAAGAATAGCCGCCCCAAACGATCATTTCAGCTCCAGTCCATATTGCGCTCGGTGCCTCCCGCCCCGTCGGAGCGTGCACCGTGGTCGTAGCCCTCCAGCTATCGGTACTGGGATTGTATTTGCCGCCAGTGTTTGTATAGAAAGCGGGGTCGATACTGAACGGAACACTACCACCCCAGATAATCATTTCGCTGCCAGTCCACACTGCTACAAAAGAACGCCGCGGAGTCGGCGTTTTACCTGTCGGTGTCCAGCTATTGGTAGTAGGATTGTATCTCCCACCTGTATTCAAGTAGCCGGGGTTTTCGCCACCCCAGACAATCATTTCACTGCCACTCCAAACTGCGGTATGACCGCTTCGGCCTCGAGGTGCGTTCGTGGAGCTGGTAGCTGTCCAACTGTTCGCGCCGGGATTATATCTGCCGCCCGTGTTTAAGTAGTAGCCTCCACCAAACCCGCCCCAGACAATCATTTCATGGCCGGTCCAGACGGCGGTGTGATACGATCGAGGCTGGGGGGCATTACTCATGGTAGTTGCCACCCAAATGTTACTGCTTGGGAAGTACTTCGCGCCAGACTTAAACGAGCTTCCACCATTGTTACCTCCCCAGATAATCATCGCGGTGCTGCTCCAAATCGCGGTGTGACCATACCGTTCGGTCGGCGCATTACTTGTGCTAGTAGCTGTCCAGCTGCCTGTTACAGGATTGTATTTTCCACCTGTATTCAAGTAGCTAAACCCGCCGACACCGCCCCAGACGATCATTTCGCTGCCAGTCCACACCGCTGTGTGGGAATTGCGAGCATCAGGCGCGTTGGAGGTGCTGGTGGCTGTCCAACTGTTTGTGCCGGGATTGTATCTACCGCCCGTGTTCAAGTCATTGCTGTTACCCGATCCGCCCCAAACAATCATTTCGCTGCCTGTCCAAACCGCGGTGTGACCGGATCGCGCGGATGGCGCGTTCGTAGTACCGGTCGCCGTCCAACTGTCCGTGCCGGGATTGTATCTACCGCCGCTTCTTACCGCACCCGTGCCAGCGATGCCGCCCCAAACAATCATTTCGCTACCGGTCCACACCGCTGTGTGACCGTATCGACCCGCCGGCGCGTTGGTGGTGCTGGTCATCGTCCAGTTATCCGTAATCGGATTATATCTGCCGCCGGTGTTGAAAGTCGGAAAAGGATATCGATACCCGCCCCAAACGATCATTTCGGTACCGGTCCACACCGCTGTGTGACCCACTCGCCCATCGGGAGGGCCAGAGGTGGGTGTCCATGTATTCTCAGTGCAGCCCGTTGCTACTGCGGGGAGCGTATAGCCAATGGCTGGCGGCAATATTGGAGTAGCCACTTGATTTTCCGCTCCGGCCAGCCAGGACTCCAATGGCTCTTTCGGCCATGCAACCGTAGCCAGTTTTAGATGATCGTTCGTTTTGGCCAGGACCGCCGTCGCATAGTAACACGTGTCGTTTTCTTGCAATGAGCTCGTTTTCCCGACCGGCAAAGCTTCGTACATTTCCGCAGGAGTTTCGGGGTGCGCGGTGGCCTCGGCGCTTTGAGAAATCCCGGGACCTTGGGTTCGCTGCAGTCCCAAGCCGCCGGATTCCGCCGCACCAGCATTATCGAAAGTTCCGGCTAAATGCCTAACGCTTTCGTCCCACTCGTTGCTGTTGAGTCTCATGATTTTAGCAGCGCGCTCCTGGCCGACGTCGACCCTATCGCTTTTGATCAATTCGATTTCGGTGTACGCGCCGCCATCGAGTTGCTTGGCTGCGGGGTGAGCCTGCAGATCGGCCTCGGCCTGTTGCTTGAGTTCGCCGTGAATTCGTTGGTCGTAAGCATACCAGTTTGTCAGCAAATGCTCGGCTAACACTGGTCTGGCCAGGCACTCAGCAATAACAAAGGGATCATTTCCGAGGGCGGAGAAAAGCTCGCGCAACACTTCCGGCTGCTTTGTGTGCTGTGCCATGCGATCCATCTCGGCCTGTAACTGCTCAGCAGTAATCGGCCGTTGCCAATAATCTTCCAGCGCTTGAGACTTACGCAGGTAGTCTGCGACCTTCTTTTCCAACTGCGCCTGAGACAGCATCTGGTTAAGCGATGGTTTGGGATCAGGGCCGGATTTCGGCCAGATCCGGTGGCGCCAGTAAACTTCTTCGATCGCGCGTTGATAGGCGACGCGCTCCGCAAAAGTAAGCGTTTTAGTTTGACTCGAAGAGCTCGCCGCTTTGCCGGAGAAGCTAAGCGCCACAAGCGCTAAACAAGAAGCAATCGTAGTTGCGACACTGCGAAGGATGAAACCGCGGATTTTACCTTTTCTTTTCATATGGTGCCTCTTCCCCACAACTTTTTTTGAAAATGGATGGCGAAGTCTGGAAAAGACCTTGGAAGACTGTGAGAAACTGTGAATCTCCACGAACTGAAAGGATTTCTTGTCACAGAGGCTAAAGAGGTTGGCGGTTCGATTGCAAGGAAAATTGCTCTCGCGGAAGAATGGCCGGGTTGATCGACTGCCGGCTTTTGGGCGCTCGGATCGCGTCGCCGATCGCAACGGAAAGAGGGGAATGGTTAGGCTGTAAGGTCGGAGCAACGGCCGCTTCGGCCCTGCACGCTTACTTCACAAAGGTCATAGTCCTGCCGGCCAAACCAACCGGGTTCATGGAGTTCGTATGATCCATTAGTTGTGACAAGGTCGACCTCAACGGGCCTTATGGGTGCCGGGAATGCCGGCGCTATGGTCCGTAAACAGAGCCGGTAAAAACTTGTTCTGCCGGCGATTTCAAGCTATCGCGCAACGGTGGAATGCGGGGTGGCCAGGCGAGAGTAAAGCCGATCGAGTGCGATAAGTTTGGGTTATAAAAGGGATCCCTCTGGAGTCGTTCGCCCCATTTTTCCTGCATGTAAGTCACCTCGCGCGATAATTGTGCGCGCTCTACCGGGCCAGACATATGTCCGCGCGATGCAGATTCACGATGAATTAAATCAGCATAAGGAGTCCAAATAACCTGCCATCCCCGCTCGTGTAGCCGAAGACAAAAGTCCACGTCGTTAAAGTTGTTAGGCAGGTTCTCATCAAAGCCACCTAGCTCATCGAAGACGGTTTTCCGCAGTACCATGCATGCAGCTGTCACGGCGGAATAATTTTGCGACAAGACGAAGGTTCGGTTCATCGGCGAGATCGGTTGCGCAGGAAAACGCTGGAAGGCATGACTCGCCAATCCATGGAGTCCCAGCACTACGCCAGCATGCTGTAATCTTCCGTCTGGATACCACAACCGCGCCCCAACCGCGCCCACTTCCGATCGGATAGCATGACTGACCATCTCGCGTAACCAGCCTGTTTTCTCGGTTTCAACATCGTTATTCATTAAAGCCAAAATTTCGCCTCGCGCCGCGCGGGCGCCTTGATTGATTAGACGGCTAAAATTGAATTCTTCAGTGTCAGTGAGAATTTGAACGCTCGTGTTCTCAGACAAGTCGTGAAATAATGCGTGCGCTTCCGGCGCTCTCGATCCGTTATCAACAATCACAATTTCGATTGGCTCGTAGTCTGTGTTTTGGCGAAGGCTGGTGAGACATCTTTGCAAAAGTTCCACTTGATCGCGCGTCGGGATGATGACGGAGACGAGGGGCGCCGGCGAAGGCAAATGATTGACGACGCGATACCAGTAAGGGTTCTCGGGACAGGGCATCACTGTGCCGGGGATGTTTGCTCGTTGTAAATGATCCGCGATCGCCCGTCGCGCTGCCTCTTGCGCGTACGGCTTGGCCTCGCCGGCCGCCGCGGCGCTGCCTTCGACCATTCGCCAGTGATAAAGCACCCGCGGAACATGCCTGATCTGGGCGGGTTGCAGCCTCTCAACACAGCGCAGGGCCAGATCGTGATCCTGTGATCCTTCATAACCTTCCCGAAAACCTCCGACCTCCAGCAGAAGCGCGCGCCGATAAACGCCCAAGTGACTGATATAATTTTGCCCTAACAGAAGTTCGGGATTCCAGTCCGGCTTAAAAAATGGCGAGCAACGCGCCCCTGATTGGTCAATCTTATCCTCGTCAGAGTAGATGAGACCTGCTTCTGGGTGATCTCGAATCGTTGCGGCAACGACAGCCAGGGCGTGTTCTGGCAGCAGATCATCCTGGTCAAGCAACGCGACCCACTCGCCGTTGGCCAGTTGTAGCGCAGAATTTGAGCATGCCGCGATGTGGCCATTGCGCTCGCGAAACGTCAGCTTAATCCGCGAATCGGCTGCCGCGTAATTTTTTAAGGTCGGCGCCACCATTGCATCGGCAGACGCATCGTCGGCTATGCATAGCTCCCAGTTCTCGTAAATCTGCGCGCGAACCGAATTTATCGCCGCAGAAAGATAAACGAGATCCGGATTGTAAACCGGCAGGACAATCGAGATGAGAGGATGGCGACGGAAGGTCCGCAGATCCCGACTAAGGACGATACGCTCGCGTGTGCCGACAGTGTCGAATTCCCTGACCCATGCAGCGTAGGAGTGGTCGCCCGCCATTGGATTCTACGATGGCCCGGTTGCGCCACTGGCGATATGCAGGGTTCTGCAGTTGTTTTTCCGATTGTTCGGAGAGGTAGTTCGCTGGATTAGCACCGGGATCACCATGAGGTCGGAAGTTGTTCTTCACGCAACGAGCTTTGATTTTGAATCGCCTCTTCCACGGCTCCAAGGAACTCGTTTCCGAAACGTTCAAGACCGAAATATCGCTCATAGGCTTTGCGCGCATTTGTCGCCAGCTTTCGCAGCAGGTGCGGCTCCTGAACCAGTCGCTGGATGGCGCCGGCAAGAGCAATCGCGTCGCCTGGTTCTACAAACAATGCATCTTCGTCCGTAATCAGGTTCTCCCCAACCACTCCTACTTTTGTGCTGAGAACAGGTTTGCCCAAGGCCAGTGCTTCAATCAATATCAACGGCCCAGTTTCATCGGACGACGTGCAAAGCATTACGTCTGTTTCTCGAATAAGAGCCAGTGCGTCCTGATGTCCGACTGTCTCGCGATACTGAAGGTGAGCTGACCTTTCTGCAGCGGCTCTCACTTGCGCGGCGAGCTTCTCATCGTGCGGTCGACCGACGATGAGAAACTCACTACGATCCAGCACATCCGGGGGAAGCTGACCAAGCGCTTCCAACAAAGTTGGCTGCCCTTTGCGATGCTCGATCGTGCCAAGCAACAGAAAGCGCAGACGCCCATTCGGTCGTTCTCGGTGGCTGGTCTGCCCGTGCGCAATGTCAGGGATTCCGTAAGGGATTACGCGAATGGGACGCCTGGCAAAAGGCTGGTACACGCGCCGGCTGCATTTATCGGGCGTGATTATCCTCTCGGCGACTCCCAGCACGCCAGGGAGGACCGAGTATTTCCTGAGATAATGATCGCCAGCCAAAGCTTCGTGGATCCACCAGATGTGCGGAATTCCTTCTGTGCGTGCGTCGCGAATCAGAGGCGCCGCAAAGATGGTGCTGGCAATGACGCAATCAAAAGCGCGCGCGAATCTGGTGAATGATTTATGACTTCGGACTGACATTCCCCGACCAAACTTCGTGAACGCTTCGTAGCCCGTGGCCAGAAGCGAATCAATGATTACCGGGATGTCCGCCTGAACAAAGGCTTCGCGCAATGGTCCGTCTTCTGGTGACATTATTACTACAAACGTTCCCTGGTCTCTGCACCATCTGGCGAGGTGCGACATTATGATTGGCGCGCCGCTCAAGCTCAGGTCGTGCGAAATCAGCAATAAATTTCGCCCTGAATTATTGTTAGCAGAATTGCTGCGTGCGAACATCTGCATTGGTTCGCGCGAATCGCGGTATAGCCACTCCCGCATGTTGTTCGTGAAGTAAGGATCCTGGCAGGTAAACGCCGCCCAGCGTTGCAGAAGGAAAATAGAAGCCTTATCGACGATCTGCGCCTTCGCTGTTTGCTTCGCCTGACCGATCGAGGCGTGCCCATGATGAGTTAAGGTCGCGAAGGGTGTATAGACGCAGCGCATCCCAGCTTCGCGAACTTTGAAACAAAGATCGAGGTCGGAGTGGGCTATCGGGGTGTTGATCTCATCAAATCCTCCCACGGCGAAGAAATCCTCGCGCCGCATGGCGAGACACGCCGCCGACAACGCCGAAACTGTGCGCATGGATTGCGCGAAATTGGTGTAATCCACCGAATCGCCCGGCCATTGATGCAGCGCCGTTCCCACTAACCCGCGTACACCAGTGACCAAACCCGCGTGTTGAATTCGCCCTGTCGGGTAGAGCAATTTTGGCGCGGTCGCACCCACCTGCTGGTTTTCCAGGGGCTCGATGAGGTTCTCAATCCAATCGCCTTTTCCCGTTTCGATGTCGTCATTGAGGAAAATGAGGCGCTCGCCGCTCGCTGCCTGCGCCCCGGCGTTGCATTTTGCGGAAAAATTGAAGGGGCCATCGAAGGCGACGAACCGAACCTGATTGTTAATGGGTTCGGCTAATGTGCGAAGCTTCTCGATCAATTCGGTGCTGGTCACGATGATAAACTCCGCGTTCGGATAGTCGGTCAGGGCTGGTAAATCGCGTGCGCATTTCTCCGCTCGCGCGGATGAATCCGTCGGGATGATCACCGAAACACGCAATGCTTGTTGCAGGTGCATGCGTACGCGATTGGCCGTCGGATATTCTAAAACTTCTGCATCCAAACCGCGCCGTTTTACTGCCTCAACCAAAGCGGCAATGTTGGTTTTTCGGGCTTGAGGTTTTCCGCCGCTCGCGCCAGAGGCAGCGTGCTCTCGCCAATGATAGAGAACGTGCGGGATGTGCACGATTTCTCGCGCCTGCTCGCTGGCGCGCAAGGCGAAATCGTAATCTTGAGACAGGTCGAATTGCTGGCGAAAACCGCCGAGCGCAAGGGCAAGCTCGCGTCTGTAGGCGCTCAGATGTCCGATATACATGAAGGAGTAAAGCAACTCGGGACTCCATTCCGGTTTGAAGAACGGGTTCGCCCGTTCACCCGATTCGAGCAGACGATCTTCGTCACTGTAAAAGATGTCGGCCGCAGGCCTGCTGCGAATCGCATTGGCTAATTCATAAAGGGCGAATGGCGCGAGCACGTCATCATGATCAACGAGCGCAATGAAATCGCCGGTTGCGACCCGCAAAGCCTGGTTTGTGTTGCCGGAAATGCCGAGATTTACCTCAACTCGCCGGAGGCGAATACGCTTATCGGTTTTCGTCCAACGCCGCAGCGAATCGATCGTTTCCCGGTTCGCGGACCCAGCATCCACGATGCACGCTTCCCAGTTGTCGTACGTCTGTGACAGGATCGAGCTGAAGAGTTCGTCGAGAAAATTAGCGGGCGTGTCGAGCAATGGGATCAGCAAAGAAATTTTCGGGCGTCGATCCCATGCGCTTGACTCGGTCCGTTGCTTTCCCAAATCGCCTGCGCTCGGTTCATGTTCCCTCACCCATTTTGCGTAATCTTTTTCCAGGGGGCTTCGCGCAATTTTTTCTTTTGGCGGGACCGGCTGAGCCCAAAATATTCGCCCTAGTTTTCGCGGAATTCTCGCGAATTCGCGCGCGAGCCGTTCTCCGACTGACCTGCGCGGTTTAGGTCCTTTTGGTACCACAAAGCATCGACCTTTATTTCGGCAAGCCGACTTCGCGACGGTAAGCGCCTGCTTTTGCTCCGTCAGTTTGGAATGCATCTTCTGTATCTGCGCGAATTGGTCGTCCATGACCAGTTGCGCATCGGAGCGGTCGCGGCTCACGATTGAAAAACGTTGGGCCAGTTCAGCGATCGTTCCCATCGGTTCGCCAAGTAACTCCTGTGCTTTGGCGCGGTCAGCATCAATGTCCTCAAACTTTCGGTTGAAGTCAGCAATGCTGCGCTCCTGGTACTCAATCACGGTTTGCGCTTTGGTCCGATCCTCAGCAATCGTCTCGAACAAAGTCTGGCGTGCTTCGAAGAAGCGGGCCCGGGATTCGGCCCGTTGTGTTTGCGCGCGCGCCCTGATTGACTCGGCAATCACCTGGTATCCCTGGGCTAGAATCGTTGTCGCATCGAAGAGCGTTGTCCGAAACGGTGATGCCTTGGAGGCAGCCACTTCTGTTGCAACGCCAAGACCGATTCCTTCCTGGAAATACGCCGCGGCCTTTCCTTTGGTAAAATTTAACCACGCCTTGCGGGGGCTATCTTTTCGATCAAGGCGGGTTCCGTGCAGTATCACCAACGCATTAATTGACAATTTCGGTCGCCAGACCCTTAACTCCTGCTGCACGATTTCGCCGGAATCGACATCATCAATCAGTAAGATGTCGACCGAACCATCCACGAAATCGGCTGCCACCTTGACCGCGTCGGCATCCAGAAGCTGCGATAGAGTAGCGAAGTGTTTTACAGATGCTTCCTGAGCGAGCTTCCATGCCGGATCCTCCGTCGCCGCTTCGTGCGCTTGTGGCCGGCGCACAGCGACACAACTTGACGACAGATTCTGCTCAGCCACGGCCTGACAAAAAGCAAGATGCGCCTGTGCGTCGCCGAGACCGAGCGTGACAATCAGCGTCGGTCTTTCGTGCAAAACGACATCAAAAAGAAACGGCAGATAGAATCTTGTCGGACCGGCCGTAAAAAATCTCGGCTCAAAGTTTTGCGCTCCGTAAAAAAGCGAGGTCATCGCGGCTGAGACTTTAGAGATAAAGTGAGATTGTGCCAAGATCTCGCAAGAGTGTACGCCCCGAAAACGCCTCGTCACCACTAAGCTTGAAGAACAACTAACCGTCAGGTTAGCGTATGCAACGCAGACCACGCCAACCTGTCTTTCACATCAGGGTGCAAAACCGAGGGCTGCGTTTTACAGGGAAAATAGGTAAGTTCTTTACGGCCGGTCCGTCACCCAACCGCTCCAGGCTTAATCGCCGAAGCCCGGATCCAGTCATCGTCCGTCCGGATCCGCACATCATCGAAGCCTGCGCGCTTCAAATAGGTCTCGATCTCCTGCGGCGTGGAGTTCTGCGTCATATGCGGCGGACGAATTGCGGGTGAAAAGGCCCGATGCGTTTCGAAAACTTTCCAGCCGCCCTCGGAGCAGAGGTTGATGTTATCCACGTAAATTCGGCCGTTGGGTCGTAAAACGCGAAACGCCTCCACAATGTAGTTATGTCGGTCCCAGGATTCGAGGTGCATGAACACGACCGTGCAATAAACAACGTCCACCGAATTATCCGCAACGCCGCTCAAATTGTAACCGGATATCTCTACCAGCTCCACATTCGACAAATCCTTTAACCGTTCCGCGGTCAGCGAGAGCATGTTCGAGGCGACATCGCAGCCAATCCATTTTCGGCAGAGCGGGGCCACAATCTTGCCTACCCGGCCGATTCCGCAGCCGATCTCAAGAACCACATCCTCCTTTCCAATACCGACACTGCCCTGAAGAAATCGCAAAGTTTCCTCGCCAGTCGCTTGCAAGGCGGCTTCTTCCGTGACCCCGATGACGTGCAATTTTGCCTGCTCTTCGGTGGTCGAAAGCGCTGACCAAACCTTCTTGTATTCCGACCGCGGCGGTTGGTGTTCCATCCCGCGTTAATTACCCTACGACCGCAACGCGTCAATTGCTCTAATGTGGATTCAGGTGCACATCTCAGTTTCTTCGTGCGTCCGCAGCAACTGTCTCCCGCATTGATCACGCTACCCTGAGCGGTGCGTGCTTTTCCGGCTTTGCCTTAAATTTTTGACCGGCCCCTGCGACCTACTGAATCCCCAGAGACGATAATGTAATCGATGAGAAAGCTTCTTCTGCCTTTGTTATTGTTGGTTTGTTTTTTAGGCGACACCATTACTTATGCTGCTCGCGATGCCGTAGCCTCTCCGACGCCTGTGCCTGGATCGCAGCTAGGCAACATCAGTACGCGCGCCTTTGTTCAGACCGGCGACAGCGTGATGATTGGCGGTTTTATGGTCGAAGGGACCGAACCCAAGAGGGTCATTATTCGGGCCATTGGCCCTGAGCTTGTCCACTATGGTGTCTCTAACGTGCTCGCTAATCCTACCTTGGAGCTGCACGACGGCAAGGGAGCGTTGATCGCTTCGAATAACAACTGGGCGACGACGATCATCGGTGGAATTATTACCGCCAACCAGGTCCGTGAAATCCAAACCAGCGGTTACGCACCGCGTGATGCGCTGGAATCTGCTATCATTGCTGAGCTGCCTCCGGGTGATTACACCGCGATCGTGCGCGGTGTAAACGACACTACCGGCGTTGCTCTTGCGGAAGTGTATGATCTTGACACTGACGCTAGTTCGATTCTCAGCAACATCAGTACGCGTGCCGTTGTTCTGGCCGGCGACGACGCGATGATTGGTGGATTTATGGTTGAAGGGACTCAACCAAAGAGGATGATTCTGCGGGCCATTGGTCCAGAGCTTAGCCAGTATGGCGTTCCCAATGTGTTGCCTGATCCGACGCTGGAGCTGCATGACAGCACTGGTGCTCTGATTGCCTCTAATGATAACTGGCGGACTACAATAATTGGCGGGATTATCACCACCGACCAGGTACGCGACATCCGGAGCAGCGGTTACGCGCCAACGGACGGAAGAGAGTCCGCGATTATCGCAGACCTACCGCCGGGCAACTACACGGCGATCGTACGTGGAAAGAACATTATTACGGGAATCGCGCTGGTAGAAGCGTACGATCTGGATTGATACTACCTTCTAAAGCCGATCAGGCGAAGCTGGCGGCCTCTTTGTAATTGTTCAACACGCCATGGCTGCGCCTCAAACTTAATCCTGCAAATCCTGAGGCGAATACAGATTCATCTCTGATCGACCCCGCCGCCTGCCGAAAGCCAAACCGCGCGGCAATCACGCGAATTAGTTTGAGGCAGCAAGAATTGCGCAGCAATTGACAATTGATGCGCGGCGACTCGGGCGTCGGCAGTGCGAAGCTCTGTCAAAAGTCTGAATCAGGCGGCGGCCATTTCCCCGACTGGGGTCTTCGCCTTTTTCAAAACATAGCGGATTCGGAAAATGAACAGAACGGGGAGACAGAAAGGAAAAATTATGAATCCGCTAATTGGGTTCAAAAAAGCAACTCCAGTTCTTCTCGTCTGGTTGGCGCTCATCTGTGTTTCGCTTTCGCCCTCAGTAACAGGAACACGGCCGGCTGTATCCCGTCCTGAAGTGCCGACGAAAATTTCTCATCCGGCGGTTGCCGGGCTGACATTTGCTGAGCGCGTAGCGTACCAGCGAGCTATTGAGGACGTGTACTGGCGCCATCGGATTTGGCCAAAAGGGAATTCTGATCCCAAGCCTGCGCTCGATGCGGTGATGTCTCAGGCGCAACTGGAGAAGAAAGTCACAGGCTATCTGCGCGACTGGCTCGCGCTGCAAGATTACTGGCAACGGCCTGCCCGCAATGCTTCGCATAACGATGCAGGCGGGCCCATCACTGCTGAGCAATTACAGGCCGAGATGGACCGGATGGCCCGGGACACAAAACGGCCGGAAATCCTGCGGGAATTGTTTGAGGCTCTTGGGAACGATCCGGCTGTCATCGCCGAGTGTTTGGCCAGACCAATATTAGCAGAGCGTTTAATCACCGATCTTTCGGCGCAAGGCGAAACTCGGCACCTTGAATCCCTGCAGAGCGACGCGCTCCGTGCGATGTCGGCGGTAACAACGTTAGGGCAAGTTGTCTACACTCTTCCCGAAATTGCCGACGTGGGTGATCCTCCCTGCACTGATAATACATGGACGGCTACGAGCACCGCCAATGCGCCTTCTGGTCGATATTATCACACGGCAGTCTGGACCGGCAGTGAAATGATCGTTTGGGGTGGAAATGACGACATCAACATCTACGGTTTTAACACCGGCGGGAGATACAATCCCAGCACGGATAGTTGGACACCCACCAGCACCACCAACGCGCCCACTGCCCGAGCCAACCACGCGGCAGTGTGGACCGGCAGTGAAATGATCGTTTGGGGTGGAGCTGGTAACACCGGAGGGAGATACAATCCTGGCACGGATAGTTGGACAGCCACCAGCACCACGAACGCGCCGCCTGGCTCCCTTGGTCATACGGCAGTGTGGACCGGCAGTGAAATGATTATTTGGGGTGGACATTCCGGTAGCAGCATCGTGAACACCGGCGGGAGATACAATCCTAGCACGGATAGTTGGAGACGCACCAGCACAACCAACGCGCCCCTTGCCCGATGGAATCACACAGCCGTCTGGACCGGCAGTGAGATGATCGTCTGGGGTGGATCTGATATCATAACCTTACTCAACACGGGCGGTAGATACAATCCCGGCACGAACAGTTGGACAGCCACCAGCACGACCAACGCACCCACTGGCCGAGTTTCTCACACGGCAGTCTGGACCGGCAACGAAATGATCGTTTGGGGCGGAGCTCCTGGTCGGGGTGGGAAATATAATCCAGTTACAGATCGTTGGGCACCCACCAGCTTGACCAACGCGCCCTCTGCTCGATTCGAGCACACGGCAGTCTGGACCGGCAGCGAAATGATCGTTTGGGGCGGAAACCATAACGGGATACGAGTGAATTCCGGCGGGAGATACAATCCCAGCATGGATAGTTGGACAGCCACAACCACGATCAACGCGCCCTCTGCCCGATTCGAGCACACGGCAGTCTGGACGGGCAGTGAAATGATCGTTTGGGGTGGAGCTGATGACGTCGTTGGCGTGACGAATACCGGCGGAAGGTATTGTGCGCCGGGGTTGCCAGCGCAGTTAGGTAACATTAGCACACGCGCCTTTGTTGAAACCGGGGATAACGTGGTCATCGGAGGGTTCATGGTTCAAGGGACTCAACCGAAGAGGGTCATTATTCGTGCCATTGGCCCTGAGCTCACTCAGTATGGCATCTCCAATGCATTGGCTAATCCGACACTGGAGCTCCATAACGGCACCGGAGGTCTGATTGCCTCCAATAACAACTGGGCGACGACAATCATCGGTGGGATTATCACCGCCAACCAAGTCCGCGACATCCAAGCCAGCGGCTACGCACCCGGTGACGGACTGGAATCCGCGATTATCGCAGACCTGCCGCCGGGTAACTACACGGCGATCATGCGCGGTGTAAACAACATGACCGGAGTTGGTCTTGTGGAAGTGTATGATCTTAGCCCCGACGCTGGTTCAATTCTCGGGAATATCAGTACTCGCGCGTTTGCGCAGACGGACGACGACGTGATGATCGGCGGATTCGTGGTTGCAGGCACTCAACCAAAGAGGGTAATAGTGCGCGCGATTGGCCCTTCGCTTACTCAATATGGAGTTCCCAATGTACTTGCTAATCCTACCTTGGAGCTGCACGATGGCACGGGAGCTCTGATTGCCTCTAATAATAACTGGGCGACGACAATCATCGGTGGGATCATTACCGCCAACCAGGTCCACGACATCCAGGCCAGCGGCCACGCACCCGGTGACGGGCTGGAATCTGCGATCATCGCGGAGCTGCCGGCAGGTAACTACACCGCGATCGTGCGCGGCGTAAACAACACCACCGGCGTTGCTCTGGTCGAAGTCTACGATTTGGATCAGTAAGTGCCGGAGAAAATCTGCTCAGCTAATTTCCCACCAGGGAGCGACGACTAGAACTGCCGCGTCGAAACAGTGCTCCGGCACGGTTAGACAGTAGGCGCAAACTAAGCGACCAGCTCGCCGCAGCGAGTCCGTCCCGTGGCGAACTTGACTTGAGCAAATTCGCTACCGGACGAATCCGCCGTGGCGGATCCACACCGCGAACGGTCCGAAGTAATCATTAGAGCTATCAAACAATCCAAATGGACTTAAACAGCGCATGACACCTCAGGTAACGCAGCAAGAATTGCGCAGCATTTGCCAATGCCTGTGTAGGTCACGGCCATTGGTGGCGCGAAGCTACCCTCATGAAAACGAATCCCAAACAGTCTTCTTCCCATGGGATGAGACGCCGCCTTTTTTGCGGTAGAAATATCGCGGCAATTGTTGGCGCACTTCTGCCTGTACTCGGATGTGCTGTGGAAGCGGCCAGTCCGTATGCCTGGGGCAACAACTCTTACGGACAATTGGGTGACGGCACGATCATTAATCGCACACTCCCGGTAGCGGTCGATACGAGCGGAGCGCTCTTGGGCAAAACCGTGACGGAGATCGCCACAGGCGGGTCGCACACGGTGGCGCTGACCTCCGACGGAAAACTCTTTGCTTGGGGCGGGAACGACTATGGACAACTGGGCGACGGCACGAGGATTCATCGGGCAACGCCGGTAGCGGTGGATATGGGGGGAGCACTCTTAGGCAAAAGCGTGACCGCGATCGCCGCGGGCGGCGTATACACGGTGGCGCTGACCTCCGACGGGCGACTATTTGCGTGGGGCAACAACGCTTATGGGCAACTGGGCGACGGCACGACCATTAATCGCACAACGCCCGTGGCAGTCAGGTATGGAGCGCTCCTTGGCAAGACCGTGACTGCAATTGCCGCCGGCAGAAGCCACACGTTGGCGCTGACGTCCGACGGGAAAATCTTTGCCTGGGGCGACAACGTGAATGGACAACTCGGAGATGTTACGAACCAGAATCGCAGAGCGCCCGTGGCCGTGGTCATGGACGGAGCGGGGAACCCGATGGACGGCAAAACCGCGACTGCGATTGCCGCGGGCAATGGACACTCGGTGGCGCTGACGTCGGACGGGAAAGTCTACGCCTGGGGCTGGGGCCAGTTTGGGCAACTGGGCAACGGCACAATCTGGAGTTTCTCAGGGCCTCAGCCAGTGGATATGAGTGGCGCGCTTTTGAACAAGACCGTGACCGCGATCGCTACGCACAATGTGCACACGGTAGCGCTGACCTCTGACGGGAGAGTCTTCGCTTGGGGCTGGAACATCTGGGGACAACTCGGCGACGGTACCACAAACAGCAGCGCAACGCCGGTAGCGGTGGACAGAAGCGGGGCGCTCGCGAGCAAGAGCGTGACGGCGATCGCAGCGGGCTGGGGGCACACGGTGGCGCTGACCTCCGACGGGCGACTGTTTGCGTGGGGCGCCAACGCGTCTGGGCAACTTGGCGACTTTACGACGGATAATAGCGCGACGCCAGTAGCTGTGAATATGAACGGAGCGCTCTTGGGCAAAAGCGCGACCGCGATCGCGGCGGGCTCTTCCCACACAATGGCGCTCGCCGTCTCACGACTGAGTAACATCAGTACCCGCGCCTTTGTGCAGACAGGCGATAACGTGCTGATTGGAGGCTTTATTGTTCAAGGGGCACAAACAAAGAGGGTAATCATTCGGGCCATTGGCCCTGAGCTATCTCAGTATGGCGTTCCCAACGCGCTCGTTAATCCGACATTAGAACTGCACGATAGCAAAGGGGCACTGATCGCTAGCAATGATAACTGGCGGCAGACGATCATCGGCGGGATTATCGCCAGCGATCAAGTGCGCGATATCCGCAACAGCGGCTACGCTCCGGGGAACGGAAGCGAGTCGGCGATCATTGCAGATCTTCCTGCAGGTAATTACACCGCTGTGGTCCGGGGTGTAAACAGCACGATAGGCGTTGCTCTGGTTGAGGTATACGACTTGAGCCCCAACAGCAATTCAATCCTGGGCAACATTAGCAGTCGCAGCTTTGTGCAGACGGGTGATGATGTGATGATTGGAGGTTTCACTGTTGCGGGGACAAAAGAAAGTGATTGTGCGCGCCGTTGGCCCTGAGCTCATTCGATACGGCATTCCCAATGCGATGGTTAATCCCACCTTGGAGCTGCACGACGGCACCGGAGCTTTGATCGCCTCTAATGATAACTGGCGCGATACAATTATCGGCGGCATCATCACCAGCGACCAAAGTACGCGATATCAGGCACAGCGGTTATGCTCCGGGGGACGGAAGGGAGTCAGCGATCATCGCGGACCTGCCAGCCGGTAATTACACCGCGATTGTGCGTGGCGTGAACAATACCACCGGAGTTGGTCTGGTCGAAGTGTACGATTTGGATCAGTAAGTCGCTGGTAAATAAGCCTACTCAGCTTAATCTTCTGCAGTCGCACGCAACGATTCAGCTTGCCGAATCAAAACAGTCTTACCACTCGTAAACTTCTGTTAAGTGGTGATGTGCAAGAACTGCACAGTTTCTCGCAAAATCCGCGAAGCTCAGGCGTCAACGGCTGCCTTCGGATATTCCTAAAAAAAGTTCGATGAACCAGCTTGTTCCCACTCAATTTTCTAATTCCAAGATTTTCTAAATCTTTGCTCTCTCAAGAACTAGAATCACTAACACCATATGAAAACGAAAAGCAACATCACCGCTTACATCATTCACAGCATCGCGGCAGCGATGCTGCTGCTAACTGCTCAAATTAGCCTGTGCAGGCAGCGCCACCTGGCTGTTGTCCCCGCAGGATTCGGCTTGGGAAAACGCTAATAACTGGACGCTGGGCGGGCCGCCCAATGGGCCATTCGATTCGCGACGTTCGCTCAGTCCTCACAGACAGGCGTGAACATCTCGACGCCGGAGGAGGTGAACAGCATCGTGTTCACCTCCGACTCCGCCTCTTTCGATTTCTCCATCTGGGGGTGCAACGCTGTTTCATGCGGGGGCGAACTGATTATTAGCGGCACGGGCGTCACCAACAATAGCAGTGTTTTGCAACGCTTCACAACTGTGAATCAAGGTCAGATAGTCTTCAACAACGCCTCGACTGCGGCCAGCGCTCACATGTCCATTCTTAACCAGGGTGGAGATCCAGACACTCAATTACCACGCAGGCTATACAGTCTTTAATGATACATCGAGTGCGGCTGGCGCTTCGATTAGCAACTTTGGCGGCGCTGAAAATGGCGAGGGCAGTGCAACAAGCTTTAACGATAGATCGACCGCCGGTCACGCCACCATCGATAACTACGGTGGCTTCCTACCTGCAGGCCTCGGCGGCAGGACCTTCTTCAATGATTCATCGACTGCCGATAGCGCAATCATTATCGCTCACGAGGGTGATTACAGAGCCGGACCCCCTGGGATTATTTTTACTGGTGCCTCGACGGGCGGCACCGCGCGGGTGGAGGTTTTTGGCAATCGTGAGCCTCGCCTTGCTTCCACTGGTTACCTGGACATTAGTGGCCACCAATCGGGTTTGACCATCGGCTCTATCGAGGGCTCAGGACATGTTTCCTTAGGAGCCAATAACCTGAGAGTCGGGACAAACGGCCTGAACACCTCTTTTTCCGGAATTATTTCGGGAAGCGGTTTGCTGGCAAAGGTGGGCAGCGGAGTGCTCACTTTGCAAGCCAACGACTGCATCGCGGACAGCGTCGGTCTCATTCTGGTAAGCGGCTCAACTATCAAACTCGATTTTACCGGGCCTCCAGACGTGATCGCCTCCCTGAAGGTGAACGGCGTTGCGAAACCGCCGGGTATCTATGGAGGTCCAGCGAGCGGTGCCCCAAATATCCTCCTTGAGTTTCGGGGCTCCGGCACAGTGTCAGTGGGCCCTGTCTCAACTGTCAGAAACATCTCCACGCGCGCATTTGTTCAGACGGGCGACAACGTGATGATTGGGGGTTTCATTGTTCAAGGAACCGAACCAAAGCGGGTAATTATTCGTGCCATTGGCCCCGAGCTCACTCAATATGGCGTTCCCAACGTGCTCGTTAATCCTACATTGGAGCTGCACGAGGCCACAGGGGCTTTGATCGCCTCTAATGATAACTGGCACGATACAATCATCGGAGGGGTCATCAGGAGCGATCAAAGGCAGCGATATCCGGAACAGCGGCTATGCTCCGGGGGACGCAAGAGAGTCGGCAATCATTGCAGAGCTACCAGCAGGTAACTACACCGCTATCGTACGGGGTGTAGATAATTCCACAGGAGTTGCCCTTGCGGACGTGTACGATCTTAACCCCGACAGCAATTCAATCCTAGCTAACATTAGCACTCGCAGCTTTGTGCAGACAGGTGACAACGTGATGATTGGTGGTTTGATTGTGCAAGGGGCTCAACCAAAGAGAGTGATTGTACGTGCCATTGGTCCAGAGCTCACTCAGTACGGCGTTCCCGATGCGATGGTTAATCCGACATTGGACCTGTACGATGCTAATGGTACTTTGATTGCGTCTAACGATAACTGGAGGACCACGATCATCGGCGGGATTATCACCAGCGATCAAGTGCGCGATATCCGGAACAGTGGCTACGCTCCAAGGAGCGCACGCGAGTCGGCAATCATTGCAACGCTGTCGCCAGGAAACTACACCGTGATCGTGCGCGGTGTAAACAACACCAGCGGAGTTGCTCTCGTAGAAGTGTACGATTTGGATCAGTAAGTGCTGGAAAAATAGCTTACTCAGCTAATTTCCGCGCGTACGGCGGGAGGATTAGGTTGTTGCGCAGGCGAAGATTCACGTAGAATCACGAAAATGAATACCCGGCTTGAGCCGCCGCCAAAACGAGGGATGGGATGTTTCGGAAAAGGCTGCCTTCTCCTCCTCGTATTCGGGATCTTATTCGTCGTGATAGGGATCGGCGGAACTTATTGGAGTCTACGTCACGTTTATCTTTCCGATAAACCCGCACTGATCCCCGAAGCGACTGCGCCTACTCAAACGACCGCGGCCACGCCTGGTGAAACAAGCGTGGCTACGCCGAGCGAAAAAAGCGCCGAGGTTCGTGAACGCCTGGATACGATGAAAAAGGCGGCACGTGCTCACGAGCAAACCGAAGTGGAATTGACCGCCGCGGATATCAATTCGCTGATCGCGGCAAATCGAAAATCGCGCGGCGCGGCTTCTGTTGGCATCAACGGCGATGTCCTGCAGGCGCAGTTCTCCGTTCCGCTAAAAAGATTGGACGTTCCCTTTCGAAACGCATTTGGTCTGAATGATCGATATTTGAACGCCACTGTCACGATCGTGGCGCCGCCTGGAACCAATGCCAGTAATGTGCAGCTAAGCGAGGTGACACTTAACGGTCACAGGATTTCCGCAGGGCTGCTGGACTGGCAATTACCGGGAGTCGGAAAATCGCTGCGAAGTTACGTGATCAAATATGCCAACCAGTACGGTGTGACGGATGGAGAAATCAGGGACGGCAAAGTAATCTTGCACACCAGTGGCTAGCAATTTCTATCGGCTGGGCGGGCGCGATTTGAAAAAAACACGCTCTCGGCGAAAGGCTCGGTTTTTCGACTTGGCGATCAGCATTTCCCGTGTATAACTTGGCAGCCTCTGCGGCAAGGCGATGCAGGGGAAGCTTTCTAATGAGGGGTTCAATTATTCTTGCTGGTTGCGCTGCGCTCGGACTTTCTGCGTTCGGCGCCAACACAAGCTTGCCAGGGCAAAATAATATCTCGACTGCGCCGCCTGAATTTAAAGCGAGCAGCGCGACGCACAGGACGTGGGCCGACCCGCAAGCCTCGCTGCAGTTTCCAAACGCGTTCGCAACCACCAAGGGAATCGAAACTGTATCGTCGGCACCGCCCACGCGTCGCAGTTTTATGGCGACTTGGGATAATGTACCAGGCGCTACCGGGTACCTCTTGGATGTCTCCACGAGCGATTCGTTCACCAGTTACGTGGATGGTTACCATGAGTTGGACGTGGGCAACGTGACGGGACGTGTCGTGACCGAACTGGAGCAGGGTAGCACCTACTACTATCGAGTCCGTGCTTATGGAAGCGCTGATTTAGTAAGTTCCTCGGGAGTATCCACGGCTACGACGGTGTCTACCACAGGGCTTAGCATTCACGCCACCTTCGACAGCTCGATCACCAATAACCCAAATGCGGCGGCCATCGAGGCGACGATTAACCGAGCCATATCGATTTTGGAGTCGCTGTTCAGCGATCCGATTACAGTCCAGATTCGGTTCCGCTACGCCTCCACTGCTCCTGACGGCACTCCTCTGCCGAGGGGTGCAATCGCTGGAAGTGATCTCGTCCTTTACCGTCTTCCATGGAATACCTACATCAGTGCTTTGAGGGCGGATGGAGAAACCAGCAATGACAATCTCGCGAACGCAAGTCTTCCCGGCGCTGCATTATCCGCCAACATCAGGCCGTCGAGCGCTGGCGGTCGGGCCGTGGGATTGGTTACTCCGCCGGCAATGTTCTCAAATGGCAACGTTGGAAACGGCGGGCCGTATGATGGAATCATCACGCTTAATTCGTCGTCGCCGTTTCAATTCACCCGTCCTGCCAGCGCCAACAACTACGATGCGCAGCGCTCGATTGAGCATGAAATGGACGAGGTCATCGGTTTGGGATCGCGCTTGGGTCTTTCCGGGAACGATGTTCGTCCGCAGGATTTGTTCAGCTGGTCTTCGGCCGGTCACAGGAACATTACTACTTCCGGCACGCGCTATTTCTCCATCAATGGTGGCGTTACAAACATCGTCAATTTTAGTCAGGACTCCGGTGGCGATTTTGGTGACTGGCTAAGCAGTGGATGTCCGCAAGCGCATCCCTACGTCCAGAATGCATTCGCTTGCACTGGACAATCTTCTGATGTCGCGGCCAGCTCGCCCGAAGGGATCAATCTCGATGTCATTGGCTACGACCTGGTGAACAGTCAGGCAACGCTGGAGAACATTAGTACCCGCGGCTTTGTGCAGACGGCCAACAACGTGATGATTGGGGGGTTCATTGTTCAAGGAACCGGACCAAAGAGGGTGATTATTCGCGCTATTGGTCCCGAGCTCACCCAACATGGCGTTCCCAATGCGCTGACTGATCCAACATTGGAACTGCACAATGACACAGGAGCTTTGATTGGCTCTAATGATAACTGGCAAACTACGGTAATTGGAGGGATTATCGGAAGTAATCAGGTCGGTGCGATTCAGAACAGCGGGCATGCTCCGACTGCGACAAGCGAGTCTGCGATCATCGCAACCCTGCAACCGGGCAACTATACCGCGATCGTGCGTGGCAAGAACAATACTACCGGGGTTGCTCTTGTTGAAGTATACGATATCGGTACCACGGGTGCGTCAGTCCTGGGTAACATTAGTACCCGGGGCTTTGTGCAGACAGGCAACAACGTGATGATTGGCGGTTTCGTTGTTCAAGGGAGCGGGTCAAAGAGGGTGATTATTCGCGCTATCGGCCCTGAACTCACCCAACACGGCGTTCCGAATGCCTTGGCTGATCCGACCTTGGAACTACACAATGGCACCGGCGCTTTGATTGGCTCTAATGATAACTGGCAGACTACAGTAATTGGAGGGATTATCGGGGGGAACCAGGTCAGCGCGATCCAGAACAGCGGGCATGCTCCGACTGCGACAAGCGAGTCTGCGATCATTGCAATGTTGCCACCGGGAAACTATACCGCGATCGTGCGCGGTAAGAACAACACCACGGGAGTTGCTCTCGTGGAAGTATACGATCTGCAATGATCTTGCCTTTTCAGCGCCGCTGCCTTCTGCTCCTCTGAAACCTTCTATGCGCCTGATTATGGCGATACAGGTTGTAGTGGAGGAAAAACCTCGCGAGCGCGCCGATTTCTCGCTAGGCAAATAAAGCAAATGAACAAAAGCGAAGAAAACCTCTGGCAGGGCATCGATCCCGTTGCTCGAAATGCACTTAGCGCCCGCGATTATCACAGGGCGTCGTTTGCCCAGGAGCTTTCGCAACGAGGCCTCGCCGCCAGCGAACTTGTGGGTAGAGACCGGAACGAGCGCGAAATCAATGAAGCGTGGATCCCGGGCGTAGAAGTTTTCCTTCGAAAGATTCATCCACAGCGTCATCGGGGTTTGTTCGGTGAGTTTGTGCGGCGAGACGAAGGGATTCTGGCGCGGATTGGCCTGTGGCCGAAGCAATGGTCCGCTGCGCGGATGTTTGCAAACACGTCAAAAGGTTTCCACGTTCATCCGCCCAGTATCCCCGAGGGCAGCACGGCGGCGAACTGGTTGCGACAACTATTCATCGATAAACCGGACGATTATTCCAAGCGCCGTTACGATGACGAACAGTGGGACGTCATGTTTTTTCTCCAGGGACGCGTGGAGATGATTTTGTGCGATGTGCGCACCGGTTTTTCAAAACGCATCATGCGTTTCTTCATCGATGGCGACAATCACCAGAGCAACAACAACGCAGGCGTGGTCATTCCACCCGGCGTGGCCCACGCTCTTCGCGTCGAAGGCTCGGAAGATCTGATCATGGTTTACGGAACCAGTACGATTTTTCATCCCGAATTTGAGGGGCGCATTGCCAGCGAAATCGAAACTGCAGAGCTGCCAGAATCGTGGCAGACGTTTTTAGGTAGGGGCGATTGACCTCAATCGCCCCAAGGCGGTTCGGGTGAACCGCCCCTACCTTAATCTGATGAAGCGAAGCTTCGACCCCGCCGTTCTGGAAATCATGGATCGGCCGCAGCCGGTCTCTCCCGAGTTGGAACGCGACTTGGAGCGGATTCGGCAACTGAATCGCTGGTTCGGCTCCTATCGGCTTGTTTTGCGTTTTATGAAACGCTGGATCCGACGTAGCGCGCAAATGCGAATTTTGGATGTTGCCACAGGCTCGGGCGATATTCCGCGGTTGATTGTCGATTTCGCACGAAACATCGGCGCGCATATCAATATCGATGCGGTTGACAGGCAAGCTGCGACGCTGGAAATCGCCACAAAATTGAGCGCCGGCTATGCGGAAATTTCTTACTACGAGGAAAACATTCTAAAATGGGACCGGGCTGCGGCCTACGACATCGTGCTTTGTTCGTTAACTCTTCACCATTTCAGCGATGAAGACGCAGTGAAAGTTCTGCGCCGATGTCGTAAATTGTCGAAGAGATTTGTGCTGGTGTCGGATTTGCGGCACGGATTTCTCGTCCGGGCCGGTGTTCATCTTTTGACGGCTATTATTTTTCGCGAACCAATGACGCGCCACGATGCGCGGCTTTCCGCCGAACGCGCCTTCTCATTTTCCGGAATGCGCGATCTGGCGGTCCGAGCTGGCTGGGAAAATTTCGGTCACAAAAAATTCCGGTTCGCGCGACAGGCAATTTGGCTGGAGAACATCGGTGATTAAATGCTGGCTCTCATCCTAGAAAACTTACTTTGGCGCTAGCTGCTCCAGACCGTCTCGACCGGGGGGGCCCGGCATTTTTGATCGTGTAACCTACATCCAGCGGGTGAACACCGCGGGCGGTTTACCTCCCACTGCTCCCGGCCCATACATCGGCGCTGAGGAACAGGTGCCTTACACTGCCGAGTATTACTTCTACCGAGCCCGGGAGTAAATGCGAGGAATACACTCCCGTTCAAATCGTAAGTAAGAAGAAGAAACTGAAAAAGCACCCGTCGTTTCTAAATGCCATTGGATTGTTCCTTGAGGTTTCGCGTCTGAGGCTGTATTCAAAAATTCGATCTACATTGGAGGTCTTATGCCACTCTTAAAACCAGACCCAACGTTTTATCCCTCGCCACGTTTGGCGATGGAGGCTCCGCCGGAGAAACATGCTTTTGTCGCGGCGCTGAATCCGCCCGGCAGCAAACTTAACGACGCCCTGGTGGTGATCGACGTGGATGCCGGGTCCTCTACGTATGGCCAGCGCGTTGGCGAAGTGAAGATGCCGAAATTTGGCGACGAATTACACCACTTCGGTTGGAACGCGTGCAGTTCTGCGCTCTGCCCGTATGCGCCGCACCCCCATGTTGAACGTCGTTACCTGGTTGTGCCGGGGATCCGCTCGTCGCGTCTTCACATCATAGACACGAAGCCGGACCCGCGAAAACCGGAGATCGTGAAGGTGATCGAGCCGGAGGAAATTTTTGCGCGCACCAATTATTCGCGTCCGCACACCATTCACTGCGGACCGGAAGCCATTTACGTTAGCGCGCTCGGCGCGCCCAATGGCGACGGACCGGGCGGCATTTTCATGCTGGATTGCGAAACGTTCGACGTCCTCGGCCAATGGGAAATGAACCGCGGCCCGCAATTCCTGCATTACGATTTTTGGTGGCACCTGGGATTTGATACGTTGCTCACCAGCGAATGGGGAACGCCGAACATGATCGAGAGCGGAGTTCAACCGGATCTCCTTCTTGGCGGCAAATACGGACATCAAATGCACGTTTGGGATCTCCGACGGCGCCGACATCTTCAGGCGCTCGACCTCGGGAAAGACCAACAAATGGTTCTCGAGATGCGTCCCGCGCATGATCCGAGAAAAGCGTACGGTTTCGTTGGCGTAGTCGTTTCATTGAAGGATTTGTCCGCCTCAATCTGGCTGTGGCATCGCGACAACGGCGCATGGGATGTGAAAAAAGCGATCGAGATTCCGGCCGAACCTGCCGATCCGGACAAGCTTCCGGAGCTGTTAAAGGGTTTCAAAGCCGTGCCGCCGCTCGTGACGGACATCAATCTGTCGTTGGACGACAAATTTCTATACGTTTCCTGCTGGGGCACAGGCGAGTTCCTGCAATACGATGTGTCGGATCCTTTCAATCCGAAGAAGACGGGGTCGGTGCGAATCGGTGGCATTGCCAATCGCACGGCGCACCCAAGCAAACCGGATCAGCCACTTAAAGGCGGCCCGCAAATGGTGGAAGTGAGCCGCGACGGCAAACGAATCTACTTTACCAACTCCCTTTATGCCGCCTGGGACGAGCAATTTTATCTTGAGGGCGTAGGCAGTTGGATGGTCAAACTGGACGCCGATCCCAAAGGCGGCATGAAGTTTGACGAAAAATTCTTCGTCGAGAGCAGCGATTATCGGGTTCATCAAGTCCGCCTCGAAGGAGGCGATTCCTCGAGCGACTCCTTTTGTTTTCCGTGAGCGACCTCTGGCCCTGGCTGGTGGTCTTTGGACTGGGTCTTTTTCATGGAATCAACCCGGCGATGGGCTGGTTGTTTGCCGTGGCGCTCGGGTTACAGGAGCAGAAGCGTGCGGCAGTTCTTCGTGCGCTGCCGCCGATGGTAGGGGGGCACGCGCTGTCCGTCGGAATCATCATCGCAGCTGTGCTACTGGCCCGCGTTAACGTTCCGCCTTTGCCGTTAAAAATTGCCGCTGCTGTGATTCTGTTCGCCTTCGGTTTTTACCGACTGTTGCGCTCGCGTCATCCGAACTGGGTCGGCATGCGAGTAGGTTTCGGTGATTTGACACTTTGGTCGTTCGTGATGGCCACAGCGCACGGTGCGGGATTGATGCTGGTTCCATTTTTCCTGGGATCGCCAGCTACGGGGCAGGGGCACCACCATGGTAATCACCATAACCATGGCGCTGCATTCGCGAATTTTAGCGGACCTTCTTTGCTGGCGGCTTCGGTCACAGTTCATACTCTGGGGTATCTGCTGACGACCGCGCTCATCGCGCTTTTGGTTTACGAAAAGCTCGGTGTCGCAATATTGCGCCGCGCATGGTTCAACATCGATCTGGTTTGGATGGTCGCTCTGATGATTACCGGCGTATTTATTTTGGTCTTTTGATTTGCGAACACGCGTCGGCCCTGAGCACTACAGTGTGAAAGCGATGCGAAGACGCATCGCACTCCAAAGCACTGGGTGCGAAATATCACGGAGCGTGTCTGCTTTTGCGAAGCTTTGAGAGTGCGCACCCGTCCTCGCGTCGCTTTTCTCCCTGCAGTGCGATTTAGTCAGAGGTGACGCCTCGATTTGCGATTCGCGACTTTAGCGAATTGGGTAACACTGGCCGTGTGAAAATTGTCACCACCATCGCGGAGGCGCACACGCAGCCGCATACAACGCGACGAGTGCTCGTGCCGACCATGGGCGCGCTGCACAAGGCGCATGGCGAGTTGATTCGGGTGGCACGCGAAGCCGCTGGAAAAGGTGGCGAGGTTGTCGTCAGTATCTTTGTGAACCCGCTCCAGTTTCAGCCCGGAGGCGATTACGAGCGATATCCTCGTCCTGAGAAAGCAGACGAAGAGTTTTGTATCGATGCCGGGGTAGATCTTCTGTTCCGGCCGTCAGTCGAAGAAGTTTATGCTGAGGATCGTTCGA
This sequence comes from uncultured Verrucomicrobiae bacterium, assembly GCA_963753675.1. Lineage (GTDB taxonomy): Bacteria > Verrucomicrobiota > Verrucomicrobiia > Chthoniobacterales > UBA10450 > Udaeobacter. The sequence goes on along the minus strand of CAVWCZ010000005.1, from coordinate 253,815 downwards.
CATTCGTAGAAGAGATTTCGTTATCCAGAACGCTGGAAGGAGCATCGCGGCCCGGGCATTTTCGCGGGGTCTGTACGGTAGTCGCGAAATTATTCAATATTCTCACTCCGAACGCTGTGGTGTTTGGCGAGAAGGATTTTCAACAGCTGGCGATCATTCGCCGCATGGTGCGCGACTTGAATTTCAACATCGACATCATCGCCGTGCCCACGGTCCGGCAGGAAGACGGCCTGGCGTGCAGCTCACGCAATCTATATTTGAATCCGGACGAACGGAAGCAGGCAACGATTTTGTCCAAGGCATTGCGGGCGACGGCAAGTTCCGGCAAAAAGTCAGCGGCCCATATTGTGGAGCTTGCGCGCAGCGTGATTAGTGAAGCTCCGCTGGCGAGAATCGATTACGTGGAGGTGGTAGATGCCGAGACCTTGCAACCGGTTGAAATAGCCGGACCGGACACGGTCCTTCTATTGGCGGTGTTCTTCGGCAACACGCGCTTGATCGACAATATCCGGCTTGGGTGAGGAAATGTTGATGCTGTAGCCGGCATCGCCGATGCCGGTTTGGTCTCAACCACGCGCGCTGGTGCGGGCCGGGATCACCGATCCCGGCTACAGGTGCCTTTGCTCTCGACAACCCAGCAGCACTGTCTCAAAACTTCCCGTCTATGAACATCAGCATTCGATCATTCGCCACAGTCACAGTCGCACTTATCACCCTTGTGCTTTCACAAAAGCGGAAGCAGTCAATCCCCCGCCAGACGGTGGCTATCCCGGAGGCAACACCGCGGAGGGGCAGAGCGCTCTTCTCAGTCTTACAACCGGCACATACAATACGGCGGTTGGTTTTTTTTCGCTCCGGAGTAACATGGTAGGACAGTTCAATACTGCTGTCGGCGCTGGTACATTGCTTTTCAATGTCGGGGATCAAGAAATCGTAGGAATGGAGAATACGGCCGTTGGCGCGGCGGCGCTTTTATTCAACACGGGCGGAACCGACAACACGGCGGTCGACGCGTTCGCACTTCTTAGTAACACCTGGGGAGTAGATAACGTGGCCATGGGGGATCGAGCGCTCTTTAGCAATACTTATGGATCTTCAAACTGTGCCTTTGGCTCGGGTGCCCTGGCGAATAACACTGACGGATCTGGGAATGTAGCTGTTGGTGCTGACGCTCTTTCTTCCAACACCGATGGCCATTGGAATATCGCGATCGGCGAACAACCGCTCCTCGCCAATACCTTGGGCGACAACAACACTGCTATCGGGTTCTGGGCGCTCCGTAGCAATAACGAAGGCAGCGAGAATGTGGCGATCGGGGACAACGCGCTCTTCAGCGCGACCGGCAGCAACAATTCGGCGCTAGGTGCTTTTGCCGGCAGCGAGGTCGCGGGCGCGAATAACGTCATCTGTATCGGCGCTGTCGGCGCACCGGTGGATGACAGTTGCTTCATCGGGAATATCCGCGGCGTCACGACACAAAACAACGACGCCATGCCGGTGCTCGTCGACTCCGCAGGCCAGCTCGGAACTGCCAATTCATCGGAGCGATTCAAGACCGATATCAACGCTATTGGCAAAGCCAGCGAGGCGATCCTCGCACTTAACCCGGTGAGTTTTCGGTACAAGGCAAACAAGAAAGTACGCCACAATTCGGTCTGGTCGCCGAAGAAGTTGCGGTGGTTAATCCGGATCTCGTGATTTATGATCGCGACGTCAAACCTTACACGGTGCGCTACGATGCAGTGAACGCGATGTTGCTGAACGAATTTCTCAAGGAGCATCGCATAGTCGAGCAACAGAATCGCAAGATCCGCGAACAAGAAACAACGATCACACAGATCAAGAAAGAAATGGAAACTGTGGTCGCGCGTCTCAAAGAGCATGATTCGAAATTTGAACGCGTGACTGATCAGCTTCAGAGAAGCCCGTCTGAGCCGCAACTCGTCCAAAACCGGTAACGGCGGCCTCTTGCCCAGGCAGACATCCGGTGCCGCAATTTCTGCGGATTGAAAAGGTTCGCGATTGCGAGACGCTATCGCCAGCACGCGAGACGCGCGCGCTCCCCAGACTGTCGGATCGGAAAATACACCTTGCCTGGGGGGGCTTAATCAGATAAAAGAAGCGTCGGTCCGCATGAACAGACTTCTCGCGGTTTGTCTTAGTCTTGCAGTTGCTGGCGTCCCGAAAGTCTTTGGGGACGAACAATCGACGTCTCCCTATGCGACGGCGGCGGATTTCGCCAAGTACGCCATGAAACTGCGGGAACAGGCGTTGATCAAGGTGGAACCGCAGGTCCTTATCCCAACCAGCTCCCGCCCCGCGATCCAGCGGTACCCGTGGAAAATGAACATCGTCACCACCGTTTTCTGGGTGGGGGAACAAGCCAGCGGGAACAACCCGGTGCCGAACTACAGAAGCTCGTGGGATCTAAATTGGGTGTCGAATTATGGCGGTACGGACACCCCGGATTCGAGCGCGCGCCGGAATTACATCCCCATAGCTTTCGTTCCGCGGCAGAATCCATTCTACTTCGCGCTTCCGTACAACGACGTGACGCATGGCCAGTTCAAGCCGGAAGCGCCGCTGGTGATCCCGTGGTTCAAGCAAGCCTATACCGGTCCGGGACAATCCGTATGTCGCCATCGCTGGATCGCCATTCGCAAAGGTAATCGTATCTGTTACGCACAATGGGAGGATTGCGGGCCGTTTCGCACCGACCATTTTCAATATGTTTTCGGGAATGAGCGGCCGAAGCCGAATCTGAATCACGGGGCCGGGTTGGATGTCTCCCCGGCGGTTCGCGATTATCTCGGGCTGGCGCCGACCGATGTGACCGACTGGCAGTTCGTGGAAGTTCGCGACGTGCCACCGGGCCCCTGGCGAAGCTACGGCGATAACAATCACTTCGTTCTTGCCCGACGCCAAAACGAGCAGCGCGTAGCTGCGGGCGGCGGCGGCGCGGCGAAGAAATAGGCGCGTTGTACTGTCATTCTGAGCGAAGCGAAGAACCTCGGACTAATTAGTCCGCTGCCCGAACGGGATAGATCAGAGATGTTTCGCTTCGCTGCTAATGAACACGAATGGGATTCGATGCCGCTTGGGGTCGTTTGCCTTTACGGATAAAGCCCGCGACACGGCGTTTGGAGTTCCGCCTTTAGGCGGCTCTGCTGGCAGTTTGTCACTCGCAGTCGCGACCGGCTAAAGCCGGAACTCCGAGCACGGTTTCTAGCCGCTTGGCGAGGCTGCCGGAGCGGCGGGCGGCGGACCCGTCTTTGGCGCAGTTTTTGCAACGGGCTGCGCCTTCGGATACGGCGTCACCGGCGTCGCCATGTTGAGCAGTTCCGAGACGGTGACAAATTTGAAACCCTTGGCTCCAAGCTGATCGAGCGTGGACGGCATCGCTTCAATTGTTCCCAGGTGAATATCGTGGGACAAGACGATCGAACCGGGGCGCGTCTCCTTCAGAATCCGGCTTCGAACTACAGCTGGGCCCGGTCGTTTCCAGTCGAGCGGGTCAACGTCCCAAAGAATGATGTCGTATCCGAATTGATCGTGAATCCATGTTTTTTCGTGCGGCGTAATCGATCCATATGGCGGCCGAAACAAAGTCGGACGCTTTCCGGTAGCGCTTGCAATTGCATCATCGGTCCGCTGTAACTGGCTGCGAATCCCTTCTTGCGACATCTTGGCGAAGTTAGGATGCGACCAACTGTGACTGGCAATTTCGTGGCCTTCCCGGGCGGCCCGCGCAATGATGTCGGGGTGCTCGGCCACATTTTCGCCGAGAACGAAGAACGTGGCTTTGATATGACGCGCAGCAAGGAGATCGAGCAATTCCGGAGTAAGCTTGGCGCTCGGTCCATCATCGAACGTCATTGCGATGTACGGTCCATCCACGTGCACGGAGTTGAAGGTGATCGGCGGTTCTTTAGGAGTGGCTGGAGCTTTCTCTTTAGCTACCGAAGGAGCCGGAGTTTTGTCCACGGCTGACGCAGGAGCCGGAGCCTTGTCATGAACTGAGGCAGGAGACGGAATTTTCTCTGGCGCTGACGCAGAAGCCGGAGCTTTGTCTTGCGCCGATTCCGCGGGCTGAATGGACGGCCGGGCTCCTAGCGCAACTGTCGAAATGAATGCGGCTGCGCAAGCAAACAGCAAACGATATTTGACCATGAGGGTGAAACGAAAAGCTGAATGCTCTATGTAGCAGACCGCGGCGATTACGCAACCTGGTCGAATCGGTTGTTTGTAACGGCACCGCATCAGGATTTTGCTGTAGAGTGCGCTGTCCTCAGCGCATTCCTGGGCGTAAACCATTCTGAATTCCGCTGAGGACAGCGGACACTACAGCACCGAAGCGATCTTTTTAAACGCGAGGATGCTTATACGGTGGGGGCTGAACCCTGGGAGACGCTGCGCAAAACCTACAACACCTTTACTTTCTTCCAAGTTGCTGACTTCCGTAAATCCTTGACAAAAAACCGGTGTGCTGTTGTAGAAGGAATGCGGGAAAAATTCCTTCGGGGGCGTATGAGGTGGCACATTTTCATTCTCTCGATTTTTGTTTTCTGCCTGTGTGGTGTCGTGGCGCGTGCGGGCACGCAGGTTAACGTCACGCAGAAAAATAACAATCCATCGCGGGACGGCCTGTATATCGATCCCGCATTCACACCGCAAAACGCGGCCAAGCTCGCGCGAGACCTGAACTTTGATGGCACGATCATGGGGAACGTTCACGCTCAACCGCTCTACATCGAGGGCGGCCCGAACGGACCGATGATCATCGTCGTGACCGCTTCGAATAATATTTATGCGCTCAATGCCACCACCGGCTCGATTATTTGGCAGCGCACCGACATCGGGCCCCCGGTCACGTCCGGTCTTCCATGCGGGAACGTCAGTCCGGTAGGCACCATCGGCACACCGGTTGTCGATCTTCCGTCGCGTTCCCTCTTTTTCGATGCATTGATCGATGGAGTCACCAAGAAGCATTTCATTTATTCGCTGAACGTAGACACCGGCGCCACGAATCCGGGCTGGCCTGTGGATGTGAACGCTACAGCGATGTACAACGGAATACTCTTCAGTTCACTGGTGCAGGAAGACCGAGGGGCACTGGCTCTTGTGAATGGGATTGTTTACGTGCCTTACTCGGGATATTTCGGTGACTGCGGGAGCTATCATGGTTGGGTCGTGGGTGTAGACATCAACAATCCAGTTAATGTCGGAGCTTGGGCGACAACGGCTGCTAAAGGCGGTATCTGGGGACATAGCGGCGTTGCCAGCGACGGCACCAACATGTTCGTCATTACGGGTAACACCACTGGCACCGGAGGCGTGTGGGGTGGTGGAGAAGCAATCATTCGTTTGCAAGCCGGACCATTCTGGAGCGGTATGCCCACAGATTACTGGGCGCCGACAAATTGGCTCAATCTCGATAACGGCGACACAGATCTTGGCGGTGTCAGCGCCATGCTCATCGACGTGCCTGGAGCAAATCCTTCGCAGCTCGTACTCGCGACAGGAAAGGATGGCAACGCGTATTTGCTTAATCGGAACAACCTTGGTGGCATCACGGCGCCTGTCGCTCAACTGAGCGTTGGTTTCACTATCGGCCAATCATCGGCTACTTACCGCACAGCGCAGGGGACTTATTTTGTTTTCCGCGCAAGCAATCAGGTGAAGGCGTATAAGATCACGGCGACATCTCCGCCGACAATAGTTTCAGCCTGGGCTCTCACCCAGAGCGGCCAGGGCTCGCCCTGGGTTACAACTACCGATGGAACCAATAACGCGATCGTCTGGGTAGTAGGTGCTCAAGGTGACGGACAGTTACACGGCTATGATGGCGACACTGGCGCGGTGATTTATCCGGGCGGCGTCGCTATGTCTGGGACGCGCAAATGGAACAACGGCATCGCTGCTCGGGGCAGTATCTACGTCGCCAATGACAACAAGGTTTATGCCTTCCGTGTTCCATCAGGCACACCTACGCCGACGCCTACCGCTTCACCTTCCGCAACCGCGACAGCTACTGCCACCGCCACTGCAACAGCAACTTCGAGCGCCACTGCGACTCCGACTTTAACAGCGACGGTAACTCCTACTCCAACTTCTACGGCGAGTACAAGTCCGACCCCAACATCCAGCCCGACGGCTACGGCTACTGCGACGGCTACAGCTACAGCCAGGCCTACGCCTACTGCCAGACCGCGCATAACGCCGAGGCCGCGCCCGAGTCCGGCACCAAGACCGACCCCGTGATGGGGTAGGGCACGGGTCCTGCGTGTTGGCGACTCCGAAACCTTTCGCGAGTCGCGGACTTTTCCTCCACCCGGCCGTGGCAGCCTGTTGATCGGTTCCAACAGCTCTGCATTTTCCAGTCGCTCGTAGCCCAGCAGACAGCGCACATGGGTCCAGTTCTTTTGCTCCACGTGCGCGTTATCGTTCTTGTGATACGGCCGCGAGCGGGTGAACTGCACTGGTTCCTTGCGCCGGGCAAAGTAGTGCCACAGGTGATGATTTAAAAACTCGCTCCCATTGTCACAATCAAAGCCCAGGATCGAAAACGGCAGCTTGCTCTCCATCTCGCACACCGCTTCCCTCACGCCGTGGGATCCTTTGTTCCAAACCGCGCGTAATTCGGTCCAGCCAGTGGCCAGATCGGTAAAGCACAAGCTCCAGATGAAATCCCCCTGCAGACTGTCACCGCAATGCGCCACCGTGTCGGCTTCCATAAAGCCAGGCCGCCGCTCGTCCCATTGCTCGGTAGCAAGCGGGATCTGGTTCTTGAGCCAGCGACCTGGTTTGGTCCCACCACGGCCCTTCGGTCGCGCCTTGGCTCGCACCGGAGCCAGCAGCCGATCAATCGAGGCCGCGCTGATCGCTTCCAGCTTCTCTTTAAGCGGTTGAGCCAGCGCACCATACTCTTTCTCATAATGCGGAAGCCACTGCGGCAGAGCCGCTTTAAGTCGTTTGCCGCAGAGCTGATCGCTCGCAAACCAGATGCGCTTGAGCACCAAGCGCACTGGCTCCTGGTAAGTGCGTTTTGGCCCCCTGCGCCTCACCACCCGTGGCGTTGCTGCTCCATTTAACAAACTAATCGCGTGCTTGCGGCTGTAACCGCACAACGCCACCAGCTCCTCAATCAACCTGCTTTTATACCCGCGACCCTGCGCCAGCCCATAACGCCAACGCATCCTCGCCAGATATTCTTTTTTGCTCCTCATGCTTAACCTCTCCGACGTTTCCATCGGTACGATTAAATATGAGGCAACGATTCCTTACTCCCGCTCTTTCTTCACTCCCTTCGGTACGATCTAATGTGAGGCAATTCGGCCTGCAAAATGCGGCCGCTAAAATATTGACAGCGGTGCGCGCTGGAGGGTAAAAACGTACGTCGGTGTGTGTGATCCGAATGAGGCAATGATGATCGGACTAGTTGCATGATGACGAACGGTAACCGCACATTCGCACCGCCACGATTGCGAACTGTTCTTTGCTCGGTCTTCTTTATCGCGGCCAGCATTGCGGTGATAGGAGCAATCGGCTTGTCGCGTGCTGTAGGTGGATCGGCTTCCCCTGATCAAAGATTCGCCGTGGCGAAAGACGCTGGCGAAAGAGTCCCCAAAGGCGCAGATATCAGCCCCGAAAGCTTTCGGGGGTCTTTCAACCAACGCGTTGCGCCGCCTTCGCCACACGACGGCGTGCCGAGGGAGAACGCGTTCCACCTCCACCTGCAGACGAACAAGATCGCGCCGTGGGTGATTGAGCATACGAGTAACGGTCAGTCAGCTGAGTTTTTTGTCGTGCTCAAAGATCAGGCCGACCTGAGCGGGGCAGCGGCGCTGGCCACGAAAGCTGAAAAAGGTCGCTACGTTTCGTAATGTCGGGAGCTTTCAACGATCGACATCAGCTCCGGGGAGCGCATGCCGCCAGCCTGCAAGTCTCGGCAGCTTGCCGAGACCGGGGTACGAGCTCACTTCGGAGTTGCAGCGTCGAAGATGTTGCCGGCAGGGCTGCCGGCAACTACAGGCTGGCAACCCGTGCTCCCCAGAAGCCTGCAGCGCGACGCCGCAATACATCACCGAACCGGCGATGTAACGTGTGCGTTGACCCGATAGGTCCAATCACCCGTGCGGTCGCTGGATAAATTTATGTCGCGCAACACCGCGTCAACGACTGCGCGATTCGGAGAGAATTCGCAGACCGGATCGGTATTTGCAGCGTTGCGGGTCAACAATGCAGCCTGACAACGGCAACCGCCAAAATCGATTTCCTTTTGCGGACAACTCTGACACGGCTCCGGCATCCATTCTGTTCCCCGGAACCGGTTGAAGCTTTCCGATTCTCGCCAGATCCACTCGAGATTGGACTCCCGAACATTGTCGAACCGCAAATCGGGAATTGCCGACGAGGCGGTTGGGCAGGGCAGCACATCGCCGGTGGGATTGACGGTAAGATACCGCTGTCCCCAACCGTTGAGACATGGTTTGGGTCGCGTTTCGTAATAGTCCGGGAGCACGTAAAAGATATCGATTTTCCCGGCGAGTCGTGCTTTTGCGGCGGTCACGATTTCGCGCGCGCGATCGACCTGTTCGCGTGTCGGAAGCAGTGCCGTGCGATTTAAAAACGCCCAGCCATAAAACTGTACGTTGGCAAGCTCGACTCTCTCGGCTCCGAGCGATTCCGCCAGTTCGAGGATTTCCGGCAGTCGATCAATGTTGCGCTGGTGAATGACGAAATTAAGGCTCAGCGGAATTCCGGCTGCGCAAATCTTCGCAGCGACATCGATCTTGCACTGGTGCGCGCGGGTACCTGAGATTTGATCGGCGAGATTGGCTTGATCCGATTGCAAACTTAGTTGGACGGAATCAAGGCCAGCGTCGCGGAAGGCACGCAGTCGGTCATCATCGAGGCCGATACCGCTGGTGATAAGATTCGTGTAAAGGTCTGCCTCGCGCGCGGTGCGCACGAGTTCGTGTAAATCATGTCGCGCTAATGGTTCGCCTCCAGAAAAGCCGATTTGCAGAATGCCAAGCGCTGCGGCTTCGCGGATGACCCGTTTCCATTCATGGGTTGTGAGCTCACCATTGTTCACTGTAGCGTGCGCTGTCCTCAGCGCAGTGGGCTCATGTTGTTCTCCGCTGGGGACAGCGGACGCGACAATCACAGGGTTCGAGCAATATGGGCAATGCAGCGGACAACGATATGTGACCTCGGCGAGCAATGCATATGGGCGCGGCACGGTCATTTCAACTCGATCAGTTTACGGCGATGTAAATCGGCAAGCGTTTCACGCACATCAACAGCAAGAGCTACAGGATCGGCATCGTATTCTTCTGCCAACATGTGAACGATTTCGCCCAAAGTTCGCCCATCGCAGCGGGAAACAATTTGATGCGCCGTTTCGTTCAATTCAATGATTCCTTCCGGATAGAGCAAAACGCTTTTGCCAGTAGCGGAGTCACCTTGTAATCGAACCCCTTTGGCAAGGCGCGGCAAAGCCGAATTAGAAATTTCCGCCATAGGCATGATGGATCGCATCGAGTATGGCCCAGAGCACATCGCACTTGAATTCGAGCGCGCGCACAGCTTCGCGCTGAAGCTCGGGATTGTCGCAATATTTCAGCGTAATTTCCAGCGCCTCACCAGAATCGCGCCGCGCTTGAGTCACGCGGCGACGGAAATAATCCAGTCCGTCGGCGTCGATCCAGGGATAAAATTTTTCGAAAGCCGCAAGCCGCGAGGACATCAGATCTGGTGCAAAAAGCTCGGTAAGCGAGGATGCGATGGCGATCGGCCACGGCCGAGTGCGCGCGAAATTAACGTACGCATCGACTCCGAAGCGAACTCCTGGCAGAAGATTGCGACTTTCGAGCAGGTCGGTATGCGGTAAACCGCACGCTTCACCAAGTCGCAGCCATGCTTCGATGCCGCCCTCGTTTTCTGTAGCGTGCGCTGTCCCCAGCGCATGGGCCGCAGGTTCTCCGCTGAGGACAGCGGACTCTACAACTCCCGCAGAAAATCCGTCGTGATCCAGAATCCGACGGATCCAGATTCTGCGCACCTGGCGCTCCGGGCAGTTGGAAAGAATGGCGGCGTCTTTGATCGGAATGTTGCGTTGATAATAAAACCTATTCGCCACCCAACCACGCAATGCCTCAGGCGAAAGCCGCCCTTCATTCATCGCGACGTGGAAGGGATGTTTGTCGTGATAAGCGCGTTCACCGACTGCACGCAGTTTTTCGATGAACGTCTCGCGGTCCCATGGTCCGGTGCTCATATGATGATTTGTACAAACCATTTCATAATGTCATTCTGATCCCGCAGTCGCGGGAGAAGAATCTCGGATCAGATTGGGATCGGGCTCCACCGGAAGTAGGCCAGAGATGTTTCGCTTCGCTCAACATGACAGCGCCATTACAAAATGATTTCTAGTCCATCGTGGGCGATCTCGATCCCGGCCTGCTCAACTTGCGTACGTTCCCGGGCGCCAGGCATCAAAATCGGGTTGGTGTTGTTTATGTGCGTGTAAATCTTCCGGCTTGCCTCTGATTGACGCAAGAAATCAAGGCTTCCATCGCTGATGGGCAAATGATTCATCTCCAGCGCGCTACGCGCGCCGGGCCGGACTTTCGCCAATTCGTCGTCGCTCCAGAACGTACCGTCGAGGAAAACGACATCCGAAGTCTGAACCGCATCGCGCAATTGCCCGGTTAGTTCTCCAACGTTCGGCGCGAACAAAGTGGTGGCTGCCGATGCTTCGTCGCGAAATTGAAAGGCAACGCTGTGCGGCAATTCGATTGCACGAAAACTGACGGTGCCGTCCAGCGGTTGGAAATCACTACTGGTCTTTCGCCATTCGATTCCGCAGAACCGCGTAAGAACGCTGGTGAGCCACTCGAGTGCAGCTCGGATTTCATCCGTCGCGTAGACGACCAGCGGATTCTCCTGTTCGCGCAGAAGCAACAATCCCAGCGAATGATCAATGTCGGCATTCGTCAAAAGTACCCCTGCAATCTGAGTATTGCGTAACGGTTGCGGTCGCGGCTGCAATTGCGGCGTGTTTTCGATTTGCCGGAGCAGATCAGGCGACGCGTTAACCAACCAACAATTCTGACGATCTTCAGAATTGGGGCAAACGGCGATGCTGGATTGCGTCTGAGGAGCAATTTTGCCCCTCCGTGCCGCAACGCAGTTGGCACAAGCACAATTCCATTGGGGCAACCCGCCGCCGGCCGCGCTGCCGAGAACATTAATGCGAATCAACCGAAGTTTTCGCAGTGAATTCCCGTTCGATCAGATCGCGCCTGCGTAACAGGTGCACTCAAAAAAGATCGGAACGGTCTTGAGTGTCGGTTTGATCCAGCGCTTTTTGTTTCGCTTCATAAATCCCGTGTGTGTCATAGGTCTATCGCTCAAAGTGGTCAAATCATTTCTTGATAAAGCTGATATCGCCACTGCGCTCCACGCGTGCGACTCGAATTCCGGGTAGATCGTCGCTATGAGCGTTAAGACGCATGTCTTCCTCCAAATCGTGAACTGAGACGTGATTGCGCCGCATCATGTCGTAATCGCATTCGCCGTCGCGCACGATCACATCGGGTTTGCCTTTGACCAAAATTCCGAACGCGTGCGAACGGTATGCCAGATGCGCAAACACGCGGTGGAGTACAACCAGAACTACACCTCCGCCGATCGTGGCGAAGAAAGGCGCCGAGCCGTTGACAGCACGCGAAAGCACGGAGGCCAGGATCACCAACAAAACTGCATCGAACGGCGTCCGCTGCGCCAGGGAACGCTTATGTCCGATCCGGACTGTGATCAATGTGGCAAGGAAGATGATGATCCCACGAAGAGAGACTTGGAGGAACGTCAAATCCTTCGGCTCCACGCCCAATCCGAGTAACGCTTGAAACAGGCTCCAGAATGCATTCATAGGCAACATTGTATCGCGCCAGGCAATTTTTCACGCGCATGAGATTCCCATGGTGAAATAGCCGCTTTCTGTGAACGGCGTGTTGCTCAGGCTTGCGCGAGAAACCTTCGCGTGGCATAAGACGAACTCACTCGGTTCAAATTCATCCAGCGCACAACGTTTATGGCAACAGCCCCGCCTCCGTCTCGAGATGTCGCACTGGAAACCGTTGTGTTTTGGGAGCGTTTCAAAAAGCCGATTCTTGCGGCATTGAGCATTGTGCTACTAGCGGTCCTCGCCTTTACCGCTTATCGATTTTATTCCGACCGCCGCGCAGCAGCTGCATCGGCCGCCTTGGACGGCGCCAGCAGCGCACAGGAGTACCAACAAGTAATTAACCGTTACTCGAATACGTCTGCCGCGGCGGATGCGTACATTCTGCTCGCCGAAGCACAACGGAAGGAAAAGAAATTCGAAGAAGCTAACAAAACGCTCGAAACCTTCGTTGCTAAATATCCGAAGCATGAGCTTTTGAGCACGGCCAAGATGGCGATGGCGGGTAATCTGGAGTCCTTGGGTAAAGCAGATGAAGCGTTGGCGATGTACCAGCAGATCGCGGCGGCCTATCCCAACAGTTACGCAGCGCCACTGGCCATGCTGTCGCAGGTGTACATTCTGAAGGCGAAAAATCGAAACGATGACGCGCGGCGCATTTGCGAAACCATACTCACTCAATTTCGAACCAGCTTTTGGGCCGGCGAAGCGATGCAGCAACTGCGTTTGCTAAAGCCAATTACCGCATCGACGCCGCCACCGATGGCGGCCCCCGCTGTCCCGCCGATGTTGGCGGTCCCTGCCGCGCCCATGCCACAAGCCCCGCCCGCGCCCAATCAGCCGCAGGGCGTACCACCGCCAAAGAAACCGTAATTGGTAGAGCGCGACCGCCGTGCGCGGCAGGGAGCCATCGTTGCTCACAGTTATCACAACGTCCAGCCACTCTGTAGTGTCCGCTGTCCTCAGCGGACTCGCGATCGCATTGCGTTTTAAAAATGCGCTGAGGACAGCGCACACTGCAGCCAAAGGATCTGGGCTGAATTTCTACCGTTTCGAGAACTGGAATCGTTTCCGCGCGCCCGGTTGCCCGGATTTTTTTCGCTCTTTCATTCGGGGATCGCGACGCAATAGGCCCTCGGCTTTGAGTGGGGCGCGCAGATTCACATCCACTTGTAGAAGCGCGCGTGCAATCGCCAGTTGCGCCGCTCCTGCCTGTCCCATAATACCACCGCCACTGGCGTGAATAAATAGATCGTAAGTATTTACCGCTTTTGCTGTTTGAAGCGGCTGCAACACGACGTTCTGCAAGGGCACGGTCGGGAAATAATCTTCGAAGCTGCGGCCGTTGATATCGATCTTGCCGCTCCCGGGCATCATGCGAATGCTTGCCACCGACGTTTTGCGGCGGCCGGTGGCGATGAACTCTTCAGTTTCTGGCATAGGATCTGGATTTCTAAAGTTTGACAGCCTCAGGCTGTTGAGCGGCGTGCGGATGCGCGTCGCCGCGATAGACTTTTAGTTTACGATAGACCTGCCGACCAAGGCGGTTGTGCGGAATCATTCCGCGCACCGCGCGTTCGATTAGCAGTTCGGGATGACGCGCACGGCGCGCCCGGGCGCTTTCAGATTTATGTCCCCCGACGTAGCCGGAAAAACTCATGTAACTTTTCTGTTCCTCTTTCTTCCCGGTAAGCCGGACTCCCTCAGCGTTTATGACTATAACAAAATCGCCCGTGTCCACGTGTGGCGTGAAAATCGTTTTCTCCTTGCCGCGAAGCAGGTTGACGGCCTTCACCGCAACGCGGCCAAGCACCTGGTCTTGCGCGTCGATGAGCCACCACTTTCGCGCTACTTCGGAGGCTTTGGCAGAAAACGTTTTCATCTTGGAAAAAGGGCAGGAAAACTATCGGTAACGAGAGCGCCTGTCAACCATCCCGGTCGAGTATCTTGCCCCGGATTCATAAAATCCCAGTTGGCGGCTGACTCAGCCGCCCTACAATTGTAAGGCTTTTCTAAGAAACGGCACCTTTGATGAATCCAACAGCTACAAAGACGGCGATCTCGCCGCGGCGGGACGAAGATTTTCCGGAATGGTATCAGCAGGTAATTCGCGCTGCCGAATTAGCGGAGCCTTCGGATGTGCGGGGTTGCATGGTGATCCGTCCATGGGGATATGGGATCTGGGAGAACATGCAGCGTCAGCTCGACGCGATGTTCCACGCGACGGGCCATCGCAACGCATATTTCCCGCTTTTTATTCCATTAAGTTATTTCGCCAGGGAAGCGGAACACGTGGAAGGGTTCGCCAAGGAATGCGCCGTAGTCACCCACACGCGACTCGAAGCGGATGCTGACGGGAAACTCAAACCCGGCAGCCCGTTGACAGAACCGCTGGTGATCAGGCCCACCTCAGAAACGATCATCGGTGCCAGCTACGCGAGATGGGTGCAATCGTATCGCGATCTGCCTATTCTGATCAACCAGTGGGCAAACGTGGTCCGCTGGGAAATGCGGCCGCGTTTGTTCTTACGGACCACAGAATTTCTCTGGCAGGAGGGTCATACCGTTCACGAAACGGGGGCAGAAGCGCGCGCGGAAGCCCGGTTGATCCTTGATATTTACGAACGATTTGCCCGCGAGCATCTGGCAGTTCCTGTTTTCAGCGGCGAAAAGTCAGAGAGCGAACGTTTTCCCGGTGCGATGCAGACGTTGACGATTGAAGCGATGGTGCAGGATCGCAAAGCCATCCAGGCGGGAACATCTCATTTTCTCGGCCAAAATTTTTCTCGCGCGAGCGGTATTCAATTTCAAAACCGCGAGGGCAAACAGGAGTTCGGCTGGACGACAAGCTGGGGAGTGAGCACGCGACTTGTTGGAACAGTGCTGATGATGCACGGGGATGATGACGGCGCTGTTCTGCCTCCGCGCATCGCACCTACCCAGATCGTAATCTTGCCGGTTACGCCGAAAGAGGAAAGCCGCACAAAAGTATTGGAAGCTTGTGACAAGCTGGCCACCCGCTTGCGCGAAAGTCGCTACGCCGACGTTCCCATCGAGGTGGAAGTCGATCGGCGCGATCTCGGCGGCGGCGTTAAAAACTGGGAATGGATTAAAAAAGGTGTGCCGCTGCGGGTTGAGATTGGACCGCGTGACCTCGAACGGAATTCCCTTGTAGTGAGCCGGCGGGACTCGCCGGTGAAATCGAAGGAGTCGATGCCGATGGACGAATTCACGGCGCGAGCCCCGGAAATCCTGGCCTCGATTCAGGATTCGCTGTATGCCCGCGCGAAAAAGTTCCAGGACGCGAATACTCAGATGATTAATTCTAAGGAAGATTTCTACGATTTTTTCACACCGAAAAATTCGGCTAAACCGGAGATCCACGGCGGGTTTGGGATCGCGCACTGGAACGGTTCGCGCCAAATCGAGGAACAGATTAAGAATGATCTCAAAGTCACGATCCGGGTTATCCCGCTGGATGATTCCGCGGAGCCGGGGCAATGCATTTTTACCGGCGAACCGAGTACGCGCCGGGTGGTTTGGGCAAAATCATATTAGCGACAAGCACCCTAGTGTAATGTAACGTTGACTTCTGATACGGACCTGCTATTGGGGTCTGCATGACACAGTCTGTTATTCTTACTCCTCCTGAGCGTAGGGCACTGAGACGCATGAGCCGCAGCCGAAGCGCGCGCCACGAAGATGTGCGCCGAGCAAAGCTCATTCTCAAAATGGCCTCTCCTCTTCTGAGTCTTCGCGAAATTAGCCGCCGCGAAGGATGCAGCATTAACACCGTGCGTTTGTGGCGTCAGCGCTTCCTTGCTCAGCGGCTCCCTGGTCTCTTTAGCCGACACCGGGGACGGCGCACTCAAAAGGGCAGTGAAAAAATCGAGGCTCGTATCCTCCATTGGACGCTGCATCGCAAGCCCGCGGACGCTTCCACCCATTGGAGCAGTCGCAAATTGGCGGCGCAATTGAGAGTCAACCACATGCGCGTGGCCAGAGCCTGGGCTCGAGCGGGGCTGCAACCCCACCGCAGGCGTCATTACATGAAAAGTGAGGATCCTTTCTTTGAGAGCAAGGCCGCCGACGTCATTGGCCTTTATCTCCAGCCGCCCGCTCATGCCGCTGTCTTCTGTGTGGATGAAAAAAGCGCCATTCAAGCCCTCGACCGTCTCGATCCCGTGCTGCCGCTCTCGCCCGGCAGAGCCGAACGGCATGGGTTTGAATACTACCGCCATGGCACCCTTTCTCTCTACGCCGCCTTGAATACGGCCAGCGGAGAAGTGCTGGGCAAAACCGCCAGCCGTCATACCAGCGTCGAGTTCGTCGATTTTCTTGGCCAAGTAGTCAGCACTCAGCCAGCCACCCAATCCATCCACCTCATTGCCGATAATCTTTCGGCTCACAAAACCAAGCGGGTGGAGAGCTTCCTGGCCGAGCATCCCAATGTCACGCTTCACTTTACTCCCACTTACTCTTCCTGGCTCAATCAGGTCGAGATTTGGTTTAGTAAAATCCAGCGCGACCTGATCGCCCGCGGCATCTTCCGCTCCAAGGCCGATTTGGCCCGCAAGATCATGCGTTACATTCGCCACTACAACAAAGCCGCCTTGCCTTTTAAATGGACCTACCGCAACACTGCCAAAAGAATCCGCTAAACGTTCACTTTCATTTGTTACACTGCACTAGGCATGTCTCTAGTTTTGATGCATGGAACGTGCGAGTTGACTGTGCGGCGGTGGCTTGTTTATTTCCGCCCGCCGATGCAATTGAAGCTCTATAGCCGCGCGTGGTGTTCCTGGTGCATTGACGCGAAGGATTACCTCAGCGAGAAAGGCTACCAGTTCCTGGAGATCGATGTCGGCAGAGACCGGCAGGCTTACGACGAGATGAAGCAGGTTTCTGCGCAGACCTACGTACCCACGTTTGTGGCGGGCGATAAAGTGCTGGCAAATTTCGACACGGAACAGCTCCAAAAATTTCTAAACGAGCACCAGATTAATCCATAGGCACGCTGCGTTGTGATGCTTTTCGGTCTCCTACTTACTCTCGGCGTAGTTGTGCTGAGCGTTGGTCTGCGTACTTTTCAAAATTCCTATGTGCAAAAGGCCGGGGCACTCGGGATTCTCGTCGCCACTTTTCTCGGTTTTTACTTTGCTACCGACAACTGGCTGTGGGGTGCGGTCGCCGCAGCTGGCTGGCTGTTTCTGCCGTGGCTGGAAATTCTCACCCGGATTCGTGCACTGCGACTTCCCAAGGAAAAACAGCTTCGACCGAAAAGCCCGCCCTCTTCGGACACTTTTCCTGCGCTCAGTGAAATCACACGCGAGGTCGAGGATGAAGGGTTCGCGTACGTGGACGATGCCGGCTGGGACTGGGAGGATTACCGGCAGTTCTTCCGCTTGTTTTACAGAGAAGAGGATCGCGCCCAGGCCGCGATCTGTTTGAACGAGCAGCGTGATTTTTCATTCTATTACCTGCGCATTTCTTCACGCGCCAAGGATGGCACGGTGTGGACCACATGGAATTACCCGTTGTCCTACGGGTTAAAACTTTCTCCCGCTTTCCGGATTAATCGGCAGCGGGCGGACCGATCCTTCTGGCAGCTTGACCAAAGTCATCGCGAGTTTCTCCAGCGAAACCGGGTTGATCCGGCAGATATCGAGCCACTCGATGAAGAGCAGATTCACGCGGATATCGAGAGAGATCTCCGCGACCAAATCGCGCACAACATTCACAAAGGTGTGCTCAAGCAAACCGCCATGGGCGACGTTAAGTACTCCTGGCGCGGAATGATTTACCTTTGGTGCCAGTTCCTGGTGGATTTGGTGCGGCTATAGTCAGCCCGAGGGATGCCGTCGTTAGGGTCGCGCGGGACTCTGTGGGCGACCCTGCGGTGTATTTCGACGCAGACGAGTACCAACTCTACCAATTGATGTTCATTTGAACTTGCGGCTTATACGCATTCGCACGATCGTGTTTGCATGTTGACCGAGAGGCAGAGGAGCGTGCTTGATTTTATTCAACGCGAACAGCGCGAGAAAGGCGTCACTCCGAGCACGCGTGAAATCCAAAATCATTTCAGGTTTGCCAGCCAGACGTCGGTGATGCAATACATCGCCGCACTGGAGCGAAAAGGTTTTCTCAGCCGGCACGCACGTAAGGCCAGGGCATTGATTACTCCAGCGATGAAGGTGCGGATTACCGACATTCCAATTTACGGTCAGATTCCGGCTGGAATGTCGGCATTGACTGAGCAGAGCATCGAAGGACACGTGTCGCTGGATACGCGTTCGGCGAACGTGTTGAAAAATCGCGGCACGTTTGCGTTACGGGTCCGGGGGGATTCAATGATCGGGGCGCACATTGTAGATGGCGACATCGTGATTCTGGAAGATACCAAAGAGGTCCATGACGGTGACATCGTTGCGGCATTAATCGATGGCGAAACCTCGTTAAAGCGATATGTCATGGAGCGTGGGAGGCCATATCTAAAGGCGGAGAACCCTCGTTACCCGGATCTGGTACCGGCTCGGGAACTCAAGATTCAAGGCGTGATGGTCTCGCTAATCCGTAAACAAGAGCGGCGGAAGCGACACTGAATGGGCTTGTCATTCCGAGCGAAGTCGAGGAATCCGGTGACGATACGAAGGTACGCGCAACGGGATCCTTCGACTCCGCTTCGCTGCGCTCAGGATGACAGTTGTTACGTTCACTTGAACATTTCAATTCAACGTGTCATGCTTATGTTCCATGGCTGCGAGCGCAAAGATTCTCGATCTTCGCAAGCTGCTGGCGGAGCGTTTCCCGCGTCCATCGCTTGCGGCGGCGACGCGTTTAATTACCGGCGTACCTTTTCTTGATGAACCAATTGGCGGCGGATTGCCGCAGGGAGCCATTACTGAATTGATCAGTCCACGAACAAGCGCGGGTAGCGCGTTGCTTATTCACGCTCTCATCCACAGCGCATGTCGCAATAATTACTTCCTGGCGTTGATTGATGGCTGCGATTCCTTTGACCCCTGCGGATTGGATAATTCCTCGTTGCGACACTTGCTTTGGCTCCGGTGTAACAAAGCAAATGAAACCATCAAAACGGCTGATCTCCTTTTGCGCGACGGCAATTTCCCGCTGGTGATTGTCGATCTGGTGCTGAACGCACCGACGGAATTGCGCAAAATTCCACAATCGAATTGGTACCGTTTACAACGTCTCATTGAGATGGTCCCAACGGCATGTCTGGTTCTCACGCGACATGAAATGGTCGGCAGCGCACAACTGAAACTGGTTCTGAACAATTCCTGGAATCTGGAAATTTTGGAAACGCAGGACGCGCTTTCACGGCTGCAAATCGTTGTGAAACGATCACATTTTCAATCAGAAATCAGTCTGAGGTCAGACGTCAGCTAGAACAATGTTTGCTACCATTCGTTTACCGAATTTTTGTCTGCAGGCAGCTACCCGCCATCAGCCGGAGCTGTACGAAAAACCAGTAGCGTTGATCGAAGAACAGGAAAGAAAACCGCTCATCTTTCAACTGAACGAGGTTGCGGAAAAGGCCGGGATTCGAAAAGGAATGACCCCCAGTCAGGCTTTGGCGAGATCCTTGCAAGTAGTGATCAAAGTTCGGGCGCTAATGCAGGAAAAATCGATCCAGGAGATTTTGCTTCACCACGCGTTCACCCTCAGCCCGTTTGTGGAAGATACTGCGCCAGGTATTTGCACGATTCAATTTAGAGACTGCCGTAATTTGGGAGAGAAGATGTGCCGCATTATCGAGCAATTGCGCCAATGCGACATTCACGCTCAAGCTGCAATTGCTCCGACGCCAGATACTAGTTTTCTCGCAGCACACATGGCCCGGCCAGCGTTGCAGATCGAAAATGCGAAAGAGTTTCTCGCACCTCTGCCGACAGAAACTCTTGCCATTGCTGGGACATAGCCCGGGTACGCCGGCTACTCAGCGATCCTTTTTGGTTTTCGCGGTTTCCTGCGTTTGCTTTACGACGAATGATTTTATCCGGGAATACTCTTTCTGGGCTCCATTGACAAAATTTTGTGGCCCATGCTCGAATAGAACGATGAAGCAAAACGTCAGCGCGATGAACAAGCCGAACCAAAAAATGCCGCGCAGCAACGCCATCTTAGAAAATAGCGATTAAAAATCGTGGCATCAATAGCGACGGGAACTCGATGCCAGTTGCAAGCGGGGAGGCGCGAGGATATATGAATCGCTCGTTCCTAAAAACGGGTAGGTACCGAAGTGGCCAAACGGGGCAGACTGTAAATCTGCTGGCTTTACGCCTTCGCTGGTTCGAATCCAGCCCTGCCCAAATTTTCCAAACGAGGCTGTAGCGTGCGCTCTCTTCCGCAATTCGGCAGCGAAAATCCACTGAGACAGCGGACTTTACGTCAACGCGTCTGAGACAGGGCCCGTTGTCTAGTAGCCTCTTCGCTGGCCACCTTCGCGACGGCCACCGTATCCGCCGCCGCCATAACGTCCGCCACCACCGCCACCACCGCCGGGCGGCCTCTGCTCTCGCGGACGCGCCTCGTTCACGGTCATTGGTCGGCCCTCCATAGTGTGGCCGTTAAATTTCGAAATTGCGTTCTGCGCTTCCTCCTCAGAACCCATGGTCACAAAAGCGAACCCACGCGATTTGCCAGTGAATCTGTCCTGCATGAGAGTCACTTCCTGCACAGCGCCAGCTTGCGAAAAAAGTTCCTGCAGTTCGTTCTCTGTGGTGTTGAAGGGGAGATTGCCTACGTATAATTTGGTTCCCATTGAGTTTATTCTAGAAAACGCAGCCAGGTAACTGTTTCCGCTTATCGGATTTCAAATCGCCATTGAATAAACTCAACTGACAATCCACCAACTTCCGGGCGTCTGTTTCCCGTTTTGCGGTCACTTGTAAAATGCTTCCTTTAAGAAAGCAATAGAAATCAAGGGTCAATTTTTGGCATTCGATTATGGGTCAACCGGATAGAAAACGAACTGCAAAGGCTGCAGCGCGCGTGGCGGTTACGGCCGCCGGCGTAGTCAGCCCGCTCGGCTTTGGCCTGGCCGAAACGCTTGAGTCGTTACGCAGCGCCCGGGATTGTGTGACCCCGGTGATGCGCTTTTCCGTGGCGCAATGCCGCTGCAAGACCGCCGGTCAAATCGCTGACGCAAGGCTGCTCGCCGGCCGCGCCAAAACGCTGCGGTCGGGACGCCTGCATCGCGCGTCGCACATGTTGATCCACGCGATCCAAGAAGTCTTACTGCAACAGCCAGCCTTTGAACCGGAGTTGGCAGTGATTGGTACAACGAGCGGCGGCATGTCTTATGGAGAGCGCTATTACCGCGCATTGAGTCGAGCAGGGGATTTGCGGCATGCGCCGGGTTGGATCGCAAATTACCCTGCGCAAAAGCCTGTTCTCGATGCGCAGGAGGCGTTTGGAATTTCCGTGCCGTGCCGGGTGATTGCGAATGCCTGCGCGTCTGGCACGAATGCAATCGGGCACGCGTTTGAATGCGTGCGCTCGGGTTCCTACCAGCGGGTGCTGGCAGGCGGTTATGACGCACTCGCGGAAATGGTCTTTGTCGGATTCGACTCACTTCAAGCATCGACGCCGGAGAAGTGCCGGCCGTTTGATCGCGATCGGTCTGGCATGGTGCTTGGTGAAGGGGCTGCAGTTTTGGCGTTAGAAAATCTCGATTTCGCCCGTGGACGCGGCGCGCCCGTCCTCGCGGAAATCATCGGTTATGGCATTTCCACCGATAATTTTCACATTACACAACCGGAGCCTTCCGGAATGGGAGCGCGACAAGCGATGGAAATGGCTCTCCAGACCGCGTATGTGTCAGCGGCCCATGTCGATTACATCAATGCCCACGGAACAGCCACGGTGTTTAATGATGCAGCCGAGGGCAAGGCAATCAGTGCGCTATTCAATGACGTGCCGGTGAGTTCAACAAAGAGCATGATGGGTCACACGCTGGGGGCCGCGGGGGCCATTGAAGCCGTTGTCTGTTTGCTAGCGCTTCAACATCAATTTCTTCCAGCTAGCATCAATTTCACCACCCCAGACGACGATCTGGCTCTAACCATCGTGGCAAACGAGCCGCGACCCGCTGCAGTAAGCACCACGCTTTCGAACTCATTTGGATTCGGTGGGACGAACGCTTCGATACTAATGCGAAAATTCGAAGCATGAGTCTGGCGATTGCCGGGATGGGATGGGTGACGCCTCTTGGGACCGGTGTTGATTTAGTTTGGGAGCGATTGCTCAATGGAGAGGAGGCCTCGGCCACAACGATTTCAGAAGATTTCGCCGAGCGCATTTACACCGTCTTCCGCGTGCCGGAATCGGCGATGAAAGGCCTGGCGCATCCCCGCTTGCGTCGCGCCAGCGCGATTTCGCGGTTTGGCGCAGCAGCAGGGTTGCAGGCATTGGAATGTGCGGGCCTGAAGCTCGACACGCAGACTGCCGGGCGAATTGCGCTGATCTTCGCGATCTCCAATGGAGGTGTCGTTTACACCAAGCGTTTTTACCGGGAAATCGTCAGCACCGGTCCACAGGCCGCGAGTCCACTCCTGTTCCCGGAAACTGTGTTCAACGCACCGGCCAGCCATGTTGCCGCCATTCTCGGCGTGACCGGCGCTACTTACACGCTCGTCGGAGACGGGGCAGTCGGCATCGCGGCGATCAACATGGCCGATGAGTTGATGAAGAATGAGGCTCTCGACTATTGTTTAATTGTGGGAACCGAAGAGGTCGATTGGCTATTATGCGATGCATACAGACAGTGGCGGCTGCTTCGTATGGCGCCTCCTATTGAGCCTTACAGTAATCAAAACCGCGGAATGATTTTAAGCGAAGGCGCGGGCGCGGTTCTTCTTGCACGCAATGGTCTCGTGAGTATCGAACACGTCCATCCGGGTGGATATTTTTCTAAGCGAACCGAGGCGGCAAAAATTCTAAAAACCATCCTGGATGAGCTCCGCCAAATAGAAAGCGATCTTGTGATTTCAAGTGCGAACGGGACGTTTATCGATGGTGCAGAATCTCAGGCGCTTCGGCAGGTTCTTCCAAACGCTTTGGTTTACACGGTAAAACCCCCTTTGGGTGAGAGCGTGGGTGCAGCAGGCCTTTGGCAGGTGATCGCCGCGGCACAAGCTCTGGGTTCGGCAGAGGTTCCGCCAGTCCTTCATGCTGGCTCCAGCGCTTCGTTACGGTTATCACGCTCGCGCATGCGGCTTGCGAACGCGCGACGCGCAATTGTCTTAAGCTGCGGACTTAATCAGCAAGCGGCAGGTTTGCGGCTGGCGATTCAGTGACACGCCAGACAAATTTTCGTTCGACGAGCCGGGCAACCAATCCCGCTGGCATGGTGCACGTTACACCTCAAGATCCTCGCTTGGACCGTCCAAACTTTTTTTTGGCCGAATCCGCTTGCGCGCTTTGATAAATGTTTTTAATTAAGCGTCCATTTTCCCCGCGCCAGTCGAATAGATGTGGCGCTTAGAACAGTCACTATGGCCAAGTCAAAGAAAAAGAGTCGTTCTGCGGCGAAACCGGTTGTCCGAAAATCGCGGCCGGCCGGGAAGCTTCGCGTCAGGAAAGCGGCGCCGAAAAATGCCGCTCGTGGAAAAAAAACCGCACGCCGTTCTCAGAAAAGGAACTTGAAAAATTCCGAGTCGCCTGCCGCGGTGCTGCTTGGATTAAATCATCGCGAAAAAAAGCTGGACCCTTTCATCCGGAAACAAAAGCAAAAGCTTCTTCAACTTCGCGACGCAGTGGTGGATTCGATGGCTGGCGTAGCGCAGGGTACGCTTCGTTCACGTGCTGAAGGCAGCGAAGCTTCGGCTTTCGGAATGCACCAGGCTGATGCCGGATCGGATGCATACGACCGCGATTTTGCCCTCAGTTTGCTCTCGCAGGAACAGGATGCCCTTTATGAAATCGATGAGGCACTCAAGCGGATTGAGATCGGAACTTACGGAAAGTGTGAAATGTCAGGCAAACCAATTCTGCACGCACGTCTTGAAGCGATTCCCTTCGCCCGCTTTACGGTGGAGTGTCAGGCGCAGTTGGAAAAGCAGAGCAGAGCCTCGCGGATTCGTCCATCTGTCACTTCCTTGTTCGGTTTGACTGAAGAGGATGGGGCCGAGTCCGAAGAAGAAGAAACCGCTCCGCCGGAAGTTAAGGAGTAACTGAGCTATGGCACAGGAGATTATCACGCTTGAATGCACAGAAGCCAAGGCGCTGGGCAAATCGCCTTCGCGTTATATGACCAGTCGCAATAAGAAAAGTCCTCGCACGCCGAACCGGCTGGAGAAGAAAAAATACAATCCGTTTTTGCGGCGTCGCACTTTGCACCGCGAGATCAAATAATTAGCAATGCAACCGAAAACTCCAAAACGCCGTTCCGCATTTCGCCGTGCAAATCGGCCGATGCCTCGCCGCCGAATCGATATCGCCATGGAGGCGATCGATTACAAAAATCCTGATCTGCTGAAGAAATTCGTCACCGAAAGTGGCAAAATTCTTCCTCGTCGTATCACCGGTATGCCTGCGTACATGCACCGGAAGATCACCCGGGAGATCAAGCGCAGCCGTTCCGTGCTCTTAATGAAATAGCGCGCTGTAAGGACCAGACGGACTCGTCTAACGGATCTACTTACGTCTTAGGCGTTCGCTCGCCTTCCTCAATCAAGTTCCAAAACTCACGCGCCTCCCCCAGTTGCGCGTCTTCGGAAACAGGCAGTTTGCTGCGGAAAAGGAAGTCGCGAAGCGTGTTTTTGTGCAAAACGCGATGGACCTTGATGCCTTCGTCGGTTTTGGCGAAATAAATTCGATAATTTTTGGCGCGATATCGGTAAAGCTTTTTCCCTTCGCGTTCGATTACGCCGAAGGATTCGGAATCGAGCTGATCCAAATCTTCGGGGAGAATTTGGAACTCGGCCAGCAAGTCGAGCTGTAACCGTTTTGGCAACGCCGAGATCTCAGCTGCGCTCAGCTCGTTGAATATGATTTGGAACATCGGTTAATGCTTCAATCACTTTGGTCGCTTCGATTTGCGGTCCGACTAAACGTAAACCCGGTGCACCCGCGCGCCAATGCGCGTGATAATTTCCCAGGTAATCGTTCCCGCCTTTTCGCCTAATTCAGAGCAGGAAATTTCTTCGCCTCCATCGCGTCCCATGAGAACAACGTCGTCGCCCATCTGGACATCCTTGACCTCGCTCACGTCGACCACGATCAGATCCATCGTTACGCGGCCGAGGATAGGGCAGCGTTTTCCGCGCACCAAAACAGCGGCGCCGCGATTAGAAAGATGCCAGGGGTAACCATCGGCATAGCCGGCGGATAACGTTGCGACCCGTATGTTTCGCGGTGCGATAAAGGTGCGTCCATAACTGATGGAGCTACCCTTCGGGACGTTGCGGACCAGAGAAATCCGTGTTTTCCACGTCATCACGGGCTTGAGCAACTCACTAAATTCCGGGAGGGGCGAGATACCGTAAAGGATGATCCCGGCGCGTACGATCTCAAATGTCGGCTGATTGAATGCAAGTGTCCCGGCACTCTGCAACACGTGCGCCTTGTAAGTTCCCGGAACTTCGCTACGGATCTGCTCAACAATTTTTCGGAAACGAACGAGCTGATCCCGCGTGTATTCTGCGTCTTCGTTCGATACCGGCATATGGGTCGATATGCTGTGGATGTGAATGTTCGGCAGCGCTGCCGCGCGTTTGAAAATCTCGCATGCTTTATTCTCCAAGACGCCCATTCGGCCCATGCCAGTGTCGATCTTGAAATTGACTGATATCGGCTTAAGTCGATCGAAGGCATTGGCTTCCTCTAAACTGGAGATTGTGGGGATAAAACCGCGGTCGGCGATTATTGGGCGTTCCTCCGGAGTTGCCGGACCGAGAATGACAACGGGATGCGGCAGCGAATCCCGTAGCGCCATCGCTTCCTCAAGATTCGCGACGCCGAATAATTGTGCGTCATCGGCCAGCGTTTGCGCAACACCAACCAAGCCATGCCCGTAAGCATTTGCTTTCACCACGGCGAGCATTTCGGCGGAGCCGATGCGACCTTGCACCACCTTCGCATTATGCCGCAACGCGGCGCGATTAATTTCAGCCCAGCAACGGTATGTTTGTTTCATTTTGGAAGTGTGACATGTGGTTCGCGCATATAAATTGGTTCCAGTGGTGACAGAAAAAAGCTGTGTCGCGCGTTCTCCGCAAGTCTGGCAAGTATGAGAGCCGAAGGGAAATGAATCGTCAGTTGATCAAATTGCGGGAGTAGCTCTGAAGAAAACACCGGACTCGCCGGTTCGAGCGATTCGAGCTTTGCCTGCAATTCGGGTTCGGAAAGCAAGGTCGGCCCTTCGATCAAATCATTCCTCCAAATGCACGCGAGGAAAAAAGATTTCCTGCGCGCATCGCCAACGACGCAATATTTCGGCGCATCGGATTCCATGGCGCAGATCGACGGCCAGCCAATCAAGTGCGCGTCGCTATAAAGTTGTATCCCAATCGCGGCCGAGATCGCTATGCGGGTTCCGGCATACGAACCGGGGCCAAGCCCGACAATGATCGTCTCCGGCGGTCCAAATTCCGTTCTCACAATTTGAAGGTTCTCGAAAAACATAGCCGAATTTTTCCGGTCGTTAGGCCATTCGCGCACGAACTCCACTTCCGCGTCCAGCCATGCAAGGCTGCCCCGCGCGGTAGACAGTTCAAGCGCAAGGATTTTCATTGGTATCGTTGAGAGTAATGATCCGCTGACGTCCAGCTTTTATTTCAAACGAAATCCAGCGCGCATGCCCGGGAACTAGATCAGGGAAACGATCGGCCCATTCGATCACCGAGACGCCGTCACCAAAAAAATAATCCTCGAGGTCAAGGCGCGCTGCTGATTCTGGATTTTCAAGGCGAAAGAAATCGAAATGATAAACGGGCAATCGCCCGCCTTGATACTCGTGAACGATTGTAAACGTCGGACTGCTGACTGGCGTTTTAATTCCGAGTCCGGCGGCCAGACCTTGCGTAAACAAGGTCTTACCGCTGCCCAAGTCCCCTCTGAGAGCCAGCACCGAACCGGCGTGGACTTGGTTAGCAAGTGCCTGCCCCATTGCTTCCGTTTCAGCGGGGCTGTTGGAAATGGATATAGCCACTGGGCAATTTCGTATTACGTGTTGCGGACCGCGGAGTTAGCGCCCCAATTCGCGTCAGTAGTAGCCTCGGATATTTTCGCCGCCACTTTTTTTCCAGTCGATTTCCATGACGCGGCGAAATGGCGAAGAGCAATTCGTAGTCCTCGCCTTCACAGATTGCGTCGTTGGTCGTTGCGCTGCGTCCGAGCGGCAGATTTTCCAAGTCGACCTCGAATCCGACTTTGCTGGCACGGGCCAGTCGTGGGAGATCGGCCCCCAGTCCGTCGCTTAAATCCATCATTGCGTGGATGGAAAAATTCTTTGTGAGCCAACGCGACTCCGCAATACGCGGAATGAATTTCAAATGCTTTTGCTTTATCGCGCCTCCAAGGCGGCCAGTAATGAAAAGAGCGTCGCCGGATTTTCCGCCTCGGCGCGATACTGCACGAGTCTTTTCCACAAACCCGACTACACTCACCGAAATCACGATCGGACCGGGTGTGCTGCTTGTTTCGCCGCCAACCATGCGAACTTCGAATCGCTTCGCAGCCCGCCGCAGCCCGCGGTACAAATTTCTTATCCAAACGGCAGTTGTTTTCTGAGGAACGATAAGTGTGATGAGCGCAAATCGAGGCAGGGCTGAGGTCGCAGCAAAATCGCTAAGCGGGCGCATCATTGCTTTCCATCCGACATCCAGAGCACTCGTCTCCCGTACAAAATGCACGCCTTCCACCACACAGTCCGTTTTGAGCACGAGATACTTATTTGCGCTGGGAATTTTTAGTACGGCGCAATCGTCCGCTGCATTGGCGAAGACGCTACGGTCTTTTCCACGCGGCAAATGAAGCAGGATCTTATGAAGGAGCCGGTCTTCGCCCAGAACGCCGACATTCATTGAGGAAAAAGCTCTGGAAATGCGAGGGCAGTAAGAGTAAGCGAATTGAAAAGTGAATGCATCGTCATGGAGACGAGGATGGAACCGCTCCACTCGTAGGCGATGGCGAGACAGCTTCCCAAAACGAACAGCGGTACGAATGAGGGAAAGTGTGCATGGGCTGCGGAGAATAAAAGTGCGCTAAGCGCCACTCCGAAAAAGCAGCCGAAGTATCGTTTGAGCACGCCGTAGATGAAAAATCGAAAAAGAAATTCTTCGAATACCGGCGCGATCGCCACAGCGAAAACAATTATTATGACCCGCTGATCGATCGTGCGCGACCCATTGAAGAACTCGACAATGCTTTGCTTGCTCGAGTCACCACCGAAAAGCCATTGATTAATCGTCTCAGATAAACCGATCAACGGATACGCAAAGAACAGAAGGATCGCTCCAGTCGCCAGGGTTCGAAAAAAGCTGATTTTGAAAAATCCGGCCAAGGCTTCCACATGAAAGCCGCGGAACTGGAGAAGACTCACTATGACGAGCACCACGAAAGCGATGAAAAGGAAATTTGCCAGCAGATTGCGTGGGCTAAACTGAATCGACGGCTGCGAAACTGTTGAGCTGATGGTTAACAAAAGAAAAAGGGCGAGCAGTCCGGCTAGAATTGCTTCCGGCAATCCAAACTTCCGTGTCGGCGTGTCAGTTTCGGCGTTCCGAATCCGGATGCTGATCTGATAAGTGAGCGATAGATAAACACAAATACTTGCAATCAGGTAGAGAGCGGAAAGTAAACCCAGCACAAGGCTGGGGGCGGCTCCGATTGCCGCGAAGAGATTCCCGGATAGCATGCAGAATGTGCTCTAGTGTGTGCTACACCGCTTCTAAGGAGCGTAGTAACTAGGCAGGAAATAAGCGCGTCCTGTTTCCAGCTGCGGCACGAGTTGTTTCGGAAGTTGCAGTTCGATCTTTGATTCCGATTGTCCGAAGACACGGAACAAGCGGGAGAGGCTGAAGGGTGGACCGTACTTCACCACTTTGGCTTCCGGCGCATTCCCCAGTTGCTTTGCTTTCGCGAAGGCGTCGTCCAATTCACCCAGACCATCGATCAACTTGTTCTGTAATGCTTCCTTGCCTGAGAGAATTCGACCATCGGCAATAGTGTTACGCAAAAGATCGGCCGGCAGATTTCGCTCCTTCGCCACAATGCCGAGAAACTTGTCATACGTATTCATGATAAAATTTTGCACCAGTTCCCGTTCCTCAGGAGTGATCGGCCGCGCTCCGTTGAGCATGTCTTTAAATTTGCCGCTCTTAAAAACCACGGAGGCGAGTCCGATCTTGTTAAAGAGCTGTTCGTAATTCAGTGTTTGAATGATAACGCCGATACTCCCGGTGATCGTCGTTTCATTGGCCATCAGAAATCTGCCGCCGCATGAGACGTAATAACCGCCGGAAGCCGCCAGCGAATCCATATAAATCACCACCGGTTTCTTTGCGCGCGTCTTTACCACCGCGCTGTAGATCTCATCAGAAGCAGTGACTTCTCCGCCGGGGGAATCGATCTCCAGTACAATGGCCTTTACGCGACTGTCTTCCCGCGCCTGTTGAAGTGCCGCGCGCATGTCGTCCACCATCGAGTCACTGACGCTTCCTGGAATGGAGGAACTGATCAGACCGCGCATAGTGATGAGCGCGATCTTGTCGGTCGTCGTGCCCGCGCCTTTGTGAAGCAGGATCTCACGAAAACGCGGTATGGGTTCTGCTTCCCGAACGCCGAGGCGCTGAAAAGCGGTGATTACCAACACAAAGTTCACGAACAGACTGGCGCACAACGCGACGAACAAAAAGATGCTGAGACAACCCAGCCTGCGATCCGCTGCCATATGAGAACGAAACTGCCGGAGAACTGCTGCGCGCACAAGCGCTTTTGTTCGCCGCCACTACCGCAAAACTGGCGTAGAAGTGCCCGTCCTCGTCTTCTGTCGAGTAGACGTCTCGACGACGAGGAGGAGCACGAGTCCGCGACTTGCGGTCGCGTCGGGCACTAGGATGAGGACGAAATTATTCGACGAATTCCACTTCGATCGGAACGTCGATGTAACTCTTGTCGCGCGCGTCCGCCAGAAATTTGCGGATAGCGGCGCGTCCAACTTCACCATAATCACGAGTAAATTCATTCACATACATGCCGATGAATTCACTGGTGAGCTGTGCGTCCATATCACGCGCGTATGGGAGGGAATGCTGCACCGCTTCGTCTCGGTGCGCCAGACCATAGTCGATGCTCTCGCGAATAATCGCACTGAGATTGCGACGAACCGGCGGCGAAATATCTTTGCGTATGACGTTGCCACCGAGCGGCAACGGAAACCCGGTTTCGCATTTCCACCATTCGCCGAGATCGATGACTTTCTTGAAGCCGGATCGCGCGTAGGTCAGTTGTCCTTCGTGAATGATAAGACCGGCGTCGGCACTGCCGTTTTCGAGTGCATCGAAAATTTTATCGAACGGAACGACGGTGAACTCGAATTCGCCCAGAAAAAGCTGAAGGGCCAAAAAGGCGCTCGTGAGCTTTCCTGGAACCGCGATCACGCGACCGCGCAAGGATTCGCGAGCGCTTTCGTGCTCCGTTGAAGCGTTGAAGCGTTGAAGCGTTGAAGCGCCCGATGTTCGCCGATTCGCCGATTCGCCGATTCGCTGATTCTGAACAACGATTGGTCCGTATCCATTGCCCATGCTCGCTCCGCAGGGTAACAAGGCGTATTTGTCCGCGACATATGCATATGCGTGAATTGAAACCGCGGAAATGTGTAGTTCGCCTCGGCGTGCCCGCTCATTCAACGTTTGAATGTCTTCCAGCCGATGTTCGAAGCGGTAACCGCGCAGGTCGATCTTGTTCTTCGCCATCGCGTAGAACATGAATGCGTCATCTGGATCGGGCGAATGCCCGAGGCTAAAGATTTCATCGGAATTTTTGCTCATTTGAAATTCGTCATCATTCGCGTGTCGGCTTGCCCTTAGCAAGGATCTTTCCCCCGAGGAAAGCGACGCGGAGAGGCATCGCGCTCCACAAAGCGCCATAGGCGCGAAATGTTTATAGATTGAGATTTGATTAGATCCTGAGCCGCGTAGCGGCGATATATGTCGAACATGCCGCTCCTACGGAGCTTGAGGAATTGTTTATCTCAGGCAGGGCTATAGACGTGATACACCTACGGTGCCTCGGATTTGTGGCGAACCGGTGTGGAATTGGAAGAGCGGAGCTCCGCGACGCATCACGAATGTGACGTCAGTCTGGCTGCAGCAACAAAGGTTCGCTGGATCTCGCTTCCCCATCCGAAAAATAAAACAGCCGCCGCGCGAATCCGCGCGGCGGCTGAATTTGTATCCAGAAAACGCTGACTTCTCTAACAGCGCTCTTTGATAACAGTTTTATCGATTGTTCACCACTCGTGGCGCGGGACGAATCATCTCGATTTGCGCGCTCACTCTCTGAATTTGCTCGGCCTGCTGCTTGAGCGCTGTGGTCAGCGTTTGAATTTGCTTTTCCTGCAGCGCAATCTTTGCCGCTTGCTCTTTCATTAACTTGTTCGCCGAAATGGGCGAGGCTTGGCTACATTCGCCGAGCTGGCCGTTTCCATCTACGCAGACCGGGTTGCCGCTGACCGATACCCCCGTGATGCCGGCGATATAGCAGGCCCCTACGAAGTTCGGATCGCCGATACGGATGTGCCCGCTTTCACTGGCGCCTTTGGGGCCAGCAGCGGCTGGGCCAGCCGTAGCACCAATGTAAATATTGTCGTTGCCTTCAACGCCGGCTCCTGCCAGGTCTCCGACAACGGTGTTGAACGAGCCACTGACATTGTCGGCGAAGGCGGAATCACCGACGGCTACGTTCGAAGCGCCGTCATCATTGCTGCCGAGAGCATTAAAACCCATGGCTTGGTTGAACAAGCCAACGGTGTTGCCCCCGAGCGCGTTGTAACCGAAGGCGTTGTTTGAATCGCCGTCGGTATTGGAAAACAGCGCTTGCGCGCCAACCGCCGTGTTGGCGTTCGCCTTGCCGGCCCCGGATGTGTCATTGTTCTCGAGCGCGAGATCACCAACGGCCGTGTTTGCCGCGCCAGTAATATTGAAGAAAAGCGCTGACTCGCCGAACGCGTTGTTGCTGAACCCGTCATCGTTGTTAAACAGGGCGAACGCGCCATAAGCATCGTTGTAGTCGCCGCTGCTATTATACACCATGGCGTCGGTTCCGGTCGCCGTGTTATTGCTGCCGCTAAAATTTAGCAGGAGCGCGGCAGCGCCGGTGGCCGTATTGGACTGTCCGGTGACGTTGAGGACCAGCGTTCCACCGCCAACACCGGTGTTGAAACTGGCGTTCACATCACTAAAAAGCGAATACCAGCCGACTGCTGTGTTTCCCGCACCTCCAACGAGGTTGGCAAGCGCGTTGCAGCCTTCGGCGGTTGTGAAGTTGGGGTAGCACCCGTCTGGCGGCGGAGAGACCGCGCGCATTTGCGGAGCAAATGCAAAGCACAGGAGGATGAGCGGGATGAGAAGGAACCCGCGCCGTAACGGCAGCGAGCGAGCCGGATCTCGTCCGCATAAAACTAACGGTTTAACTTGATTCAATGAATACATGGATGTGTTCTTTCTCTTTCCCGGTCGTGTTTTGGTTGTTCTATTGTGTGTAAATCAGTTCCAAACAGACAAAAAACCCTACCGGGCAAAAGTCTCTTGTTCGTTTTGGAACCTTGCACCGTGATACTGAATTTCCTCTCCTAGTGTCAATACTTTTTTTAAACTCTTTTTGGACGGGTAGCTTCGGTTTTCCCCTTTAGAAGATAGAGGGGGAGCTTTTGGTGAGTAAAGGAATTCGGGATCGATCGTTCACTGGTCGCAGGGCGGCACACCACGATCCCGGAATCACCCTCGCCGCGGATTGCTGTTTGCGTTAAGAAGTCTGTTCCGGTAGCCTCAGGCACATGGCACGCTCCGGTTTGGGTAAAGGTCTTGGCGCGCTGATCGGCGCTCCCGCAGCCGCCCAGCCCAAAGATGGAGCGGGTGCAGCCGAGCGAGTGCATCAGGTAAACCTGGCGAGCATTGTTCCAAGCGCATTGCAGCCACGGAAAGATTTTGCACGCGAAGCTCTGCAGGAATTGATTGAGTCCATCCGGCAACACGGGATCATTCAACCGCTGATTGTCCGTCTAGCCACGGCGAGTCCGTCCAGTGGCGGACAAGTTGGCGCCCGATTCGAACTCATCGCCGGGGAACGCCGGTGGCGCGCTGCGCAAGAAATCGGTCAGACTACAGTTCCCGTTATAATTCGGACGGCTAACGACCTGGAGGTCCTTGAGCTTTCATTGATCGAAAATCTGCAACGTGCCGATCTCAATCCAATCGAAGAGGCGCAGGGCTACGCAAGATTAGCCAATGAATTTGCAATGCGGCAGGAAGACATCGCGCTCAAAGTTGGACGTAGCCGGGCGTCAGTGGCCAATGCATTGCGCCTTTTGGATCTGCATCCGCAGGTGCAGATCTGGTTGGCTCAGAATTTGATTTCAGTTGGCCACGCGAAAGTGCTGCTGGCCCTGAAGGCGTCCGAAGAACAATTGCTCGCTGCCGAAACAGTTTTGCGCCGCAACGCCACCGTGCGTTCCACAGAGCGAATGGTGGCGCGCCTGCTGGGCATTGGGCGGGGTCGACGCAAAAAAAGTTCCACGGTCCCCGACGCGGCGTCTATGACAAGTGCGGTTGAAGATTTGCAAAATCGTCTGCAGCAACACCTGGCGACCCATGTAACCATTCATCATGCAGACAAACGTGGCCGAATCGAGATTGAGTATTACGGAGCTGACGATCTACAGCGCATTGTAACTGCTCTGGGGCTGCCCGAAGCGGCAGAGTAACCAACAATGGAAATTGTAGGGCGTCTATGTCAGACGCCAATCCAACATCGATCAATCATGGCGTTTCACAGGAACGCCCTGCAGCGCGCTGCTATCTTGTTTCTCATCTCGCTTGTTCCGACCGGTCCTTCCACCGCCAAAGAGATGAAGATTTGGGAGGAATTCTCGGGTGAAAAAGCTCTGGCTCACGTTCAACGACTGGTTGATTTTGGGCCGCACCCAGTCGGTTCGGACGCGATCGAGAAAGCCAGGGATTACATAGAGAAGGAACTTCGGCAGGCAGGGTGGCAGGTAACACGCCAAGCGTTTACCGACGATACGCCGCGAGGCAAAGCGCACTTCGTCAATTTGATTGCTCGATTTTCCGGCGATGGAAAAGTGGCTTCTCCGTCATTTTTGTTAGCCTCACACTACGATACGAAGTTATTCGACACCATCCAGTTCGTTGGGGCGAACGATGGTGGCTCCAGCACAGGTTTGCTCTTGGAATTGGCCCGCGTGCTTGGGAATCATCCGAACCTGGCCAGAAGAATCGAGCTGGTGTTTTTTGATGGCGAAGAGGCTTACGAAGAATTCTCTGCTACGGACGGCCTGTATGGAAGCCGTTATTTCGCGAAACAACTCCATGGGGAAGGCACTAAGCAATTTCGTGGAGGAATGTTATTCGACATGGTCGGCGATAGTTCCCTCGACATTACGCTTCCGGCGGATTCACCCCCGGCGCTGGCCCGCGATGTCTTTGCCGCGTCTGAAGCGCTGAAGGTGAGAAATTATTTCAGCTACCTTGATCGTGATCTGATCGACGATCACGTGCCGCTGAACGGCCTTGGGATTCCTACGATTGATATAATAGATTTCGACTATTCCTGGTGGCATACAGCAGGGGACACAATGGATAAAATCAGCGCCCAAAGTCTCCAGGTCGTCGGCTCGGTCGCTTTGTATTTTCTTTCGCGGTTTGCGTTGAAGTGAAAGCGTTGAAGCGTCCAAGGCGTCATAAAAGCAAGGTCATTCCGAGCGCAGTCGAGGAATCCCGCCGCATTGCCTTAAGGTCACGCCACGGGATCCTTCGACTCCGCTGCGCTCTGCTCAGGATGACCGCGATTTCACCGCTTTAAATGAAATACGCACCTTCCCTGCCGAGAGTACGGGGGAGGCAGCGGAGGCTTTAGGATCGAGACCGCAATTTCTGCATTGCCTCTTGACGTTTTTCCCGTCAGTTTCATTACTAACCAGCCGACCAATGGAGCATCCTGTCTCTGCGTCCCAGCCAAAACATATCAATATTGGCGTGGTCGGGCTTGGGATTATTGGTCGCGCAATTGCCGCGC
This sequence comes from uncultured Verrucomicrobiae bacterium, assembly GCA_963753675.1. Classification (GTDB taxonomy): domain Bacteria; phylum Verrucomicrobiota; class Verrucomicrobiia; order Chthoniobacterales; family UBA10450; genus Udaeobacter. The sequence continues at coordinate 218,561 of CAVWCZ010000005.1, read as the reverse complement.
AACTCCGCCGCAAAGGCTTTTCGGTATTCGTTTGGAACCGGTCTCCGCGTCCTGTTCCAAATTTTGTTGGTTCGTTAGGGGAACTGGCGAGCTTGTGTAATTACATCCAGATTTTTGTGTCTGATGACGATGCTCTTTTGCAAACCGTCCAACAGCTGAGCGAGAAGCTCACGCAGCATCACATTGTTTTAGCGCATTCCACGGTTGCTCCGGATTCAATGTGCGCGGCGGCGGAACTGGTGGAACGCCGTGATGCGCGGTTTGTCGAGGCCTGTTTCACCGGTAGCAAAGGTGCGGCCGAAAAAGGCGAACTCGTTTATTATGTCGGCGGAACAGAAGAAGCGCTGCGTGAAGCGCGTCCCATCCTCGAGGCCAGTAGCAAACAAATCGTGCCCATTGGAACAATTGGCCAGGCCAGCGCCGTCAAGATTGCGACAAACATGGTGACCGCAGCAAGCGTCCAGGCTGCAGCCGAGGGGTTGGCATTAGTCCAGGCACACGGGTTATCGATGGAAAAATTTATCGAAGCAATGGGTGCCAACGCGAGTTATTCGGGCACCCTGGCGATGAAGCTACCAAAAATGATCGGCCGCGACTTTGAGCCACACTTTTCCGTCAAACACATGTTAAAAGACATGCAGCTCGCCAGCCAGATTGCTTTGTCGCATTATGTCGATCTGGGAGTAACTGCTGCCGCGCGCGATCAGTTGGTCGAGCAAGTGCAATGGGGTCACGGCGAGGATGATTATACTGCAGTGATGCGCAAATATTTACATGAGCCAGCGCCGGGATTTTATGAAGAGCAACCAGCCCAACAGCCGCAGGAGCAATCTGTCACCGAGGAACCAGTTGCCGTTTCATCAGGTGCGGAGACGCCAGAACTCGAAACTCGAGAAGAAGACAATATGACGCCGGAAGCTTTACTCGGTTTCAGCAGCCCCGTAAGGGCGACGGTTCCTGCTCCAGTGCCTGTGCGACGTGGATTTCTTCGACAACTGCTTAGCCGTTTTTCTTCCGAATCAGAATGACGCCGGGGCCGGAAACGGGGCGAGCCATCTTTTTCGATCTTTCCGCGCGAGCAAAATTTCGCGTTACCGGATCCGATCGAGTCCGCTTTCTCAATGGGCAAATTACAAACGATTTGCGCAAAGCGAGCAATAGCATCGCGATTGAAGCATGTGTTCTCAATGCCAAAGGCAAACTGAATGCGCACATTTTCGTCGCGACGTTTGGGGAAACTTTTCTGGTTGATACTGAGCCGGATCTTCGCGAAACACTGCGCGCGCGCCTTGAGCGTTACATCATTGCCGATGACGTGGAGATTGAGGACGTCACGCAGAAATTCTCGCTCTTTCACGTTGTTACAAAGGAGTCGCCGATGGTCAAAGCCAGCGACCGGATTGTTTCCGTACGCCGTTTTGCAAGACCGGGTTGGGACATCTGGACCGACTCTGAGCGTCACGATGTTCTGAAGCATGAATTGTCTTCAGTATTTTCGTTTACGGATCCTGCTGCCGCAGAGGTAATGCGAATCGAACAAGGACTTCCGCGCTGGGATTGCGAACTCACGGAGGAGATTATCCCAATAGAAGCGAATCTTGAGCAACGCACCGTAGACTATGAAAAAGGTTGCTATATCGGCCAGGAAGTGATCTCGCGGATGAAAATGTCGGGACAAACCAACAAGCGATTATGCGGATTAATTTCGCTGGATCGCAAGCCCCTCCACCAGGGGATGACGCTTGCTGCTTCCTCGGCATCCGGAAAAAAAGTCGGCTGGATCACAAGTGCCACACAGAGCCAGCTTCTCGGAAAAGAGATCGCGCTCGGCTATGTTAAACGCGGGTTCAACAAGCCCGGCACGACATTGGAAACAGTCTCTTTGGATTCGCCTCATGCAATTTCAGTCGAAGTTGTTTCACTTCCATTTCTGTCAGGAACTTGACCCGTTTCAGGGAAAATTCCCTTCGCGATCGTAATGAGCTGGCCAACCAAAAATCGGAAAAAGAATTTTTGTTTTGCCCTCTGGCCGCGCATTCATAGAATCCTCGTTGCTTTCCGGAGAAACGATTAACCTTAACCTTTTGCGCCGTCTGAACGAAGAACACCCTGAGCAAAGTTTTCATCTATTGATAGTTCGCCACGGGACGAATCTGCCCTGGCGGACTTGGCGGCTGCGCTGCGTTTGCGCGGTGGCCCCCTAGCGCCATGGCTAATTTCTTTCCACGCTGGACGAATTGGCTACCGATCAAACTGATCGTGTGCGCCATCGTGATGGTCTGTGGATTGACCGCCGCTACCTGGTACTACGCCACGCCGAAGTACACAAAAATCGGATACCAACCGGTCCAGCCAGTACCGTTTCCGCACGATATTCACGTCACTCAACTTGGGATGGATTGTCGATATTGTCACAGCTTTGTCGAGGTTGCCGCGCAATCGAACGTTCCGAACACTGCGACGTGCATGAATTGCCATACACAGGTTGCAAAGGACAATCCCAAGCTGCAGCCGGTGCACGAGAGTTGGAAGAGCGGTGAACCCGTTGAATGGGTGTGGCTCTATCGCACGGTCGATTATGTTTATTACAACCACTCGGCGCACGTGAACCGGGGCATCAGTTGTTTCAGTTGCCACGGGGCGGTTAATCATATGTCGGTGGTTAAGATCGCCCAACCACACAGCATGGCGTGGTGCCTGGATTGCCATCGTCACCCTGAAAACTATCTGCGACCTGACGATCAGGTTTTCAATCTCGATTGGAAACCCGACGACGTGAAGCCGGCGGAGTTCGTCGCCAAGTACGGGCAGCCCAGTGGCACGCATGAAGATTTGTCAAAAAAGAAAAAGCTCAGCCAGTGCGACATCGGTCAGACGTTGAAAGAACGCTGGAAGATTAATCCACCAACGAATTGCCAGGGGTGCCACCGATGACTACGAACGCGATTTGTTACGCTGTTGCGCCGTTACAACGGAATCCGGACTTAACGGTTGAAGGGTTTAATAATTTGATGAGGAGCAGCCGATGAAACGCGTATTTCACCATCCTCCCGAGCCAGCCGACGGCACAAAATATTGGCGCAGCCTCGGCGAGTTGAACGATACGCCCGAATTTCGTCAGTGGTTGGAACGCGAGTTTCCGGACGGCGTTGCGGAACTGAATGGGGCAGAATGGTCGCGGCGCGACTTTGTGAAATTGATGAGCGCGTCGATGGCGCTGGCAGGGGTTGGCCTAACGAGTTGCCGACGACCGGAGTTGCATCTCGTCCCGTTCACGAAAAATGTCGAATGGACCATTCCCGGCAAATTCCTCTACTACGCCACTGCCATGCCTCGGCGAACCGGCGGCATTCCGCTGATCGCCACGACGGTTGATGGGCGGCCGATAAAACTCGAAGGCAATCCGCTGCATCCGGCCAGCGGCGGGGCCACGGACACTTTCGTTCAAGCGTCGATTCTCGATCTTTACGACCCCACACGTTCGAGACGTTTTGTTCAGAAAGGAAAGCCAAGCAAACACGATGAGTTCGAAAAGTTCCTTGGCGAACTTCGCAACAAGACCCTGAGCGCCGGCGGAGATGGCCTGGCGTTCCTGGTCGAAGAGACGAATTCGCCGACGCGCGAACGGTTACGTGGAGAATTGGAAGGAAAATTCCCTGGCATGCGCTGGTGCGTTTACGAGCCCCGCCTTGCTCAGGAAGCGAATCTTGCAATGCAGACTGGTTTCGGCCCCAACGCGCGAGTGTTGCCCAAACTGGATCGCGCCGACGTGATTCTGTCGCTGGATAGTGATTTTCTCGATTGCGGCCAGGGCGATCTGGAAACAATTCGCACGTTCACTTCACGGCGACGTGTCAAGGCGCCGAAGGATAGTATGAATCGGCTTTATGTGGTCGAATCAAGATTCACGCTCACAGGCGCGATGGCCGATCATCGATTGCGCTGTCCAGCGAGCCAGATTCCCGCATTCGCGCAGGCGCTCGCAAGCAAGATTCACGCGGGAACGAATGACTCGACTCTGGGTTCTTTGCTTGGAAGCTCCCAACGTGCGTCGAACACTTTCGATCAACAATGGATTGACGGGCTGGCAAGTGATCTGATGGCAAAACCGGGAGCGAGCCTAGTGCTCGCCGGTCCGACCCAACCGGTAGCGGTGCAATTGTTGGTTTATGCAATTAACGCCGCTCTGAAAAATCTCGGGCAAACGCTCGTTGTGCGTCAGGTTCCCCGGAATCCGAAGACGATCGACATTGCGCAACTCGCGACGGACATCAATGAGGGGCGCGTAAAACAATTGTTCATTTTCGGCGGCGACCCCGTGTATAACGCGCCGCGCGGATTAGTGGAGGATCCGCAGACAAAAATGCCGCTCGATTGGGCGGACTTGCAAAAGAAAGTGCCGAACATTGTCCGGTTGGGCTATTACGAGGACGCGACATCGGCGTTGAGCCAGTGGCATGTTCCGCTTGCGCATTACCTCGAATCCTGGGGCGACGCGCTGTCAGCCGGTGGCGATTACTTGTCGATTCAACCGATGATCCTGCCGCTTTTCGGCGGCCTCAGTGAAATCGAGGTTCTGAACATGCTCCTTGGCGGAGCGAAGGTGGAGGGTCCCGAGCTTGTGCAGGAAACTTTTCGCCTAACGAATCCGCCAGGCGATTTTCAAGCCATGTGGACGCAGTTTTTGCATGACGGTTCCGCTGCACACATTGAAAGCACCGATCAGCCCACTGCATTCAACGCCGGCGCAGGCGCAACTCTTCCGCCCGATTCGTTGTCGGCCTCCGCTGCACCTACCCCGGAGTCGCCGGAAATTGTGTTGACCGGTAGTTACGGAATGGACGACGGACGTTACGCGAACAACGGCTGGCTCCAGGAAATGCCCGATCCGGTCACGAAGTTGAGCTGGGATAACGGAGCGTCAATCAGTCCTGCATACGCAAAAAGGCTCGGAGTGGAGACGGGCGATTTATTGCAGATCGTCATCAACGAAAAAAGCGCTGGCGGAACAATGATGAAACGCGAGCTCGTGATCGCAGCGCTTGTGTCCCCAGGGCACGCCGATAGCTCCGTCACGGTCACGCTGGGTTGGGGCCGCAAAATGCCGCAGTTTGTTGAGCTTCCGTATGCCGGCGGCGACCTGAAAGAAAGGCCGGGCCTCACCGAGCAAGCCGGGTTTAACGGATACTTTTTGCGAACGGCCGCCAATCCGCATATCGCCGTGGCGGGCGCGAAAGGGATTGAAAGCGTGCAGGTGACAAAAGTTGGCCGAAGTTATCCGTTATCAATCACACAGGAACACTTCAGCATCGAAGGGCGCGGGCTTGTTCGTGAAGGAACGCTCGAAAACTACCGCGAAAACAATGATTTCGCGAAAGAGGTTCCGGGCGAAGAAGAATTGCCGCATCCGCCGCCGAGTCTCTACACTCACCCGCCGCTGACCGCGCCGCAGCAGTGGGGAATGAGCATCGATTTGAATGTTTGCACGGGATGCAATGCGTGCGTGATCGCCTGTCAGGCGGAAAACAACATTCCTGTTGTTGGTAAACTGCAGGTGGCGCACGGCCGCATCATGCACTGGCTGCGCATTGATCGTTATTACGCCAGTCGCGAGCCCTTCAATCAGGACCGTGGCGTGTGGCCGGAGCATCCTGAGATGGTCTTCCAGCCGATGCCCTGCCAACATTGCGAGAATGCGCCGTGTGAAACTGTGTGTCCGGTGAACGCCACCGTTCACAGCGAGGACGGGCTCAACGTGATGGCCTACAACCGCTGCGTGGGCACCCGATTCTGCTCGAACAACTGTCCGTACAAGGTGCGGCGTTTCAATTATTTCGATTACAACCAGCGTCCGGTTGGCAAGAGAAAGCTCGTAGGCGCATTGAACATTTACGAAGAGTATTTCGCTCCGCTCACCACAAAAGGCGCGCCGGACACGATGAAGATGCAGAAAAATCCTAACGTCACAGTGCGCATGCGCGGCGTAATGGAGAAATGCACCTACTGCGTCCAACGCATCGAAGAAGCAAAAATCACAGCGCTCGCGCGTGCCGGTGCGTCCCCTGACAAACTAATCCCTCGCGATTCTTTCACCACAGCATGCGCACAAGCCTGCCCGACCGAGGCGATTGTTTTTGGTGATATTAAGGATCCCGAGAGCAGCGTGTCGAAGATGAAGGAACAAGACCGCAACTATCGGATCCTTGAATATTTGAACGTCGTTCCGCGAACCAGTTATCTCGCGCGTCTTCGCAATCCGAACCCCAAAATGCCTGACGCGAAAGATGTTGGTATCGCAAGCAGAGTGGAGGAGTTGCCGGAGTGAGCCGGACTTAATATGGACGGAGCATCGGTAACAGCACCTGAGAAGGTTCAGCAGGCGGAGCGGCGAGTCGCGCATGTTCCACTGGTTCTGAACCAGCGTAATCTCAGCTGGCTGACGGAGCGTATTTCCGGCGTCGCCGAACAACCCGCGCCGAGGTGGTGGTGGGTGTGTTTCGTGATTACCGCCAGCATTGCGACGTTTGGACTTTTTTGCATCGGATACCTGATTTCCACAGGCGTCGGCACCTGGGGCAATAACATTCCAGTTGGCTGGGCCTGGGGCATTACCAATTTCGTTTTCTGGATCGGTATCGGACACGCCGGCACATTGATTTCGGCGATCTTGTACTTGCTTCGCCAGAAATGGCGTACTTCCATCAATCGTTCCGCGGAGGCAATGACGCTTTTTGCGGTGATTTGCGCTGCGATCTTCCCTGGGATCCACGTCGGCCGGTTCTGGATGGCGTGGTATCTGGCGCCTGTGCCTAACAACTGGGGTATCTGGCAGAATTTCCGCAGCGCTCTGATGTGGGACGTGTTCGCGGTCTCGACCTACTTTACTGTTTCAGTCTTGTTCTGGTACACCGGTCTGGTCCCGGATCTGGCGACCCTGCGCGACCGGGCAACCACACGGGTGCGTAAATTCCTTTTCGGAATTTTCGCTCTTGGCTGGCGCGGTTCCAACCGCAACTGGCGTCATTACGAAATGGCGTATTTGCTTCTGGCCGGTCTTGCTACGCCACTGGTTCTCTCGGTGCACAGCGTCGTATCGTTCGACTTCGCCTCGACGGTTATACCGACATGGCACACGACGATCTTTCCGCCTTACTTCGTTGCGGGCGCGATCTTCGGCGGCTTTGCCATGGTGCTGACTCTGCTCTTACCGGCGCGCGCGATCTTTAAGTTGCAGGATGTCATTACGCCGCAGCACATCGACAAAATGGCCAAAATCATTTTGTTGACCGGCTCATTTGTCGGTTACGCCTACACCATGGAATTTTTCACTGCCTGGTATAGCGGCAGTCACTACGAGCGTTTCGCGTTTTGGAACCGCATTTTCGGTCCCTACTGGTGGTATTGGTGGTTCGGCATGCTCTTTTGCAACGTGCTTTCGCCGCAACTGTTTTGGTTCCGCTGGTGCCGGCACAATGTGTTGGTCGTTTTCTTCGTGTCTATGTGCGTCAACGCGGGAATGTGGTTTGAGCGGTTTATCATTATTGCCGGCGGTTTGATCCGCGACTTCCTTCCATCGTCCTGGCGAGTGTTTCATCCCACCTGGGTGGACATTTGGACCTATATCGGCACGCTCGGAATTTTCACTTCACTGTTCCTGCTCTTCATTCGTTTCCTGCCCATGATCGCGATGTCGGAAGTTAAGACGGCAGTGCCCGAGGCCGACCCGCATTACGGAGAACGTCCGGGGGTCCCATCGATTTCACCTGGCGGAGAGGAGCCCACACGGTGATGGAAACTCCGTACGGTCACAAAGTTTACGCCATGGCGGCGGAGTATTCGAGCGCGGCAGCGCTTTATGAGGCGGCGAAGCGTGTTCGCGATGCCGGGTTCCGGCGTTGGGATGTTTTTTCACCGTTCCCGATTCATGGGATGGATGAGGCGATGGGGCTCGGCAAATCATGGCTCAGCGGCTGGGTTTTGTTTGGCGGAGTTTCCGGATTGCTCACCGCCGCGCTCCTTCAATTTGGCCCGTCGTCGATTCTTTACCCTCTCGATGTGCATGGCAAACCGACGGGCTTTTTCACTGTTCCAGCGTTTTTCCCCATCATGTTTGAGCTGACGGTGCTTTTCGCTGCGTTCTCGGCATTCTTTGCGTGGCAAGTCATGAATCGTTTGCCGCGCTGGAATCATCCGATGTTTAACTGGGAACGTTTTAGCCGCGTGACGAACGACGGATTTTTCCTTGCGATCGAAGCGCGCGATCCACGCTTTACGGAAAACAGTGTGTACGAGCTGCTGGAACAAACAGGCGGCCAGCACATCACCATCGTTCACGAGGAATAACCAATATGCTCCGCGGATTTTTCGTGATTTTTGTTTTGTGCGCGGTCGCGACGCTCGCAGTGCTTGGATTCCGCGGCCAAACAGGCGGGAAGCCGCCGTTTGAGATTTTTCCTGACATGGTGCGGCAACCCAAAGTCCGCGCACAGGCGCCATTGGATTTCTTCGCTGACGGCCGCGGGCCGCGGTTGCCGGTGGCCGGTACGGTTCCGGTTGGCTACGAAATGCCACGAGCGAAAACCGAGGCGAAAACAGAAGCCATGGCCGAGGGTGCGCCAGAGGAAGCACACACGCGAGTCGCTTTCAGTGCAGGTACCGATTACTTCAACACCGGCAAAATGGGCGACCAATGGGGAACCGGCATGCCGTTGCCGGTCACGCGCGAACTGATGGAGCGCGGCCAACAGCGCTTCAACATCACGTGCGCGATGTGTCACGGCGCCACAGCCCAGGGCAATGGCATCACCAAACAGTACGGACTCGCAACAGTGGTTTCGCTTCAGGACGACCGTATCCGCAAAATGTCTGATGGCGAGATCTTCAACACGATAACGAACGGTAAAAACACGATGATGCCGTATGGACCGAACATCGTCGTCGCTGATCGCTGGGCTATTATCGCTTATTTACGCGCCTTGCAACGCAGCGAGCACGCTACGGTCGCCGATGTTCCCGAAAATCAGCGCGCTGAACTGGACAAACCGCCGGCGTCACCGCCGCCGGCTACAGGGGCTGCAGCAAAATGAGCGAACGTTTGGACACTGCACCGATGCCGGAAGGCGAATATTTCGACAGCCGTCGATTTACAGGGCTTTCCACTTTGCTCGGGGCGATTGCCATTATCGCTCTGGTGCTTTGCGTCATTGGAGCCTTCGTCAATCCGCATCAATTCAGTTACTCCTGGCTTTTTGCCTTTGCGTTTTTCTTCACGCTTTGCGCGGGCTGTTTCTTCTGGACGATCGTGCACCACGCGACGGACGCCAACTGGTCGGTCGTGGTACGGCGTCAATTGGAAAACATTGCTGTGTTGTTAGGGGTGCTGGCGCTCCTTTTCATTCCGATTCTGTTGCTGCGCCATCATCTGTATTCGTGGATGGATATCCCGCCCGGGCATGAGGCCACGCTGGATTCAAAGCGGGCGTACCTCAATTTTCACTGGTTTCTTGTGCGTGCGATCGTGTTTCTTTGCTTCTTCCTTGTCGCTTCACAATTGCTGCGCCGTTTTTCTGTGCGCCAGGATAAAGACGGCAATCCGCTGTTCACAATCTGGATGCGTCGCGTCTCGTTTGTGAGCCTTCCGTTTTTTGCGCTCTGTCTGACATTCAGCGGAATCGACTGGCTGATGAGCCTCAACTACCGGTGGTACTCAACCATGTTCGGCGTTTATATCTTTGCCGGAGCAGCAGGCAGCTCAATGTCGTTGCTCGTGCTGGTGATCACCGCTCTGCGGCAAGCCGGTTACCTGAAGGGGGTCGTTACGCTCGAGCATTACCACATCATGGGAAAGTGGATGTTCGCTTTCACCGTTTTCTGGGCCTACATCGGATTTGGCCAGTACATGCTCATCTGGTACGCAAACATCCCGGAGGAAACGCAATATTTTCTTACCCGTAACACGCAGTCGTGGTGGGCATTGACCATGCTTCTGGTGATCGGCCGCTTCTTCATTACGTTCGCAATCCTGCTGCTGCGCTCGATCAAAAAGGAACCGCACCGTCTTTGCATCGTCGCTGGCTGGATTGTCCTCATGCAAATGCTCGACATGTATTTGATCGTTCTGCCTGCGCTGCACGGAACAGGCGTCCATGTAAGCATCTGGGATTTGGTTTGCCTGATAGCTGTCGGCGCGACGCTCGGTTTCGTTTATCTGCGTGTTGTGCCAAGGACTTCGTTGTTTCCGGTACGGGACCCGCGCCTGATTGAATCCCTCACAACCGTCAACTGACATGGCCGATACCGAATCACTTCGCAGGATTGCCTACTCGCCGACGCCATTTTCCACATGGTTGGGCATCGTCTGTATTTTTGTTCTGTTCGGTCTCATCGTGCTCGCGGTGATTGGGCCTTTGCCACGGGGGAGTGATTACGAGGAGGCGCGTGCGAAGAAACGCATGGAACGACTAAACGCTTTGCACGAAGAAAACCAAAAGGAGTTAACGACGTATGGGTGGGTCGATAAAAACAAAGGCGTTGCCAGGATCCCAATCGATCGCGCGATGGAGCTGACTGTTGCGGATTTGTCGCAACAAAAACCAGCTCCTGCCGGTCCAATCACGACGCCACCTCCGGCGCAATCATCGCCTGCGGCTGCAGTGAGCCCCGCGCCGGGTTCGCCAGCGCCGGCTATTTCGCCAACAGCGGGTACTGCGCAGCCGTCGCCCCAGGCGAGCGCCCCCGCTTTGCCACAAGGCGCGGCAGCCTCGAGTCCGGCGCCAGCCAGCGCTATCTCGCCATCTCCGGCGTCCCCTTCACCCGCGCCATGAACACCACTGGAATTCCACTTAAAGAACCAGCCGTCTCCGCTGCTGCCAGCGACTCGGAGCATTTGGAACGGGCGTACATCGACGCATCAACACGCTTGCCAGTGCTGATGTTTTATACATCGGCGGTTGCATGGTTGATTTTGGGAACCTTGCTGGCTGGACTGGTGTCGTTCAAGCTGCACTCGCCCGATCTCCTTGGGAACGTGAGTTTCCTAACCTGGGGCCGGCTGCGCCCGGCCCACATGAATGTTTTGGTTTACGGCTGGGCGTCAATGGCCGGGATGGGCACTGCGGTGTGGTTAATGGCGAGACTGTGCCGGGCGACGTTGCGATTTCCGCTGTTGCTCGTCGCAGGTGCTGCCTTCTGGAACGTTGGCGTGTTAATAGGCGTAGGCGCAATCCTGCTGGGCGATAGCACGGGTTATCAATGGCTCGAATTTCCGCGTTATGTCGCCGTGATTCTGTTTATTTCTTACACGCTAATGGCGTCCTGGGCGGTGCTCATGTTCCGCCACCGGCGCGGCGATCAAATCTACATCAGCCAATGGTATTTGCTCGGAGCGTTCCTCTGGTTCCCGTGGCTGTATGCGGCCGGCCAATTAATGCTCTTCGTGGTCCCGGTGCAGGGTGTTTTGCAAGCCGCAGTAGGCTGGTGGTACGCTAACAACCTTTTGTTTCTCTGGTTCGGCGCCATCGCTCTCGGCACGGCATATTACATGATTCCGAAGGTCATCGGTCGTCCGGTGTACAGCTATCATTTGGCAACAATCGGTTTTTGGAGCTATGCGCTTTTCTCAAGCTGGACGGGAATGACCCGGCTCGTCGGTGGACCGTTTCCCGCATGGATGGTCACCGCGAGCATTGCTGCGACGATTTTGACAATGATTCCGGTCGCGACGGTAGGACTGAACCATCACATGACCATGCAGGGGTATTTCCCGCTGCTGCGCTACAGCCCGACGCTCCGGTTCACCATATTCGGCGCGATGTCTTACACGGTTTTCAGCGTGGTTGGTGTATTGATTTCGCTGCGGTCCGTTGCGAGATACGTCAATTTTACTCAGGCCAGCATCGCGTATTCGCATCTTGGTCTTTATGCATTTTTCACCATGGTGATTTTCGGCGCGATGTACTACATCGTTCCACGACTCGTTGGCCGTGAATGGCGTTACGCGTCGCTGATTAAACTGCATTTCTGGGCGTCGGCTTACGGCATCGGATTGATGACACTGATGCTGCTTGCCGGCGGATTTCTGCAAGGGGCCGACACGCAAAACCCCGCTCTGCCTTTCAGTGAAAGTATCGAAACGGTGTTGCCGTATCTTCGCGGACGCAGTCTTTCGGGAATTTTGCTCACCGCATCGCATTTCATCTTCGCGTATCATTTTGGTCTAATGCTCTTGGGATTGGGCCGCACGGCAACTGTGCCTACCTTTCTCAACCCAGTGGACGCTGAGCCATCCGGAGGTCACTGATGAAAGGTCTGGCTCCTCTCTTCCTTGGAATTTTCGGCACGTTCGCGTTTTCGTGGATAGGGCTCACGGTCATTCCAAACTGGCAAATCGGACATCTCAGTCCGCAATCCGATGAAGAGGGCACGGACATTTATCCGCAGCCACAATCGGGAATGTTCGAGCGCGGCGCACGGGTCTACGCCGCCAACGGCTGCATCTATTGCCACAGTCAACAGGTCCGCGCCGATTATGCCGCCGACGATATCGAGCGAAAATGGGGTGATCGGCGCAGCGCGCCGCGCGATTACATTTTTGATCGGCCGGTATTTCTCGGAAAAATGCGCATGGGTCAGGATCTCGCAAACATTGGTGCTCGCGCACCTGCCCTAGAGGAGTCACCGTCGCCAGCCGGAGCTGCAAGTCCTGCCGTCGCTCCCGCGACGCAAGGAACTGCGGCAGCGAGTCCGCCTGCTGCGCAAGCAACTTCGCCCTTACCCGCGAGCTCGCCGGGAAAAGCGCCCGCCACTTCCGCTCCGGAGAGTTCACCTTCCGGTTCGCCTGCTGCGAGTACATCACCGCCGCCCGGGCAACGCACCGGTGTCGCTTCACCTTCTCCTGGGCAAATGGCGAACGCTACTCCGGGAGGAAGCAGTCCGGTGGCACCGACTGCGCAAACTCCCGCCGCGCCTTGGCCGATTCAGACAGAGGGTTTGCCGCCTATGTATTCTGCCGCCTGGCATCACGTGCATCTGTATTCGCCACGCAGCATCAATCTCGATTCGAACATGCCATCATACCGTTTCCTTTACCAGAAGCGGCGCATCACCGGAGAGCGCTCGGCAGATGCGTTGCAACTCTCCGGTGCAGATGCGCCACCCGCAGGCTGGGAGATTGTTCCGACGTACGATGCAAAATGTCTGGTTGCCTATTTGATGGGGCTAAATCAATCCCATCCGCTGAAAGACGTCAGATCGATCGGAGGCGCACCGGCAGCTGCCCCGTCACCACCGACAGCGGTTCCGGGTGCTTCACCCGGTCCGGCAGCCGTTGCATCGCCTGCCGCAGCAAAAAAATAACGCAATGAACGACGAGCCAAAAATGCCGCCGCGCACAGGACAGGGAATGGATTACGGCGAACAGGCCGACGTGTTGCAGGTGCACGCAGCTGTGCAGCGCGAAAAACGCGAACCACGTGTCGGTGCGGAGCCGCTTTCAATCTGGCTCATCGCGATTTACGGGTTGGCGATTTTCTTTGGCGGTGCGTACCTCGGCCGTTACTCAGGAAATTTCATGAACGGCGGACTCGATCCCATGGGCGCGCCGCCTGCGCCAAAGAAAGCAGTGGCGGGCGGTCCTGGCGGCGAACAAGTCGAACTCTCGCCGCGCGATCGCGGCAAAAAGATTTTCGCCGCAAATTGTCAAACGTGCCACCAGGCGAATGGCCTCGGCGTGCCCGGTCAATACCCGCCGCTGGCCGGCTCGGAATTTACGAACGGGGGATCGCGGCGGATGGCCATGATCGTCCTCAAAGGTCTGCAAGGCCCCGTCACAGTGAAAGGCCAGAAGTACGGCACGGCGGTCATGCAACCGTGGGACAAAACATTGACCGATAAACAGATCGCCGAGGTGATGACGTACGAGCGAAGCGAATGGGGAAATAACGCCAGTCCCGTTACGCCCGAACAAATCGCCGCGTTACGCAAAGAACTGGCCAGTCACCCCGAATCATTTACTGAACACGATATCCTTGCCGCCCCTGATGAAGATATTCCCGGCGGCCCGGCTGCCGGAGGTGCGCCACCGGCACCTGGCGAAGCCGCAAAACCTGCGGCACCACCAAAGCCGTAGAGTTCGACCCTATCCTTCGCGGTTCGGCGTGCCGAGAATATGGGTTTTTGGCGGCAGCATCACGTTGTCGAAATTTTGGGTGAACATCGCCGCTGCAAAAAATGCAACTGCTCGCAACGTTTCGCTGCCCACGTTGACAAGATCGTGTTTCACCGGTGTCGGAAGAACAAAGACGCTGCCAGGCCCAACCGGATGCTTGGAACCATCTTCCATATGTAGTTCGCCTTTGCCGGCGATGATATACTGTGTCTCTTCAGTTGCATCGGTGTGCCAACCGAGCCGTCTTCCGGGCTCAATTTCGTACACGATGGTTGAAGATGCCGTCGTGCCGTGACCGCCATAGACCGCGAACGCGCCGGCCCAATGCACGGCTTGATCGTCTTCCGCCCAGACTTCGCTGCGCTTAAGTTTATCGGATGCAACAACTGGATTCATGTGGCGACGCTAGGTTTTGATTGCGGGTGGGTCAATGTTGCATGCGTTTTGAACGCGATCGCAGCCGACACTTGGCTGCAATTCTGGGGAGCGCGCCCGTCTCGGGTGCTGGTGCTGTTGTCTCGACAGCACGGACTTTTGAGGACAGGGGACACAAGAAAAGTTCGTCGTCGCGAGACGCAACGACCCACACGCGAGACGCGTATGCTCCCCAATCCGCCTTTGACGCTAAACAGATTACCGAAAGCCTTCGGGGCTACAGCGCCTCAGCGAGCAATTCGGCCATGTGTTTTGGCCGCGGGTTCCTGAGGTCCGCAATTTGATGCCGGCAACTCGTTCCGGACGCTACGATTTCCGTGCCGGCTGATTGTTGATCGATCTGGTCGAGCAAACGTTGCGCAACCTTCACTGAAAGATCGTATTTCTCTGTCAGCATCCCGAAAGCGCCAGCCATGCCGCAACAGGCAGTGTCCAACACCATCGCTCTTCGGCCGGGCAAACGTTCGGCCAGTCTCGCCATGAACCCGGGGTTGATAATCGATTTCACGTGGCAGTGCGGGTGAATTGCGACCTCGACCAGCCGCTCCTCCTGTTTCTCGCGCCCGGTTGAAACTTGACGGCTTAAAGCCGTCAAGTTTTGAAATGGTAACGCTTGTGGATCGCGCGCGAGGAAATCGTCCACGAATTTCTCGAAGAGAAAACAGCGCTCGGCGATGTTTTCTGCGTTTTCGATCTTCAGTTCGCGATAGTCTTCAACGAACATCGACCAGCAGGAAGGTTCGAGGAACAGAATCGGAGTATTGGAATGTTCGAGTGATGAGAGAATTTTGACGTTATGTTTGGCGAGCTTTGCTGCGGCGTCGAGATTTCCCTGGCTAAATCCGGGTCGACCACAGCAGCGCCGATTTTTCACGAGCGACACTTCAAAGCCGAGTGCTTCCAGCACTTTCACCGCGGCGATGCCGATGTGGGGCTCGTGATAACGCACGAAAGTGTCGTCCCAAAGAATCAATCGACCTCGTGTGGGGAGCGCGGGCGCCCCGCCCGCTATTTTTGGCGCCTCGCCAAAAAGCGGTGTGGCGGCTCCGCAGTTGGAGGAGATTGCGCAAATTCGTGTGTCCCGCGAGGCGCGTGACACAGCGGGCGAGGCGGCCGCGCTCCCCGGACGCTTCGAAAACCATCTATCGAACCGCTCACTGGTGTAATGTGGCAAGGACCTTCTCGCAGAGATGCCGAGTGTTTTCTCAACCGCAACACGCAGCGCCTTGGAATCGAGAATTCGGTTTGTCAGTTTGGGCATGATGCAGCCGAGTTTGCCTAACAAATCGACATTGCTGAAAATTCGTTGCCGCAACGGCAAACCGTCCCGGCGCCATCTTGCACTGAGCATCTCCGCTTTTAACAGCGCGAGATTTACGTTCGATGGGCATTCGGGCGTGCATCCTTTACACGAGAGACAATTGCTCAGCGCGGCATCAAGCTCGTCGGATTTCAGCGGGTCATCTCCGTTTACTTGGAGCTCAAGTGCCGCACGAATGATGTTGGCGCGGCCGCGTGTGGACATGACTTCGTCGTGCGTCGCCATGAACGTCGGGCACATGATGCCGCTCTGTTTAAGACAACCGCCGCAGCCATTGCATTGCTCGAGGTTGCCAACGAACGACCGGTCCTTGAATGCAAACGCGAGCACCGGCTGAAATGGAAGCTCGAGCGGACGAGAGAAGTTCTCCCGCAAATGATTCTCAATCTTGTGTCGACCATCCGCGAAAATTTTTCCGGGATTGAAGATATTTTTCGGATCAAAGGTCTGTTTGATCTTGCGCATCACCGCCAGTAATCCGTCTCCGAGTTGCTCGCGCATGTATTCGGTACGCGCGATACCAACGCCGTGCTCGGCAGAAAGCGAACCTTTGAATTGTCGCACCAAGGCCGATGTTTGATCGGCTACCTGCCGGAACCGTTTCAGATCGGCCGGGCTACGCAGGTTAAGAACCGGCCGTACATGCAGGAGTCCGCTGGCCGCGTGACCGTAGTAGCTTGCCTCCAGTCCGAGCGGTTGCATGATCGCTTGCAAACCGCGTACGTATTCAGGTAATTGTTCGGGACGAACAGCGGCGTCTTCGATGAACGCGACTGGTTTAGCCGGGCCGATGCATCCGGTCAAAAGGGAAAGACCGGATTTTCGCACGGACCAGACCAGATTCATTTGTGCTGGATCGGTAACAATTTTTTTGCGTAGTCCGATCTTTCGCGATTCCAGAATTGAGAGGCGTTCCGCAATTTGCCCGTAGAATTCAATAATCAAGATTGCTTCGCAGGGCTTGGTATCGAGTTCGAGTAAGTCGCGCGCTGCCTGAAAATGCAACTGACCTTCAGTTTGATCCAGAAGCGGTCGATCGATGTGTTCGATTGCGGCTGGTTTGAGATCGAGAAGTTCAACCGTCGCCTGCATTGCTTCCCCGATTGATTGAAAAAAGATAAGGCCTAAACCTTTCTCAGCGGGCAGCGGCGAGATCTTTAATTCTGCCGAAAAAATTGCCGCGAGTGTTCCTTCGCTGCCGGCGAGAATAGCCGTCAGATCATTTGGCGCGCGGAGGAATCGTTCGATACCGTACCCGGGCCAGCGCTTGATTAAACCTGGCGGCCAGCGCTCGGCCATCTCCGCACTCGCCGCGCAAACAAGCTTCTCAATTTTTGCACGTTCACCACTCAATGATTCATGGGTCTGCCCGATCTTTTCAACGCGACCGTCTGCCATGACGATTTCCAGCGAGATCACGTGGTCGGCTGTTGTCCCGTAAAGCGGGCAACGCGCGCCGGAAGAATTGTTCGCGATCATTCCGCCGAGCGTGGCTCGCGAACTCGTTGCCACATCAGGCCCGAAGCAAAATCCTTGCGGCTTTAGAAAATCGTTCAGTTGATCCAGCACGACACCCGCACCAACGCGGACACTGCGCGTCTCAACATTCAAGTCGGTGATCTCTCTGTTGTAGCGCGAGAAATCGACGATTAAACCTTCGCCGATCGCGTTTCCAACGAGACTAGTTCCCGCACCACGCGGAGTAACCGCCACGCCCGCATCGGCCGCGGCTCTGATCACCAGACTCGCCTCCTGAGCCCCTTTCGGAAAGGCAACGCCAAGCGGCTCGATCTGATAAATCGAAGCGTCCGTTGCGTAAAGCTGACGCGTCAAATTATCAAAACGCGCGTCGCAGCCCGTTTGTTTAATTTTCCTCTTCTGCTCCGAAGTCATCTCTCATCAAGCAGATTAATTTAAGCCGACGCAAACGTAGCACAGGCTTCCAGCCTGTGGGGCAGCCGGGCGTCTCGCCTGGCGTTTACAATGATACGGCAGGCTAGGCTCGGAAGCCTGCCGGCCCCACAGCCAAGATGGCTGTGCTACCAAAGATCCATCTGCGCATTTTCCGGGAGCGGCTCGGCAAAGCGAACGCCAACCCCAATAAGGCGAACAGGCTTCCCAGTGCGTGCAAGTGCTTCTTCGAGGAGAGAGCGAAACCCTTGCAAGCTCGGCGCGAGCCCCGCACGTTCGGCTGTGGTGCGCGTGAAATCGTTGAACTTCAGTTTCACGAAGATTTTCGTGATCTCACGCATGGATTCTTTTTGCGCAAGGTCAGCCATTAAATCCTGGAAGAGTTCTTCGAGCTTTTCTTCGCATTGTTCGAGGTTGGTCAGATCAATGGCGAATGTTTCCTCAGTGCTGAGCGATTTACGGGGACGATCCGGTTCGACCGGGCGTTCGTCCACGCCGCGACAAAGATCGTAAAGTTCGAGGCCAAATTTGCCGAACAAATCAACGAGCCTGGCTCGCGAAAACCGCTGTAGTTCGCCGCAGGTTTTAATGCCGAGTTCTTCGAGTTTTCGCTCGCTCTTCGCGCCGATCCCCCAAATTTTGCGGACGTGCAGGTCTTTCATGAATTCCGGCACTTGTTTCTGTTTCACTTCGAATTGCCCGTTCGGCTTTTCAATTTCACTGGCAATCTTTGCGATCAATTTGTTCGGTCCGATTCCTGCGGAAGACGTCAGTTTCGTTTCCTGAAAAATTGCACTACGGATTTCCTGTGCCAGCGCTGCCGGAGCAGTTGGGTGCGCAGAAACATCGAGATAAGCTTCGTCGAGCGACAGCGGCTCGATTATCGAAGTGAAGCGGTAAAGGATCCCGCGGATTACCGCCGCTTCGCGCCGATAAACATCGAATCGCGTCGGCAACACAATCAGATTCGGGCAGCGTTGCAGAGCCATGAACGTTGGCATAGCCGAACGGACTCCGAATTTGCGTGCCTCATAATTGCAGGTGGTCAAGACGCCGCGCCTGTCTCGCGCGCCACCTACGCCTACGGGTTTACCCCGCAACGAAGGGCGATCACGCACCTCGATCGCCGCGTAAAAGCAATCCATATCCAGGTGAATGATTGCTCGTGGCTTCTGTTCATCGCCCACATGAAAATCTCGCATAACCCAAACGCCGAGACCATTCAGCGTTTTCTCGGTTGAAACGCAATTTCTCGCTTTGCAATGAGCGCTTCTTTTTCGATATTAGCCGCTGTAACTTTCTCTCGAAATGGATTCTTCTACTTCCGTTGACACCCATCACGAACCGCACGCGCACGACGCGGCTCACGAACATCACGAGCTCGGGTGGTGGCGAAAATACATTTTCTCCACTGACCACAAGGTGATCGGCATTCAGTACGGTCTATGCGGCCTGGCATTCCTCTTCCTCGGCTTTTGCCTCATGATGCTGATGAGGTTTCAGCTGGCGTATCCCGGACAGGCGCTCCCCGTGATCGGCAAATGGCTGCCGCAGATCTTCGGGCCGGGTTCGATGCCGAACGGGAAAATGACCCCGGATTTCTACAACTCGTTAGGTGCCATGCACGGCACGATCATGATTTTTGCCGGCGTCGTGCCGCTAGCCTTTGCTGCTTTCGGCAATTTTGTCGTGCCGCTGCAAATCGGAGCGCCCGATATGACGTTTCCCAAGATTAACGCAGCGAGTTTCTGGGCCTTTGCGATGGGTGGCGTTATTATGTTGGTCAGTTTCTTCGTGCCCGGCGGACCAGCCAAGAGCGGCTGGACGTCCTATACACCGTTGTCGGACATTGCAGATACTGGTCCCGGCCACAATCTCATATTTAACGGGCAGACGCTCTGGTTGATCGGATTTATTTTTCTGATCACCTCGTCGTTGCTCGGCGCCATCAATTTCATTACGACAATCATTCAGCTTCGTGCCAAGGGCCTGACCTGGATGCGGCTACCGTTCTTTGTCTGGGCGCAATTCGTCACCGCGTTTCTGCTGGTGCTGGCGTTCCCGCCGCTCGAAGCGGCAATCATTATGCAGTTAATGGATCGGGTGGCGCACACCAGTTTTTTCCTGCCTGCTGGCCTGGTCGTGAATGGCGTGCCGGCGTACATCAGCGGCGGCGGCAGCCCGCTTTTGTGGCAACATCTGTTCTGGTTTCTTGGGCATCCCGAAGTTTACGTGTTGATATTGCCGGCCTTCGGCATTGTAGCCGAGATCCTAGCCAACAATTCGCGCAAGCCCCTCTGGGGTTATAAATCGCTGGTGTTCTCGGTGCTTGTGATCGGTTTTCTATCGTTCATCGTTTGGGCGCATCATATGTGGCTCACGGGCATGGGCGCAGCGGTCAGCGCATTTTTCCAGACCACTACGTTGCTGATCTCGATCCCGTCGGTGATCATCTTAAGCGCATTCTTTATTTCACTCTGGGGCGGCTCTATCCGGTTCACGGTGCCGATGCTTTTTGCCACGGCGTTTCTGCCAATGTTTGGAATCGGCGGCCTAACGGGAATTCCGCTGGCGTTTAATTCGGCCGATCTTTATCTGCATGACACCTATTACGTCATCGCCCATTTCCATTACATCGTCGCACCGGGCACTATTTTCGGGCTCTTCGCGGGCATCTATTTCTGGTTCCCAAAGGCAACCGGGCGAAAGATGAACGATTTCTGGGGGAAAGTGCATTTCTGGCCCACGTTGATTTGCATGAACTTGATTTTTCTGCCGATGTTTTTGCAGGGAATGGCCGGAATGCATCGCCGCTGGTATGACGGCGGACAGGGGTGGACCGTTTCGAATGACCACACGATTTGGGGATTGACCGGTTTTGAGTGGAACAAGCCGATTTCATGGGCGGCGTGGATCATGGGGCTCGCTCAAATTCCTTTCATCATCAATTTCTTCTGGAGCATCAAACACGGCGAAAAAGTGAACGACAATCCGTGGGAAGCGACCACCCTTGAGTGGACTGCGCCTTCGCCACCGCCCCACGGGAATTTCGTGACGACGCCTATCGCCTATCGCGGGCCGTATGAATACAGCCTTCCCGGTCGTGAGCGCGATTTCACCATGCAAAATGAGCCGGTGGAACCCGCTGAGCGAACGCCACGCAAACCTCCCGCAGATCTCGTTCCGGTGTAGTTGAAATTGCAACTACTAACCCATGGAAATTCCATATACAGTTTCTAATCGCCCTGATACTGGCCTTTGGAATGCGAAGATCGGGATCTGGCTTTTCCTGGCATCGGAAGTGATGCTCTTTGGAGGCCTTTTCTCCGCCTACATTTTTCTACGGATCGACTCGCCGCCAGGCATGTGGCCACACGGGTTACTCAACGTCCCGGTCGGCACGATGAACACCGCGATCCTGATCATGTCGTCCGTGACAGTCGTTCTGGCATGGGCGTCGTTAAAGATGCGAAAGTATAACGCTTATTGGTGGTATATGCTCGCCACCATTTCATGCGGCGTGATTTTCTTGACCGTGAAACTCGCTTATGAATGGCCGCAGAAGTTCGATCATTTTGGCGTTTATATTAAGACGGAAGATCTTGGGAAATATGAACAGTATCTGGGCAACGAGTATGCCACGGAGAAAGGCCTTCCGCCGCGGCTTGAGATCACAGGACACCTGCACAATCGCGCGGCGCTGAAGGATCCCAACATCAAAGAATATGAAATAGCGCTCGACCCGCTGAACGCAGACCCAACGAATCCGGAGATGGATCGGCCACACTTCTGGCCGCACGCGGCGACGGAAAAGATCGCCACCATCGAAAAGGAGGACGTGCAGTACGCGACAATGTTTCTGCCCAGGCATAGCGCCTATTTTGCGAGCTATTTTACCATCACCGGATTACACGGCCTGCACGTGCTCGGGGGCGTGCTGGTGTTCATCTACATGTGGCTACCGGTCAGCAAGCGCCTTTACCAGCGCAACCCCGAACACCTGGCCAATCGCGTCGAGGTGAGTGGGCTTTTCTGGCACTTCGTTGACCTTGTCTGGATTTTTGTCTTCCCACTTTTTTACCTGCTGTAAGTCCATGAACAATCCGCCTGACATTTCGCAAGACCCGAAGGAATACGAGGAATACGCGCACGGCATTCGCAAGCATGTTCGGGGATATTTGATTGTGGGCGCCATGCTGCTGGCATTCACAGCCATCACTGTTGCTCTGTCGTACGTTCATTTTGGCACACAAAAGGCGAATATCGCCGTGGCAATGCTGGTCGCCACGTTGAAGGCCGGGCTCGTTGCGGCAATTTTCATGCATCTCGCCGCGGAGAAACGACTGATCTATCGCATCCTGGTTTTCACCGGCTTCTTTGTGCTCGGCCTCTTCTGGCTTACATTATTTGCCTGGTACGACTATCCGATCTTTCACTAAATGTCGCTTAAGGCTTTCCATATTGTTTTCATTATTTTTTCGACGCTGCTGGCGCTGGGGACCGGCGTGTGGTGTCTCTGGGTCAACTTCGTAGAAGGTGCACCGACGTACGTAGCCGGTGCGGTGGCCTCGTTCGTGGCTGCGATTGCGCTGATGGTGTACGGCGTCTGGTTCTACAGGAAAATGAAGAGGCTACGGATCATCACATGAAAAGAGTCGCGTCGTTATTATTGGTATCAACACTGTTCGTTGTACAGCAAGCTGCGGCGTGTCCGTTCTGCTACGGCGCGAAAGACGGGAAGTCGACCGAGCACATGGCCGTTGCGATCTGGTTTCTGTTTGGCGCGGTGATGTCGGTCATGGGCGGAATCGGCGCGTTTAGTTTTCATCTGTGGCGCCACGGCCGCATGCCCATCGAGCCTCATCAGGAGCTTACTCAGGAAGACTTGACCAAGTATGAATAGCCTGGCGCTGATCAACGAATTTCTGGGTCAGCCGCCGAACGCCTCGTCGCACGGGTTTCAGATCGACCACATCCTTGAATTTTGTCATTGGTTCATGGGTGCGCTGTTTGTCGGTTGGTCGGTTTTTTTTATTTTCGTCCTGATTCGCTTCCGGAAGCGGCGACAGCCCCATGCGAATCATCTTGGTGTGACGAGCCCCATTTCGACGCATTTGGAATTTTCAGTTGTTCTGATTGAAGCAGTGCTGCTGTTGGGATTCGCGATTCCACTCTGGGGAAAGCGAGTGAATCAATTTCCGCCAGGCAAAGATGCGTTGCTTGTGCACGTAGTCGCGCAGCAATTCAGCTTCAATTATCATTTGCCCGGACCTGATGGATTATTTGGAAAGCGCAACGTTAACCTTGTATCCAATTCCAACCCGCTCGGCCTTGATCCGAACGATCCGGCTGGCAAAGACGACATCGTCACCGCGGGCGAACTTCATGTCCCGGTCGATCGACCCGTGGTTGCGGAACTTTCTTCGAAAGATGTGATCCACGATTTTTTTGTGACCGATATGCGGATCGCGGGCGACGCGATTCCCGGTTCTCTGATTCCGATCTGGTTCACGCCGATCAAGACTGGAACCTATGAGGTGATTTGCGGTCAATTGTGCGGCCTCGGCCATTACGGAATGAAAGGCACACTGGTGGTCGATACACCACAGGATTATCAAGCGTGGCTGAAAGAACGCGCCGAACTCGCCGCCAGCGCGCAAGCCGCTCCTCCTTCGGCATCACCTGGCGCACCGCAGCCCCAAAGCAAACCACCTGAGTCAGCACCATCGCCTACTCCGGGCGGTTAATTCCAGCGCCACCGGCGAAAGCTTTCCGGGCCCACATTGTCTCATCCGACTCATTTGGCCTATTCTCCCTCTGTGGGAAGATCGGCTACATGGCTCAACCGTTTCGTATGGCTGACTTGCGTCGCTACACTCCTGCTGATTTGCAGCGGCGGGATGGTGACCAGTAAAAATGTTGGGCTGGCCGTGCCGGATTGGCCGACCACGTTTGGCTACAACATGTTTCTCTTCCCAATTTCGAAATGGGTTGGCGGAATTTTATTCGAGCACACGCACCGTTTGATGGGATCGCTGGTTGGATTTCTTACAATCATTCTCGCGGTCTGGCTTTGGCTACGTGAAGACCGACGATGGGTTCGCAACCTGGGGGTGATCGCAGTTGCCGGCGTGATTTTGCAGGGAATTTTGGGAGGCCTTCGCGTCACCATGATGAAAGATCAGATTGGGATTTTTCATGCCTGCGTCGCGCAGGCTTTTCTCGGTCTGCTGGTTTTTATCGCGCTGGTGACGACCCAATTCTGGCGCTCGCTTATGAATCGGCACGTCGATACTCGACGACTTGGTTCGATAAAGAGACTAGCGTTTGCAATCACGGTCGCGATTTACGTCCAGTTGGCGCTCGGCGCGACGATGCGCCATCAGCACCGCGATCTGGCGATTTTGGATTTTCCCACCGCGAACGGCGCATGGCTTCCCGACACCAGCGCACCCGCCTTGGCGAAAATCAATGCGTGGCGCGAGGCACGCGCCTTGTCGACCGTAACCGCGTTCCAAATCTGGCTTCAAATGGCGCATCGTTTTCTTGCATTGATTATTGCGATTGGAATCATCGCGTTTTGCACGCGTGCCTGGAGATATGAGCGCGGCTTTGTTGTTCTTAAGCGCATATCAGTTCTCTGGGTCGCTCTGGTCCTTTGCCAGATTGCGCTCGGTGCCTGGGTGATCTGGAGTAACAAAGCCGCCGATGTCGCCACCGCGCATGTCGCGCTCGGCGCCATCATGCTATCTTTTGGTGTGACCATCAGCGCGATTTGCTGGCGAATCTTAGAGACAGAAACTGATAAATCGAGCCAGCCAGATGTATCCAGACCGATCGCGGCATGAAAACGGCTGCAATTGAAAATCCGGCACTCGCATCCTCGCGCCATGGCTTTGTGAGCGATCTCGCTGAACTAGTCAAAGCGCGACTCACGCTGCTCGTCCTGCTTACCACAGCTGTAGGATTTTATCTCGGCTCGGAAACGCCCATTGATTACCGCGCTCTCTTTAACACGGTTTTCGGAACTGCGGCTGCAGCCGCAGGCGCAGCCGCTCTCAATCAATGGTGGGAACGCAGAGCCGACGCGCTCATGCGCCGCACCAGAACGCGTCCAATTCCGGCAGGTCGCATGTCGGCGTGGCAAGCACTCGCCCTTGGTGCGGCGCTGTCAGTCTTTGGAGTCGTGTACCTGGCGATTCTTTGTAACACGCTCAGTGCCGCTTTGGCGGCGATCACGATCGCGATCTACATCTTTGCGTACACACCTCTCAAGCGTGCCAGCACGGCGAACACCGCTGTCGGCGCGATTCCGGGCGCTATTCCCCCGATGATCGGCTGGGCGGCTGCGCGCGGGGACATCGGTCCCGGTGCGTGGAGTCTCTTCGTGATCGTGTTTCTTTGGCAACTGCCGCACTTCTTCGCCATTGCCTGGATGTGCCGCGAAGACTATTCGCGCGCCGGTTTCCGCATGATTTCCAGTGACGATTCCAGCGGCGAACGCAGCGCCAGCCAAAGTGTGTTTTTCTGTATTCTGCTTCTGATCCTCGCGGGCCTACCCGCGTTTGTTGGAATTGCGAGTTACGTTTATGAAGCAATCGAGCTTTTGTTGGGCGGCATATTCGTCGCCATCGCGATGCGCTTCTTGCGCCTGCGTACCCAGAGCGCCGCGCGTTTACTGTTCATCACGTCTATTATTTATCTTCCTTTGCTACTCGGCGCACTTGTGCTGACGAAATCATGAACGCGACTCCGGACCGGTTGTCGAACCATTTTGCGAAGCCGCAGACGAATGCTGTAGTGGCCGCTGTTCTCAGCTGAAAACACGTGGCGTGATCATCGGCCGTGTGCCGGATGCGCTGAGGACAGCGCACGCTACAACCTCTGTAGATTAAGCGATTATGAACACTACTTCTGCCACAACGAATCGCGCGCCAACCCGCAGCGGCATCGTTTGGAAAGTAATCCTGATTCTTATCCCGCTTGTCACGGTCGGAGCTTTGTTATGGTTGCGAAGCGTCGAGGTGTCAGCTTTGCGTCAGCGCACTGTTTCTTCCTACGGCGCGGTGCCCAGTTTTCAGCTGACAAATCAAAACGGGCAGCCTTTCGGGTCAGCGCAGCTAGCGGGCAAAATCTGGATAGCGGATTTTATCTATACAACGTGTCCGGGCCCGTGCCCGATGATCAGCGGGCGCATGAGCGAATTGCAAAAGCCGTTGGAAAAGACGGATGTGCATCTGGTCTCGTTCAGTGTCGATCCGGAGAAGGACACGCCAAAAGTGTTGCGCGGTTATGCCGAGAGTTTGCAGGCTGAACCGGGACGGTGGGATTTTCTCACTGGACCGAAATCTGCGATCTACAAACTTTCGCATGACAGTTTCAAACTTGCGGTCTCTGATGGGAGCGACGAGCAAGGAATTCCCGTCCACAGCACGCGAATGGTATTGGTGGATCGCAATGGCCAGATCCGGGGCTACTACGACGCGACCGAACCGGAAGCGATCACGAAATTGCTCGCCGACACTCATCATTTGCTGCGCGAACAACCCAAGTAGCTGTAGCCGGGGGCGATGAACCCGGGCTGCGGCGGTCACCGCCCGCAGCCACAATTATCCAACCGGTTCCAGCCCGGCGCTGGGTCCTTCATCACAAACTACCCGCAGATAATTGCTGTATTCGTTTTTCGGTAACCGATCGATGATCCCGGCAAGATCGAATTGACTGATGAAACCCATCCGCAGGGCAACCTCTTCCAGGCATGCGATCTTCAAGCCCTGCCGGTGTTCAATCGTCGCGATGTAATTGCCAGCTTCGAGCAAGGTAGTGGTGGTGCCGGTGTCGAGCCAGGCCATGCCGCGGCTGAGCAGTTTCACGTGCAGCTGGTTCTGCTTCAGATAAAGCAGATTCAGATCCGTGATCTCCAATTCGTTACGCGCCGATGGGCGCAATGTCCTGCAAAGGTCGACGACTTGAGCGTCGTAAACGTAAAGCCCCGGCACGGCAAAAGAGCTTTTCGGTTGTTTCGGTTTTTCTTCGAGGCTGATCGCCCTGCCTTTGGCGTCGAACTCAACTACGCCGTAACGCTCGGGATCGCGAACTTGATAAGCGAAAATGCATGCGCCACGTTCGATTGCCAGCGCGTCCCGATAGAAATCGAGTTTTCCATAGAAAATATTGTCGCCCAAAATGAGCGATGCACCTGAATCTCCGATGAATTTCGCTCCGATCAAAAAAGCCTGTGCGATCCCTTCGGGCTTCGGCTGTTCGGCGTATTCGATGCGAATACCGAGCTGAGCGCCGTTGCCCAAATAATCTTCGAGCATCGGCACATCTTTGGGAGTTGAAATGATCAGCACTTCCCGTAGGCCGCCGAGCATCAGAGTCGCCAGTGGATAGCAGATCATTGGCTTGTCGTAAATCGGCAGCAGTTGTTTGCACATGATCTTGGTGAGCGGGAACAGACGTGTTCCCGCGCCGCCGGCGAGCAGAATGGCTTTTTTCATTTTCGATTTTCCTTTTTCGATCTTCGATCACTGCTACTCCAAAGCAAAAGGAGTTCCGCCCACCGGTGCCAGAATCGTGCGCCGGTAGTCAAATCGATCCCGGTCTTTTTTGCGACAAGCCCGAGCGCCTTCCGGAGAGCAGACCGGAAAGTGGTCTTATCTAAAAGGAATGCTGCGTCATTGTGGGGCGTTTCTGTGAAACGCCGACGTTGTGGCGATTTGGCGTCTGACACGGACGCGCTACCATATGGCTCGATCAGTTTCCGGTTGCTTACGCGGCCGCCCGCACATTCAGCCAGAGCGTTCTGAATCCAGGTGCGAGATAATTCTGACCGGGGCTCGATCGTAGCGCTTACGGTCACATTCAGAAGCTTCTTTAACATGAGTGCGCAGACCAATGCACGCGAGCTTGTAGCGTGAATATGCGAGACATTTCGCTCTTGCAGCAATTTTCGAAGCCCGAGAGCAAAGCGGGCCTGCCGCAGAAAAATTGTGTCTGGTGCGCGGCTCTTCTGTTGCGCGCGGCCTTCTTCCAATTTTTGTGCAATGGCGCGGTTTGCCCGCCATTCCGCTTCCAACACCATCGCATCCGGCAGAAATTCGAGCGACGTTGCAATTTGCTGCATGTCGCCCTTCAGTCGCACGGAGGCATTCAATTCACACACAAACGGCACGATGGGGACGCTGCGGCGCTCCATTTCATTAAGCTCGCGCTCCAGAAGCGGCAATTCGCCATCGGGCCAGCGATCGATAAGGTAAGCGATCGTTGCTGAGCGGAACATAGGGCTGCGCCCTGTGCGTCCAGCGGAGATTTTCTCCGCTGTCTTGGATTCGGATTGTGCCGACGCCGATTCAGCGGGTTGCAAACCCGCTGGGCGCACAGACTGAAAGTCTATGTTCCGGTGCCTGCTCACGGTATTTTCGAACATCTCAAGCAGCGGTACGACCGTCTGCTCAATTCGAAAATGCTGCTGAATCCGCGCACGCCCGGCCTGTCCGTACCGTGATCGCAGGTCGGGGTCGTGCAGCAATTGCTCAAGCGCATTAGCAAGCGCAGAAGAATCGCCCGGTGAAATCAAAATGCCGGTCTCACCCTGCACAACTAATTCGGGAATTCCGGCGAGATGAGTGGACACCACCGGTCGCGCGGACGCCATCGCTTCGAGAATCACGGTCGGAAATACGTCAGTGGCTCCCTGCGCGTCGATAGTCGAAGCCAACGCGAAAATGTCAGCCGCTCGAAGCTTTTCGAGAACTGTTTTTTGCGAGAGCGATCCCAGCAGATTTACTCGCGAGGAAAGATCCAATCGTTCAATTTTTGCCTGAAGCGTGTCGCGCAATGGGCCGTCGCCGATTATTTCGCAGACAAAGTCCGACCCGCGGCGCGCAAGCTCAGTGCAAGCGTCAATGAGGTCCTCGAAACCTTTGAATGCAACCAACCGTCCAACGCTCAGGATGCGCAGCAACTGATGAGGCGCGACCGTAGCCTGCGCGCCTTGGCCAAGGCGCGCCGTTTCGTTGTCAGGCGTCGGAAAACGTTCGAGATCAATGCCGTTGTAAACCCGGTGAATTTTCGCTGCCGAATCTCGACAGCGTTGGCGAAGCAGATCACGGCTGTAATCAGTTTCTGCCGCGACAAATTCGGCAGCTGCGCAGATTTCGCGGAGGAGATCGTCGCTGCCGAGGTCCTTCATGAAATCCTGGCCGTGCGCCGTGACGCTGAATGGAATTCCTGAGATTTCCTTGAGGAAAAGCGCAGTGTGCGCTGCGCGATTTGCGAAATGGACGTGCACATGATCTACGCCGTTGCGCGCGAAAAAATCGGCGAAATACAGGGCGTTGCGCGCGCGCAATTCCGCCTTCGCACCCGGGCCGTATTTTTGTTCGTGTTGCTGGACGAGCTTCTCCGGCCATTCGATCCGCTGCGGCGAGCTCCGATCCGTTTTCGCATTCTTTTCCCAGATCATCAGAATTTCCTGTGGCGGCGCGTAGTGAATCGGCGCACGCAGCGCAGCGATATGTTCATGGCGCAAACTGGCAAGCGGCGGATAAATCGAGCCGATCACAAGTTCCATGCCGCGCCGTTCCAGTGCCAGCATCTCCGCGTCGCAAAACGTCTGCGAAATTACCGGATACCGGGAGTAAAGATAACCGATTTTCATTGCGGGAAGCCGATAGTGGAAACCGAATCGAGAGTACCTAACGTTGTAGGGCAAGCGCGTCGCTTGCCTGTTTCCTTGTTGAATTCGTAACGGTACGGCCAGTCTTCCCACTTTTTTACAAGTCCTGCACGCACCGGATTTTCTCGAATGTACAGCCATTTATCGTGCAGCGATCCATTCGTGCGAAGTAGTCGATCGAAAGAACCGGGCTGCCATTGCCAGGAAGCACCAAGCTGTTCGCGCATCCAGCGCTTTAAGGCAGCCGAAAAGTTTCCAAGTTTGGCTTCCCGATTTTTAATGGGAGCAACAATGACGTGAAGGTGATCAGGCATAACAACCGCCGCCAAGACGTGCCAATCTCGCAGCTTCGACGCGGCGAAATTAAATGCGCGAAATGTCTCTGGAGTTGAAAGCACCGGTTTCCGATCAGCCGTACAAATCGTGACGAAATAAATCACCGACTGCTCCCAAGCCAGCCAGACTGGAATGCGGGGAGAGTGTCCCATTAATTTTATTATGGCAGGCGAAGCGCCCGCCCTACAACGGCAATATCATTCAGCCCAACAAGTGAGCGTTGCGACGCGATCAACCTAGCGAAATCCGCTATCAGAAATCACGAAAACCGGACGTCTTTACCCGGATCCATCTCGAAATCGAGTTGCAGTGAATCTTCGGTATTCGGCTTGATCACTTCCTCCATGAATTTCACGTAGATGGAGTCTTCGCGGAAGATCGCGTATTTGTCCATCGACTCGAAATCGATGGCGATGAAGAATGGCCACTCCATTTCCGGCTCGATCCGCTTGCCGCATTTGATGCTGAGGACTTCCGGAATTTTCAGGAGCTGCATCCGCGCGTTCATCATCATCTCCTCCACACGGGCGGGCGTGACCTCGGGATTCAATTTATAGAGAACGATATGATGAACCATGAGGGTAAAGGTAATAGGCGTTTCCAAGTTGGGGTGCAAGTGCTAATCGGGCACGAATTTGTCCCCGTGGCATCTTTTGAAATGCATTGGCGATGCTGCACCTGATGCAGTAGTATCTGATGTATGCGGACGACACTCGATATCGACGACGATGTTTTACGCGCCGCCAAGGAACTTGCTGCGCACAAGGGAGAAACGGCCGGCAAGGTGCTCTCCGAGCTGGCACGCCGAGGCATTCAAGACCACGGCGGCAAGGTCCGGCGGAAGATGGTACACGGGTTCGAGGTCTTACCGGCACAAGGTCGTATTGTTACCCCGCAGCTGGTGCAGAGGATATTCGAAAAATCCGGGGACGTGTGATTGCACTTCTCGATATCAATATGCTCATCGCGCTGTTTGACGCTGCGCACGTGCACCACCGCGATGCCCACGTGTGGATGGCGAAGAATCGGCGCCTGGGTTGGGCAACGTGTCCTATCACACAAAACGGTTGCATTCGAGTCATGTCGCAATCGCAATATCCGGGCCAGCTTCCCGTGGCGGAAATCGCGCGGCGGGTCGCCGCGGCGGTGGCAGCTCCCGAACACATCTTTTGGCCCGATTCAATTTCCATTTGCGATTCAAAGCGCTTTAAGCTTGAACGACTATTGACATCAAAGGTGCTCACGGACATCTACCTCCTTGGTCTGGCCACGGAGAAGGGCGGCCGATTAGTGACGTTTGATCGAACAATTTCACCCGCTGCCGTTACGGGTGCTAAGACCGACCATTTTCTGATTTTATAGCGATTTGATGATCAACGCGGGTCGGCATGGGCGGACAGGCAAGCGATCACTTCCATTAGGCATGGTTCGACCGTATTGCATAACCGGTGAATGAAGTTAGCACGCGCGGGGATTGCTGTAAGCCGGCTCGAACGATAATCTGATCCAATGGATGATGTCTCTGCGACTGGCCCAGTGATTTCGGTGGTCATTCCGCTTTACAACGAAGGCTCACAGGTTCGAGCGCTTTTGTCGGACTTGAGCGATGCTTTGGAACAAATCGGGTGTCGTTTTGAAATAATTCTCGTTGATGACGGCTCGTCCGACGACACCTGGGAGCAGATCAAACATGAAGCGCGATTATTTCCTAATTTGCGGGCTATGCGGCTTAGCAGAAATTTTGGCAAAGAATTGGCGCTTTGCGCGGGTTTGGAGCGCGCGCGCGGCGATGCGGTTGTGGTAATGGATGGTGACGGGCAACATCCGCCTTCGCTATTGCCAATAATGGTTCAGACCTGGAGAACTTCCGGCGCAGATATCGTGCAAGCGGTGAAGGTCGATCGAGGGCGGGAATCGGCAACGAGCAAGCTCGGTGCCTTCCTGTTTTACCTGATTTTGAACAAGCTTTCCGGTTTTGAGCTAAAGGGCGCCTCGGATTTTAAGCTGATGAATCGCAAAGTGCTCGACACATGGTTGGCGATGCGCGAACGCAACGTGTTCTTTCGCGGTATGACGGCATGGATGGGTTTCAATGTGGCCCAAATTCCATTTGACGTAGCGGCTCGCCGCGCTGGCACATCGCAGTGGTCGTACTTCAGACGAGCCAAGCTCGCTCTGATCGGAATAACGACTTTCTCATCATTCCCGCTACATTTTGTGACTTTTGCTGGGGTAATCTTTTTTATCTTTGCAGTGGGCTTGGGAATCCAGACGCTCTATCTGAAACTGGCTGGCCGTGCTTTCACAGGTTTCGCCACCGTAATTCTTCTGGAGCTCATCATCGGCAGCCTTTTGATGATCAGCCTCGGTATCATTGGCGAATATCTCGCCCGCATTTACGAAGAGGTTAAAGGACGCCCACGTTACATTGTGAGTGAATCGATCGAACCTGACCAGGTCTCGTCCGGAGCTCCCACGGAATGGTCAGTTTAGAACAGATCGAGTTTTTGTGTAATCGACTTCTGCCACGAAATTTTTCGTTTTGTTTGTGCGTAAGAGACGTTTGAACCTCCGGGCTTGCTTTAGCTGACTGGGGGGTCCCCGGTTTCACCGACGGTGCGCACTGACGCTGCCCTCGTCATTCACGGCTGTAGCAGGAAATTGGTGTTTATTTGTCACGATTTTTGACTGTATTGAAGCTGATGACACTCCTGCAACAAATGGCTCAGGATGAGAGAAAACGTCGCGAAGAGCTTCGCCGCACGACACGAGCACAGCTCAGGAAAGCACTGCGAGAGATTTTTCCTGGCGAGACGGTAGTGGTGTACGGCTCACTGACGAAGCCCGGAGGTTTCAGTGAAGTGTCCGATGTCGATCTCGGAATCGAGCGCGAGCCGACGGGGATGACGCTTTATCAATTGATCAGTCTCCTTGGAGAACGCCTCGGAAGGAGAGTCGATGTCGTGTTGCTGCCGGATTGCAGATTCAGAGAGCGAATCGCTGCGCGAAGGAGAAACATGGATGCCGCAGGATTAACCATCCTACTTAAAGAGTTGGAAATGGATTGCGCTGTCGTGCGGGATGCCGCAGGCAAGGCTGCAGAACGAATTCGGCAGGAGGCGCCAGGGCATTTGGAAGCGTGCGCGTACGAACTGGCTCGGCTGTACAACACATTTGAGCGAATGCTGGAGAGGATTTGCGAGGAATTCGAGAATCAATTCGATAAGCGCGGAGACTATCACGAACGGCTACTCCAGCGTCTGAGCCTCGCCCTGCCCGGAATTCGCCCGGCGTTCATCGCCAAGGAGTGGGTCGGCAAGCTGCGCGAGCTCAAAGGCTTTCGTCATGTCGTGCGCCACGCCTATGATCTGACGCTTAGAACGGACCGCCTTGCGGAACTGTCGCAACTCGGAGAGCAGTTGGCCGCGCACCTTCCGCGGTGGTGCACCGATTTTGGTAAAAAGGTTCGTTCGGAGCAAG
This sequence comes from uncultured Verrucomicrobiae bacterium, assembly GCA_963753675.1. Taxonomy (GTDB): domain Bacteria; phylum Verrucomicrobiota; class Verrucomicrobiia; order Chthoniobacterales; family UBA10450; genus Udaeobacter. The sequence continues at coordinate 185,231 of CAVWCZ010000005.1, read as the reverse complement.
GCTGGGAACGATAGAGTCAACAGCTCTCCTACAGCTGTGAAGCCGGCGGGCAGGGCCTTCACCGGTTTCGCGACGGTAATTCTACGCGAGCGGATCATCGGTAGCCTGTTGATGATCAGCCTGGGCATAATCGGCGAATACTTGGCGCGGATTACGAAGAAGTTAAAGGCCGACCTCGCTATATTATGACGGAGTCAATCGAGCCTGCTGAGACGGATCAGCGTCCGTGCGAAAGCAGCGGCGGATGATCTCTGTGCGCGTGGAGAATCCCGAAGACGAGGATCCGATCAGATTCACGTCGATAGAATAGTTTGTACGGAAACCGTCTGGTGATCACTCGGCGAAATCCACGATAGTCGAGAGCAGTAAACCATAGCTAACCGGCTCACCTGCGACTGCTGGTCTCTGAATCTGGCTCTTCTTCTGACGCTTGCCGCAACAGAGATCGATTGTAATTTCTCCATTCACAATGGACGAGCCTTCTGCGAGCGGACTGCTTATTTCAGTGGTCATTCCGCTTTACAACGAAGGCTCGCTGATTCGAGCGCTTTTGTCGGACTTGAGCGATGCTTTGGAACAAATCGGATGTCGTTTTGAAATAATTCTCGTTGATGACGGCTCGTCCGACGACACCTGGGGGCAGATCAAACATGAAGCGCGATTATTTCCTGATTTGCGGGCTATGCGCCTTAGTAGAAATTTTGGGAAAGAGCTTGCCCTCTGCGCGGGTTTGGAGCGCGCGCGCGGCGATGCGGTTGTGGTAATGGATGGAGATGGGCAACATCCGCCTTCGCTATTGCCAATAATGCTTGAGACACGGAGAACTTCCGGTGCCGACATCGTCCAAGCAGTAAAGGTCGACCGGGGCCGCGAATCGGCAACGAGCAAGGCTGGCGCCTTACTCTTTTATCTGATCTTGAACAAGCTTTCCGGTTTTGAACTGAAAGGGGCTTCGGACTTTAAGCTGATGAACCGTAAAGTTCTCGATACATGGCTGGCGATGCGCGAACGGAACGTATTTTTTCGCGGAATGACCGCATGGATGGGTTTCAAGGTAGCCGAAATTCCATTTGAGGTACCGGCCCGCCGTACCGGCAAATCAAGCTGGTCATATTTCAGACGAGCGAAGCTTGCCCTGATCGGGATAACTACCTTCTCATCATTTCCGCTGCACTTTGTGACTTTTGCAGGAGTGGTATTTTTTATCTTTGCGGTTGGGTTAGGCATTCAGACTCTCTACTTGAAACTGGCTGGCCGCGCTTTCACGGGCTTCGCCACAGTGATTCTCCTGGAACTTATCATTGGCAGCCTTTTAATGATCAGCCTCGGCATTATCGGCGAATATCTCGCACGGATTTACGAAGAGGTTAAGGGGCGTCCTCGTTACGTTGTGCGTGAATCAATCGATTTGGCTGAGCAAAAAACGCCGCTTTTGCCCCTAGGCAATCCTCGCGTCCGGCCCGCGAACCATGACTGAGAAGAACGCAGGTTCGCGGACGAACAATGCAGCGGAATCTTGGAGAAATTGGTTGCCGTCAGCACTGGTCTTCGCCGTCGTACTCTTAGTCATGTTCTGGAGGCTTGGGAGCTATCCGCCTTACTTCAACGACGCTGTTGACCACGGGATACATATGGAAGTGAACAAGGTCTTCGACCACGCGAACATAACTAAAAAAGTGAATTGGTACTGGAAAGACATGCACACGCTCGGCGCTTATCAGTCGCCGCTCTACGGCATGGTCGTAGAGCTTGGACTACGGCTCTTTGGGCTTACCTTATTCGGTGTTCGTTTCTTTCCTGCCTTGATCGAATTTGGGGCTCTGATCCTCACATTTTTCGCTTTGAGCAAATACTTTCCACAGTATTTTCTCCTCATTTTCATACTGCTGTTGGCGCTGTCGCCATGGCATTTGCTAGCCGCGCGGTCCGGTGGAATTCAAGGCTTCAGCATCAGCCAGTATCTAATCGCGTTGTCGACCTTTGTTTTGCTTATTGACAGAAAACGCTCGGTGGGCCTTGCAATATTGGCAGGGATAAGCGCAGCCACTATTCCATATGGCTACGCGGGAATCCGATTGCTTCTGCCTTTATTACTCCTGTTGGCAATCGTTTCTTTTAGAAGAATTGAAAAATACAATCTTTTTGCCTATCTGGGTACAATCCTCGCGATCTGTGCCCTTCAGATCGGCGATTTTCCTCACGCTTTCCAAATGTATTTTTTTGCCAGAGGAGAAACCCTCATTTCGATGGGGAGGAGGCTTCCAAATGGCGGGTACGACCTTGCTTTTATCGCGCACAAACTGAACGAGAATTTCCACTTCCTGTTCAAGATGATCATGGGACTAAACGATAAAGCTTACTGGAACGTCAACATAGCAAGCTCTCTAGCGGCTATCGGTGACACGGTACTATATCCCAAGTTCCTTGTCCCCCTGTTTATCGCCGGCCTGATATATTCCCTGGTGCACGCCTACAAGCAGAAGCGGTTCATTCTTGCGATGCCAGTATTGTTGCTCCTCCCGGGTCTAGCGACCAATGTGATGTCGGGAGCAGGTATTCCCAACCTACCAAGGAGCATAATGCTGCTCGTACCCATATATTTTTTGATAGCATATGCAGCTTATACTCTATTCTGCTCAATTTATGCCTTGAGCAGTGACAGGCTTAGGATTGTTTTCTCGGGACTATTTATCGTGTTCGTCAGCCTTGTATCTGCGTATCAGGTCAATAACTATTTCCGTTACGAAAAGGATACGATAGAGGGAGGTAAGAACGACGCTGCGATGGTGACATATAATGAGTTTCTGAGGCCTTACATTGCCAGCCATCCAAACAGCCGAATCCTTTATCATGAATTTGGTCCATTTAACGAGTGGAGCTACGTTGTGATCCGTTGGCTTGGTGGCCAGCGCATCAAGACAATGAGAGATCAGGGAAAGCTGGTGTTCTTGCAAAACGACAACCGTGCCTCAGTGGATAGGCTGTTGAAGGAAGGCTACTTCGACATCGTTGTATCGGCTCATCCTGACCAGCTCGAACACATGCTTCCAGTCACAAGGGCTATCGAAGCTAGGGCTTACCCCATGTTCAAGGTTTATTACGTTAAGAGATGATGGATTTGCGGGAGATTGTCGCGGAACTCGCTCGAGCAGTCGTTTCTCACCAACAGCAGCGCGATGTAGCACGAAGTGTAGCAGGGCTAAAAGCTCGCGAAAATCGCGCCCAAATTTTTCGACAAACTCCTGCAGCAGTTTCCGCGCTCGTTAGCCTTAAGCTGGCCTTCGCAAGCGCTGCTTGCGCCGATTGACTATGCCCGCTCCCGTCATCGCCGTCGTCATCCCCGTGTTCAACGAGCATGCAGTGTTGCCCGAACTGTTCGCGCGGCTCGGCGCGCTGTTCGATACGCAACGCGGCTACGCCTGGCGCGCTGTGCTCGTCGATGACGGCAGTCGCGATGATTCCGCCGCGCTCGTCCGCGCGCAGGCGGCGCTCGACGCGCGCTTCGAGCTTGTCGAACTCTCGCGCAACTTCGGCTTCCAAGCCGCGTTAGCCGCTGGCCTGGCACACGCGCGCAGCGCAGATGCCGTCGTGACGATGGACGCGGATCTGCAAGACCCTCCCGAAGTCATCCCTGCGCTCATCGCCGCGTGGCGCGACGGGGCGGAAGTAGTACGCGCGACGCGCCGCACGCGTGCGGACTCTGGGCTTCGGCGCGCGGGATTCGATTTGTTTCATACGATTCTCGGCCGCCTGTCCGATTACCCGATTGAGCCAAAGACTGGCACGTTTGGCGTGCTCGGACGCGCTGCCGTCGACGCGTTTCAGCAACTGCCGGAGCGTAACCGTTTCTTTCCCGGGCTGCGGGCGTGGATCGGATTCTCGACCGCTGACGTACCTTACGACCGCCAACAGCGCGCCGCAGGCAAGCCGCAGCAGACGTTCCGTCGCCTCGTGCGTTACGCTCTCGACGGCGTGCTCAGCTTTTCGCAGCTGCCGTTACGGCTGTTAACCTACTCGGGACTGATCATAGGCTTCTTCGGCTTCTGTCTCGGCTTCTACTACGTAGTGAAACGTCTCATCAAGGTCGAGACAGCGCCGACTGGCTTCACAACGCTAGCCGCCCTTGTGCTGTTTCTCGGCGGTGTGCAACTCATCGCGATCGGCGTGCTCGGCGAATATCTAGGCCGCATCTATGACGAGGTGAAACAGCGCCCGGTTTACCTCGTCAAGCCGCCGCGCGTGCAGGGCTGATTATGCACAGCACGCATCGCAGCGGCGTACATTTACTCGTGCTTCCTCGAGGATGGCCACGAACACGTTGCGCGAGCACGGCGCGCCGCAGCTGACAAAATTTTTCGCATAACCCATTCTGGGTAACGGAGCTGAAGGAAAACATGGGCGCTAATGCCAAAAATTAAGAAACCGATTATTAGGATGTCACCGTTGGAGGTCGATCATGCTTACCTGATTCGTGGACATGTTTAGGACGTAGAGCTTGCGGTTCGCCAACGCCATTGCCAACAGTTCGTCGAGTTTGTCTGGGGCTTTGGCGTTTCAAGCTGCCAATTCTGCTTCCTTTCAAATCAAACACAAGCACGGCGTCCAAATTGGCGCCGGATGCGTAAAGACGGCCTGCTTGCGAATCTACGGCCAAATCTTCGAACCCGTGAGGCTGTCCCCATTCGGGCACTATCCACTTGGTCAAAAACTTTCCGTTTGAATCAAATATCTGAATCCGCTTATTAATTGGATCGGCCACATAGACCTTGCTGGTTTTTTGGTCAACGGCCACGGAAGTAGGGTCGTTGAATTGGCCGTCGCCGGTTCCACTGGTACCCCAGGTAGTAAGGACCTTACCATCGGGGCTGAGCTTAACAATGCGCGCGTGGCCTTGATCGACAACATAGATTGAGTTATCCTGGCCAATCGCGATCCGGCGGGGCCCATAAAATCCAGGCGCCGGACCTTTCCACTCAGCGAGAAAGGTACCATCCGCGGCGAGTTTCTGAACACGCTGATTCCCAACCTCTGCGACGTATATGTTGTCAGCCCGGTCAACCGCAATTCCATTCGGCTGAGCCAATTGTCCGTGGCCACTTCCTTTGGTTCCTATGATGCTGAGAAACACACCGTTTGATGAAAATTTTTCGACGCGATCGTTACCAGTATCGGATACCAAAATATTTCCGTAGCTATCAACGGCAATTCCAGTTGGCGAATTAAATTGACCGTTCCCGGTTCCTTTGCCGCCTTTAAACGCATTAGGCGATTCTTCGGGCATCGAGCTGAACTGGAAAGGCGGTGTTCCAGGTGTAGTGGGGAACGTTTTCACCCGGTCCTGAAATTTACGGATATTATTGTTAGGAATATTTAAGACATAGAAATTGCGTGTTCGCCCGCCGAAAGAAAGCGACAGAGAATCTTCGGTCCCGAGATCGCGAACCGATTGGAACGTCGTGATTATCCTGGCTGTCTTTGGATCTCTCTCCCAGATCAACTTCAAATCTTTCTGCGTGGGAACGTAACTGGAAATCGCGCGTTTATTCGCATTCCATACGTCTTGCTCGGTCATGACCCAGAAAAACGGCAGGCCGGAACAGAAGGAGAGAATCCTCGCGTCATCATAATCGTGCAAAAACAGATGGATAATTGAATAAGCATTATTTTGGCAGATCAACGTATCGTACGGAGCATCAGGGACGCCTGTGAGCCGATTAAATTCGTTGTGCTCTAGATGAGGGGGATCGGGATGTTCCTGGCCGGCTACGACATGTCTTAAGAACCGAGAAACGGCAACCTCTTCTTGTGCGTAGTAGTGAATCGAGAACGGACTTTGCGTCTTGGAGTAGATATATCGAATTGAAGAAACCAATCCATCCAGGAGGATTAGCCCCGCCAATACCCCAGTAACAATTTGGATGCCTGGCCATCGCCGCAGCTTCAACAGTCCGGCAAATGTGAAACTCATCAGGATTACCCAGAATGGGATTGGCAGAAGCAGTCTATTCTCTATGCATTTGGCGATAAAAGCGCCGGCAACGGGAATTATGGCCAGGATCGGGATTTCGAACCGCTTGTGCCAAATTGCGAGAAAGAAGCCGGGCACCAAGAACCAATAATAGGGCAGCGGAATTGGCAACGTGTCGGGAATGAAGAATCGAAGGGCTGGGACACGGAAAAAACAGTTGCGACATTGATCGATGTACGGCTGGATTCCACTCGGAAATGGCGCTGTTTGCGCAGCATGCCAGAAATCGCGAAGAAAGCTGGATTCATAATAAGTGTAGGCGTAGCGATTAAAGGCTATATAGAGCAGGATCGGAGTAGCAGCCGCTAGAAAACCATAAAGGATTATGCCGAGTGACGTCCACGTGACGTCTAGCTTCAGACTCCTACGATAAACCGCGGCGTAGAGAGACGCCGCGATTGCAAGCCCCAGCAGATATTGCTTGCCCGATATCGAGCTGGCCAAACAAAGCCCTGCCGCAATCCCGCCCAGCGAAAGGTACAAACGTGAACGAGTTCTGTAAGCAATCTCAGATATGTTATCGCCACGCCCCTGCCTGCGCGCCGTAGCTTTCGCGAAGGCGTGTGGGGCGTCGCTTTCGTCTGGCACAGGGCTTCCCGAATGGCACACAGCGCCGTGGGTACAGTGCTCTGTGTTTGTGAGATGGGTTCTAAATCCCAGATGCAGGAAGTACACGGACACCACGGCTAACGCTGTCGCCATGGGGTAGCGGTACCCCGCAAAGGTGTATACGAACGCAAACGGCAGAAAATTCAGGATCAGAGCCGCGACAGAGGTTACGAGGTACGACTCGAAAAAAAGATCAATCAGAAGAAGGGTGAATACAAAGATCGTCAGCCAGATGACGAACAGCGCTGCTTCGTACGACAGAATGTTAAAGCCGAACAGCTTCAGAAATCCCCAAACGTAATAATGAAACAGCGTTTCCCGCGCAATGGGAGCGTGAAACCAGGCCGGCTGATACGGATGACCCATTACATAACTTTTCAGGTACCAGAGGTCCCATCCCGACTCGTCGAAAAGCGCATTTCCATTCCACGGCGCCGTGCGGAAATTCCAGAGATGCGAAACTACGAAGAACAGGATCCAAAACAGAAAAAATCCTGTTTTCGGCTTTATTGAACCCGTTAAACCCGTAGCCAGTTCGTACGGACGTGGTAGAAAAGCCAACACCAAAAATAGCATGCCAAGGAGCCACCCGATCGGCTGCAACACGTCGCCCCAAGCCAATCTTTCATAGTGAGCTGCAGCGGCTGACGCACAGAGCAGCGTCGATAGAAATGACAAGCCGAGTAAGACAATCCTCGGTCCGATAAATCGTGATTTCAGCCGCGCGAATTCCACAACGCTGTTTATTTGTCCCGGAGAACTAAACCGGGCTGAATACAAAAGGCGTTGTCATGTCCGTCACGGCGGATCCGTCCTGTTGCGAATTGAGCGAAGCGCCTGCCGGCCCGTAGTTTTATGCGAAGGTCTGGAAACGTCTCTGATTCTTTTCCGTGGATCGCTCCAAAAACAGCCAGAGATTCCTCGACTTTGCTCGGAATGACAGGAAACGTGCCTTGAATGCCACTCAAACTTCGGTCGTCCCATAGCTATAATAGTACAAGTCCATTTATGAAAATAAGTGCTTAGAGATCTATAACGCTTACGCGATCACCGATCATGTTTAGTACATACAATTTCCCGTTCGCCAGGGCTAAAGCCGATGGCCCGTCGAGCCGTTCCGGAGGCTTAGGCTTCAAAGAACCAACTCGTGTGCCATTCAAATCAAAGATGAGCACTGAATCCATGTTTGCGCTGGACGCGTATAACCGACCTTTCTGGAAATCTACGGCCAGGTCTTCAAAACCATAGGGCCGTCCCCATTCCGGAACAGACCATTTGGTCAAAAACTTTCCGACTGAATCAAATACCTGAATTCGTCGATTCCGTGGATCGGCTACATAAATCTTGTTGGTTTTTGGATCAACTGCCACTGAAGTTGGATCGTCAAACTGCCCGTCGCCATTGCCTTTGGTCCCCCAAACCGCCACCACTCGGCCATCTGGGCTGAACTTTGCGATTCGTGTGCGGCCTTGATCGAGGACATAAATCGAGTCATCAGGGCCGATGGCGATTCGGCGCGGCCCGTAAAAACCGGGAGCAGGGCCCTTCCACTCGTCGACGATTGTGCCATCCGGCGCCAGCTTCTCGACAACGTGCTTCGAAGCGTCCGCCGCATAGATATTGCCAGACCGATCGATTGCGATCCCGTTTGGTGCGCCTAATTGTCCATAGCCGGTTCCCTTAATTCCTATGGCGTCGAGAAAGGTGCCGGTCGGTGAAAATTTTTCGATGCGGCTGTTACCGGTATCAGCGACCAGAACATTTCCCTTAGCATCGACAGCGATTCCCGTTGGGGCGTCAAATTGACCTCGGTCACTTCCTCTGCCGCCGTCAAACATGTTACTTACACCCTCAGGTACGGAGCTGAGCTTCGGAGGCGGCTTATCGGGTACCTTGTAAATTATCAGCCCGTTATACCTGCTGTCTTCGAATACCTTGGGGAAATAAGTGGCATAAAGCTGTTCGTTCGGTCGCTTGATGAAATCAGCGTGGCGGACAGCGCCATCGAACCCTACATATTTAATCCCATTCTCTTTCAGAAGGCGATACACCTTCCAGGGATCCCTGTTCTCAAAGAGATCCATATAAATCTTGTCGCGCCTGCTCGCGTCATAACCCGCTGACCAGGCGTAGTAAGGCCAGCCATAAAAGACACGCCGGCCCGCCATCAAAATCGGGTGATTAACGAAGCGATCCGTGAGAAGGATATCGCGCGGCGTAGTGTTCTTCTTAAGCCAATCGATTAATGGATCGTCTTTATAGGTTACTTCGCTCCACCCGGTGTTGTGGATCGGAAAGAAATCTATAACGCCGCCTGGAATGATGAGGAGGAAGCTGGCAATAGCGGCGAACTTTCCAGGCAACGTGGTTCCTGCCAGCGAGAGACGCCACAGCCGCCAGAGCGCAAACGCGACGAAGAGATTCGCGATGATCACCCAGATATGAATGAATTTTTGGTTAGCAAGGACTTCGATGGTGAATTGGAAACAAAACGCGACTGCAAGAAGGCTTAACACCGCCAGAAAGAAGCGCCTTTGCAGACTGGTGGCGACAACTAGGGCCACTGCGATCAGCAACCACTTGAAGCCGAAAGTGAATCCAAGATACCTGAGCACGTTCAGTGCCGTGGGGTGATCTATCGTATAACCCCAATGAAGGAGCTTCGGCATGTGAGCTCTGCCAGCCCCGGTGCTCAGAAAGAGCATTTGTGGCAACGCTATAACCCCCGAAGTAACAGCCAGCCCCAGCATTTGGAATCGCAATGGACATAAGACGAATAACACTCCTAGGATCGCGGCTGCGGCAAGATACACGGCGCTGTTCCACATCGGCAGTAACCCGAGAATCACACCGGAAAAAACGAAGCCCGGCAGTGCAGCACGAAGAATCTCTAAGGAAAGGATCGGTTGCTCCTGCGTCTTTACTCCGGGCGATAACGAAGCGACCTCGGTTGCTTTCTGTGGAAGATCTTCGGCTTGCACGGCATTAGCCGAAAGCGCATCGTCGTAACTACCGACCTGTGGTCCGTCGGACGTGCCTGATGTTGCGGTCTTGGTCAGCGCATCTGGCTCTGGTGTTACCATGCCAGGGGAAGACGCCGACTGGTTCGGAGTTCCGCCTTCAGGCGGTTCTCCCTCGACGCCGCGTAACTCCGATAAATCGCGAGCAGGACGCGGGACTCCAAACGCAGAGCGAAATTTGCTTTTTAACCATCCCTTAAATCGCCCTGCCGGCACCGCGCGATAACGGATCACGAGAAATACCAGTACGAGTAACAATATCCCGATGCCGCTGGCGAAATGTCGCTGATTCAGATACGTCACTTGCGACCACGTGCCCCAGGCTTCACCGCGATACGGAAAGATGGTCTGAAGATAGTCCCGTTGATGCGTAATAGTTTGAATTGCAGCGCGGACTGAAGCTTGCTTCTGAAGAAACGGAACGTAAGAGAGCGATCCGAAAAAGAAAAAGAGCAGCGACCCGAGGCGACCAACTGCGCGCGAATTGAAGAGCACCTCCCCGAGGGTCATTACGACGACAAGCATCGCTACGAGCGTGGTGATGCTGAGGATATTCAAACTCCACGCTGGATCGAGTCCGAGGAATTCAAGATTACCCGCCTGAAAGTAGAACAAGAAATGATAACGGATCCGGTCCCCGGAGAAATGCGGGTACTCCGTGGGAAAGTTATGTCCCACGGCAAAGCTCTGCATCAGCGCGGTGTTTGGACCGAAATCGCTGTACTCAGGGTTGGCGATCTGGAGTTTGCCGCCCTTGGTATGGAATGAGGCAAACATCATCCATGACACAAGGACGACGTATCCGATTATGAATAGCCAATCAGCTATCCGGGAACCTTTGGGCCGCGGCAGATACAATTCCGCTCGGCTCTCGGGGGTTTTGCCCGGCTTGTGTTTGATAATTCTGCCTTTCCATTTGGGCCAGGACAGCACCGTGACCGCGGCGAGAAAGAACAATAGATTAGCCCACAAGAGCGGTTGTGAGGTCCAAAAGAAAGCGAGCCCCGCCAGGTATGTAAACCAAGAACTAACCAGTAGCCCTACCAAAATTGCTGCCGCACAGCGGTGCGCGAACGACGCAAACTGGTAAAAGCGCCGGCAAAAGAAATCGCCGACACAAGCGGCCAACGCAAAATAAATTACAGCCAGCATTGGCTACGCCACGTTAAATCGTTGAAGCGTTGAAGCGTTAAAAGGTTTCACCGTCAATCATGATTGAATTGAGATTAGTTGCCTCAGCACGTGCGCCCGCCTTCGCGCGAGGCTCCGGCGTGGCAGAGGCATAGGCGCGAACTCTAAACGTGCGAGTTCTTCCGTCAAACGCAGCTTTTCTGACCGCGGATTAGACCGAGCGGCTCCGCCGCAACCGAATCGCGCTTCTTCTCGTCGTCGTTCTCGTACTGGAAAATGCCGCGAATCGAGGACGAGCAGAAGAACGAGGAGGAGTGCGAAAATCTTCGCAAAACGCGACGATTTTCGCTTAATAGCTTACGGAGGAAACGGATGATCAGCGGTCGAATTGCAGAGCTTTTCGAATCCATTTCGGGTCACAGCGGCAATCAAGCACGCGAAATACGAGGGCTTTGCTTTCGATCAACCGGTAATAAATCGCATATGGAAAGCGGCTCGCTAGCATTCGATGAAAACCGAATTCCATCCGGTGAATTCCTGCGTAGAGGGTCAACGAGTCAATATCGGCGAACAAGCTATCGAAAAAGTAATTGCCAATACCTTGTTGCTGTCGGTCGTAAAATCGACGGGCGGCGGCGAGATCGTTCAAGGCTGGGCGAAGAACCCTGACCTTCATTCAAAACGTTTGCGAAGTTCCTTTTTCGCATCTTCCCAGTCCAACGTTTGAACGCGTCCGGCTGCGAGGTCCTCTTCCGTCTTGCGTAATTCCTGCTCATGCCATGCAGGACTGGGTAACGACTCGTCGTCTGCGGCTAGGTCGCTCCAAAGTATCTCGATGATCTTGAGTTTTTCGTCAGCCGGAAGCTTGCGAAGTTCGGCGATGCTCATTGAACGCAACCGTAGCTTTAGCGAGCCGTGACAGCAAGAGTGCAATGTGGAGCGGTGAAGCCGCGGGCGGCGGCGGAGGAATCTCGGCTTCAACCGTTTCGCGGACGCCGATTATCGATTACGGATCGGATCACGGATCACCAATAACCACTCCCGCTCTTGCTATCCCTGGATTTGATCGGTCCAAAGGAAGAGCCACGTGGCTATTCCATTGATACAGACTGAAACAGTAAAGAGCGAGACCTCAGTCACGCTAATTTTCGGGGGTCCATTGCCCGTGAGCAAAAGGAACATCCACGGGAGAAGAATCATGGCGTAGCGGTAAGCGAATTGCCAGCCTCCCGGATTTCCGTGACACCAGAGCACCAACGTTATAGTCCCAATCGCAATCCACGATATGGTCCTGTACTTTCCGCCTGCCCGGAAGAGGAGGAAAAGAAATGGACTGCTAAGGAAGATGGAACATCCGTAGGGAGGAAAACTGAGGAACGGAAAATCAGGATTCTCACGAAAACCTTCGAACAACATCTTGTGCATGTTCCAGCGAATGGAGTGTAGCGAAAACAGCCCGTGCTCGTACCAGGGTTCGCCGCGGACTTCAGGAATATGAAAATACCCAAAATCGAAAATGGAGTGGAAACGTGCGAAATTGTAAGCAGCCGTTAACAGCGCCACGGTTACCGGCAGAGTTAAAAAGTCGAACAGCATTGGTGCGTTTCCACGAAGCAATGCCTTTAAAGTTCTCCAGCCGCTCTGGACGCCAGACGCCGAATTCGGATCTGATGTTGACGTCCCGGTCGTTGTAGGGCGACCGCCCCGGTTGCCCGGCAGGCGAGGTGACTGCTCTACAAACGCTGGCCGGCGCCAAAAAAGATAAATGTAGAAAGGTGCCGTGATCAGCAGTTCGGTCCGGTTTCCAAATGCCAGGGCGAAAAACGCTCCCGCCATAAAAGGCGACGGTCGCACCAACGTAAAATAGAGAGCTGCGGTTTCTCCCAATAACGCGAGACCAAGAGCGATTTGCCATGCGCCGCCGAATCCAAGGTTGCACCATGTCCAGGTTGCGAAAATTGGAAACAACGCCAACAAGATCCGTCGGGCTAGAGGTTTTGGTCTAAGGCTGGAGTACTCAGGTCCGAATGCTTTTGTGAGTTGGAAGAAGAAATAAGCGCAAGCTCCGGCAATTAACGCCGCCAGAATGTGCGCGGGGAAGTCGTGAATTAGCGATGCCTTTTGCAAAACAGCAAGCGGAACCATGCTGAGCACTGCGCCAAGCGGAAACGCCGAATAGTATCGTTCCCCGTAGGGAATCATTTCGTTGAGCCAATCGGCCGGCTTTTCCGAAAGGCCGAGGTGTCCATGCAGCAGGGCCGAGGCGATCTCGGCGGTATAATCCAACTCGCGCAGGGTCGCTTTGGTCGAAAAGTAGAAAGCGATAGCGGCAAAAAGTGAGAGGGCGATTGCTACCGAAATCTCGTGCCTGCTAGAAGACTGGTGAACAATATGGGATGTCCTGAAAGTTTGGAGTTCCGCGTTCACGCGGGTTCCTGGGAGGGACCGCCTGAAGGCGGAACTCCAAACCGGGCGCCACCAGTTTTTCAACAGCTTTCGGGGTTGTTTTGGTCTATCGGCTTTCACTAGCACGTGCAGTTATCCAGATTGAGATAAAGCGAATCGAAAAAATCGCCGGCCATCAAATTGTCTGATGTCAGAGCTTAAGACCGGCCGCTACTGCGTCCCGGTGAAACATGCGAACGATGTCGAGCGAGAGTTCTTCGAGGTCCTTACCGCCAAGTTCGAGCAGTTTTTCGAGAATATCGTAGGGCACGGTGACGATCTGGCACCGGCAGGCCGCAGCTTGGAACACATTTAGCACCTCACGAACGCTGGCCCAGAGAAGTTCAACGTTGGCCATGTTGCTGACGATCTCGAGCGATTGCTTCATAATGGGCAACGGATCGACGCCTGTGTCGGCAATTCGGCCGGCGAAAATTGAAACGATGGCTGGAACTTTCGGATTCAACACCGCTGCGACCGATTTTACCTGATGCGGTGTTAGTATTGCCGTTACATTTACCTTCACTCCTTCACAGGCTAACTGCTGGATCAACGGAACGGAGGATTCGCCATTCGTGTTCGTGATTGGAATCTTGACATAAACGTTCTCCTGCCAGTGATGCATCTTGAGCGCTTGCCGTCGCATTTCGTTAAAATCATCCGAGAGGACTTCAAACGAGATCGGCTTCGACTTGCTCTCTTTTAATATTGCTTTGGCGAAGCTCTCGTAATCAGTGTGGCCAATCTTTCGCATCAAGGTCGGATTTGTCGTGAGACCCTGGATATACGGCTGGCGTGAAAGCTTCGAGATGCTCTGAAGGTCGGCGCCGTCCGCGAAGATTTTAATCGGCAGATCCAACAAACGTTGAGTCATCCCTTTGAGCCTACCAAACGGCCGCCGCCAAGCGCAAGCAGTTCTCAGAGACGCGCGTCGTCGAGAACGGCGCTCACCGCGTCGCTGAAACTCGCGACGGTAAAATCGGGCGCTTCGCGCAAGGGTTCTTTGTAAACGCGCTCGATGAAGATCGCGCGACAACCTGCGACGCGCGCGCAATCGACATCGCGCCAACGATCGCCTATGACATAACTCTTCTTCGGATCGATGTTCAGTTCAGCAGCTGCGCGGAGAATCATGCCTGGGCGCGGCTTGCGACAATCGCACGGCTCGCCGCAACGCTTGCCAGCGTGATAGCAAACCTCAATACGATCAAGCCATGGAAGCGCCGATTGCATTTTCACGTTCATCGCTTCAACAGCTTTGCGACTCTGGATGCCGCGGCCAACGTCGGGCTGATTCGTGATGACAACCAGGAGGAAGTTCGCAGCCTTAAGCTGCGCACATCCGTCCGCCACATCCTCGTAGAGCTCGAACTCCCCGACGTGAGATGGAGGATGCGGCATTCCGTTCCGGACCACGACGCGGTTGATCACTCCGTCGCGATCGAGAAAAACTGCGCGTCGCGTTAGTTCATGCTTTCCCATTTCGTCTCTGCGACTTTGAGGGCGGGATGCGAAATCCACAAATGCCAAACCACGGCTTGGAACGCCTCGGTGTGCGGCGTGATGTTTGCGGGATTGACTTTCGGGATCACGATCGCCACGTCGGCAACCTGCGCGGTGTATCCTCCATCGCGGCCCACGATTCCGAGGATCGTACTACCGCGTTCCGTCGCGAGTTTTAGTGCGCTCACTAAATTCGGACTGACATTTCTTTCAAGACTGCCGCCGCCGACCGACAACACAAGAACTGCATCTTTCTCATTGAGTCGGCTTCCTTGAAGCCATTCGGCGAAAACTGAGGCCCATCCCTCGTCGTTAGTGCGAGCCGTCAGCTCCGAGACGTTATCGGTAGGCGCGTAGGCTTCGATCCCAGCAAGCTTGCGGAAATCGTTCACGGCGTGGGAAGCATTCGCCGCGCTTCCTCCAACGCCTAGAATGAAAAGTCGGCCACCGCGCTGACGCACCGCTACCAGGAGCTCGACTGCTTTTTCGCAAAAGGCGGGATCCAGTTGTGAAACGATCTCGCTGGTCTCGCGCAAATGTTGTTCGGAGTAACTCATGATCCGGTAAATGCCGGTTGGACGAGAGTGCTGAGATCCGCCCGTAGGGTTTCAACGCTATTCGTCTGTCCGCCAGCAATGGCCGGGTCTTTCCGGACAGATCGCAGAGCAATAGGGGCGCCGAGCGCAAGGATAAGAAGCATCAGAAAGGAAATTGGCTGAAAGCAGCGAACGCTATAAGTCTCGAATGTCATCGCCATGGCCATCAAAATCGAAATGTGGACACGAAGCAGGATAGCGTATCGGCGCACGGATCTAAGCGCGATCGCCGCCCCCGAGAGCAAAGGCGCTAACAGGATAAGGAAATAGTATAGCCCGGTCACAAGGTAATAGTACTGAATAGCGCTCATAGTTGTTGCACCTGCGGCGTGTGACAAATGAAAGCGCGAGGCCAGCAAGGCTCTTAACTCGTCCCCTGGAGGCTCCCGGAAGCTGAAATCGGATTCGGCAGATTTCTTCATCGTCGCCACGTTCCAGTAACCGACGTAAGTGCGCCAGCCGATGCTGAGGACGCAGATCGGATCACGCCATAGCGCATGCAGCGCAGTTTTTTTAAAGCGAGAATCGAAAGGAAAAAACAAAGTCCAGCGATATGGCGGAGAAAATCTGCTGCTGCCGTCCATTATGGATCTGGGCGGTGACATTGGAATCGGGCCTAGTTGATGGCGCATTTTTTCCCGCATCGCAAGAATTGTCACCGTACGGATGTTGAAAATCACCAATAATCACGACGTGGAACGTGGAAGCTATCCATATCCCATGTGCTTCATCGCTACTGTTCTACAAATTGCTAGCCATGTCTCGAACGCATGATTTATTCCTCGCTCTATGAAAAAAGTTTTGGTTACGGGAGGCGCCGGCTACAAAGGGTGTGTTCTCGTCCCAAAACTTCTTACAGCCGGTTACGGAGTCGTCGTCTACGATCTCATGCTCTTCGGATCGGCTGGGTTGCCCTCGCATCCGAACTTGAAAGTTGTTACCGGAGATATTCGCGACGCGGCCAGGTACGCAGACGCAGTCACAGGATGCGACTATGTCATCCACATGGCATGCATCTCGAACGACCCGAGCTTCGACCTTGATCCGTCACTCAGCCGGACAATTAACTACGAGTGTTTCGAGCCGCTGGTGCTTGCAAGCAAATCGGCCGGCGTGAAACGCTTCGTCTATATCTCCAGCAGCTCAGTCTACGGCGTAAGTGAGTCCCCGGAGGTGACCGAGGAGCATCCGCTCGTGCCGCTGACCGACTACAACAAATACAAGGGTCTCTGCGAACCACTCCTCTTCCGGCACCAATCCCCGGAATTTACGTGCGTGACTGTTCGGCCGGCGACCGTTTGCGGCTATTCTGCTCGGATGCGGTTCGATCTCACAGTAAACATTCTGACCAACCACGCCTACAATAAAGGCGTCATCACCATTTTTGGCGGGGACCAGCAGCGTCCGAACATTCATATCGAGGATGTCTGCGAGCTTTACGTCGAATTGCTCGAGATTCCCGCCGAAAAGATCGCCGGTGAAATTTTTAACGTCGGTTATCAGAACCAGACAGTGAACGAGCTGGCACAAATCGCGAAGCAGATCGTGGAGGAAGAATTTCCTGAAAAGAAGCCGATTCGGATCGAACGCACAACCAGTGACGACCTCCGCTCGTACCGGATCACCTCGCGTAAGATCGCCGAAAAGCTGGGCTGGGAGCCGAAGCGGACAATAGAGGATGCCGTGCGTGACCTTTGCCAAGCCTTCAAGATTCGAAAATTTGCGGGCGACACATTGAATGATGATGCGTTTATCAATGTGAGAACGGTCAAAGCCTTTGGCTTGAGATAGGATCGGCCTCAAAATGAGCCTGCCTAAACTCGCAGTTGTCACCGGAGGGGCCGGCTTTATCGGCAGCCATATGGTGGACCGGTTGCTTGACGAGGGTTTTCGCGTCCACGTCGTGGACAATCTTATCGGCGGGCGGCTCGAGAATCTCGCTCATCGAAAGGATGATGCCAATCTGGTCGTGGAAACGCGCGATATTCGCGATCTCGCTCCCGATGACGAGTTCTTCGCGGGCGCCGCATATATTTTCCATTTCGCCGGTATCGGCGACATCGTCCCTTCGATCGACAAACCAGTCGATTATCTGTCCACAAATGTGATGGGGACGGTTAAGGTGTTGGAGTGCGCCCGGCACGCGAGCGTGCGAAAGCTGGTTTATGCCGCGTCATCCTCCTGCTATGGCCTCGCCGATGTGCCGACACGCGAGGACGCTCCAATCCGGCCCGAGTATCCCTATGCGCTGAGCAAATACATGGGCGAAGAGGCAGTGCTGCATTGGGGCAAAGTTTACCGCCTGCCGGTGAATTCGATCCGCATTTTTAACGCCTACGGAACACGGTCCAGAACTTCAGGAGCTTATGGCGCGGTGTTCGGCGTTTTCCTCGCGCAGAAAATTGCCGGCAAACCCTTCACGCTTGTCGGCGATGGGACGCAGCGGCGCGATTTCCTTTTCGTCACCGATGTGGCGAACGCTTTTTTTCTGGCAGCGACCACCGATCGTGTGAATGAAGTTTTCAACCTGGGCGCAGGCAATCCGCAAACCGTTAACCGTTTGATCGAATTGCTCGGCGGTGGCGAAGTCGTTCGTCTGCCCAAAAGGCCGGGAGAACCGGATTGCACCTGGGCGGACATTAGCAAAATTGAGCGGGAACTTGGCTGGAAACCGCGGGTAGCTTTCGAGGAAGGAATCGGGGAGATGCTGAAGAACCTCGATTACTGGCGTCAGGCCCCGGTTTGGGACCCGTCGTCGATTTCCACGGCGACGAAGAACTGGTTTACGTTTCTCGAAAGTAAGAAGGCATGAACATTCCTCCGAAGGAAAATACGTTTCGTCGGAAGATCAAGACCCTCCAGCAACTGCGTGAAGCAATCGGACCGCGCCCGCGGGTCAATAAAGTTATCATGTGCCACGGCACATTCGATCTGGTGCATCCGGGTCACATTCGGCATCTGATGTATGCCAAGGATCACGCGGATGTCCTGGTTGCGAGCCTGACCTCCGATTCGCACATCAACAAGGCGAACTTCCGTCCTTTCGTACCCCAGGATTTGCGCGCGATGAATCTCGCCGCTCTTGAGTGCGTTGATTACGTCATCATCGACGATAACGAGACGCCGATCGAGAATCTGAAATTCATCCAGCCGGATTTTTTTGCGAAAGGCTACGAGTATTCCGAGCAAGGAATCCACCCCAAGACGCGAGAAGAGATTTCGGTGATCGAATCCTATGGAGGCGAGCTCCTTTTCACCCCCGGCGACCTCGTTCTCTCATCGTCAGCGATTATTGAGACCACTCCTCCGAATCTGGCGACGGAAAAGCTCCTGGCCTTGCTCCATTCGGAGGGCCTCGATTTCGGGGACCTCAAGAACGCTTTGGCGAAGCTGAAAGGGGTCAAGGTCCACGTAGTCGGTGATACTATCGTGGATTCTTATATCTACTGCTCGCTGGTTGGCGGCACCGCGAAAACGCCGACGTTTAGCGTGAAACACGAACGTGAGGTGGATTTTCCCGGCGGCGCCGCAGTCGTGGCAAAACATTTGCGGCAGGCAGGTGCCGAAGTGGTTTTTTCTACGGTCCTCGGCGACGACGGACTAAAGGACTTTGTCTTGAAGGATTTGGAGGCTAACGGCATCGAATGCCGCGCGGTCATCGATCCGACGCGGCCGACGACGCAAAAAAACGCGTTCATCACCAACGGTTACCGAATGCTTAAGGTGGACAAGCTCGATAATCGCCCCATCTCGGAACACGAGGTGCACGCGCTGAAGGACGAGCTGGCCAAACATAAGGTGGACGTCGTTGTTTTCAGCGATTTCCGGCACGGCATCTTTAACAAGGTCACAATCCCGGAACTCGCAGACGCCATACCGGCGGGTGCGATGCGCGTGGCCGATAGCCAGGTCGCCAATCGCTGGGGCAACATTCTCGAGTTTCAGGGTTTCGACTTAATCACACCGAACGAGCGCGAGGCACGATTCGCCCTTGGCGATCAGGATTCCACTGTTCGCCCGATGGCACTCGACCTCTACAAAAGGGCCCGGTGCAAATTGCTGATCCTGAAGCTTGGCGAACGCGGCATCATCACTTACCGCGCTCCCAGCCACGAAGTGCGCGCGTTCTTCACCGTCGACAGCTTTGCGGACAGAGTGGTTGATGCCGTAGGCGCCGGCGACGCCCTTCTTTCCTATGCCGCGCTTTCAATGGTCGCCTCCGAGTCGAATGTGATTGGCTCGATTCTTGGCGCGCTCGCGGCAGCCGTGGCCTGTGAGCACGATGGCAATAAACCGGTGAAGCCCGAAGACGTCCTCAAGAAGCTCAATGCGTTGGAAAAGCGCTCGCGCTTCGAATGAGATTAGCGATCATCGGTCTCGGGGTGCAGGGGCGCAAACGCCGCGCGATTGCCGGCGAACATGTGGTAGCAGTGGTCGATCCAGTCGCGTCGGATGTCGATTTTCAGCGAATTGAAGAGGTGCCCCTTGAAACATACGATGCGGCTTGTGTTTGCGTTCCAGACAAGGAAAAATTCGCGATCCTTCGGCACCTTCTGGGCAATGGGAAACAAGCGCTGGTCGAAAAACCGCTGCTCGCATCGCCTGCCCGGATTCGCGAGTTGCTTCAACTTTCCCGAGCAAAAAAGGTTGCATGCTACACGGCTTATAACCATCGATTCGAACCGCACATCGCGCGGCTCAAACAAATTCTCGATTCCGGAAACCTCGGCCGGATTTACCTCACAAAATTCTTTTACGGCAATGGAACAGCTCGAGACGTCCGCAACTCTGCATGGCGCGACAACGGTTTAGGCGTCTTCTCCGACCTCGGGTCCCATATGCTCGACATGTCACATTTTCTTTTCGGTCCGCATGCGGACGCGGGCGAGTTGTGGTGCGCGGATCGTTTTGAGAACAAGGCGCCCGATCACGTTCTCTTCGGTTACCGCGGTAAGCCCGTTCTCGAAATGGAGGCGACACTTTTATCGTGGCGAAATACCTTCCGCCTCGATCTTTTCGGCGAACTCGGCAGCGCGCACATCGATTGCCTGTGTAAGTGGGGCCCGAGCACGCTGACAATTCGCAAGCGCGTCCTGCCGAGCGGACGACCGGAAGAGACCGTCGAGGTTCTTGAGCAGCCTGACCCGACGTGGCAGCTCGAATACGATCATTTTCTGGCGCTTTGCAACACCGCGGGCACGAATCTGGAGAATGATCTTTGGATTCATGAGAAAATTCGAGAGCTCGACGGATCGATCGAGCAGGTTCATCCATGATCACTAATATTCACCAATCGCCGCGCAAACCTGCTCGCGCCGTCGTGCTTGGAGCCGGCGGTTTCATTGGCGGGGCCATCGCGCGCCGCCTGCGCTCCGAGGGAATTGAAGTGCTCGCACTCGGCCGCGGGTCCTGCGATCTGCTCGCCACCGATGCCGCAACCCGGCTGACAAAAGAATTGCGCCCTGACGATGTGCTCGTCTTCGTCTCCGCCCACGCCCCGGTTAAAAACGTGGCGATGTTGATCGCAAACATCCGCATGGGCGAGGCCGTGTGCGTGGCTCTCAAGGATCGGCCGGTCGCACACGTCATTTATATCAGCTCCGATGCCGTCTACAAAGATTCGGCCGAACCGATTTCCGAATCTTCCTGCGCCGAGCCGGGTAGCCTTCACGGAACTATGCATCTGACGCGCGAAGTAATGTTGAAGAGCGAATTTTCCGGACCTCTAACTTTTGTTCGTCCTACGCTCACCTACGGCATCGACGATCCGCATGACGGTTACGGCCCAAATCGCTTCCGACGTCTTGCGGCTGAGGGAAAAGACCTTTTCCTTTTCGGTGAAGGCGAGGAACGGCGCGACCATGTGGCGCTGGCCGACATTGCAGAGTTGGTTCTGCGAATTGGCCTTCACTGCAGCACCGGCGTCGTGAACGCAGTCAGTGGCGAGGTCGTTTCGTTCCGTACTTTAGCCGAATTTATTGCCGCGCAGTTTACTTCGCCTGTGGCGATCAAGAGTTCTCCACGCAGCGGACCGATGCCGCACAACGGCCTGCGCCCTTTTACGCCGAGCGATGCGCTCAGCGCGTTTCCAGGTTTCACTTTTACGCCGTGGCGCAAAGGGATTGCCGCGATGTGCGCTGAAACTTCACAAGCCAAAGAAAGATGATCGGGTTCGTTGGACTTTCCCATCTTGGCCTGAGTTACAGTCTCGCCACGGCAGCGAAGGGGTTTGACGTAGTGGCTTATGACCCCGACGCCATGCTCACGGCGCGATGCGCTGCTGGAGAATTTCCCGTCGAGGAAGCGGGGTTCGGGGAGTTATTCGCTCAACATCGCCATCGGATCCGTTACACATCCGATGAAACCGCGCTGGCCGAGTGTGAACTTGTTTTTTATTCGCTCGATGTACACACCAACGACCGCAACGAAAGCGACCCCGGCCCTCTCACCGCACTCATCCACGCGACCGCCCCAAAGCTTTCACCGGGCACGATTGCAGTCCTCCTCAGCCAGGTTGCGCCTGGTTACACGCGGCAGCTCAGCTCGGAACTCCGCGAGCTTTCGGCTGCCGACTTCTACTACCAGGTCGAGACGCTGATTTTTGGTCGGGCGATCGAGCGCGCGATGCAACCGGAGCGCTTCATCGTAGGGGCTAACGACCCCGATGGGTCACTCCCCGCGGCGTTGCAAGCATGGCATGCAGCCTTCAATTGCCCAGTGCTCGTCATGGGTTTGGAAAGCGCTGAACTCGCAAAAATAGCGATCAATTTCTTCCTCGTCTCAACCGTTACCACCACCAATACCCTGGCCGAAATCTGTGAGGCGATTGGCGCCGATTGGAACGAGATCGTCCCGGCACTCCGTTTGGATCAACGGATTGGGCCTCACGCTTATTTGAAACCCGGGCTCGGCATTGCAGGTGGAAACCTGGAGCGCGATCTGGTTACGGTGCAATCTCTCGCCGCCCGTCACGGCACTGACGCAGGTATCGTGACCGCCTGGCAGCAAAACAGCCGCCACCGCCGTGATTGGGCCATTCGTCAGATTGAACGCGCTTTCCCGAGTAAGGAACGGCCAGCCGTGTTAGCGATGTGGGGTATTGCTTACAAAGCGGATACGCACTCGACAAAAAACTCACCTTCCGTCGAACTAATGCGCGCATTGCGCGGCCACCGCATACGCGCGCACGATCCTGTCGCTCAAATCGACGCTGCTGAATTTCCGCACGTCACGATTTTTTCGTCGCCTCTTTCGGCCGCCGAGGGCGCAGACGCTCTTCTCGTGATGACGCCATGGAGTTCTTACGCTTCGGTTCCGATAAAAGACCTACGAAAAGTGCTCCGGGGCCGCGTCATAATCGATCCTTATGCCGTCCTCGACGAGGCTCGATGCCGCGATCTCGGATTCGAATATTATCGCCTTGGGAACTGAACATCTCCCAAAATTCGGCCGGAAAAACGTAGATGAAGGCGCAGCCCTCTAATTCCCGATCGCTAGAAGGCCGAAATGTTCTCATAATCGGAAAGAACAGTTACGTTGGCGAATTTCTCTCCCAGCATTTCTCAGCCCAGGGCGCCGCGGTCGTAGCTGTCGGATCGTCGGAGTGCAATTTTTTGGACTCCTCTTCGGCGCGCAATCTTTTCACAAGCCTCGGTGGAAAGCCGTTCACGATTATTTTTTTGGCGGTGGTGAACAAGAGTGTCGACAACTCCTATTCCGCGTTTCTCGACAATGTCCAGTTGGCTTGGAACCTCGTCTCCGGCGCACGTGACGCGAACGTTGAATCGTTGGTCTATTTCAGTTCCGTCGACGTCTATGGACGAGCGCCAAGGTTGCCGATGACCGAAGCGACTTCGGTCGACCCCGACACCTGGTACGGATTGTCGAAATCCACAAGTGAATGGATCGTGCGGGAGGAACTCGCTTCGAAGTTTCCGACCTGCCTTCTGCGCATCCCGGGAATTTTTGGATTCTCCCGGAAGGACAGGAGCGTCATCGGCCGATTCATCGCGAGCATCCGCAAAGAGGGGAAGGTGTACATTCACGGTGATGGCAGGGTGCTCCGGGATTACGTTTTTGCTCCGGATCTTTGCCAGGTGGTCGAACGCGTTGTCACGCGTAAGGTGTCCGGGACGTTCAATGTCGCGACCGGTACGAGTGCTTCGCTGTTACAAATTTTGGAAGCTATCCGCAAAGCGCTCGGGAGTGACTTCGAAGTCGTTCATCTTCCCGCGAATGCGGAGAGGAGCTTTGACATGCGCTATGACATCTCCAGACTTTCCGCGGCGATCGGTCAATTCAAATTTTCCCCGCTAAGTGCCGGGATCCGCAGTTATCTTTGATTCGTGACCGAACTATCCCAAATGCCGTGGTTGTTGACACAGCGTCGCCAGGGCTGAATGATTTTTCTCTTTTTGTGATTACCTCTCCGCAAACAAGCATTCACCAAGTCGTGGGAGTAGTGTTGTTGCGTGACGATGGGGCCGCACTTCTTCAGCATCGCGATGATATTTCGACCATCTCTGACCCGGGGCTTTGGGTTTTTCCTGGTGGTCATGTCGAACGGGGCGAAACGCCGCGGGAGTGCGCTGCGCGCGAAATGGAAGAGGAAACCTGCTATCGATGTCACAACCTGCGTCCGTTAATTCGCCTCGCGATCGAAGGGGGAACCCTTTTGTTTTTCTGGGAAAACTATGATGGCCTGCAGCCCGTGGCTTGTCGGGAAGGGCAAGGTCTTGAGTTTATCGACCGCTGGAAGGTAGAATCGCTCCCGAGGCAGTCGTATCTCACTGAGGTTTTTGACCTAGCTCTGGCCGCGCAAAAGCGGGTCAATGCCCCGTTCGAGTCCGCAAACCACTTGCTACCGCCATGACGAACAAAGGCACCTTCGATGTGAGCGCCGCGCGTGCCCGCTGCCGGCAGCATCGCCGACGCATCCTCGACATTTCGCAAACCGTTAGCGCCTTGCACATGGCGCCCGCTTTCTCCTGCATGGAAATTGTGGATACGATTTACTACGGACTTATACGCAGGGATCGCGGACTGAATGCCGACGACAGTTTCATCATGTCCAAGGGTCACGGTTCTCTCGCGCAATATGCCGTTCTCGAATCCTTAGGAATCGTTTCCAGGGCCGAGCTGGATCTTTACGGCAAGCCGGGAGGACGATTTGCCACACACCCGGATTACGGTCTCCCTGGAATCGAGGCTTCCACTGGATCGCTCGGGCATGGTTTGAATCTCGCCGTTGGGATGGCCGCAGCCGATAAGGTGCGGCGTGCTGATCGGGTCGTTTTCGTCGTAATGAGCGACGGTGAATTTCAGGAAGGCTCCATTTGGGAGGCGATGATGCTCGCGCCCACTCTCGGCATTACGCGAATCGTTGGTGTCCTGGACTTGAACGATTTCCAATCCCTTGGGCAAACGAGCAAAGTGCATCCCAATTTTTATCCTGTTCTCGACAAAGTGCGAGCCTTCGGATGGGAAACTGTGCAGGTGGACGGCCATGATCCCGCTGCGATTCACGCGGCAATTACGAATCGATCCGGGGGGAAACCTTTTATGCTGATTGCGAGGACCACCAAAGGCAAAGGCGTAAGCTTTATGGAGAATGTGCCTGTGTGGCACTACCGCTCGCCGAGTGCCGAAGAATATCAAGCGGCACTGAAGGAACTCGACGCCGCTTCCCCATGAGAAATACCTTTGCCAACACCTTCTACGAACTCGCCAAGACCGACCCCCGGCTCTTTCTTGTCGTAGCGGATATTTCACCCGTGGCCAGTGCCGCGGCTTTTCAAGAAGAATTCCCGGAACGGTTCATAAACGTCGGAGTTGCAGAGCAAGTAATGGTGGGCGTATCCGCGGGATTGGCGCTGCGCGGTTGTATCCCCTTCGCTTATACGATTGCTACGTTTACGATCTACCGGCCATTTGAAATGGTCCGCGTCGATTGTTGCTACCAAAATTTGCCCGTTAAGCTGGTCGGAATCGGGGGCGGCGTGACGTACTCCACGCTTGGGGGGACGCATCATACTCAGGAAGATATCGCGGTGATGAGCGCGCTACCCAACATGACTATCATCGCCCCGTGCGACCCCGCCGAGACGACCGCTGCCACGCGCGCGTGCATTGACTTGCCTGGCCCAGTTTATCTGCGGCTCGGCAAGGCCGGAGAACCAGACCTGACCACGCAGGCTCCGGACCCGTTTACTTTCGGCAAAATCCGTCGCCTGAAAGATGGAAGGGACCTTTGCCTGCTTTGCTATGGTCCGATTACCAAGATGGCCCTGGATATAGCTGACCGCCTCGAACAAGAAAATCGCACGAGCGTTGCCGTGGTAGGTGTCCATACTCTCAAGCCGCTGGACCGCGAAGGACTTGCCGAAATCCTCGCCAGGTTCAGTACCGTCGCCGTAATCGAGGAGCATTCCTGTATCGGTGGACTAGGAGCTCAACTCAAGCAGCTGGCCTGGGACGTGCGCGCTAATTGCACCTTGAAGACATTTTCGCTCAAGGACGAGTTCATTCACTTTTATGGCAACCAACGCGAGCTTTGGACCGCACACGAGCTGGATGAATCCATTATCTACCGCGAGCTCGCTACTCTGAAATAATCGTCGAAGCGGGACTGATGGCTTACATCGATTTCATTCTGAAAGTCCACAACGCAGCCAGGCGGAACTACGTCGCCCGGGTCACTGAATCGGATAAAGCTGAATGCGCAACGATCTCAAAGCAGTTCGGCTTCGATTATTTTGACGGGGACCGCAAATATGGTTACGGCGGATTTCGATACGATGGCCGTTGGCTGCCGGTCGCCGAGGCCATGATCAAGCACTACGATCTCAAGAGTGATGCATGCATTCTCGACATCGGTTGTGCCAAGGGCTTTCTCGTCCACGACTTCATGAAAGTGTTGCCTGGCGCTGATGCTGTTGGAATAGATATCTCTGAGTATGCCATTGCGAACGCCATGCCGGAGGTTAAAGACCGCCTCAGGGTCGGCAACGCTGTTTCACTGCCTTATCCTGACCAAACGTTCGATCTCGTTGTCTCGATCAACACACTTCATAACCTGCGCATCTATGATTTGGAGAAAGCGCTAAAGGAAATCGAGCGTGTTGGTAAGAAGCATAAATACATCGTGATGGATTCCTATCGGGATGAGCGCGAGAAGGTGAACCTGTTGTATTGGCAGCTCACCTGCGAATGCATCTTCACGCCTCAGGAATGGGAATGGATTTTTGCTCGCTGTGGTTACTCCGGAGATTATGGGTGCGTCTTCTTCGATTGAGCCTCACCAATCGTCCGAGGAAGCGGAACTTTTAGATCCCATCCTGGTAAACTCATTGGATCTGACAATCTGTGTTCCGTGCAAGAATGAGGAAAAAAATGTTGTCGGCACGTTGGACGTGATCGTCGATGCAGTGACTGAGGTGGGCTGTTCGTATGAGATCATCGTCATAGACGACGGATCGACCGATAAAACGAGCGAACTGGTGGATCAGTATTGCCGCGAGAATCCGTCACTGCCGATCCGTTTGCACAAGAACCCAAAAAATCTTGGTCTATCTCGAACTTATGTGAACGGCGCCTTTCTGGGGCGAGGCAAGTATTATCGGTTTATCGGGGGAGATAATGCCGAGCCAAAAGAAGCGGTAGTCCGGATACTCAAGATGATGGGAAAGGCTGATATCATTATTCCTTTCCATGAGCAGCTTACTGGAAAAAGTTTTAGCCGCGTCGCGGTATCCAATCTTTACACTTTCCTGGTAAACTTGGTGAGCGGTTATTCCATTAATTACTACAACGGCTGTGCCGTGCATCTGCGTTACAATGTTCTTCGCTGGCATTCCTATGCCTATGGATTCGGTTTTCAGGCCGATATGATCACGCTCTTACTGCAGCAGGGCGCAACTTACGTCCAGGTTCCTGTGCGCGTTCGCCATACCAACAAGGGACGCGGCGCTTCCCCTTTCCATATCAGAAATATTGTTTCTACCGGACACACCCTATTTGAAATCTTTCGGCGGCGAATAAACATCATGTTATTCGGGCAATAGCTCTTTGCTTCTCCTCGCGAGTAGCTTTGCTCTAAGGTTCGTCGACCTGCCCGCTACGAGTGCGCAATTGGAACGGACCTTCGCGATGAATGCAAAACAAACGGCTTTCCTAATTGGCAAGATAATCTTGGCCGTCGCCATCATCACATGGCTCTTTCATCGCACGGACGCCTATCTGGTCTGGTTGAGGGTTCGCGATGCGCGTCGTATTCCGATCGTTGTCGGGCTGCTCTTATGGTTGGTTACTATCGTTATCGCAGGCTGGCGATGGAACCGGCTTTTAAGGATTCTCGGTATTCATATCCCGGTGAAATCGCTCACTTGCGTTGTCCCGATTGCACAATTCTTTTCCGTATTTCTGCCAGGCTCGACTGGGGACGATGTCACGCGGATGCTTTACGTTTCCCGTCTTGCGCCAGGTCGGGTAGGGGAAGCATGCGCGACTGTGCTGTTGGATCGGTTTATCGGTTTAGTTAGCGTTCTTTTGTTGGCCGCGTTCTGCGTTCCATGGCAATGGTCGCTCATGTCAGGTTCATCCCAGACGCGGTGGATAGCACTCGGAATGATTTTGGCTGGTGGCTTTACCTGCGTCGGCGGTGTTCTCTTTTTCCTCGCCGGCCACCCGACGCACCGATGGTTTGAAAAGCGTCTTCGCCTTCGTCCGGCGCGCTCATTGCGGGATGAAGCGGCCCGCATATGGGGCATAATATGCGATAACAAATTGGTGGTTGCGGAAGTACTTGGCGCGGCGTTGATCACCCAGTTAATCCACTGCGGCATCTTTTATCTTGCCGGTCTTTCCGTTGGCATCCGCAGTCCATTACTAATTTGGCCGACGTTTGTCCCGATCGTGCTTGCGGCAAACGCCCTCCCGATTACCATCGCCGGCATCGGAGTTCGTGAGTACTTGCTCGTGCTTTTCCTGGGCGTAATCGCCGGGGCCGACAGTGAGCGAGCGATAGCCACTTCCTTCGTCATTTTTGCCATGATCCTGGCGATGTGCTTACTAGGCGGATTGCTTTACATTTTCTACCGGCCGAAGCGTGAAGTGACACCTGTAGATCAGTTGGGGGCGGCGGCATGAAGCGCTTTTAAACTTGGTGCTAGCCGATCGCCGTCTCAATCTGATCGACGGTATGGCGAGCAAACGGAATGGAGCAAGTCCACCCGGGAGAGACGGCGTTGAGTAAATGCGTCGAATGTTCATCGCCTTCGATGACGAAATCCATCTCCAGCTTTCGACTCTTAATATCGAGCAACTGGGCGCGGATTCCCGACTCGCCCCATCGGTTGTAATTCTCTGGTCGCACCCCGTGGGCCAGGGTTGATGCCAGGGCGACCAGCCAGGGCCGTGAACACTTTTGCACCTCTTCGAGAGCCAGCTTCTGGAAGTCGAAGGTCGACGACAGCATAAGCCCGGCCTCGCGAAAGAGGATTTCGATAGACTCCCCGAAATTGAAATTATCGAATCCCCGGTACTGCTCGCGCCACAAAGCTGGAATAGCCGTGGGTCCGATTTTGGCGCGTCCATCCTCTCTCACCGTGAAGTGGACGCCGAGAAACGGATTTCGCAGATCAGGCACGGGATAAATGTTCGTGCGGAATGCATTCGGGGGCTCGTCCGAATAAAGATAAAGCCCCTTGAAAGGAAGAATGCGATATCTTTCCGAAAAGCCAAAATCAAGAGCGATCTTGTCTGCATAAAGTCCAGCCGCGTTGACTACATGGCCCGCGGTGAAGCTCGCTTGCGGCGTCACAACCACGCCGTTTTTAGATCGCAAATAACGAACACCGGTGCGGATTGTGATGCCTTCCTTTTTTGCGTCTTCGATCATTTCTTCTATCACGCGCCGCGGATTGGCCGATGCGGTCGAGGGTGAGAAAATGGCGCGTCGGTGGGTTTTCACTCGCGGCTCGATTTCCCGCGCCTCCTCTTCGGTCACATTCTCCAACGGGACGCCGCTAGCGCAGCCGCGGCGAAGCAATTCGTCCAATCGTGGCAGATCGTCCTCTTCCCTCGCAACCACGAGCTTACCACATCGTTTCAGTGGAATTGTCTTCGCTTCGCAATAGTCGATCATCGCCAGGTTGCCGACCCGCGTTAACTTCGCCTTCAGACTGTCTGCGGAATAATAGAATCCGGCATGGATTATGCCGCTGTTTCGACCGCTGGCGTGAAGGCCACACGCAACTTCTTTTTCCAGCAACATTACGTCAGTATCCGGAAAACGACGTTTCAGCTCGCGCGCGACACTAAGCCCAATGATACCGCCGCCTAAGATCAGAAAGTCAGTCGAATTCACAGGGCAGCGTTTCGATAGCAACTATTCGCAACGCGCCAATTACGATTGCCGAGTGAGGGAAATGTTACCACGAGGGATCTTGCGCATCTTTGAGTCTTCGAAAAAAATATGCGCCTAACAAGGCTAACAGCTCCATCTATCCTGTTTTAATGCGGCGAGTCTCTCCCCAGAAATGCCTTCCACTCGTTCCGCGTTTTCTGGGGCACGTTCAGGTCCGCGTCGACAAGCCAGGATACCGTTGACAGGGAGTTTATAACAATCGACACGGCGACCAACCCGATAAGCAGGTATCGCAATTTGAACACTGCCCGACCGTTCTGCAGAAAAAAAAGGAACGCGAAAACAAGGAATGGATAAAACTCCGCGGCGTAACGCTGAATGATGCCAGGGACCGACATGATAAGAATAACCTGAACGAACAGAATCGCGGCAATTATGCGGTTTACTGCGTCGGACCCTCCAGGTCGAAGCAAAACTGCCACCCCGATAACGGCGCCAAGCAGGATCCAGGATGAGTACCAAACCAGCGATGAGTATGTTTCGCTGAATGGCATGGCATAAAGAGTGGGATGATTGTAAGGATGCCGCCGCGCCTTAAGAAACGGAGCAGCCCGTTGGAACTCGGGATGGCGTAAGATGAAATAGTCCGCGAAGCTGTAAGGCACTCGCTCGAGGCGAAAAAACCCATGCTTTTGCGTAAATCGTCGCTGATCGGTGTTGATGTAATGGTCAAAGCTTGTCCCCTGAAAGTTGCCAAATCTTGCGTAACTAAGGAGGAGATAAAATAGCAATGCCCCCCCGAGCGGCAGAAAGAGCGCGGCGAGATTACGTATCCGGTCTCTGGGCAATGCACGCAGGGCAAGAACAGGCGCAATCAGGAGAAGCGGCACACCGAAAGTCCCCCGGGAAAGCAAGGCGGCGCCTGCGCAAAAAGAGAAGGCAACGAGAGAGCGTGTTAATGCGGACGCTTCCGTTTCTCGAGATCGTAAGGCAAAATAAAGAGCGGCCAGAGACCAGGCCAGTGCCCAGATGATCGCTTCATCGTAGATCGAAAGGTTTCCCAGCAGCAGGAGAAGAGGCGAGCCGAGCGCAAACCCAACTAAACACGCATTTCCGAGGCAAGTTTTCCAACCACTCGACAGTGGAGAGGACCGCAATGCCAATCGGATGAGTCCGGCAAATGCTGCCAGGGCGATCATTCCAGCGCAAAATCCGGTGATGCGCGACCAGTGTCCTCGCCCGTTTGGATAAACAAAATTTAGCGGGATCCGTAAAAAAGCAGGAAACGGCCCGAAGTACATGCGCGTCTTGCCGTTCACGATCATGGCCTCGTGGCGGATCGCCCCAACGTCTACTCCTGGATCACCTCGGAGTAGATGTTCAGCCTGAGAATCGTAAGCCTCACTGAGCATCTCATTCACAAAGACCTGTCGTCCGCCGGTGGTCGTAAATATCCACAGAAGCACGCCAAGCAGCGCGATGGCGGGCAAAAAATTCGGCGCGCGGCTTCCTTCGGTCATTGGGACAAGAATTAAGACGCGGAGATCAATATGCCAATTAAACGAGCGAAAACCGACGTGGACCAATTCACTGGTCGTACTTTCCGAGCAATGTGGCTGTCGACGGAAATCAATCCTTGGTAAAACGAGTCGTGATGAGCCGGGGAATTGTCCGTCGGCAGACGACTCTACGATCTTTGTACGAGCGATTCCCTTGACGGGTAGGGCAGCGCCGAGAAACGGCTCAGAGCGTTACTTTCTGAAATCGAGCGCGCCTTTTTTGAGCGCGTACACGTAGCCGATCATCAGGATCCCAATGAAACTCAGCATGCTCCAGAAGATCGTGCTGCCTTGTTTGATCGAGTCGCGGTAAACGACTGCCCAGGGATACATGAACACGATCTCGAGGTCGAACAGGATGAAAAGCATCGCCACCAGATAGAACTTAACGCTGAAGCGCGGCTGCCGTTCGCCCTGTGGAATCATCCCACACTCATAGGCGGTGTCTTTGGCCCGAGTTCGCCTTCCGCGCTTTCCTACGAGGATGCTGACTAGCAGAGCGGAACCTGCGAACAAAACGGCAACGATGATTTGCAGGAGGACCGGCAAATAGTCGCGCAGCATTCGGAGACTTCGTCTGAAGCCGGTTCGCGTTGAAAGACCAACCTACCTTACGCCGGCCAAATGACCATTCTGCTGAGCAATCGCCTGAGCAAGAGCTGAGGGCAAACCTTTATACTTCTTCCCATTCTTTTTGACCGCACCACGTGCCACGAGATTTTGCAATTTCTCGTAGGCTCGCAGGCGTAGCATTTCCTCGCCGCCGCTGGCAGCATTTCGCGCCCGGAGATTCTCGTGCACGATGTCGAACAACTGCTTAAACTCAAACGAAGAACGCTTGGAGAGGACAGCGACCAGCTCCTCGGTTACCAGATCAGGAACACGACGGGAGAATGCATTTTTCTTTAGAATAGCCATAAGGGCCGACAAAATAACAGATTTTTGACAAATTGCAGCAGTTTTCTTCTGCCTTCGTTAGGAAATCAAAGCGAGCCGAAGTGGCACAGCAGTCAGATCGAATGTTGCCAAATTTTCCGGCTTTGAACGCCAGAAACCCGGGATTTTCAGGGCGTGGGCGTTGGGCTGGATAACGGCGGCGACACCATGGGAAAAGCGCTCGAACCAGTTCGCCGCGTGGCGGCCCCGAAGCTGCTTAGAATGGCAGCGCCAATTCCCAGTTGATCCAAAGTAATGGGTCCGATTGACTCAGCTATGTAACCGTCGCCGTCGTATCGCTGCGAAGAGACAATAGGGCTCAAATGCTTGGTGATGACTTCCGCGGAGGGAAGCTTGCTTGGA
The DNA here is from genome assembly GCA_963753675.1 of uncultured Verrucomicrobiae bacterium. Classification (GTDB taxonomy): domain Bacteria; phylum Verrucomicrobiota; class Verrucomicrobiia; order Chthoniobacterales; family UBA10450; genus Udaeobacter. Next base: position 152,676 of record CAVWCZ010000005.1, on the reverse strand, counting down.
TCGATAGAGCTCGCGACCGCTGGAACGAATGCCCCGGCCATTAAGAGCATCGGGCGCAGCGTAGCATCGAGCCGCGAATACAACAGCGCCGTGTCTATGTAGGCAAAAAAATTCGTCGGCGCAGGCAACAGGCGCGCGGCTGCCTTATAAGTTTCGGACTCTTCAAGATCACGCGAGCCGCTAGCGCTTCGTTTTATTGCCTCTTCAACTGACGCCAGATTCAACCCCACGATCAGAATTCGATCGGATAGGGCAATCGTTGGGGTGATCGCGACGAAACTGGCAACCGATTGCTTTGAGAAATACCGGACGCCGTCTTTCTCTGTTTGCAACCAGCTTCCTTCGTCGTCGGAGTGTACGAGGGTTTCCACAATTTTCGCAGCCTTCGCTGTATCGGTCACAGGTAGCGTCGCAAGCAATGACGGCCAATGGGCGTCTGAAGGCCAATCCGCTAACGACCCGAGCTCGGTTCCGAATGCCGCCTTCCAATCGGCGGCGGTGATGCCGCTGTCGCTAAGCGCCTGAAAAGCTTTCGTTCCCGCGAAAGTCGCCGCTTGATTCAGCGTGTCCATTTTTTCCCCGAGGTTGAGTAGCATGGCGAGGTAAAAAAATGTCTCTTTGGTTCCCAGCAACACCGAAGAACGCGTGAGGGTAGCATTCTGCTCAAGCTTTGGCATGCCCAGGAAAAGCACGTCATGTATTTTTCCATTCTCGAATCGCATCGCTCCGGCGACGCAACGCATTTTCTCGAGCAGCGTGTCGTCGCCGGGCGCGGGAGTTGATCCGACAGCAGCACGCAATGCCGCAAGCCTTTGCGAAAAAGTTTTCGGCTGGAAATAAAAGAATGCCGCGTAGTTCGAGGGTCGACGTGAAATGGCTGCGCGATAAGCGGCGTCTTTGTCGAGGCTGTTTTCCGGATTTGATCCGCGGCGGTCGGCACGATCGAGCAATCGCTGCAGCTCCGGCACATCAGTAGCCGCAAAAAACCACGGAGGATCGTAAACCGTCGCAATACTGAATGTACCCGCCTTGGTTACTTCAATTTCATGGCCTTGATATTGCATTCTCTCAGTCTTGCGACCTGAGTTTTGCCCCCTCAGCGCCGAGCGCCCTCTGCCAATGATTCGTTCCGCTTCTTCCTTACGCCCATGAAAACGGAAGCCGCCCACAAGGTTTGGATTGTTATTGTCGATAGAAGTTAAGGCGATGAAGGCATTTTTTGGTGCCAGCTGTTCGATTTCTCTCAGGGTTTGAGATACCGCATCGCCTTTTGGAACCTGTTCCAGGGGTTTACGCAAGAAATCCTGCACTGCAGGCTCGCGGTACAGCTGGTATATGTCGCAACGCTTCCAATCATCCAGGGCACGATTGAAATCCGGTACGTTTGCCACAAAAATTGTTTCCCGCGGCAGCAGCGCGGCCATCGACGCGCTGGAGATCTTCTGGAAAAAATTCCAATAGTACCAACCAGCGAGCGCAGCGGCCGTCAGCGCAATTAAAAGCAACAGGATTCGCTTCATAAAAACAACTGCCTCACGAGAGTCGATGCTGGATACTCGATGACGGATGGCCGATCAATAACAAATCCCGGCGACATTCCGGCAGTGGGGAGCCGGTTTGCTGCTACGCGCGCGGATGGAACCGCCGGTGTAGCGCCTTAAGCCGTTGCTGATCGACGTGCGTGTATACCTGGGTCGTAGAAATGTCGGCGTGGCCCAGCATCTCCTGGATAATCCGCAGATCCGCGCCGTTTCCGAGCAAATGCGTCGCGAAACTGTGCCGGAGAAGATGAGGATATACGTTCTGTTCCAGTCCGGCGCGCTGCGCATGTTTCTTCACAATCTGCCATACTCGCGCCGTGGTTAATTTCGTACCTCGCTGGGAAAGAAAAATTTCGCTGCCAGTGCGTTGCTTCACAAGCGCCGGCCGTTCCGTAGAGAGATATGCCGCCAGCGCTTCGCAAGCCTTTCGGCCGACCGGCACCAGACGCGTCTTGTTTCCCTTGCCGGTCACGCGCACAACCCGCTCTTCAAAATTGAAATTCTCTAGCCGCGCATTTGTCAGCTCGGAAATACGCAGCCCGCTTGCGTAAAGCAGCTCGATTATCGCGCGATCGCGCAACCCGTGAACAGCGTTCGTATCAACCTTTTCCAGAAGCTGCTCCACCTGCATCTCGTTGAGCGTTTCCGGGAGATAACGCTCAATCCGCGGCAACGCCAGCGCCTCCGCTGGATCGCGTTCAATGAATCCTTTCGCGGCTAGAAATCGGAAGAAAATCTTCAGCGCGACCACGATCAGCTTGATCGACGACGCCGAAAGGCCGCCGCGCTTACGGTCGGCGAGGTACTCGCTCAGCATGGCGAGAGTGACACCGCGGGCTAGCGTGATCTTCTTTTTGGCAGCGCACCATTGGGCGAATTCGCCGACCGATCTTTGAGTGGAAAGCTGATAATTTTCAGAGAGACCACGCTCAACCGCGAGAAAACGGATGAACGACTCGATCTGTTCTTCCATCGCACCAAGTTAAATGAGCGGTCGTTAGTGACCAGGGGAAATTTGTGAGCGCGCCATGTTCGCGTCCTTCTTGTTGTCCTCGCGAATCGCTGCGGGGAGCCAATGCCCATGTGCACGCCGCCGTGAAATTATTGACAAGCGAACATTGAATGTTCGATGTTGCGCACAATGAGCTTGGATCTCAATACCATCCTGAAGGATTGGCCTTACGAGAGCGGCACGATCAAAGTGCGCAAAATCACCGGGCTGGACGGGCGCGAAAAGTTGCAACTGCGCGTGGATCTTGGCGTGTTGCAAATGGAAATGAGAGGTCGCCCGGACGGCCGTCGTCCGCACAATTGCGAATCGCTCCTGGAATATCACCAAAGACGCGCCACACGGGCGCAGCAGAAAGGCGACAGTTACGAACTTAGCCCCGAGCAATGCGCGGAATTACAACAGGAGGGCATCCAATATTACCATCGCTATCTGAGTCTGTTTCAGATCAATGATTTCGAAGGCGTCGTGCGTGATACGCAGCGTAATCTTGATCTTTTTACTTTCGTTAACGATCACACCGACCGCGAAGAATTTTCCTGGAGTCTTCAACAATTCCGGCCCTACGTGCTAATGATGAATACGCGCGCAAAGGCATCGATTTTTCTCGGCCAGGGAAAATTTGCTAATGCCATAACAGAAATCGAACGCGGTCGCGAAGCCATTGTGGATTTCCTGCAGCATTCAAATTTTCCGGAGCTCGCTTCCAAGAGCGCCGAGATCGCGTTTCTCGACGAGTGGCTTGAAGAAGTCAAAGCGAAGCGACCGCTTTCGAAACTGGAGGTTATGCAGCGAGAGATGGAAACGGCGATTGCAAAGGAACTTTACGAACGCGCCGCCGAGTTGCGCGACGCCATCAAGGTGCTCAAGGCACAAAGGCAGACGTAACCAACAAGGAACGACGGCTTCCCAGCCGTCGTGCTTAAGTCTTCGACGGCTGCCCAAGCCGTCCGCTCCCTGGGGCTCAAATGACGTGTTCGCGGTTGTCTGACCGAAGCCGGATGGTTTTGATCTGTAAGTTGTGCCGGGCTCGAATGAAGCGAACCGTCTTGCTCTTGGCCCGCATGAGGATTGAATGTGTGATTGCCGTCACCCCTCCGCGCGCTCGCACTCCCTGCAGAAGTGCGCTGTCGCTGATGCCGGTTGCGCAGAAAATAATGTTTTGCCCGTTCGCCAGGTCGTCCGCAGCATAAACGCGGTCGAGATCTTTCTCGTACCCCTCGGCGATGAGCCTTTTTTTCTCCTTCTCGTCGCGCGGCCACATTCTGCATTGCATATCGCCGCCGAGGCATTTGATCGCCGCCGCTGCCAGTACAGCTTCGGGTGAACCACCAATCCCCATGTAAACATCGACATCATTGTCGGGTAACGACGGCGCGATGGCTGCGGCGATGTCGCCATCGCCGATCATCCGCAATGAGGCACCCGCGGCGCGAATTTGTTCCACGATTTCTTTGTGACGCGGCCGATCGAGCATCATCACCGCGACGTCCTGCACCCGCTTGTTCACCGCGTGCGCGACAATTGCCAGCATCTCGGGAATCGGCATGTCGAGGTGAAGCGAATCGCCGCGTTTCTTCATGTATTCGATCACGCGTGGCCCATAAGCCAGCTTCGACATATAAAATGAAGGTATATCGCGCAGCGCCGCTTTCACGCCTTCTTCGGGACTCGCTGCCGCGATGCAACTGATCGAGTTCGGCGCGCCCTTGGAGATGTTCGTCGTGCCGTCGATCGGATCGATAGCAATGTGAAATTCCGGCGAGCCGGGTACCACGTGCCAAGTTGTTCCCCTTTAAAGATCCCGGGCGCTTCATCCTTGATCCCTTCGCCGATCACCACTTCGCCGCAGATGTTCATGAGATCGAACATGCCGCGCATCGCGTCGCAGGCCGCTGCGTCGGCCGCTTCCTTATCGCCACGCCCGAGCCACCGCAGGGAATTCAGCGCCGCTGCTTCCGTCGCGCGCACAAAATCCAGTTCGATGACGCGCTCGATGTCTTGATAATTCTGTTTCGGCAGTCGCAGGGCCATTGGCCTTGATTTTCACGCAGGTCGCGCGCCATGACAAGGAGTAGCGCATGCGTCTCGCTTGCGATCGTTGTCAACGCAAGCCGGAGGCTCGCGCTACACTTACGCGCGGTAGGCCATCTTCAAGAATGATCGGGAGCAATGTCGCGGATGAGATTTTTGCGTTTTGGTTTAAGCCGACCTGAAGTAACGCGCCCCGATTCCACGACGTAATCGATGGCGCGCCGTCGAAGACAAGATTACCCAGCGAGTAGGCGATTGGGCGACCGCGGTAAAAATCGAGTGGCTGAACACAGTGTGGATGCGAGCCGACTACGACATCGACGCCGTGATCAATTAACCAGCGGGCTAGTTCGCGTTGTTCGTCAGTGATTGTTTGGCTGTTTTCGATTCCCCAGTGAACGAGGCAAACGACAAGATCTGTCTGCGACCGGGCATCCCTAATCGCAGCCCCAACTTTCGTTCGGTCGGATGCCGTGGCGATTTGAGCCCCGGACGAACGGTCAACATCGCTGATCGCGAGCAGAGCGAGTTTTTTACCGTCTGGCAGAGAGAAAAAGCTCGGAGCATACGGACCGTGTTTTGCTCTCTCAACCCCTGGCGTCTCGATACTTTCCCCGAGTAGACGCGTTGCGCAGTCGCGCAATGCGGCGGGCCGAAATCAAGCGCATGATTATTTGCCAATCCCATGGCGCGGAAACCAGCCCGACGGAGCAATTGCGCCGACTGTTGTGGAGCGCGGAAGGCGTATCGACCGCGCCCGCATCGCTGCGCGAAGCTGCTGCGGGCAGGGTGCGTAGACGCGCCGAGATTCGAAATCGTGCACTCCAAATTCGCAGCAGCGAAGGATGAGCTGCGGAGCAAAGGCCCGATTTCTTCAAACGGATCCACACCGTTTTCTATCTTGTCGGCACAACTACGGCCCAACATTACGTCGCCGCCAAACATAAGCGTCGTGGCGGTTTTTGGCGGCGGCACACGGAACAAATCGAAATGATCTTTCTTACGCTCTCTTAACAGTTGACCCAGCGTCAGCATTTGTGGAGCGCCCGAAAGTTGATGCGCGACCAAATCGTTTTCATCAAGAACGCCGAGAGGTTCTCGATCCTCCATCACCGCTGCGACATGTGTACCGAGATGGACGATCGTTCCGCGCTGCAAATCGTCCGTGGTAATTTTCGCCGCGTAGGGTGTCACTGCTAGCGCGACAAGATCAAGATTCTCGCGCAGTCGCTTCGGGTCTGACCACGGAACGCGGTGGCCGCTACTATGCAACGCGTAAACGACGAAGTTCGCGCAATCGGCGCCAAGTTTTGTTTCGGGTCCGGTACCGGAATCGTCTGATAATTCACCGCTCCCAAAAAGATATGGCAGACCGAATTGTTCGCTGATCGAGGCGCGAAATCCGCTGCCGACGAATCGCCTCAACTCCATGATAGGCGTCTCGCGAATCTTCCCATCTACGACGGCACGCGCTCGTAGCCGCAGCGAGCCACAATGTAATTGCCGATCAAACAAATCATCGATTTTCGCGATCGGCAGCACCGAGTCGTGATGATCAATGGCAACTTCCTGCCAGGCTGGCCGAGGCGCAGCGTTGGCGACAAAACCAACCTGATCGGTTGATAGATTGCTTACGTTGCAGCGCATGTATTTCGGCGTAAGCGCAAACCATTCGATCTTTTCGACTTTCGTGGTCCAGGGCTCGGCGCGAAGTTCGACTTCGGCTGCTTCATGTGCGGGTACTCGCCACACTTCATCTGTGGAAGCCTGACGGTTCTTTATCTCCAGATGTAAACGCGCCGCTTCATCATTCCAGTCGCGCAACAGTTGCTGCCAACGCTCTGGATCGTGGCGCACGATGATGCGTTGGCGTTCAGATAAAATCCGGGCCCGAAGTTCCTGAGAAACATCCCCGATTTCAAATTGCGGCGGTGTTTTCCCTTGCACGATCAATCTCTTCGCGAGTCTTGAGTGATCGTTTGCGACCGTGAGGAAAGGTTCGAATTGGATTCGCGCGGTCGGCAGCGCAAGAGACGACTTCAAGGCGAGCTCCAGCAACTGATGCGTCTCGTGCTGATCCTGTAAGTAGGGACGCGAGATCGCGAACGTAATCGCTCGAAGATTCGGGCGTTCAATCACGAAATTCCAAATCCGCGCGAATGCTGATTGTTGTTCTGCCGGAGGAAGCCCGGCGAAATAGTCCAGATCGATTGTGACGATCAGGGGCTCGGATGGAGCCAAATGTCTTTCGAGATGTTGGAAATCAGAGACCAAATAGGATTCACGGAGCGATCCACACTTCCGGGGCGCTGCTTCGAGATGGCCGTCGAGCAGTGCAGTGGCTTCCTCTGTGCGCTGGCGAATTTCGAGCGCGGAAAGCTTTCCGGCTGGCACCCAAATTACTTTTGCGATGGGAGCCGGCATGAGCGGCTCGATCCAGTTAAAACATTGGACATCGCCTTTGCTGCGCCACTGATCGAGCAGGGTTTGTCGAGCCCCTTTGGATGAAACGTTGCGAAGTGCGTGGCGAATCTCATCGGAATCGAAAATGCCCGATGCGTCGCTACGCGCATCGATAAGGATGAGCGTATACGCCTGATCGAGATCGATATTTTGCGCAAGCCAGTAGAACGTGCCGGCGTGGTTGTCTTCGATGTAGACCGGCAAGACATTTGCCGCGGTAACTGCATGGACGGCGGCAACCAGCAGCACCGCGACGCATGTGCTCCACACTAACTGACTGATGTCGCTTAGTCGCCGCAGCTGTTGTCGCCTCTCCCCTTGAAGAAGGGGAGAGGACTGCCTGCCGCGCCGTAGCTTGGCGTAGGCGGGAGGTGAGGGGCCTCGAAATTGAGTTCGTTCTGTCGTCGCTGTTGCGCGACCCTCACCCTCCCCCTCTCCCTGTCGAGGGAGAGGCGACCTACAGGCACGTGGCGCGGGAAAACTCAACATTCTAATTGCCAGTTAAGCGACAAGCTTCATCGCGCCGGTTGAATTTCCGGTTTGTTAGCAAGCGCGGCCCGCAACTGCACCAGCGAGATGCAGGTGTCACGAAATTGCGTACCGCGGTGCACTCCTTTGATTACCAGCTTGATCTTGCTGACCGGTTTCGTGTAATCGCGCACCCGGACTAGGTAGGGATTTTGGAAGCGTTCGTCGGAGATGTTTTCTGTAAACGTGTGCTCGTCGTTGAGCGTGATTTCGAGTGCCGCAACCCGGTTGTTCTTCTGCCAGGGCTCGGCGTTGTCATAATCGTAATATCCTGGCCGAATCAAAATGCCGTACAACGGCAGCGGACGTTTTACATCGAGTGTAATGCTCTGGCCGATGCCGTCGTCCTTGGCACCTTCGCACCACGGAGTTTGCAGGTCTCGTTGCGGATCGCCCTTGATGTTGACTGCGTCATAGTTGCGTTTGCCTTGTGGCGCGAGCGTCGAGCTCGCGGTCGCATCGTAGTCCGTGTGGTCGAGAAAGTATTGATGTCCGCGAATGATGTACGAAGCGTGACGGCGGTTCTCTTCTTCCGAATAACCTGTCGGATACGAATCATATTTTGAGTGCGCGATGATGCGGATGTCGTCCGCCAGTGTCGGCTTCAGATTTTCAAAGTTCCATTCGTAATGCGTATCGCTGATTTTCTTGAACTGCTCCTTCGGTTTTTCAATCGAAACGTCTTCTGCCTCGGAGTGCAGGATATTGATCTCGATTTTGCCTTTACCAATTGGCCCTTTCCACGTTGCCGCCGGCGCGCATTGTAATGAATCGTCACGTCCCGCGTCTGCAAAATTGCCGCCATCACGGCGATGCTTGGATTGCGCCGCTGACGACAACCAACAGCACTATGTGCAGGGATGGTCGGATGCGCAGGAAAAATTCAAATGCGTAGCCGGGATCGTCGCCACATTGCGGTCAGTTGATCACAGTGGTACCTTCCTGGCGGTATGGGATTGACGAAAGTCACAACCAAACTCACAAGCTTGGTGGATTCGCAGAAATCGTTCGAGTCACTTTTTCTGGTAGATACCGGAGCGACACATTCGATGGCTCCGTCTGATGAGCTCGAAAAGCTTGGGGTCAAGCAAGAAGGGAAAATGGCATACGAGTTAGCCGACGGCACCGTCAGGGAGTACCCTTTTGGTCTCGTCCGGATCGAGTTCATGGGAGAAACGACTGCAGGGCGCGTGGTCTTCGCCGCTCCTGGAACAGAACCGCTTCTAGGCGTGACGGCGCTGGAATCCGTCGGGATTATCGTCGATCCAACCAACAAGACGCTTAAGCGCCTTCCAGCTATCCCGCTTAAGTAGATCAAAGTTCGGTCGCCATTTTTGATTCGCCTTCATTGGCGCCAAATCCAATACCATGTTCCACGCAGCGATGGCAGGTCGCCACATTCAAAGGTACGTACGCCGTCAAACTTTGCGGCGGAAGCACCTCATCCAACCGTGGACTAATGCTTGCTTAGTCCGCTGCACTTAGCTAACTTGCGGCATGTCACAGACTGTGATCAATATTCACGCGGCAAAAACGCGCCTTTCCCGACTTGTGGCGCGGGCGGAAAAAGGCGAACGCATCGTCATCGCGCGCAACGGCAAACCCGTTGCTCAGCTAGGCCCGGCGCCGAAGAGTAAGGCACGCAAAATTCCGCCTGACGATCCACTATTGAACCTGGAAACGTTCGCGGCTGCCGGACCCGGCGGGAAACTCACCAACCAAGAGATCGACCGCATCCTTTATGGCCGGCCCTGAGGCCTTTGCCGATACCTCGGCATTGTATGCCGCGGTTGACGCGCGTGACGCTCATCATCGCGATACGGCCCCGCTCATGCGAGAGTTGGCGCAGGCTGGGCGGACGATCATAACGACCGACTACATTGTCGCTGAAACGCTCAATCTCGCGGTCGCACGGCGGGGCCGCATCGTGGCTGACCGTCTCCTTGAACTCCTTGAGATTTCCTTCGGTTTGCGTATGGAGTGGATCGGTCCAGAGCGATTTCTCGCGGCCAAAGCGTTCTTCCGCAAACACGCCGATCACGGCTACTCGTTTACCGACTGCACCAGCTTCGTCGTCATGCGCGAGTTGCGAATTCGGGATGCATTGACGAGCGATCGTCACTTTGTTGAGGCCGGCTTTCGCGTGCTGTTAAAGCCGGGGTGAGTCTGGCCTGATGGGCTAGAGCGCCGCAGATAGTTGAACACGACATCGGTGGTCTCAGAAGTTCGGGTGCGCCCCATGCAGGTGGGAAGGGCGGATGCGTAGGAAAAAGGCGTAGCGAAGATCGTCGCCGATTGCGACCGCTTGAGGCACCTAGTAATCTGCCGGCGTATGGGATTGGCCAAGGTTACAACTAAACTTACAAGCCTGATGGATCCGCAGAAGTCGTTCGAGTCGCTGTTTCTCATGGACACCGGAGGGACTGACTCGATGGCCCTCCGACGAACTTGAGAAGCTTGGTGTCAGACAGGAAGGAAGAATGGTTTATGAGTTAGCCGACGGCAACGTCAGGGAGTACCCCTTTGGTCTGGTCTGGATTGAATTCATGGGAGAAACGACTGCGGGCCGCGTGATCTTCGCCGCTCCTGGAACAGAACCGCTCTTAGGTGTGACGGCGCTGGAATCCGTCGGGATTATCGTCGATCCAACCAACAAGACGCTTAAGCGCCTTCCAGCTATCCCGCTTAAGTAAATTAAGTCGAGCTTTCAGGCCGGCGAATGATCCACCTTCGCCGAGCTGCGGCACGGGCGGGCCGAAAAAAGCGGCGCCAAGTTCGCCACGGCGAATCCGTCCTGTGGCGGATCGCCGCACTCCAAAGCGCTGCACGCGAAATTCTGATCTCCGGCATCTGACTGCTGACTTCTGCCATTGTTAGTGTCTATACGCCTGCCGCGCCGGAGTGTGCGAAGGCGGGTGTCCATTAGTGGTTAGAAGTCCCGAGCACATCGGTTCTGGACGCATATTTGCCTGCTGGACATGGCGCGTGAGATTACAATGTATCATGAGCGGCTTCTTCGAGGAATTGCAGCGACGAAAGGTTTACCGCGTCGCTGCCGCTTACATCATCGCCGCGGGAGGCGTCATACAACTGGCCTCAGCGGTGTTTCCAGCATGGGAATTGCCGAATTGGAGTTTGCGGCTCGTGATTGCGCTCTTGTTAATCGGTTTTCCGATCGCGCTCATACTGGCCTGGGCCTACGACATTACTGCCAAAGGAATTCAAGTCACCCCGAAAACAGGAACTCATCGGCGACGAAATCTCATTTTGCTGATCCTCACCGCAGTCATCGTCTCCGCTGCCGCTGGATTTTTTCTTTTGCCACGGACCATCTGGCATGAAGTCGACAAATCAGTTGCGGTTCTGCCGTTTCAAAATTTAAGCAGCGATCCGGAGAACGCTTATTTCGCCGATGGCATCCAGGAGGAAGTCCTGACACGCCTGGCTAAGATCGCGGATTTGAAAGTGATTTCGCGCGCCTCGACGCAACAGTATCAGAGTGAACCGGGCAATCTTGCCGAGATCGCAAAACAGCTTGGCGTAGCAAACATCCTTGAGGGTAGCGTCCAGAAAGCAGGCAACCAGGTCAGAGTCAATGTTCATCTGGTTAACGTGCAAACCGGTTCGCAGCTCTGGGCCGAGACGTACGATCGAAAGTTGAGTGACATTTTTGTCGTCGAGAGCGAGATTGCTAAGAGAATCGCGGAATCGTTGCAAGCGACGCTGACCGGTCGTGAAGAGCAGGCGTTGGCTGCCAGGCCCACAAACAATCCGGACGCTTACGATGCCTATTTGCGCGGGCTGGCTCTCGAAGCACGCAGCAACTACTCGCGCGACGCCCTACTGAAAGCTATCGATTTTTATCAGTGGGCCGTGCAGCTTGACCCGAATTTCGCGCTCGCCTGGGCCCGGCTTTCTGGTGCGCACGCGCTTCTTTACGTTAACCGTTTCGATACAACTGCCGCTCGCCGCGATGCGATAAAGAGAGCTTTAGAAAATGCACAGAAACTGCAACCGAACGCGCCCGAAACCCTGCTTTTCACTGGTTATTATCAATATTGGGTGCTGCATGATTATGCGCTGGCCGAAGCCACGTTCGGACGCGTCAGCAAAATGTTGCCAGGTAACAGCGAGGTCTTATATGCCCTGGGAGCAATTGCGCGAACCGAAGGAAATTGGGATGAAAGTCTCGCCTATTGGGAACGGGGCCTCGCCCTCAATCCGCGGAATACAGCCTTACTAACTGAGGTGGCATTTACATACGCCGCGCTTCGACAATTCCCGGCAGCTATAAAGCTCTACGATCGGGCTCTGGATATTCTCCCTAACGAGTTGTATTTAATGGCGTCAAAAGCCGCCATCTACCAGGCCGAAGGTAACCTGCAAGAAGCCGCTAAATCGCTCGTGCAGGTAAACGCAGTAACGAGTTCAGACGCGGCCGTTCGAATCAAGCTCATCCAATTGAGATTGGAACGAAATCAGGCTGAATTCACCCGGTTCGTGCAAGCCCGACAAGCTCAACTCGACGTTGCTTCCGGAATCGACAAGGGTAGCAAGCAGGTGGGGCTGGCATTAGCCCAGCGCGTAGCTGGCGACACCGTTCGTGCAAAAGCTGCTGCGGAACAAGCGCGCAACACGCTTGAACCAATCAGAAAGCAGCAGCCGGATAACGCCTTCGTTGCGGCAGCGCTGGCTGTGGCCTATGCCATACTCGACGAGAAGGATTCAGCCATGAAGGAAGCGGAGCGTGCAATCACGCTTGTGCCGAGCAGCAAAGATCAGCTATCCGGGCCCGGGTTCGAAGAGAACCTGGCGCTGGTTGAGATGATCATCGGCGAGAATGGCCGCGCGATCTCAATTCTCACGCGGTTGTTACAAACGCCGTATGGTGGCTGGCTTTATAGCCCGGCGCCCATCACGCCGACCCTTCTTAGGCTGGATCCGATCTGGGATCCCTTGCGTGCCGATCCTGCTTTCCAAAAGCTTTGCCTGGAAAAGCAGCCGTGAATCGGCGCAAGTTCTTTGTCGGAAGTGAGAATCTCGCGGCGCCGCTTATTTTTCTATTCCGGCTGTGCGTTCCGCGTGCCCGTGGGTGGTGTGACTATGCAGCGACGGGCGGATACGTAGAAAAAATTCGAAAGCGTAACCGAGATCGTCACCGTAGTAGCGGTCGAGAGTGTCAGGTCGATTGTTGATAGTAAATTGAGTGCCGAGGCCGACGTCCACGCCGTTGCCATGCGACAGGTCGCGGACGTAACCGAGCGTGTACGCGCTCACGGGAAAGATGCGCGTGTCAGCAGCGGGATTTAGGACCAACTCCTCGCCGGATTTTCCTACGTGCTCCCAACGGAAGTAAACGGTGTTCCGTCCGCGCTGATAATCGGATTCAACAAGGAATGATTGCGTCTTGCCCTTGCCGGTGTCGTTGTTTTGGCCCCAGACGAAACTGTTAGACCAATTGCTATCGTTTCCGAGCGGCAGGTTATAAATTGCCGATGCCGTTGTGCGATGCCGGTTGAGTTCAGGGTCGATGGCTTCGGGGCTTTTGATGTAACCGAAAGAAACTTGCAGCGCCAGATTTCGCGTCGGGTTCCAGGAGAGCCGGCCGCTGTACGAATCGAACTCCGGTTGATCGAAATTGTAACGGTCTTCATCCGGCTCGCGGCCGGTGAAAATGCTGCCTTCTACTTTTATTCCGCCGAACCGGTTCGAAACAAGACCTGCCGTGGCGACGCCGAAAGTGACGTGCGTTGAATCCTGCCAGTGATGTCCAATGGGCGCATCAGGATCGTCCATCGCTGAAGGACGATGCATGAATGTGGGCGGGCCAAGCGCCGGTTCTCCAGGATAACCGAAGTAGATGTAAGCGCTCAGATCGTGATCGAATTTCTGTGAGAGGCTGAACGAAAGTTCGTCAAAGAGATCGTGCGGATGCTGGCGGTCATGCAATGGCTCTCCGTTCCACGTTTCGCCGCTTTGAAAGAGCAGGGGATATCCGCGTCCGCCTTCGGTGAGCGGATCGAGGCTCATCATTAAGCGCGAACCGATTTGGGTAGAGTCGCCGAGTCCCGCAATGCGGGATGAAAACATCGCCATAAACCAATTCGGTGCGTCGAACCGATCGTCGCCGCGTCGCGTGCTCACGTTTGTGTAACGCGGGAAGATTGCGCCGTGCAACATGAGCATGTTATCGCCGAACATAAACATGTGCCCGTACATCGGGCTCGAGTCTGGCAACCAGCTTGTCCCGGAGCCTTCCCGGCTCATCGGCTCGGCGAGATCGATCGACGAATGCATTTCCATTGGGGCCTCATGCATTTCATGTGACGCATGGGACGAACGAGTCGGCGTCGCCTTCTTTCCGTTGGAAGTTGGTAGTTGGACGTTGGATGTTCGACGTTTCTCTTCAGTTGTGGGCACCAGTTTCATCCCGCATTTCGGACAACTGCCGGGATGATCGCTTATCACTTCGGGGTGCATCGGGCAGGTATATTTCTGCTCGTTTGCTTGCTCCTGCTCATGCTCTTGAGCGTGCGCGCTAAGAGGGCGATTGGCGTCAATCGCCCCTACCTTTGCGATCGTGGCGAACATCAACGCACTAGCGGTCAAAATTGAAACTGATTTTGTCATTTCTGGTTGTAGGGCAGGCGCCTCGCCTGCCGACGGGGGAAACACGGCAACCGGAGCGATTGCCCTACAAGCAGAACGCAATTGCGACTGCTCTAAGCGAGGAAAGGCGGCGCGTGAGCAAAAATGCTCCGCTGCAGAATCAGTTCAGCAAATGACAATGCGCCGGGCGGCCCGGTGTCGAGTAACAACGGCTCGGCTGTTCGCAGTGAGCACACTGCGAGCGGATCTGTTTGGATCGGAAAATTAGCAGCGGCGAATCGCGCGTCGTCACGCATCCAGGTTCTATCTTTCGCAAAAGCCACCGCGCGCAGAACTTTGCAGCACTGCACCTGCGACGATTGTTCCTTTTGCTTCGCAGGTTTGGAGTGAAACGGACATTCGTTTTGCGCCTTATCAATATCCGTCGCGACGGCCGCGAACGCGCAATGATTCGAAACCGCAATCCACGAACAGATCACGATTACCACGCCAGCGAATCGTACGCTCGCTCTCATCTTCGGCATCGTGCTTGGAGTGCGCGGTCGTGACATATGATCGCATTCTCAATAAATCTCGGGACGTGATTGCTCAAACATTTTCTTCTGGATTAACGATCGGCGCGATCGGTCCAGACGGTATCGATTCCGGTGGGACAACATCAGGGACGGGACCAGTTGACGCGTGTGGAACCCGGGATTGCTCAATGCGCGTTGCCATGAGCATTGCGGTGAAAAGCAGTGCGCCTGCCAGAAAATAGGGCGCTCCCGGCAGATGAATCGGTCTTTTGGGATCAATAAACCATCCAAAGATCCGAAGGAACAACCACGGACCGATGATGAAAGTGATTGAACGCATACTTTGCAAGGCGCCCTGCAGCTCGCCTTGTTCCCGCTCGCTGACGCGGTGAGTCATCATGCTCTGGGCCGCTGGCATGGAAATATTCCACAGCGAAATGATTGGGATCGAGGCGAGTAACCAGGCGCCCGTTTTAGCCAGGCCGGCGACAACCATTCCGCTCGCACCAAAAAACTGACCGATGTAAAGGGTCCGTTTCTCCCCGAAGCGTGTCACCATTCGACCGGTCAGGCCTCCTGAAACGGCGGCTGTCGCGATGCCAACGATCATCAATGAGATTCCGATCATCCCCTGACTCCAACTGAAGCGATAGATGGCATACAGCGCCCAAACGCTAAAGACGTTGTGGGAAAGATAGGCAAGAAACTGGATCGTGGTCAGTCGCCAAAGTTCGTGATGCGAACGCAGCAGTTTTAGCGAGCCGACTGGATTTGCGCGGCGCAGTTGAAATGTTTTTCGCTGTTCGCGCGCGAGCGATTCCGGAACGAAGAAGTAACCCCAAAGCCAGTTCGCGAGGCTAAGACCGGCGGCGATCCAAAACGCAAGTCGCGGACTGTAGTCGCCCGCCAATCCGCCAATTGCAGGTCCGAACGTGAATCCAATCCCGAATGCCACGCCGATCAGTCCAAATGCTCCGGCTCGCTTTTCTTTCGGCGTTACGTCCGCGATGTAGGCCATTGCAGTCGGAATGCTTGAAGTCGTAATTCCGGAAATAATTCGGCCGAGGAAAAGCCAGCTCAGCGTGGGCGCCATGGCCATCACGATGTAATCCAATCCGAGACCCAGATTGGAGAGCAGGATGATCGGGCGTCTTCCAAATCGATCCGACAAAACTCCGAGCAAGGGTGAAAAGAAAAATTGCATCAGCGCGAAGACCACCGCGAATCGGGCGCTCCATTTCGCTGCATCGGTCATTTCGCCCCCGAGAAAATCGAGGATCAGCTTGGGCAAAACCGGGATGATCAAACCCATTGCCAGAATGTCGAGGGTCACCGTGACAAGAATGAAAATGACAGCAGCCGGGCGTGATTTCATGAGTGTGGAGCAGGAACGCAACGTTGTAGCGCCGGTTGTGTCAACCGTCGAAGAAAGTTCGAAGACATAGCCTCGTGGTGGATCGTCTTCTCCGATCGAAGATTCGCCGTGGCGAAAGACGATGTCAGACAAATCGCCGAACGCGGATATTTGGCGGCAAGCCGCACCATTTGCCAACGCGTTGAGGACAACGCGTTCCACCTTGGCTACCTTGTAAGATGTTTCGTTATCTTACCTCTATCCGGAAACTGAAATACGCGAGAGTACGATTCACCCGTCAGTATGAATAAGTTCTTATTAGCTTCATTCATCGCAGGCGCTGCGCTGTTCGGCATGGCAGGTTGCGCGCAGGTAAAGAAACCGGCGGCGCAGGTCAAGGCGGCGGCGGTTGGTTCCCGCTTCGATCAAGTCGGGCGAGTGCGCTTGTACGCAGGCGAACCATGCGCACCGCAAATCATGTTCGACTTTCAAGGCGCTGGATCAACCGTGTGGCTGGGAGCGCCGATGCATGTAACGAGAATCCTTATCGACGCGGCGAAGAAGAACCGGCGTGTTCATATTTCCGGGAGATGGCGACGTGGCGGACCATTGAACTGTAGCTACGTTGCGGTGAGCAATGTGGAGATAACAAGATGAAGCAAAACGAAATTGAGGAATTACAGGGAACATTCGGCCCGATTGCCCTTCGCGCGCTGGCCGTTGGCGCGCAATCTGTCGGGGCGATTGCCGTAGGCGCGGTCGCCCTCAGCGCAGTGGCCATCGGGTTCATTGCAGTCGGCCGACTGGTCATCGGCCGCGCGAAAATTAAGCGACTTGAGATTGGCGAGTTACGAGTAACACGTTTGCATGTGACAGACTCAATCATCACCCCGAATCAATCTCATTAACACCCGGCTTCAGCTGGGTGTCTATGGTGCGCAGAGCAAAAAGCCGTTTAAACGGCTTACGCTAAGATCCTGCATTGCACCGCGCTAAAGCACGGTGTTAATCAAATCGCCCTGCGAAGATGCCCGAACGACTGAGCGTTTTTCCGATCACAATTTAACTGCAGCAGTGAGGCAGACGCTCGTCGGCGCGGTGCCTTAATATCGGTAATGCTCTGACTTGAACGGTCCTTCGACCGGAACCCCGAGATAATCGGCTTGCTGTTGCGACAGCTTCGTGAGTTTGACGCCGATTTTTTCCAAGTGCAGGCGCGCGACTTCTTCGTCGAGTTTTTTCGGCAGAACGTAAACGCCAGCCTGGTAGGTGTCGCGATTCTTCCAGAGATCGAGTTGCGCCAGGACTTGATTGGAAAATGAATTCGACATAACGAAGCTTGGGTGACCCGTAGCGCAACCCAGATTCACGAGGCGGCCTTCAGCCAACAGGAAGATTTCGTGACCATCGGGGAACGTGTACTTGTCCACCTGCGGTTTGATGTTGGTTCTTTTGACGCCGCTGGCCGTGTTGAGCGCATCGACCTGAATCTCGTTATCGAAATGGCCAATGTTCGCGATAATGGCCTGATTTTTCATGCGCCGCATATGTTCGAGCGTGATCACGTCGACGTTTCCGCTTGCCGTCACGTAAACATCGCCACGACCGAGTGTCTCTTCGATGGTCGTGACTTCGTAGCCTTCCATCGCTGCTTGTAGTGCGTTGATTGGATCGATTTCGGTAATAATCACCCGGGCACCCTGCCCGCGCAGCGACTGCGCACAGCCTTTGCCGACGTCGCCGTAACCGCAAATGACGGCGATCTTCCCGGAAAGCATGACGTCAAGCGCGCGATTCAATCCATCGACCAGCGAATGCCGGCAGCCATAGAGATTGTCGAACTTCGATTTTGTGACCGAATCGTTGACGTTGATGGCGGGAACCAGCAGCCGGCCTTTCTCGTGCATTTTGTAAAGGCGATGAACGCCGGTGGTGGTCTCCTCCGAAACGCCGCGCCAATCCTTCACGATCTCATGCCAGCGATAGGGGTTTTCGCGCTGAACCTCGAGCAACAAATCCTTGATGACTTGTTCTTCCTTGTTTGCCGATTTGCTCTTCGCCCAATCGCTGCCTTCTTCCAGCTCGTAACCTTTATGAATGAGCAATGTCGCGTCGCCGCCGTCGTCGACCACGAGTTGTGGACCTTTGCCTTCGGGATGCGAAATCGCGTGATAAGTACACTTCCAATAATCCTCGAGTGACTCGCCTTTCCACGCGAAGACGGATATGTCGCGCCTGGCGATGGCGGCGGCGGCATGGTCTTGCGTAGAAAAGATATTACAGCTAGCCCAACGCACGCTCGCGCCGAGATCGGTAAGTGTTTCGATCAATACCGCTGTTTGAATCGTCATATGCAACGATCCAGTGATCCGCACGTCCGCCAGTGGTTTCTGCGGCGCGTATTTTTCGCGGATCGCCATGAGTCCGGGCATTTCCTTTTCCGCGATGGAAATTTCCTTGCGCCCAAACTCCGCCAGGGAAATATCGGCGATCTTGTAATCGGTCTGTGTGTTTTCGGGTGTCAATGTTTTCATAAAAATCGAATTATTTTGCAGCTTTTCGCAGCTCTGCGGCTTTATCAGTTTTCTCCCAGGTGATATCGGGATCATCGATCTTCCCGAAGTGCCCGTAGTTGGTGGTCTTGGAGTAAATCGGCCGCAGCAGATCGAGCTGTTTGATGATGTCCGCTGGTTTGAAGCTGAAAGTGGCGAGCACAGCGCGCTCAATTGCTTCCTCGTCCACGGTGTGTGTGCCGAATGTATCGATGTGCACGCTCAGTGGCTTTGGATGACCGATGGCATATGCGAATTGGATTTCGCATTTTTTCCCCAAACCAGTGGCAACGACGTTCTTTGCCACCCAACGCGCCATGTACGCGGCGCTGCGATCCACTTTGCTCGGGTCCTTTCCAGAAAACGCGCCACCGCCATGCCGGCCCATCCCGCCATATGAATCGACAATGATTTTGCGGCCGGTTAGACCAGTGTCGCCCTGTGGACCGCCGACGACAAAATTGCCGGTTGGATTAACGAGAAACTGTGTTTCGCCGGTGAGCATTTCTTTCGGCAAAACTTTTTTGATTACTTCCTCGATGACGAAACTGCGAAGCTCGGAATGTTTCACGTCCCGCGAATGCTGCGTTGAAACGACCACGCAGGAAATGCCGATCGGTTTTCCGTTTTCATAAACAACTGACACCTGCGACTTCGCGTCGGGACGCAGCCAGCCGACTTTGCCGCTTTTGCGAATGCGCGTAAGCTCGCGACCCAGTCGATGCGCATACATGATCGGGGCTGGCATTAGCTCCGGTGTTTCGTCACAGGCGTAACCAAACATGAGACCCTGATCGCCGGCCCCTTGTTCTGCGGTTTCCTTTCCTTCGACCGCTCGCGCATCGACGCCTTGCGCAATATCAGGCGACTGTTTGGTAATAATATTTTGGATCACAATCTTGTCGGCATGAAAAACGTCATCGTCATTTATGTAACCAATCTCGCGCACGGTTTTGCGGACGATCTCCGAAATGGGAATGACGCTTTCCAACGGCTTTTCTTCGGACAAATTTGGAATGGTGATCTCCCCGCCAACGACGACGATGTTGCTTTTGGCGTAGCTTTCGCAAGCCACGCGGCTATGTCGATCCTGCCGGATGCATGCGTCCAGCACAGCGTCCGAAATGGCATCGCAAACTTTGTCTGGATGCCCTTCACCGACCGATTCGGAGGAGAAAATATAACGACGAGACATGGCTTCAGGTTCGTTGAAAAAGTTAAAAGGATTACATGGTTAAATAGGTAAACCGCGAGATGCGAAACGCCCTTCGACGCCCCCGTTGTAACGATTTAACCTTTTTAACAAATCACGATGTCGATAGACATATTGACCAATCATGATGCGTCGATATATCGTTGGCTACCTTCATGGCGTCAACCATAAATTTATTGCGGCTGCTAGCCGATCCGACTCGCCTTCGGCTGCTAATACTTTTGGAGCAAGAGGAACTGTCGGTCGCTGAATTGCAGCAAATTCTCGGTATGGGGCAATCTCGTATTTCGAGTCATCTCGCGCAGTTGAAGCGCGCGGGAGTTGTCGCCGATCGGCGGGTGGGAAAGAACGCTTATTACGGCGCGAACCACAGAGGGCAGAACGCGCAACGTGAGCGCGTCGCGGAGATGACCCGGCTGCTTGCTCGCGATCTTCCGGAAACCGCACGTGATCGCACAAGCCTGAAGCTTGTTCTCCAGAAGCGCCAGGATAAGGCTCGGAAATATTTCGATGAACTGGCCGGAAAATTTGGTCGAGGCTATGTGCCGGGCCGGTCCTGGCAGGCTCTTGCGCACACCCTCATCACTTTGCTCCCGCCTTTGACCGTTGCCGATCTTGGAGCCGGCGAGGGGACCCTGTCGCAATTGCTGGCGAAAAGAGCGCGCAAAGTCATCGCCATAGATGATTCACCGAAGATGGTCGAGTTCGGTTCGAAACTGGCGGAAAAACATGGATTCAAGAATCTCGAGTACCGGCTTGGTGATATTGAAGATCCGCCCATTGAAAAAAACAGCGTCGACCTCGCGCTCCTTAGTCAGGCTTTGCACCACGCGATTCATCCCGAGCGGGCCATCGGCGCAGTCCACCGAATGTTGAAGCGGGGTGGTCGTCTGGTGATTCTTGATCTTTTGAGTCATCGGTTCGAAAAGGCACGTGAGCTTTACGCTGACCATTGGCTTGGGTTCAGCGAAGTGCAGTTGCACCAATTGCTGGAAAAGAGCGGCTTCCGCGACATCGAGGTCAGTGTCGTTTCGCGGGAGAAACAGAGCCCGCATTTCCAAACCGTCTTCGCCAGCGGCATTAAGTGAACGTCGGGCGTGCCCCGGCTGTCAATGGTTCTGGGCGGTTGGTTTATGCTCTCGACCGACAAATCTCCAGTTTTGCCGGGCTTCTTCGGGGAAGTGAAGCGGCGCAAGGTGTATCGGGTGGCGGCGGCTTACATCATCGCGGCGGGGGGCCTCATACAATTGGCGTCGGCGGCGTTTCCAGCCTGGGAATTACCGAACTGGACCTTGCGAGTGCTGATCGTGTGCTTGCTGATGGGCTTTCCCGTCGCACTCATGTTTGCGTGGGCTTTTGACATCACCGCGCATGGCATTCACACCACTCATGATGGGGAGGCGAAAACGCACACTCTTCGCAACGTCATTTTACTTATCGCAGTCGGACTGATCCTTCCAGTTTTTGCAGGGTTCCTTCTACTCCCTCGGGCCGCTGAGCATAGGATAGACAAATCCATTGCGGTGCTGCCGTTCCAAAATCTGAGCGCCGATAAGGAAAACGCCTATTTCGCGGACGGAATTCAGGATGATCTTCTAACCAACTTGTCGAAAATCGGCGATCTGAAGGTGATTTCTCGCACTTCAGTAATGCCTTACCGCGACACGCAATCTAATGCTCGCGACATTGGAAGGGCCCTCGGCGTCGCCACAATTCTGGAAGGCAGTGTTCGCCGGTTCGGGAACCGGGTGCGAGTGAACGTACAACTAATCAACGTGGAGAACGATCAGCACATTTGGGCCGAGGATTACGATCGCGAGCTAACGGATGTCTTCGATATTCAAAGTGATCTCGCTCGAAAAATTGCCGGTGAACTCCGCGCGCAATTGTCGCCCACCGAAAAAGCGCAGATTGAGCGAAAGCCCACTGAGAATAGCGAAGCGTACCTGGCCTTCGTCGAAGGACACGATTTGCTGACACGTCCTGATAAACTTCGCAACGACATTGAAAACGCTGAGCAACTCTTTGCACGAGCGACCCGGCTCGATCCGAACTTTGCCGGTGCGTTTGCGGCCCTGGCATGGGTCGAAGACTGGATGTATCACAGTTTCGACCCGACTCCCGCGCGCAAGGACAAAGCCCGCATTGCGGCTAAAGAAGCGATCCGGTTACAGCCGGATCTACCGGAGGCGCATTTAGCGTTGGGCTTCTACCATTATTATTGTGAACGCGATTATCAGCGCGCGTTGGACCAATTCGCGGTAGCGAAGAAAAGTTTGCCGAACTCTGCGGATGTCTACCTGGCAATTGGGGCAATCCAGCGTCGCCAGGGCAAATGGGCCGACTCTACCGCAAGCATGGAGAAGGCCGTTTCGCTCAGTCCAAGGGACGCGTTTCTTCTCATGAATCTGGCCGACAATTATCAGGCGAACAAAGATTTCGAAAAAGCGGACCAGCTTTTCGATCGCGCGATAGAAGCGGCGCCGGACTCGGTCAGTCTGCGTATCGGCAAGGCTATGCTTGCGGCAGAATTGAAAGGCGATCTCTCCGAGATCGACAGGCAATTGGCGCACATGCCAGACAGTGCAACCGACGATGAGATTGCCTTTGGTCGGGCGTATCTCTTAATGCTGCAACGAAAGTATCCCGAGGCTCTGACCGTTCTTAAACAATCCCCTGACGACGCTCATAACGAGGCGAAACCGAAAGAATACCTCGAAGGCACCCTGTACGCATTCTTGAACAACAAAGAGCAGGCGCGTTCGGCATTTCAACGTGCTCGTCCGATTTTGCAACGAGCTATCCAGAAAGGCTCCGATGATGCGTCCCGTCACGCGACCCTGGGGATGGTACTCGCTGGCCTCAATGAAAAGAAGGCTGCAATTGCCGAAGGGAAGCGCGCTGTCGAGCTCCTGCCCGAATCTCAAGACGCTTTGGATGGGCCCAAAACGACTCTTGCACTGGCTCAAATCTACGCCTGGACGGGCGAGAACGAGGCAGCCCTTGAACTCCTCGAACGCTCGCTGATCACTCCAAGCGGAGTGACAGTTTCTTCACTGCAACTCAACCCGGTTTGGGATCCACTGCGAACAGATGCGCGTTTTCAAGCCTTGATCGACAAGCACCGCATAAAAACCTAGCGTCAGCTTGCGTCTCACTGTGTTGAGAGTCCTGGGCGCAGAGCGATCGGCCTTCCCGAGTAATGCGAACAAGTGCCTAAACTGAATGTTCGGCGTCAATTTGTGTCTATATTCTAGCGGCTGTACTATTTGTTTCGGCCAACTATCCACTCGTCATGACCGGTTTTTTTGAAGAAGTAAAACGGCGTAAAGTCTATCGGGTAGCGGCGGCCTACATTATTGCTGCGGGCGGCATCATTCAACTCGCTTCGGCTACGTTTCCGGCGTGGGAATTGCCTAACTGGGCGCTGCGCCTTGTGATTCTGTTGCTGCTTGTCGGGTTCCCGATCGCGCTCATTCTTGCGTGGGCGTTCGACATTACTCCGCAGGGAATCCGAACCACTCCTGCCACGGCATTTCCGATCACGCGTCGCCGCCGGAACATAATTGTGCTGGTTGCAACCGGAGCGATTATCTCCGCCGCCGCCGGATTTTTCCTATTGCCTCGCGTCGCAGCGCATAAGGTCGACAAGTCGATTGCAGTGCTGCCATTTGAAAATTTGAGCGATGAAAAAGAAAACGCCTACTTCGCGGACGGCATCCAGGATGACGTGCTTACGAACCTGTCCAAGATTAGCGACCTTCGGGTGATTTCGCGCACGTCGGTGATGCAATACCGCGAACGGCCGACGAATCTTCGTGACATCGGCAAGGCGTTGGGTGTTTCCAATATTCTCGAGGGCAGCGTGCGCCGCTCCGGAGATCGCGTGCGCGTCAATGTGCAATTGATCGATGCAAATACGGACGAACACATTTGGGCCAATGATTACGACCGCGATGTGACAGATGTTTTTGCGCTCCAGAGCGATCTGGCGCGCGAAATTGCCAATGCTCTGAAGGCGAAGCTGTCGCCTACGGAGGAATCGCAGATGACGCAGAAGCCGACCGAGAACGGCGAGGCTTATCTTGCGTTTGTCGAGGCGCATAATCTTTCCTCCGCTTTTGAGGACCCGACAAAGCTAAAACAAAGCGAACAACTTTATCAACGTGCCATCGATCTTGATCCAAACTTCGCACTCGCCATCGCGCGCTATTCGCAACTGGAGAGTTGGCTGGTGCATGATGGCGATCGCTCAGCGGAGCGTCGCAACAAAGCGCGCAGCTTGGCCGAACGGGCGTTGCAATTGCAGCCTGATCTGCCCGAGGCGCATCTGGCGCTGGGGTTCTCATACTACTACGGCGACAATAATTACGACGCGGCGTTAAAAGAATTCGAAATCGCGCGGCGCGGATTACCTAACGAGTCTGAGGTTTATCTCGCCATTGGAGCGATCCAGCGCCGTCAGGGGAAATGGGCGGAATCGACTGCAAATCTGGAGAAGGCAGCGAGTTTGAATCCAAAAGATACCTGGCCGCTGCAAAACCTGGTGTTCAACTATGCCATGCAGCGAAATTTCGATGCTGTGAACAAAACCGTGGATCGCGCTCTGGCACTGGACCCGAAAGCAATCGGAGTGTGGTATGCCAAAGTCGAGTCTGCCATTGCCGAAAAAGGCGACGTCGGCGTATGGGAGCAGGCTTTGGAGAAAATGAAAACCCTTCCGATGGGCAGCGAAGAGCGGCTCAAGCTTCTTGGCATGGAGGCAAATCTTCTCCTGTTCGAACGCAAATACCGGGAGCTTTTGCAGCTCGGTACAACCGTATCTGATGCTTCATTGGCAGCATTTCCTGAATCGCTGGGCTTGAAGTATTTTGCTATCGGCATCGCTCAAAAACGATTGGGTGATGAGGCAGCGGCTGGCGCGGCTTTCGCCAAAGCGAAAAACGTTTTTGAAGAGCAACTCAAGCAAAAACCGGACGATCCGGGCTTGCATGTTCACTTAGCGAAAGTGCTTGCGTGGACCGGCGAAAGGGATGCTGCCATCGCACAAGCCCAACGAGCAAGAGATTTGCGACCGGAAAGTAAAGATGCATTCGACGGTCCTAAAATAACGGAGGACGTTGCGCAGGTTTATGCCATCCTTGGCGACAACGGGCGCTCGGTCGAGTTGCTAGATGGATTGTTGAGTCGCCCTACCGGAGTGACCTTGCAAAGTCTCCGTGTGAATCCGGCATGGGATCCGATTCGGAATGATCCTGCCTTTCAGGCGCTCTTCACCAAATACGCTGGAAAAGCGTAATCCGCCCGCAGGATTCGTGCTAGTTCGCCATGTTGTTGCGCGTAAATAACGATATGGCAGGACGCATCGCATTTCGAAAACGCTTCGCGCGAAATCTGTGTACCCTTTTGCTGCTGGCGAATGCCGCGTCGGCGCAGGGAGAGTGGAAGGTTCTATCAACCGAATCAGAGGCTGGCCTCGCAGGAATTGAACATCGGCATCTGCTTCTGGAAGATGCGGCTGCCAATCAAAGGGCGAATATCGATGTAGCAATTTTTTCCGCGAAATCGTGTGCGTTGCGCGTCATCGATAATCCCAAGGGCGAACGCCTTGGCGTAATGATGAAACGCGAAAAATGCCTGTGCGGTGTCAACGGCGGTTACTTCGACACGGATTTCAAACCGATCGGTTTGCGAATCAATGAGAACAAAAGTTTCTCGCCGTTACGCCGGGCGCGTCTGATTACCGGCGTGTTGCTGCAATCTCAACGGGGCATTGACGTCATTCGTGCCAGTGAATTTTCTCACACCCGGAAAATCGTCGCGGCGATTCAGTCCGGGCCATTTCTCGTGGAGCGAAGCGAGGGCATTCGTGGATTGAATGATTCCCAGTTGGCGCGACGAACTTTTGCCGCAGTAGCCAGCAATGATCGTGCGTTGCTCGGCCTATGTTCGGAAGTTTCGCTTGCCGAGCTGGCAAACATCCTGGCTAGGGTACCTCTGGCTGCCGATTGCAGGATCCGTCGAGCAATGAATCTGGACGGTGGTTCCTCGAGCGCCTTCTGGTTCGCGCGCGAGAACGGCAGCCCTTTTTCAGTTCCGGCACAAAAACCAGTGCGCGATTTTGTGGGCGTGGCCTCGAAATAGCGACTCTTTCGTAAAAACGCCCTGCATTCTTCTGATCTGCGTGAACTTTGGAGTTCAATGAGAACCTTTGGCGGATTCAGATCGGGCGATGATTTTTTTTACGGCGAAGTGCTCGGCAACGAAGTACGGCGACTGGCGCATCCTTACTGGCTTCAAATTCAGCCCACCGGCGAAGTATTCGCGCTCGAAACTGTGCGGATCGATATTCCAGTAGCACCGTCGAAAGTGATTGCCGTCGGATTAAATTATGCGGATCACATCGCGGAGATGAAACGCACCGAATTCGGTGCGCCGTTGATTTGGTTCAAGGCGCCGAGTTCGCTGCTATCGCACAATGGGCGGATCGAAATCGCCTTTCCCGAGCATCAAACGGATTTCGAAGTTGAGCTTGCGGTCGTGATTGGTGCCCGCACCAAGAGCGTCAACGTGAATGACGCGCTTCACCACGTCTTCGGTTACACCATAGGCCTCGATATTACTGATCGTCATTTGCAAAAACAGGAGAAGCAATTTGGCCGCTGCAAATCGTTCGACACCTATACGCCGATCGGACCATTCGTGTACGCGGACGCGAATGTTCGCGATATTCCGATAAAGTTGTGGCAGAACGGCGAAATGCGCCAGAGCACGCGCACAAGCCGAATGATGCACTCGGTTGCCCAAATTATTTCGTTTACCAGTCAGTCACTCACACTTCTGCCGGGCGACGTAATATTGACCGGAACACCTGCTGGTGTCGGCCCAATTCGATCCGGAGATCAACTGGACGCAGAGATCGATGATTGGCCACACTTGTGCAATAGCGTAACGATTGCGCAAACTGTTTCGACTGGTGACGCTGAAAGAACCTCGGGGACCACGATTTGAAACACTTGCCTTACGTCCTCGAAGTAGAGATATTTCGATTCAAAGATACGGCGCTGGTGGGAGGAGATATCGCGGAAAAAAATGAAAACTTTTGCTGGACTCCCGATTAAGTTCTCTGCGATAAGGGAAACCCTGCACCGAAATCGAACCGGTTACCAAACTCGTGCTTCAACTATGAAAACACTACTCACTACCTGTCTCTGTTCACTCGCGTTCGCGTTGATTTCGCTCGCGCAATCTCCTCCTCCGGCACAGGCACCGCCGGCAACTGGGGATACGAGTCCGGGTGCTCAGGCACCGACTAATCCAGCAGCCGCAGCACAGCAACCTGCGACAAACGTTCCGCCAGGGCAGCAACCGCCACCGCCAGGCGAACCCGGAACGGCCGGCCAGCCTGGAGCACCGGGCGCAGTCACCAGTCCCGGAGCGGTCGGGCAATCTCCGGCTGTGGGCCAGCCAGGAGCGCCGGGCGCAGTCACCAGTCCCGCCGCACCCGCAGCGACAACTCCGCCTGCGGTTGCTTCGCCCCCTCCGGAACAGCCCTCCGGAGTTTTAACCGGAAACTGGTTGATCGACCAATTTCATAAAGGCGGTCCGGTGATGTGGCCGATTCTGATCGTGTCGATCGTAGCGCTCACCGTCGTCATCGAACGATGCATATGGTGGGGCGGCCGGTGGTTCCGGCGGGATCCGAAACGGATCGAGAAAGTGTTTACCGCCATCGAAAATGGTGACACTACCGAGGCTTCGAGGCTTTCCCGCAGTTCCCGCGATCCAGTGCTACGAATGCTATGGAACGGTCTGAACCATCAGCACAGCTCGCTCGAGGCCGCGTTGCAAGTCGCCGCCGGCATCGAGATCAAGCGCGCCGGACGGTTTCTGGTAGTGATGGATACTCTTGTGACCCTCGCGCCGTTACTCGGTCTATTAGGCACCATCACCGGGCTAATCCGCTCGTTTAGCTTCCTGGGAAACGAAGAGCTGGCTGTGCAAGCGGTGACCGGCGGTATCGCCGAAGCTCTTATCGCCACGGCCTGCGGTCTTGGTATCGCCATTTTTTCGTTAATCCCGTTTAACTTTTTCACCTCTCGCGTGTCTAACTTAGAGTTCGAGCTGCAGACAGCAGCCACGAATTTGGAAGTGATGCTCCACGCTCAAGACACGGAAAAACAGGGAGTGACGATCACCAGCGGCACGCCGTCATCGGCAACGCGCTCCTCCATCTAGAGATCTGCGATGCGCGTTGCGTCCCCGATTCCACATAAGAAAGCGCGGATCGAGATCATCCCGTTGATCGACATCATGTTCTTTCTCCTCGCCAGTTTCATGATGGTGAGTCTGAGTCAGGTGCATATGAAGGGCATAAAGGTGAATCTACCTTCCGGTGTTTCTGGTCAGACGCAGACAAAGCGGGAGTATATCAGCGTCTCTGTCGACAAAAATGGCCATTACTTCTTCGACAAGCAGGAAATGACCGGTGATGAGCAATTGCTGGACCTCCTGCGGAGGGCGCATCAATCCGCTCCGGACGCGAAGGTCTTTGTCCGCGGAGACAAGGATTCGGTCCACCTGAACGTGAGCCACGCGCTGGACATCATTCGCTCGGCTGGCTACTACAAGATTTCGTTTGAAATCAAGAGCGAATCGCTCAAGGGCGTTCCCGGGCCGCCGGGATCATGATTTAAATTATGCCAGAGAAGCTCACACAAGCCCGAAGAGAGGCCCGGCCGCTAATTTATCGGCCCCCGCCGCGATGGTACTTCTGGACGGCACTTATCGCGGCCCTGGCAATCCACCTGACGGCGGTCGCGGTATCTCAACGGCACGAAGCTCCCGCAGTAGAACTTCCGCCTCAACCACCAATGGTAGTGGAAGCGGTTCTGGCCCCGCCTGAGGCCACTCCGCCGCCCGAAGACATTCCGATTCCAGAGCCCCCACCGCCGCCCGAGATCCAACCGGAGTTTGTCGAGGAAAGGACTCCGCCGCCGCGCCCCCAGCAAAGCACGCAAAAATTCACGCCAATCAAGAGCCCTGGACCGATGTCGATGTCGCGCGCAAAAGCGCTGGCATTATATGCGCCGCGTCCGCAATATCCGTACGAAGCGCGTTCGCGGCACATCACGGGGAGCGGGGTCATTGTCGTTAACGTGGATTCAGCTAGCGGCAACGTCACCAGCGCTTCGGTCGCGCAGAGCATTGGCAATCCCATACTGGATAATGAAGCGCTCAGGGCGTTTCGACAGTGGCGATTTAGACCAGGAACAGTTTCCAAGGTTAGAATTCCGATCACTTTCACCATGACCGGCGCCTCGTACTAGATATGCACCTCGCTTCGCCAGTTCCAAAGAAACGAGCACGAATCGAGATCATCCCGTTGATCGACATCATGTTCTTTCTCCTTGCCAGTTTTATGATGGTAAGTCTGAGCCAGACGCACATGAAAGGCATTCGCGTCAATTTGCCAGCTGCGGTTGGACCGCCGCCGAGCGGCGTGAGGGACTTCGTCTCGATAAAGGTGCTGGAAGGGAATGCGGTATTTTTCGACAATCAATACGTGCCGGACGATCAGGTCCTGCCTCGGTTATTTCAGCTTCACAGAGCCAACAAGGATATCAAAATCTCGCTTAGCGCGACGCCTATGGCGATGTATGGCGACGTGATCGGCGTCCTAGATAAGATACGGTCAGTTGGTATTACAAAGGTCGGTTACCAGATCCGAGCGGCTGGTGGGGTAACTCAAACTGGTCCTGCTTCTCCTCCCTCTGGACCACCACCACCACCTCCTAGTCCTTAGTGCAGCTCCAGCTGTCGAAGTCCGGCCGCAAGGATGCGAATCGCTTTAGCGCGATGGCTGATCCTGTTCTTCGCCTCGGCAGGTAATTCGCCGAATGTTTGCTCGAATCCCTGTGGAATAAAAATCGGATCGTAACCAAATCCGCCTTTGCCACGCGCCTGATTGGCAATTCTTCCTTCCACAATTCCCGAAAACGTTCCAATAAGCGTCCCGTTACGCGCCAGCGCTACAACACAGCGAAATCGAGCTGCACGCGCATCATTGGTGGTGCCACTTGGAGCAAGCTCGCGGAGTAATTTGTCGATCTTTTCTTTCTCGGATGCATTGACGCCGGCATAGCGCGCCGAATAAATTCCAGGCGCACCACCGAGCGCATCCACCTCCAGACCGGAATCGTCTGCTACCACCAGACCGGGTAATTTTCTCGATACCGCAAGCGCCTTAAGCGTTGCGTTTTCCTCGAAAGATATTCCGCTTTCACGGATCTCCGAAATCTCCGGATAAGCTCCGAGGTCGCGCACCGCGAACTCTGGTCCGAGAATAAGCTGGACTTCGCGCATCTTATGCGCGTTGCGCGTTGCCAACAAAAGCTCGATCACGAATTAAATGAAAGCTGGAAATCGCAAATCCAAGGATAAAATTTTAGTTTCTTTTCCTGGTTTCCTGCTTTGCTGATTGACCTGTGATGAGCAACGAACGGCGTAAGCCCTATCCATTCGATCAGATCGAGCCGAAATGGCAGGCCATTTGGGACGAACGTCAGCTTTTTCACGCCCCCAATCCCGGCGAAAAAGGTTTCGATCCCGGGAAGCCAAAATTTTACGTCCTCGACATGTTCCCATATCCAAGCGGAGCCGGCTTGCACGTTGGACATCCTGAAGGCTATACCGCAACAGATATTATCGCGCGCTACAAACGGTTGCGCGGCTTCAACGTTTTACATCCCATGGGTTGGGACGCGTTTGGTCTTCCCGCAGAGCAATACGCGATCAAAACGGGCCAACATCCTGCCGTCACCACGCGCGAAAACGTGGCGAAATTCAAAAGCCAGCTAAAGCGAATTGGTTTTTCGTATGATTGGCAACGAGAGAGCAATACCACCGACCCGCGTTATTACAGATGGAGCCAATGGATCTTTCTCCAGATTTACAATTCCTGGTTCAATCCGGAGACGTATCGAGCCGAACCCATTTCGACCTATGGCGGAACTGACCCGGACAGTGTCAGGCTCGCATATGTTGCTGACGTACCTGTGAACTGGTGTCCCGAGCTGGGCACAGTTTTGGCCAATGAGGAAGTTGTAGATGGACGGAGCGAAGTCGGCGGTTTTCCGGTTGTTAGAAAGCCAATGCGCCAATGGATGCTGCGAATAACCGCTTTCGCAGAGCGATTGCTCGATGGGCTTGACGAGCTCGATTGGCCCGAAGGAGTCAAATTGCTTCAGCGCAATTGGATCGGGCGCAGTGTAGGCGCGGAAATCCATTTCAAGATCGAGAATCTGGATGAAAAAATCCGCGTTTTCACAACGCGACCAGACACGCTTTACGGCGGTACGTTCCTGGTGCTCGCGCCGGAACATTCACTGGTCGACCGTATCGTCACCGAGGAACAGTGGCCGTCAGTGCGCGAATATCGCGAGCGCGCCGCGCGCAAAAGTGAGTTGGAACGTGCCGATCTGTCGAAAGAAAAAACGGGAGTATTTACCGGCGCGTTCGCCATTAATCCTGCCACCAATGATAAGATTCCCATTTGGATTGCTGACTATGTGCTGCTTGGCTACGGAACGGGCGCCATAGGTGGCGTGCCGGCGCATGACGAACGCGATCTGGAATTCGCGGAGAAATTTGGTCTTCCAATTGTCGTGGTTGTTCAGCCAACAACTGATGAACCAGCAATTGGATTCACCGGCGAAGGCATTGCCGTCAACTCACCAATCGTCAACGGGCTGACAAGCGTCGAAGCAAAGAAGAAAATCATTGCATGGCTCGAAGAACGCGGTTTTGGCAAAGGCGCTATCAATTACAAACTGCGCGATTGGTTGTTCTCGCGTCAGCGTTATTGGGGCGAGCCGTTTCCGATCGTTTGGGAAGACGGCAGACATCGCGCATTGGACGAAAAAGAATTGCCGGTTGTCCCGCCGCCGCTCGACGACTATAAACCTACCGGCACCGGTGAACCGCCGTTGGCAAAGGCAAAAGAGTGGATCCGTTACTCTGAGAAAGCGCTTCGCGAGACAAACACCATGCCGCAGTGGGCGGGCTCGTGCTGGTATTACCTGCGGTTCTGCGATCCGCATAATGATAAACGATTCGTTGGCCAGGAGGCGGAACATTATTGGATGGGCGGCGACAAACCCGGAAGTGTGGATTTGTACGTGGGGGGAACCGAACACGCTGTGTTGCACCTGCTCTATGCGCGTTTTTGGCAGAAGGTATTATTCGATTTGGGCTACGTGTCGAAGCCGGAGCCGTTCCAGCGATTGGTGAACCAGGGAATTATCCTTGGTGAAGACAACCAAAAGATGTCGAAATCGCGGGGGAACATCGTCAACCCCGACGACGTAATCGATCAACACGGCGCGGATGCATTTCGTTGTTACGAAATGTTTATGGGACCGCTCGAGCAAATGAAACCCTGGAGCACCCGTGGTGTGGAAGGCGTCGCGCGGTTTCTTGCCCGTGTTTGGCGCCTGCTGATGACGGAGAACCAGGCGGGTGAGTGGGTACTTTCGCCAAAGGTGAAAGGGATCGAGACGAGCAAGCAGCAGGAAAAGGTCATCCATGCAACGATCAAGAAGGTCACAGAGGACATCGAGTCGTTCTCGTTTAACACAGCAATTTCGCAGATGATGATTTTCGTGAACGCATTTACGAACGCTGAAACGATCCCGTTGTCGGCGATGCGGACCTTCCTGCTCCTGCTCAATCCGTTCGCTCCACACATTTCATCCGAGCTGTGGGAGAGATTAAGCGTCGCATTTGCCGACACGCACGGAGATCTTACCGGACAACCATGGCCGGCATACGACGCGCGTTTGCTTATCGAAGACGAAGTTGAAATCGTGATTCAAATAAACGGGAAACTGCGAGATCGAATCAAAATGCCGGTGGACGCCCCGCTAGAAGACGTCGAGAAAGCGGCGAAGGCTAGTCCGAAGGTGAAAAGCATGATGGGCGACGCGCTGGCGCCGCATATCAAGGTGATCGTTGTTCCGAATAGACTCGCGAATGTGGTAATCCCAAAACCTGAGGACAAAAACAAAAAGTAGCGCGAACGGTCTCAGCTGGTTCAAAACGTTTGGAAGAATTCAAGAAATTGGCCGTTAACGGCAATGCACCGCAGAAGCTGCCGAAAGATCGCCGAGCGAGTAAAACTGTGTAAAACGTAACCATAGTTCCGAAAAAGCTGGTCAACATCGTCGCCATCTGATGAGATAAGCTTGCATGTGGAAGGAATTCAAAGAATTCGCGGTCAAGGGTAACGCCATCGATCTCGCTGTCGGCGTGATCATCGGCGCGGCGTTCGGAGCTATCGTGAGCTCGCTTGTGAAGGACATTCTCATGCCTCCACTAGGCCTGGTCACCGGAGGCCTCGATTTTTCAAATAAATTTATCGTTCTGAAGGCGGGTGCCGACGGGGCGACTAACTTCGCGACTCCAGCCGACGCGGTGGCTCACAAGGCAATCACCTGGAATTACGGGAATTTTATCACTCTCGTGATTAACTTCGCCATTGTCGCGTTGTGCATTTTCCTTGTGGTGAAAGCCATCAACAAGATGAAGCGACCTGCTCCAAACGCTGAGCCGGTGTCAAAAGATTGTCCGGCATGCGCCATGACTATCCCAATCAAGGCGACGCGGTGCCCACATTGCACTACCGAACTAACGCAAGTCCCCAGCCGCTGATGCGCAACGGAGTGCTCGTATCGGCAAGATCCGATTCTTAAGCTAACGTTGAGCCGGGTGTCCTAGGGAATTTCCGTAAAAACCGCTTGCCCCCCGCTGGCCGGGCTGGTATTGAAGGCGCGACACGCCGATGCCTAGATGCCTTAACCTAGCGCTCGCGGGAGCTTTAGCTTGCTTTGTTGTAGGCTGCGCCACGCAATCGCAACCGACTCTCACCAGCGGGAAGCGAATACCAAAGGTGCGTACTACTGCTTACACCCAGCACGAGGGAGGAAGCGGGGCTCATAATGCCATCGGCACGTATCTTTCCGGTCGACATGTGATGAGTGCCGCCTCGGATTGGTCACGTTACCCGCTGGGAACGCGCTTCCGCCTCGCCGAAACGAATGAAGAATACGTCATCGACGATTACGGAAATGCGTTAGTCGGCACCGACACGATCGATCTTTATAAACCGAGCCGGTCGGAGGTGAGGAACTGGGGCGTTCGGTACGTGGACATCGACATCTTGCAATGGGGCTCGGAGGAAGAGAGCTTGAAAGTCCTCGCCCCGCGTTGCAAACACAATTGCGTGCGCCGAATGGTCGTCGCCTTGCAGAAAAAAAAGGACAAGACTGTCGCGCAGAATACTTCACATCGCAGTTCGGTTTCGAACTAGCTGCGTCAGCTGGCCGAATGGCGAGGTTCGGGGGCGATTCGCGAGTTGCTTTTGATTTAATGCCAACCACGCGGCATTCTTTGCGCCAATGAAAATCTTTGTCGTTGGCGGTGCGGGTTACATCGGGAGCGTTTGCACGGAGCTGCTGCTCAATGAGGGGCATCAAGTTTCTATTTTTGATAATCTGAGTGAAGGCCACCGCGGCGCGGTTGATTCCCGTGCGAATTTCGTTCACGGCGAACTTGACGACCGCACACAAATAGAGGCTGCCCTTTCCAAGGCGCGTCCGGACGCAGTGATGCATTTCGCAGCCAATGCGTTGGTTGGCGAATCAATGCACAATCCTTCCAAATATTTTCGTAACAATATTTGTAATGGGTTGAACCTGCTCGACGCGATGGTCGCGGCAGGCGTCAGGCAGATCGTCTTTTCCTCAACTTGCGCAATCTTTGGTCCACCGGACAGACTGCCAATTGACGAAACTGCAGTGCCGCGCCCCATCAGTCCGTACGGAGAATCCAAACTCGCATTCGAGAGGATTTTGCGCTGGTACAACGAGATTCACAGCGTGAAATTTGTTTGCCTCCGGTATTTCAACGCCGCCGGCGCATCGGAGAAATTTGGTGAGGATCATCGCCCTGAAACGCACCTCATTCCCACCGTGCTCCGGGCGGCCCTTGGCGAAGCACCGAATGTTGAAATTTATGGAACCGACTACGAGACGCCCGATGGAACGTGTATCCGGGACTATATTCACATTCTCGATCTTGCTCAGGCGCACATTCTCGCCCTCGGCGAAACCGCGAGCGGCTGTTACAATCTCGGTACCGGCGGCGGTTCCAGTGTTCGAGAAATCATCAACGCTTGCCGCAAAATAACCGGACGAAAAATCGAGACCATCGAGAAACCGCGCAGGCCCGGCGACCCGCCGCGGCTCATCGCATCGTCGGAAAGAATTAAAAAAGAACTTGGCTGGCGCCCGCAATTTCAATCATCCGAAGCCATCATCGAAAGCGCTTGGAAATGGCATCTGAAGTTTCCACACGGTTACGAAACTTAGACTGAATCCTTTAGAATCCGCTGGCTCAACGGCAATGCTACGATGCGCCTTTTGCTGGGTTCATGTCAACTGTGGCGCAGGTTAGCAACCAGAGCAGCTTCGACGGCTTCGACTTTCAAATCGGTTAACAGCCCGTTTGGGGCCCTGAGAACTCGCACATTATTGTTGCAAGGCGCCCATATGTTGGGATCGGTCGGGCCGAATAGCAGAATGCAATTTGCGCCAGCCGCAGCGGCGAGATGCGAAATTCCGCTGTCATGTCCAACGAAGATCGACTGTTCGAGCACAGCGGACAGTTGAGGCAGCGGCAGGCTTTTTGCGAAGCAAACGTTTCTGTCGCCCCATTCCCGTTCTAACCGTTTCGTCCGGACCTCATCCGCTTCACCCGAAATTACCACCAGGCGTTGGAAATCTGCGGAATGATCCGCTTGTGAAAACAAGGCAATCCAATTTTCCAGTGGCCAGTTCTTTTGCGGGCTGCCGCTTCCCGGATGAATGGCGACGATTGGTTGGGATGCGTTGCCGAGGAATTCGTGCGCAAATTCCCGGTCCGGCGTTGAGGGGAAAATTCTCTCACTCAGATCGACAACTTCGATTCCCAGCTCTTCAATGGGTCGTGCCAGCTGGCGGGCGGCGTGATCGGCGTTTTCGAGAATTCTAGCGCGACCAGAGATCAGATTTTCAACGCCGCATTGACGCAAATTATTTTCGAAGACCCGATCCGGGTCGTACAGATAACTGATGATCAAATCAAAGCTCGCGAAATAATCGCCCAGTTCCGGCGACAGTTCCGCGTTCCTCGCGAAAAATCTGCCCATCGGTCCGTATTCGATTGATCGCACTGCCTGTGCGTAGAAGCGATTTTCCGCAAGCACGGCGATGTGTTTGTAGCCGAGGATCTCGATATGCGCATGCGGCCTTGCGATTCGCAGTGCCTTGAGCGCCGGCAAAGTGAGAATGAAATCGCCGATCGCGCCGCCGCGGATCACCAGAATCCGGTCCATCTTTTAATGTAGCGGCGCTCTGTGAGCGCCGAACTCAATTGCCGCCAGTACACTCTATGAAATTCATCCTTGTACGGGGTTTCTGTGAAACGCCAATTCGAATCAAAGCATTCGCTGCGTCGAACGCTAAGACGCCGGCATCTGACACAGATGCCCTACAACTTAGTATTGCGTAAACGTAAATCCGAGAATGACGCCGCCATAAATCAATGCAATTGCGTGCAGGCAGCGCCATCGGAAAGCGCTCCTCGCACTCCAATTGATTTGATCTCGAAGAAGATACGGGATCGCCACCCAGAACAAGCCGGCCACAATCAGCAAATAGGCGAACACAATCACCAGTAAGCGGCTCGTTTCGTAATGCAGAAAGGCCGCGTCCAGTAATGGTTCGGCTGCCAACAAACAAAGGATCCCAAGCGCGCGCACTGCAAGGAATTCGTCCACAAAGAGCAGGGCGAGCACATAACCGATTGGCAAAGCGATCAGGAGTGGACGACGGAAGCTGGAAAATTCGCCCATCTGGATGGTAGCCACTAACCAGAATGTCCATATCAGACAAATGGTAAGCAGCACGATTCCCGCAACGCGAGATCGTGGAAACTGCTTCGCGACACTGGCGAAGTCAGGTTTTATCAAACCAATCAGGCCGATTATGATGAGAAAAGCACCCGCGGTAATTCCCGCGCTATACAGGGAGAAATGGTAAATCATTACGTGGAAGTTCACTGATGGCGTGTGAGTTTCGATAGGATCGCGCAGGTTTTCAACTTGCGATTGAACGCGCTACTCAGCGAGGGGCGTACCGAAGAGGCTGAATCCGTTAGCGCGTTCGATTCGCACATTCAAAAGGCTCCCGACGAGTTCGCCCTCTTTGCCTGTCTCGTGTTGTCGTTTCGTTGAAGGCGGAAACACGACGATCTTGTTGGTGCGAGTGCGGCCGGTTAGCCGCGCCTTATTTGTTTTGCTCCCACCTTCGCAAAGAACTTCCACTTCGCTACCGACCAGGCGTTCGAGAATTCGGTGATTCGAATGGTTAACAACCTCGAGCAAGTCATGGTTTCGCTCTTCTTTAACGTTTTCATCGATTTGATCCGGCATTGCCGCAGCGGGAGTGTTTTGCCGAGGTGAGTAACGAAACACAAACGCATTATCGAATTGAATGTTTTCGACTAATTCGCGTGTCTGCCGATAGTCGTTTTCGGTTTCGCCCGGAAACCCGACGATGATGTCGGTGGTGATGGCCATTCCACGCCGCGCCTGCCGGATTCGCCCGACCAGATCCATATACTTTTCGGCGGTATACGCGCGGTGCATCGCTTTGAGGATCTTGTTCGACCCGGATTGCAAGGGCAGATGAACGTGCTCGGCAAGCTTCGGCAGTCGCGATATCGCGGCGATCAGGTCGTCGCGAAAACCGATCGGATGAGGCGAAGTGAAACGCAGTCGCTCGAGGCCTTCGATCTCGTGAACGGCTTCGAGCAACTGCACAAACGGAGATTTGTTGTCGATTTTCGGAAACTCGTGCCGACCATAAAGATTCACGATTTGCCCGAGCAGCGTAACTTCTTTGACACCGCGCGAAGTCAGGTCACGCACTTCGGCCACAATCTCACCGATGGAACGGCCACGCTCCGCTCCTCGCGTCTGTGGCACGATGCAGAAGGTGCAATGCATGTTACACCCCTGCATGATCGACACAAACGCGGTCACCTGCTTCGCGCTCAGTTGCTGGTCACGAATAGTCGATTGCGAACCGGGTTCCTCGGCGACATCGACGACGGAAAACCGCAAATCGTCCATGCGGTTTCCAATTGGATGTTGGGCGTTTGGCGTTGGATGTTGGACGTTTTCTGAAATCCGATTCTTCCTCGCGACAAGCTCATCCACGTAATCCGCCACGCGGTGAAATTTCTGTGTGCCGACAACAAGGTCGACGTGCGGAAAACCTTTCAGCAGAGACGCCCCTCGTGCCTGAGCCATGCATCCGAGGAACCCGAATACTACGTGTGGCCGCTCTCTGGCCAGCCGTCCGAGCATGCCCATTTTGCCAAGCGCTTTTTGGTCAGCCATATCGCGCACGCTGCAGGTGTTTAGGAGAATCACATCGGCCTTGGACTCGTGCGCCACCCGCTCGTAACCCCGCGTCGCGAGCGAATGCGCGACCTGTTCCGAGTCGCGCTCGTTCATCTGGCAGCCATAAGTTTTGATGAAAAATTTCGGCATGGGTTGCGGAAAACAATACATGGCGGCGCCACGCGCGCCACGGACACATTATCGCTTTTCATCGTCTTCATTTGAGATTAAATCGCGGCACCCATGAATGAAGACGTTCCAGCAATCGGGATTATCAGCGGCAGCGGTCTGTACCAAATGGAAGAGTTGCGAGACGCGACTGAGCACAAGATCGACACACCGTTCGGATCGCCGTCGGACGCAGTTGTAGGCGGGAAAATCGGCGGGCGTCAGGTTTATTTCCTGCCGCGGCATGGCCGGGGCCATCGAATTTTGCCGCACGAAATAAACTACCGCGCCAATGTTTACGCGCTGCGATTGCTGAACGTGCGCTGGATCATCTCCGTGGCTGCAGTTGGCAGTTTGCAGGAAAAATATGCGCCGCGCGACATGGTCCTACCGTCGCAGTTTTACGATCGGACAAGCAACCGCGCAGCTCATACGTTCTTTGGAGAGGGCATCGTTGCACACGTTGGGTTTGCTGAGCCGGTTAGCGAGAAACTGAGAAATCTTCTGGCAGAATCAGCCAGATCTCTTGGAATTCGGGTTCACAACGGAGGCACCTACGTGAATATGGATGGCCCGGCGTTTTCCACGCGGGCAGAATCGGAACTGAATCGTCGCAACGGGTTCGATGTGATTGCGATGACTAATCTGCCGGAGGCAAAACTTGCGCGCGAAGCCGAGATCGCGTTCGCCACTGTGGCGATGGTGACGGATTACGACTGTTGGAAAGTCGAGGAAGAATCTGTTACGGCGGAAATAATCATAAGCCATCTGGTGGCCAACGCAGAGACAGCGCGAAAGGTGATTGTCGATGTAATCCCGCGACTCCCCAATGAGCCGAATTGGCCCGAACATTTCGCGTTGGACGCGGCTTTGGTGACGCAACGCAAGCTTTGGCCCCCCGATACGGTGGAGAAGCTGAGACCGATTTTGGAACGGTTTAGCAGCTGAATAGCTCGCGATTTTGGTTGCGTGTTGCGTCCCTTGGTAAAGCGCTACTTCCTGCGCAGTTGATCTACGGACGACTTCGCGCCCTGGCAATTGCGATTACATTTAATTGAATTGTAGAGTGAGCCAACTAGAAATCAGAAAATGAAAACGCGTTGCTTTGATCATATCGATCTCCGGGTAAAAGACATGGCTGCGGCAAGAAAGTTTTACGGAAAACTCTTGCCGCAGCTTGGATTCGTTCACGAAAAACCCGGACGATATTTCCATACTTTTTTTTCCGCTGGCGGCGATAAGCCGTCGGAATTTTTTGGGCTCAGTCCAGATAAAAACCACAAACCGAATCGCACGCGAATCGCGTTTTGGGCCGATACGCGCGAAGAGGTGGATCGGATTGCAAAGGTTGTGCGCGAAGCCGGCGGGAAAAAGCTCGAGGGACCGGAGTTATGCAAAGGCTACAGTCCCGGTTATTACGCCTTCTTTTTCGAAGACCCGGAGGGTAACAAGCTGGAAATTTGCTGCCGGAAAACTCCGATCTTTGCCGGGTAGAACAAGCGACTGCAAGCCACAGGAGACTTGCCGTCCAGTTGTAATCGCGGCTCTTTGACCCGGCCCTCAGGTCCAT
Source organism: uncultured Verrucomicrobiae bacterium (assembly GCA_963753675.1). Classification (GTDB taxonomy): domain Bacteria; phylum Verrucomicrobiota; class Verrucomicrobiia; order Chthoniobacterales; family UBA10450; genus Udaeobacter. Next base: position 112,615 of record CAVWCZ010000005.1, on the reverse strand, counting down.
ACAGATCCAGTTTTAAACGTTCCACAGGGCCGTGGTTACCGACCAGATCCTGCGCGGAGACAGCACGCAACGCTAATTCCTTTCGAACCGGGTTTGCCGAGGAGGTAAAGATCGGCGAACAGTAAAAGTAGTGAGTCATCTGGCCCATCACGAGCCTGCCATTCTCCAAGAGGCGCGTCGTGTTCGATATCTCAGGCTGATCGGACTATTTAAAATCGGCAAAGGCGTGTTGTTACTCCTGGTTGGTGTTTCACTGCTTTTTCTGAACGCGCGGACTCGCTGGATGGATGCGCTCTCAAATTGGACCGCAGATGAAATTCTGCTGGAGCATAGCAAGACTTTCGCCTACTTGCTGCACAGGCTCCAAACTGTGCTTGCGGATGGCGCGCTGCGCGCCACTGGTTTTCTGGCGCTGTTTTATTCGGTGGTTCTTTTCACCGAAGGAACCGGCGTCTACATGCAGCAACGCTGGGCGGAGTTCCTAATGATTTTCGCTACCGCGGCGCTAATTCCGATTGAGGTTCACCATCTCTGGCATCGACCGGGTCTGATAGGCGCGCTGATTTTGCTGGCGAACTGTTTCATCGTTTGGTTCCTGTATCGCGTGCTTAAACGCGACAAGGTCAAAGCGCCCGTTGCCCGGCTGCGGGAATTGGTCGAGACACGCTAGACTAATGGTTCGTTGGTCGGTTGCACACACACTCAGCGAGCGAGCGAGCGCCGAATACTTCTAGCAGGAAAATGGGGACCGTTGTCCATGCAAAAGCCGAAAGTTGATGACAGCCTGACATTGCTGACAAGCGCCGGAAAGACCGAAGCGATCGTCATCGACGTGCTCGATAATCCCGCAACAGAAGAAGGCGGCGTTTTACTCAAGGTAATGACGCGCGGTTCGTTCGAGCAAGGTCAGCAGGTGTGGATACTCGATCGCGACGGATCGAAAGTCGGCGCGACCGTCGAAAAAGTTGTCAAGGAAACTATCGACAAAGAAGTGACGCTCTCGACGGTTTTGCCGGCGTAGCTCGCATAAGGTCGATGCAGCAAGTTTCAAGGAGCGACGGCTTCCCAAGCCTTTCCTCCTTCTGGCAATCCGCGGGCTTGCTTTCGGTACTCGTTTCCATTGTGATTACAGTGTGAGCGCCGCCCCCGGAGACGTGACTTCACTGAGCGCGACTGGTCCGGCGTTCTCTAGCCCGGCCGCTTTTACGACTACCCACTGGAGCGTGGTGCTGGAGGCGCAAGGTGAATCGCCAGCGGCGCAAACGGCGTTGGAAAATCTTTGCCGCACTTACTGGCGGCCCATTTATGGCTTCGTCAGGCGAGAGGGTGTTAAACCAGAGGAGGCGAAAGACCTCACACAAGGGTTTTTCGCGCTGGTTTTAGCGCGCAAAGATTTCCAATCCGTGCGACAAGAAAAGGGCCGCTTGCGTTCTTTTCTCTTGGCTTCGCTAAAACATTTCATGGCGAACGAACGCCGTGACGCCGTGACGATCAAACGCGGAGGCGGTCGAACGCTTATTCCGCTCGACGAAATCGAATCCTGCGATTCAAGCGAGTTCGATCGCGGCGATATGCTGAGTCCCGATTTGCTCTATGATCGACGATGGGCATTTACCGTGCTCAACCGGGTGTTCGCGCGATTGCGCGAGGAATCCAGTCGGTCCCTTAATCCACCGTTGCTCCAGCGATTGAACACTTTGCTCTCTGACGAACCGGAGCGACCCTCACAAGCGGAAATTGCACGCGAGTTTGGCATGACCGAGAACGCCGTGAAACAAGCCTTCCATCGATTACGACAGCGCTATCGGCAAGTGTTGCGTGAGGAAGTCGCGCACACGGTTGCAACGCCGGCCGAGATCGAGGATGAGCTGCGCCATCTCATCGCCGCGTTGCGTTCGTAAAGATACGAATTACACGGATCATCACCAAATTTCATGAGGCTTCGCGTAACCCCGAGGGAATTTCCGTGCAGTATTTAAGTGAAGGGGATTCGGTCGCGATGAGAATCACAGCGTTGAAATTTTGTCGCAAATGCGGCGCAACGATTCCGCCCGATTCCCCGCAGCAATCCTGCGGCGCCTGTCTGCTGGAGACAGGTTTGGAACATGGCGAAGCTGAGCATGAAGAAGGTGGATCGGCTTCTCCGAAGACGATCAACGCGTTCGGAGAACGCGTTTCATCCTCGCCGATGTTAATGGACTTTGGCGACTACGAGTTGCTTGAGCAAATTGGCCGCGGCGGACAAGGCGTAGTATTTCGGGCGCGGCAAAAGAGTCTTAACCGCACGGTCGCGTTAAAAGTCATTAACCTTGGTCAGTGGGCGAGCAAAGCGCACCTGAAGCGTTTCCGTCTCGAAGCAGAAGCCGCAGCCAAGTTAGAGCATCCCGGTATCGTTCCAATCCACGAAGTCGGCGAGCGCGATGGCTCATGCTACTTCAGCATGAAGTTTGTCGAAGGCGGCCAGCTCGATGAAGTGGCTAAGCGTGAGCCGATGCCGATTCGGCAGGCTGTGGATCTCATCATCAAGGTCGCGCGCACCGTGCATTATGCGCATGAGCACGGAATTCTGCATCGTGACATCAAGCCAGGGAACATTTTACTGGATGCAAAAGGCGAGCCGCATCTGACGGATTTTGGCCTTGCCCGATTAGTCGAATCGGAGAGCAGTGTCACCCACACGCTGGAAGTATTGGGCACGCCCAGTTACATGGCGCCGGAGCAAGCAGTGGGAAACAACGCGGGTGTCGCCAGCGCCACAGATGTCTATGGACTTGGCGCAGTACTTTACCAACTGCTGACCGGTCAGCCGCCTTTTGCCGGTGGAACAACCTACGAGACTATCAAGCTACTCTTGGATACCGAGCCGCGACAACCGCGTCTCTTGAATCCGAAAATAGATCGCGATCTCAGCACAATTTGCCTCAAATGCCTGGAGAAAAATCCAAAGCGCCGTTACTCATCCGCTCTTGCGCTGGCCGAAGACTTGGAACGCTGGCTAAAGCATGAGCCGATTTTAGCCCGGCACACTAGAATCTTCACCCGTGGTAGAAAGTGGATGCGGCGCAATCCAACCATCGCGCTACTGGCAGCGTCCCTGATCGCTCTAGCAGCGGCAGCAGGCTGGATCGTTTGGAAGAGTGAATTGATCCGGCAACCAGTAACAGCCGGAATTGCGGTTCTGCCATTTGAAAATCTCAGCGACAACAAAAGCGATGCGTCTTTTGTCGATGGCATGCAAGACGATGTCCTGACCAAGCTGGCGAAGATTGCCAACCTGAAAGTCATCAGCCGGACGAGTGTCATGGATTACCGTGGCAAACGGAATGTGCGCCAGATCGGTAACGAGCTGCGCGTATCCCACGTTTTGGAGGGCAGCGTCCGGAGGACCGGCACTCGGCTCCATCTGAATGCGCAGTTGATCGACACGAGGACCGATACCCACATCTGGGTGGAACAATACGACCGCGATTTGAATGACCTGTTCGCAATCCAAAGCGAGATCGCGCAAAGAGTCGCCGGGCAGCTTCATGCCAAAATTACACGCGCGGAGAAGGCAGCCATTGAGCGCAGGCCGACCGAGGATCTTGTTGCTTTCGATCTTTATTCGCGCGCCAATGATATTCTTTTAGCGAAAAACGTCGCGCATCCGGATTATAGACAGGCAATCGATTTGCTGAACAGGGCTGTCGCGCGCGATCCATCGTTTCTGGACGCGTATTGCCAACTGGCTTTCGCTCATGATCAGCTTTATTTCGACTGGATCGACCGTACCCCGGCTCGATTGGCCATGGCGAAGGACGCGATCGATTCCGCTTTTCGTCTGAAACCGGATTCGGGCGAAGCGCACCTTGCGCGAGCGGTGCACCTTTATCGAGGCTACCTCGATTATGACGGCGCGCTGGCCGAACTGGAAATTGCCCGCCAGACGCTCCCCAATCATGTGCGAATATTCAAACTGATGGGTGCCATCCAGAGACGGCAAGGGCACTGGGAAGACTCCACGCGAAATTTGGAACGCGCTGCTGAGCTCGACCCTCGCGACACAGACACGCTCAAGATGCTTTCGTCCGATTACGCGCGGTTTCGCCGCTATGCGGAAGCAAAGACCTTGCTAGCGCGCGCAGTAGCTGTCGCCGAACCCGACATCATCTCTACGAAACTAGCTCTTCCGGAGTGGGAACTGGATGTCAACGCTGATACTCGCCCATTGCGTCAGGCAATCGATTCGCTTCGGACGACAAATCCCGCTGTCGGAACATCACCTATCGCTACGAGTTGGCTCACGTGCGCATTGGCCGAACGTGATGGAGTTGCCGCCACACGAGCCTTGAGCGCGCTGAATGAAAATGGAATTTTCTTATGCGATAAGGTTCAATTCAATCGTCGTTTTGTCGAAGGCCTTATCGCGCGCATGACAAACGACGAGCGCACAGCACAGCTGGCCTTTGTCGCTGCACGCGCAGAGCAGGAGAAAATCGTGGAGGCGCAACCGGATTTTGGTCCGGCTTGGTGCGCGTTGGGGATGATCGACGCTGGCCTCGGCCGGAAAGAGGAAGCGTTGCGCGAAGGCCGTCGCGCACTTGAGCTTCTTCCGGCGGAGAAGGAAGCACTCGTCGGCCGGTACCTCGTCAGATACTTTGCAGTGATTGCAGCGTGGGTTGGAGAGAAAGATCTCGCCTGCGAACAGCTTGCCATCGCCGTCCGTCCACCCAGCAATGTCAGTTACGGCGAATTGAAACTGATGCCGTGGTGGGATCCGCTGCGCGGCGATCCGCGCTTCGAAAAAATCGTCGCCTCCCTTGCACCCGAGTAAGAGTTCACTACGGATCGCACGGATAACACGGATGGCTAGGACGCGACGCCCAGAAATGGGTTTTAACAGAAGGCAACGAAGATAACGAAGGGCTTGAGCGTGGGGGAGAACATAATCTTTGTTTCCTTCGTTATCTTCTGTTCTAGAATCTTCTGTTCGTTCTCTTCTGTGTTTCTGGTTTGCCCTTATCCGTGATATCCGGGCAATCCGTGGTCTCTCCGCTTCAACGCGGCGAAGCCAACATTTCCGCATAACCTCCAACTGGTTTCCGTTCTGTACATCGGTGAACGGCCAGAAATGATTTTCTCACAACGAGAAGTCACGAGGCCAAAACAATGAAAGAAATAGCAACGATGAAAACAAAACTAGTTAAGAGCATAACGAGCTGCTTACTCTGCGCGTGTGCGTTGGTCAGCCTCATTGCCGCAATGGCGCTGGGCACGTCCGCCACCGCGCGGGCGGACAGCCGGGCAAGTTGCGGCGTGCACACTCTGCGCGGATCCTATCTGTTCGCCACGCATGGGTGGAATATTGTTGGCGGTGTGGCTGTACCAAAAGCCATCCTAGAAGGCATCGATTTCAACGGGGATGGCACACTGGTCAGCCCATTCGCCACGGTCAGTATAAATGGCACGATCATCCATTCGAGCGGATCGCCAGGAACCTATACGGTGAACACGGATTGCACGGGCACGCTTTCATTTACTGGCGGTGCAAGCTTTGACATCTTCGTCCAGGCGAACGACGGCAAACAGCTCTGGATGATCCAGACCGGTCCAATGCCAGCAGTGTTTGAGGGAGTAGCGACACGGGTTCCGTGATAAAAGCTCCCCGGCTGTTAGGACGAGATTCGAGTTCTCACCGATTACAGGCTTTGGCGCGTTCCATCCGCGCCAAACCTGTTTACTCACCAGGTGTCGCAGATACGTGTAGCTTTGATCGGTGATCGCGGCTGCCGGAGCCAACGCCTCCGGCTACAGATCGCTGCTTTTTAGAAGGACCGCTCCGGCGCGTTTCATTTCATCGAGCGCGTGATCGATGTCGCCCGGCTTTAGCTCGATTCCGCGGCAGCCGTCGACGATCACATTCGTATTCAAGCCGAGGTGGCGCGCGTCGAGCGCACTATGTTTAACGCAGTAGTCCAGCGCCAGACCCATAAGGTAGATCTCCGTGATTGATCGCTTCTCCAAATAATGAGCAAGACCGGTGTGTCGTCGATGGGCGTTGTCGAAAAACGTGCTGTAACTATCAATGTTTCGCTCGGTCCCCTTGTGGAAAATGTGAGCGATCCGGCTCGTATCGAATGGCGGAGCGAATTCTGCGCCGTGCGTGTTTTGAACGCAATGCACCGGCCAGAGGATTTGTTCGATTCCGTCGAGGATAATGCGCTCGCCGGGCTGCTTTCCGGGATGATTTGCCGCAAAACTCCCATGATCGGGCGGATGCCAATCTTTCGTGGCGAGGACGAGCTCGAATCTTTGCTGCACGCGATTAGCAATCGGAATGACTTCATCGCCGTGAGCAACCGGTAACGCGCCGCCGGGCAGAAAATCGTTCTGAAGATCGACAATGATTAGCGCGTTCATATCGGTGTGCGTGTCGTCATTCTGAGCGAATCGAAGAATCTCGATCAATTTTGGACCGATCCCCAACAGAAATAGACCACGGATGTTTCGCTTCGCTGCTAATGAACACGGCTGACCGATGCGCGTGGTGGAACATAGGCCTGTGGCCTGTGTGCCCAGCGGAGATGTTCTCCGCTGCCTCCCAATCAGCGGGTTACAAACCCGCTGGGCTCACAGACTGGAAGTCTATGTTCCGCTTACAGGGCTTACCGCAAGCACCCGATGTTCATCCCCGCACCAAAAATCACGCCCAACGTGTTGGGAAACCTCAACATGACAGTGCCATCTATGAAATGACATGACTTCTAGTTCATTTCAATTTCTGCCGAACGCGCGTGATTAATTTCGACCTTAGCTCGTACAATGATCGTTCGATGCCAGTCCTGTAAGTACCCGGACGGTTCAACCGCAAAATTTCGGGAGGTGCGCTGCTGAGCTGGTTACGCGCGTGCTCGCGCGAGGCTTCGATGGTCGGTGCAACACAAACCATTTGCCCGGCGCGGAAGATTGGCATCAGCAAATCGCAGTAATCAGTGATTCCGGGCATTTCCGTTTTGTTTTCTGTTTCAATCTCCACAATTTCACACGGCTCGGGAATGCCGTGATCAATTTCGTAGATCGCGTCGGCGATGAATCTGCCGTCCGGCTGCCGGAACCGGCGAACCTGCAATGAGCCCGGGCACGAAGTTTTCGCCGGTTCTTCGGAAAGTTTGATGCGGTATTGCCATTTTTCGCCGGGCCGCCGGACCGCGCCGAGTTTATATATCCCGCCGAGAGCAGCATCCGGTTGACCGGTGACCAGCTTCGTGCCGACGCCCCACATATCGATTTTCGCGCCGCGCCGTTTCATGTCAGCGATGGCATACTCATCGAGATCCCCTGAGCAGACGATCGTGGCGCCTGGAAACCCCGCATTGTCGAGCATGCGCCGCGCCTCGATACTCAACGCGACGCGGTCGCCCGAATCCAGCCGCACGCCAATCATCTCGTGGCCGTCTTTGCGCAGCCGGTGAGCTACCTCGATCGCATGGCGTACACCTTCGATCGAATTGTACGTGTCCACCAAAAACACGCAGTTGTTAGGCATTATTCTGGCGTATGTTTGAAACGCCTCGATCTCCGTGTCGAAAAACATCACCCAGCTGTGCGCTTGCGTTCCACTCACCGGGATGCCGAATCGTTCGCCAGCCTGCAAATTCGATGTGCCGGCACAGCCACCGACATAAGCCGCGCGTGCAGCCGTCAAACCGCCATCAACACCCTGGGAACGGCGCAGACCAAATTCGATCACTGCATCATTCTCAGCGGCGAGACAGACGCGTGTGGCTTTCGTCGCAATCAAACTTTGGAAATTCAGAATATTCAGCAGAGCCGTTTCCAAGAGCTGACATTGGATGATCGGACCGACCACGCGGAGCAGCGGTTCGTTCGGGAAAACCAAGGCGCCTTCAGGAACTGCATCGATATCGCAGGTCAGTTCCAGATCGCGGAGGTAATCTAAGAAACCAGAGTCAAACAGCGGTTTACGATCGTTCCCACGCTGCGCCGCGAGATAGGCGATTTCGGTTTCTGTAAAGCGAAAGCTGCGCAGAAAATCGATGACCGTCGCCAAGCCGCAGGCGATGGTGAATTCACCACTGAACGGATTTTCTCGAAACGTGACGTGGAACGCCGCGTCCCAATCGCCGAGTCCGGCTTTCCAGTAACCGCAGGCCATCGTGACCTCGTACAGGTCAGTAGTAAGGGCAGAGAAGCCGTTCACGGGACGCTGTCTCATCCGAAGTCGCAATTTAAACACTCAACGCTGTTTCGCGAGTTTCTGGGGAGCGCGCGCGTCTCGCGTGCTGGCGAACGCGTCCCCGCGAACGCGGACTTTCCTTGTGATCTTCTCCCGGACAGAACTGTTGAAATTCAAAGTAAAGCTTGTTTCGGCGCGCCGCTGAAACCGACATGCGAGACGCGTGTACTTCCGAGCAACCGCTGTCCTTCGCGCAACGCTCCGCCTGGAATGAGCGGTCAATGTTTCCCAGCGCCGCCGATGTGACTCACAAACCATTCGGCGGCGAGCTTGGAGACTTGCTCCAGCGCGCCCGGTTCCTCGAAGAGATGGGTTGCACCGGGAATGATCTCCAATTTCACTTCGCATTGCATTCGATCACGCGCCATCTCGTTTAGCTCGATGACGATGTCGTCGTTGCCGCCGACTATAAGTAGCGTTGGCGCCTGCACTTTCTGCAAGGCATCACCAGCGAGATCAGGTCGGCCGCCACGTGAGACGACAGCGCCGATTAACTGCGGGATTTCCGTTGCTGCCACAAGCGCTGCGGCTCCGCCCGTGCTTGAGCCGAAATAACCAATCTGGAAATCGCGCGTTGGCTCCTGTTCTTTTGCCCACTTAGAGGCATGCACAAGGCGCTCCTTGAGTAAGCCGATATTGAACCGGTGTTCACGCGTCCGCAGGTCGATCATCTCTTCTTCCGGCGTAAGCAAATCAAATAGCAAGGTCGCCAGCCCGGTGTTGTTCAGCATACGCGCGACGAATCGGTTTCGCGGACTGTTCCGGCTGCTCCCGCTGCCGTGGACGAAAAGAACGAGCGCATGTGCGTTGTTTGGTATCGTCAGATTTCCGAAGAGGAGTTCGGTTCCGGCCTGAATTTGTACTTCCGCCGTCGCTTGATTCTGTTCGCTTCCAACAGGATCGGCGCTACGCGCAAGTAGTTCGCGCACCTCGGCATCGCTGGTTTGTGAGAAATCTTCATAATGCTGGCCTACGGCCTGAAAGAATTTCGGAGCGTTAAGGCAGATTGTTTCATCGGCCATTGCTTTTATTTCAGCGCATGTGTCCCACGGACCAACCGGCACCGCCACGACGATCCTGGCTGCGCCGCTCTGCCGGAGTGCTGTGACCGCAGCGCGCATGGTTGCGCCGGTAGCCAGTCCGTCATCCACCAGAATGATCGTTCGGTCGCGAACCTCAGGCGCGTCGTGCCCCTGTCGATAAAGCTCCTCGCGTCGCTGCAATTCGGTTTTTTCCCGCGCAATCACTACTTCGATCGTCTCGTGCGCATGCGGTATGGCGCGCATCACGTCTTCGTTTAATACTCGCACACCACCCGACGCAATCGCTCCCGCGGCAAGCTCTTCAAAACCGGGGACGCCGAGTTTGCGTACGATGAAAACGTCGAGTGGCGCGTGCAGACGCTTTGCAACTTCGAAGGCAACGGGCACGCCGCCGCGAGGCAATCCGAGAACAATTACGTCATTCCGGCCGTCGTATTTGCCAAGCTTTTCTGCGAGGAACCGCCCGGCTTCCGTTCGGTTTGCAAATCTTGGTTCCATGCGTCGAGCGGCGCCGTTCAGGTTGCTACTGTACCGGGCGCTGGAAAGTAACGACTGCATGTCGTCAGGAAAAGTATGCATCACTTTTTGGATTTCACCACAGCCGAGATCGGCCACGGCAGGGCAGCGCGTGTTGAATGTCTCAAGCAGCGCGGTCAACGACGAGCGCGCGCATTCATCGCGTGTTTTGTCGGATTCGCGCGGCCAGACACAAGAGCGATACGATCACGCCTTACTGCGATCAATTGCGCGAAGGCGTTAATCGCTTCGAAGCTCACGATCACATTTTAATAAACAGCGGGACCTTCGACGAGGTTTAAATCTCGACGCGATCTTTTCGTGGCAAGAAACGGCACGCTGCGCCGACCTCGAAAAGCTTTCGGGACAACGCGGCGCCTTACCTAGCTTTTGCCAGCGGGATTCCTGTTTGGCCAGGGCGGAGGCGATGGCAGAACGGAGGGTTTTGTCTTCATCTCTCCTTGCACTTCCTGGATAGCGCGATCGAGTTGCTGATCTTCGCCTTTGAATTCTTTCGCGGGATCGTTATCCACCACGATATCGGGATCCACTCCGTGGCTTTCTATGATCCATTGTTTGCCATCTTTTGAGTAAACTGCGAACTCCGGTTTAAAGAATTGGCCGCCGTCGACTAGCGGTAGTGATTCGCGAATCCCAACGACGCCGCCCCAGGTCCGTTTCCCAATGAGTTTGCCAAGTCCAAGCGTTTTGAAGCGGTAAGGAAAGATGTCACCGTCGGACGCGGAAAATTCGTTGATCAACGTGACGATCGGCCCGGTGAACGTTTGCGGGGGGTCGGTTTGCGGCATGCCGTTGCGCGCGATCCCGATCATCACCAGTGCGCGCCGCAGTCGTTCGATCACCAGCGGCGACACAAACCCGCCGCCGTTGCCGCGAACATCAACAATGAGCGCGTGCTTACGGATTTGCGGGAAGTAAAGCTTCGTGAACTCGTTTAAGCCGGGCTGGCCCATGTCGGGAATGTGCAAGTAGCCGACTTCGCCACCGGTTTTCTTGTTCACATAATCGATGTTTTTTTGCACCCAATCGAGGTAGTAAAGCGGTGCTTCATCATCGGTGGGAACGACGGTTACATCGCGCGCCCCGGCGTCGGTCGGTTTGGAATTCACGCGCAGAATCACTTGCTTGCCAGCGGTGCCAATGAGTGCGTCATAAAGATTCGGCAGGCTCGAGACCGGCGTGTTGTTGATCGCAAGAATGTAATCGCCCGGTTTCACATTTACGCCGATATCGGTTAGCGGCGATCGCGTCTCCTTGTCCCAATTTTCCCCCGGTAAAATGCGTTCGATGCGATAGGCGCGCGTAGCAGGGTCCCGGGAAAACTCTGCGCCGAGCAATCCCAGCTTCACACGCGGGGTGTCCGGACGTTCACCACCGGCGATGTAGGCGTGGCCGTTATTTAGCTCGCCGATCAGCTCGCCCAATATATAGGTGAGATCATTGCGATGATTCACGAACGGCAGAAGAGCGGCGTATTTGTCGCGCATCGCGTTCCAATCAACGCCGTTCATTGTCGGGGAGAAAAAGAAATCCCGCATTTGCCGCCAGCATTCGAAATAGATTTGGCGCCACTCAGCATGCCGGTCTAACTGCATGTCGAGACCCGCGATCTTGTGCTCGTGATCTTTGGTTTCGAGCTTTTCTTTCGGCACGTCGATGATGGCGTAATCTTTCTTGATTTTCACAAGCATCTTTTTGCCATCGAACGTGATTTGATAGTTGTTGACGTCGCCGAGCACGGTTTCCTTGCGATCATCGACGTTGTAAACGCAAAGGTGCGATTTCTTGTCTCTATCCTGAAATAGTTCTTCTTCGTCCTCTCCCACTTCGTCGGCGACAGTGCGGCGCAGGTAAAAGATGCGACCGTCATCCAGCATTCGGATGTTGCGATAGTTTCCAGGCGTAATTTCCAAACCAAGAATGCGATTCTGGATGCCATCCGTATCCACCTTGACCACGACTGGCTTCTTCGGTTTTTCTTCGGGTTTCTTCTTGCCGTTCTTCTCCTCCGACTTTTTCTCTTCCGGTTCCTTTGCTTTTTCTTTTTCCCGTTTTTCCGCGGCCTTGCCGACTTCATCGCTCTTGGGTCCGAGCGGATTCGCGGTGTCCTTGGCAAGTGTAACGAGGTAAACGCGCTGCATGTCGCGATAAACGTTTGCGAATTCCTGGTCGCCAAAACTTGGTTTGAAATCGCGTGCGGAACTGAACAACAGATACTTTCCGTCATCACTAAAAACCGGTTCGCCTGAGCCGTACCAGCTGTCGGTCACCGCCGTCTGCTGTTTGTTTGCGAGCGAGTAAAGATAAACTCGCGGCATTTCGTTCTGTTCCGGGCGCGCCCAGGTAATCCACTGACTGTCCGGCGACCAGTTATACCCTTGAACCTCGCCGTATTTATCCTGGTCGACGAGCGTCACCGCCTTACTGGCGACATCGACATAACGCAATCGTTGCAGCCGATCACTCCAGAGCAGTTTCTTGCTGTCGGGCGACCATTTCGGCGCGTAATAGTAGGTATCCGCGCCCTTTGTGATCTGTTGAGGCTCGCCTTTGCCATCTTGCGAACGCACATACAACTCGTTTTCCCCGGTCGCGTCCGAGTTGTAAGCGATCCATTTTCCGTCAGGCGACCAAACCGCGTCACGCTCGTGCACGCCTGATGTCTTGCTCAAATTGCGGGGCGTCCCATTCTTGGCAGGCACGGAAAACAGATCGCCGCGCGCCACTGCGACTGTGCGCTCGCCGTCTGGCGCGAGCTTCACTGATTCCAAGTGCTTTGATGCATCCACCAGACCACCGTGGCCACTGTCGAAATCTTCTTTGATCTGGATGGGCACGGGCGCGGCTTGACCGGTGGCGAGATCGTAGCGCCAGATGTATCCAGCTTGCTCGAACACGATCGCTTGCCTGCCGATCGACGGGAACTTAATGTCGAAATCGGTGAAATGCGTCAGCTGTTTTGTTTCCTTGGTTGCAAGATCAACTACGAACAAGTTCATCCGGTTGTCGCGATCGGAGATGAAATAGACTTTGTTGTCCGGTCCCCACATCGGGCAGATATCCTGCGCGGGATTGTTGGTCAGATTTTCAGTGCTGCCATTTTTGAAATCGTAAATCCAGATGTCGTCCGCCATACCGCCGCGATAATGCTTCCAAGTGCGGAACTCGCGGAACACGCGGTTGAACGCCATCTTCGAGTCGTCCGGTGAAAACGAGACAAATCCACCGCGCGGCACCGGTAACTGCTGCGGCAACTCCGACTCTAGTCCAACCGCGAACAGAGAGCCGATGAAGGAGTTGAACGATTTCATCCGCGACCGAAACACGACAAGGGGTTTCGTGTTCTCCCATCCCATTACGATGTTATTTGGACCCATCCGGTCGGAGACATCGTCGCGCCCGAGCGTTGCCGAAGTTGTCAAACGTTTCGGCGTGCCGCCTTCAGCAGGCATGACATAGACTTCCGTGTTTCCGTCGTAGTGCGAAGTGAACGCAATCTGCGTCCCATCCGGCGAAAAGCGCGCAAATGAAGTGTAGCCAGGGCCACTCGTCAGGCGACGTGCCGTTCCGCCATCTTTACCGACCGTGTAAAGCTGGCCGGCGTAGCAGAACACGATGTCACGATCGTTGGTGGTCGGGAAACGCAATAACCGCGTCGTGTTCGGTCCGCCACCGGACGGATTCGCCGGGGCGACCAGATTCTGTGCCGACGAAGACGTCAACGAGATCGCGGCGATTGTAATGGAGAAAACAAAGAAGCGAAAAAACGTGTTCATAGAGTAACAAGAGCGAAGTGAGAAAAGTGCCGTTGAACCAATCGGATGCAATAGCGATTTCAATCATCAGGTTTGATGCAGCGGCGGGGCGAATTGGATTCAGCGCTGAGTTTCAAGCGCGATGAATCAGTCGCTTCTGAATCTGACTGCCGACCCGAAAGGGGTGGCAGCGCATTTGGAATATGAAAAGTGCCGACAAATCCATTTGATTTTCTCGTCTTTCAGAACTCAATACAAAGAGAATACTTCATCGTTTTTGTGGGTCTTGCCCGCGCGGTGGGTTCGCAAAAATTTAAACTTCTGAAATCGACCGCGAAGGACATTAGCTGTCATTTGATTCCCGGAAAAATCCGACGCTCTGGCCGGAGTTCCATAATCGCGTCGATATTTTCAGGTCATATCCTGTAAGGTTTGATATGAGATTTCGACGCAAAAATGGCGATCGCGTTTTGGTGGTCGCTATTTTCCAAAGCCTGGAAACGGGTTTGGCGGTCCTTCAAAATCTCCATCGCGCCCGGGTTCGCCGTGCTGCAGCGATCCACGCTTCGGCCAAAGGCCGGCATCGAGTCGAGGAAGCCGGAATTTCGGCGATCGGCGGATCGGTGGCCGCTTCAGTTCTTAGCGTGGCCCTGGGCGCATTTATACTGTGGCAACGCGCAACGCTGGCCGATTACCGGTGGGCGGGGGTGGCCTTGCTAGTTCTTTCCTTCGCCCTAGTGGGGGCTGTTACGGGCTGGATTCTTCTCCGATTTTTTCGGAAGCATGTCGACGCGACGAGCCTGGCCAGATTCACGAGCACGATCCTGCCGAATGAAACAGTGGTCGTAGCTGAAGTCGAAGCGAGCGAAGCCTCGCGCGCCATGGCGATTTTGCGGGACGTGGAAGCCGAGGCTCCGGTGACGTTCGGTTTTTACCCGCCGCCACCTTTCTCTCTCGAACCGACCGCACCCCGGCTTGGTGACGAGTCGCCTTCGAGTCAGCGTCTCGAGCAAAACGCGGCGACCCTCGCACGCTCAATTGCGGTTAGCCAAGACGCGAAACCGCGCGGGCCATCTTTTCTGCGCCGGCTACGGGGAATCGAGGCGGCGCTCGAATGGGCAAACGTGAGTCTCACCATGTCGGCTGAGGCGCACCACGCCTTTACTCTTTCGGCGGAGTGGCTTCTCGATAACGCCTATCTGATTCGGGAACAGATGACCGATCTGCGGAAGAGTCTTCCGAAAAAATACTATGGGACGCTGCCTCTCATCACAACCGGCCCGGGCTCGGGGTTACCTCGAGTTTATTATGTGGCTGCGCAAATGGTCGTCCAGAGCGATGGAGCCCTGGAGGCCGACATCATCCGGAGATTTCTGGCCGCTTTTCAGGCGACCGCGCCACTAGACATCGGAGAACTTTGGGCGGTCCCGTTGATGTTGCGATTGCGGTTACTCGAACGTCTGCGTGCGCTGGCGATCCAAGTGGAGCAACAGCAAAGGCAAAGCGAGGAGGCCGATTTTTGGGCAAACCGCCTCATCACCGCCGTTCGTCACGGCCCGCCACGACTGCTCAAAATAATGGAAGAGCTGGTGGAACAATATCCCGACCCGACGCCGCATTTTGCGAGCGAATTGGTGGCGCATCTGTATGACGATGAAGGAGCGCTTCCGCTGGTTAGCGGCTGGCTGGAACGCTCGCTTCGTTCGCCGCTGCTCGAGGTTATACAGCAGGAACATCGGCACCAAGCCGTACAGCAGACCGCGCTCACCAATGCGATTAATAGTTGTCGCCGACTAGCGCAGATCCAGTGGCGGGAACTTTTCGAATCGACCAGTTGGGCGGAAAGCGAGTTGGCCACCGACCCCCTCGGCGTTTATGCCCGCATGGATTTTGAAACACGCGATCGATGCCGTAGCGCTGTGGAGGAAATCGCCCAATGGGCAAATTGTTCGGAACGAATTACTATCGATCACGCCCTCGCGCTGGCGAAGGCCGCAGACGACGAAGTCGCGCGCCACGTCGGCTATTATTTGATCGACGCGGGCCGTCCTGCCCTTGAGCAAGCCACCGGCGCCAGAGTGCCCCTGGTGGAACGTTCGCGTCGATGGCTCCGCGCCCATGCCACTGCAGCCTACTTTGGGAGCCTTTTTCTACTTACCGCCGGTTTGGTGTCCGCTCCTCTCCTTTTTATTTACGGATTGGTCTCGCCGCTGACGCTGGGGCTGCTGGAATTGTTGCTGCTTTTGCCCGCGAGTGAGCTTGCGGTGCTGGTCGTGAATTATTTTTTGACCTTTGTTCTGCCGCCGGAAGCCTTGCCCAAAATGTCCTTCGAAAAAGAAGGCGTGCCCGATGATTGCCGGACGCTTGTGGTAGTGCCGATGCTGCTAACCACCCCGGTCGCGATCCAAAACGAACTTAGCCGGCTCGAAATTCATTACATCGGGAACACAGACCCAAATCTACGCTTTTCGCTCTTAACAGATTTTTCCGACGCACCCCGGGAGAACATGCCGGAGGACGCAGAGTATATCGACATCGTGTCACGCGGCATCGAGGAATTGAATCGCCGACACGGAGCGGGACACTTCTTTCTTTTCCATCGCGGTCGCTCATGGAGCGAGAGCGAGCAACGCTGGATAGGCTGGGAGCGCAAACGCGGTAAGCTTGAGCAACTTAATCGATTTCTCACCGGCGAATCCGGGCCCGAGCTGGAAGGATTTCTTCGCGCGGGCGATCGTGCGCGGCTCGAAGGCATTCGTTTTGTCATCACGCTGGATGCCGATACACAACTGCTGCGCGACACCGCCCGGAGGATGATTGAAACACTTGCGCATCCGCTGAATCAGGCGCGGCTTGCGCCGGATGCTCGGAGCGTAATTCGCGGCTACACGATCATTCAACCAAGCGTCAGCGCCTCGTTTCCGAGCGCAAGAGCGACATGGTTTTCTCGGATCTTTGCCGATCCTCGCGGGATCGATCCTTACACGCACGCGGTCTCAGATGTTTACCAGGATTTGTTTGGAGAAGGGAGCTATCACGGCAAAGGCATTTACGAACTCCAGACGTTTCACCAACTTCTATCAGGACGATTTCCCACGGCGCATCTGTTGAGCCATGACCTGCTTGAAGGGTGTTATGTCCGCGTGGGACTGGCGACGGATATCGAGCTCCTCGATGTCTTTCCGAATAGCTATCTCGCGTGGTGGAGTCGGCAACACCGCTGGATTCGCGGGGACTGGCAAATCATTGACTGGCTCAAGTCGCGCGTGCCGGTGGGCCGTGGCAGGATGGAACGCAATCAGCTTTCAGCCTTCAATCGCTGGAAGATTTTCGACAACCTGCGCCGAAGTCTGGTTCCCCCGGCGACTGTAGCCCTGCTCCTGGCGGGCTGGTTTTTTACACCTACTCCGAATGTGTGGAGCGGAATTATCGCGGGTCTCATGTTGTGGCCCGTGCTAAACGCTTTCCTCGCGCTATTGCTCCATCCGCCGCCGCCCGGAACAAGATTTTGGCGCGACCCGCGCGACCGGCTCTTGCGCTCCCTGTTCGCCATTATTTTTCTGCCCGATTACGCCGGCATGGCACTCGATGCCATCCTTCGCGTGACTTATCGGCGAATGATGTCTCATCGGCTTCTGCTGGAATGGGAAACGGCGGCAGACGCTCACCGGCGCGCGAGAAGCCGGGAAAGGCAATTTATTCTCAGCCGGCTTTGGATCCCCGCTACCTGCGTCTTGCTTTTTGCAGGTGCGGCGGCGCGGGGAACAACGACGATGGTAGCCGCAACCCCCTTCCTCCTTTTGTGGACTCTTTTTCCAGTGGCAGTGATGCTGATCAATCGGTCGGCGAAGAGTTGGCGCGGCGGAACGCTGACGGCGGATGACCGCCGATTCCTGCGCGCGGCCGCGCGAAGAACGTGGAGATATTTCGATGATTTTGTCGGCCCTCAAACCTCCTGGTTGCCGCCGGACAATGTCCAAGAGACGCCAATTCGGGAAGTTTTCATGCGCACGTCGCCAACGAACATCGGGCTATGGATGCTGGCGACTGTGGCAGCAAACGATTTCGGTTACATCACAATTGACGACCTGGTGGCCCGCAACCTTGGGACGCTCGAAACTGTGAGTCGGCTGGAGCGTTTCGAAGGCCATCTTTTTAATTGGTACGATATTAGTACGTTGGATCCGCTGCGTCCACGCTATGTCTCTACAGTGGATAGCGGCAATTTACTCGCGAGTCTCTGGACTTTCGAAACCAGCTGCAATGAACTGGCCGCGCGTTCGCTTCTGGATGAGTCCGCATTGCGCGGAGTAGGCGACGCGTTGAGCGTGCTCCGGCAAATCGGTCCCGGCGTGAAAGAAGCGGGTTTTCCTCCGACGCTCTTGCGCCTCGAGGAACTGACCGCTGGCTGGCCGACGGATCTTGAAGAAATCATCCAGCGCATGCGAGCAGCTCGAGAGCCCGCACAGAATCTTGTGCATCACTACGACGCGCAGGAAACCGATCCGCGCGCTTATTGGGCCCAACAGATTTGGAAACAGGTCTTGGCGTGGAATGGCGTCATCGATAAATATCTTCGGCCGGTGGAGATTCTAATGTCGCCGCCTGCGCAGTTAATGTCGTTAGGCGAAGCCACGCATGAATCAAGGCGGGAGGCCCTGGCGGCGACCTTTTCACTGCGCAACATTGCCATCGAGGGTATCGCCGGCCTCGTGCCGTTGCTTCCTTTCCATAAGAGGCGAGAGGAACAGGAGATTCCTCGCGAGGTCCACGAGTGGCTCGATATTCTCGTCGCGGAGGCAGAGCGCTCGCGCCAGAACGCCTCGGAACAGCTGGCGCAACTGGACGAATTGATCGCTCAGAGCCAGGAATTGGAAGGCGGCATGAGGCTGCGATTTCTCTACGACGAGGAACGGCGCATTTTTGCCGTCGGCTATCAGGTGGCTGAGCGCCGGCTTGACACCTCCTTCTACGATCTGCTGGCAAGCGAAGCGCGCCTAACGAGTTTCGTGGCTATCGCACGCGGAGAAGTGCCGGTGGAACATTGGTGGGCTTTGAGCCGGCCATTTGGGTCCGCCTATGGGCGGCTGCCGCTTCTATCCTGGAGCGGGACAATGTTTGAATATTTGATGCCTCTCTTATTCAACCAGACGCATGAGAATTCTCTGTTGGATCGCGCCTGTTACGACGCCGTGCGTTGTCAGATTGCCTATGCCCGGCAAAACCGCGTGCCGTGGGGCATCTCGGAATCTGCGTTCAGCGCGCTTGACCGACACAACGTTTATCAATACCGCGCCTTTGGCGTGCCAGCGCTGGCGTTGAAGCGTGGGCAGGAAGAAGACTTGGTAGTGGCACCATACGCCGCGGCGCTCGCACTCGGGGTGGAACCCGCCGCCGCGATGAAAAATCTGCGGCGACTCGCCATATCGGACCACTCGTCACTGCTCGGCGACTACGGCTATTACGACGCGATCGATTATTCGCGACGGGCCGAACCCGGTGGGGCCGCTGGGATCATCATTCATTGCTACATGGTCCATCACCAGGGGATGTCTCTGCTCGCCTACGACAACGCTTTAAATAACAATGCGATGCGGAGGCGGTTCCATTCCGACCCGCGCATTCGTGCCACCGAGCCTCTGTTGCACGAGCATATCCCGGAACACATTTTACCGACCGCCGGTGAAGCGCATGAAGAGCGACCTCAGCGCCGGACGATCCAGCCGGTGGGCGCCGGCGTCGCGACGCAAACACCGGACATCGCTTCGCCGCGCATTCACCTCCTCTCCAATGGAACTTGTTCCGTCATGGTGACAAACTCAGGCGGCGGTTACCTGCGCTGGCTGGATTTGGACGTGACGCGCTGGCACGCAGATACGACCTGCGACGTTCCAGGCACAGTCTGTTATATCCGGGATTTGGAGAGTGGAATCACTTGGAGTAATACCCATCAGCCGCTGAGATCTCCCGAACGTCGATACACTTGGAGTTTTACCCCCGACAAAGCTGAGTTCCGGCGGACCAGTGGGCCATGCGAGACAATTACAGAAATTGTCGTCTCCGCGGAAGACAACGCGGAGGTCCGACGGATGACCCTGGTGAACACCTCGCGCAAAACATTGCGGGTGGAACTGACCAGTTATCTCGAACTCGCGCTCGCGCCACACCGGGCGGACCGCGCGCATCCCGCTTTTAACAAGCTCTTCATCGAAACTGAGTGGCTGCCAAATTGTGAAGCTTTGATAGCCCGCCGTCGTCTCCGCGCTCCCGACGAACGCCCTATCTGGGCTGCGCATCTTCTCGTCCCCGAATCTTCGACCGACGAGGTGGAATTTGAAACCGACCGCGCCGTATTTCTCGGTCGCGATCGGACACTGCAAAACCCCGCAGCGCTCACTCGCCCCTTAACGAAAAGTATCGGCGCAGTACTCGATCCAATTTTCAGCCTGCGCCGGCGAGTTGCGATTCTGCCTAACCAACGACTTCAGTTCGCGCTCGTTACTGTCGTCGCAGAATCTCGCGAAGCTGTTGTCGCGCTGGCGGAGCGCTACGCTGAGTTTCATACTTGCATGCGCGCTTTTGAGACCGCTTGGATCCGTTCACAACTGGAGATGCGCCGGCTGCGCATTCGGCGTGCCGACGTGCAAACCTTTCAACAGCTGGCAGCCCTCATTATCTTTCCACAGGCGCAGCTTCGACCGACGTCCGCGCGTTTAGCCCGCCGTACTGAGGGGCAGCGAGCGCTTTGGCGACAAGGCATTTCAGGCGATATGCCCATTGTCGTTGTCATGATTGGTCACCTGCGTGACATGGAAGCAGTGCGAGAGATATTGACCGCACATACTTTCTGGCATCTGCGAGGCCTGAAGGTCGATCTCGTCCTGGTGAGCGAGGAATTGCCGAGTTACGACGAACCATTGACCGAACATCTGCGGCGGCTCACCGAAGCACAGGCGCACTTGACTGGCGTCGATCAACCCGGCGGAGTCTATCTTCGCTCGGCGACGAAAATTTCGAAAGAAGAGCTAATCGCACTTCAAGCCGCCGCGCGGATGGTCCTCGTCGCGGCACGCGGCACATTGCGCCAACAGCTCGCAGCAACCGCAACCGCGGCAGCGAAACCGCCACAACTCGTGCCCGGGCGCGAGTTCCGCGAAGAGCCTTCCGCGCCGCTGGCTTTCATGGAACTGAAATACTTTAATGGTCTCGGTGGCTTTACCGAGGACGGAAGGGAATTCGTCATTTATTTAGGGCCCGGTCGACACACGCCGCTTCCCTGGATCAATATCATGGCGAACCCGAAGTTCGGTGAATTGATTTCGGAGGCCGGCACCGAATTTGTCTGGGGACGCAACAGCCAGAACGATCGTCTTACGCCGTGGTTCAACGATCCGATCTCTGACCCGCCCGGGACCGCCATCTACATCCGTGATGACGACCTGGGCGTTGTCTGGTCCCCGACACCCCAACCAATTCGGGAGAAGGATGCCTATCGTGTGCGCCACGGGCAGGGTTACACAACCTTTGAACATAATAGCCATGCGATCGAACAACGGCTGCTCACCTTCGTGCCGCTCGATGATGCCGGGGGACAGCCTGTGCGGCTGCAGCGGCTGCGCCTGCGCAACATGTCGTCGCGCCGACGAAGATTAACTATCACTGCCTACGCGACTCTTGTTCTCGGTTTTGATCCCGAGGAAACCCGCATGCATATCGTCACAAAATGGGATTTGCAGAGCCAGAGCCTGTTTGCCCGTAATTCGTACCATCCAGAATTTTGCGAATGCGTGACTTTTGCCACTTCGACTCCAGCGCCCGCTTTGTTCACAGCGGATCGCGCCGTGTTCATCGGACGCAATCGATCGCTGCGTGATCCGGCCGCCATGGAGCATGAACAATTGACCGGCGACGTTGGCGCGGGCCTCGATCCTTGCGCCGCCGTGCAGGTCGTGGTCGAGATTGAACCCGGGCACACCGCCGAGATAACTTTTTTGCTTGGGCAGGCGGATGACGAAGGAAAAGCGCGCGACATCGTGAATCGGTTTCGCGATCCTGCAAACGTCGACGCTGCATATCAGGAAACTCGCCATTGGTGGGACCGGCTTTTGAGCACCATCGAAGTGGAAACGCCGGAGCTGTCCACGAATTTTCTGCTGAACCGCTGGTTGCTCTACCAGACGCTTAGCTGCCGATTGTGGGGCCGCTCGGCCTTTTATCAATCGGGCGGGGCCTATGGATTCCGTGACCAGTTGCAGGACGTGATGGCGCTCGTGTACGTGGCCCCGGATCTCGCGCGCGAGCACATTTTGCGCGCTGCCGCGCGGCAATTCGTAGAGGGCGATGTCCAACATTGGTGGCACCCCGAATCGGGCGCTGGCGTCCGTACGCGGATCAGTGACGATTTTCTCTGGCTTCCCTTCGTCACCGCGCATTACGTGCGAACCACTGGCGACGCCGCGATCCTCGATGAGAAGGTTTCGTTTCTCGAAGCCCAACCACTCGAGACTCACCAGATGGAAAGCCTTTCCATTCCGGTCGCTTCACAAATGGAAGGTACGCTGTTGGAACATTGCCGACGTGCCATTGCTCGCTCCGAAACCGCGGGTCCACATGGCTTGCCACTGATCGGGGGAGGCGATTGGAACGACGGTCTTAATCGCGTCGGAATTGGCGGCAAAGGCGAAAGCGTCTGGCTCGCCTGGTTTGTGAGTTGCGTGCTTGAGGGTTTCGCCGAGCTGCTGGAGCTGCGCAAGCTGGGCGACGAAGCCGAAGCCTGTCGCACCCGCGCCGCGGGACTCGTAAAGACAATCGATTCGCAGGCTTGGGACGGGGCGTGGTATCGGCGCGCGTATTTTGACGATGGCACCCCTCTCGGGTCCCGGGAAAATTCTGAAGCTCGCATCGATTCACTTCCGCAAACTTGGGCCGCGATTTTCGGCGCAGAGTGTCCCGACCGCGTAGAAATGGCGCTCCGATCGCTTGAGGACAACCTCGTGCGCGAAGCTGACGATCTGATCTTGCTTTTTACTCCGCCCTTTGACGAGACCGCCGCCGATGTTGGGTACATCAAGGGTTACCCAGGCGGCGTGCGGGAAAACGGGGGGCAATACACACACGCCGCTGCCTGGGTGGCCATGGCTTTTGCTCGACAGGGCGACGGCGACAAAGCCGTCCGACTTTTACGGATGCTAAATCCGGTCGAGCACTCCCGCGAAGAGAAGAGTTGCGACCTTTATAAGGTCGAGCCGTACGTCGTCCCCGGGGACGTTTACTCCCTAACCGGACACGTTGGGCGTGGTGGCTGGACATGGTACACGGGCGCGGCGGGTTGGATCTATCGCGTGTGGCTCGAAGAAATTCTGGGATTTCAACTCCGCGGCGATCGGCTGACGATCAATCCTGTTATACCGAAGGATTGGCCTGGGTTCCAGCTGCGATACCGTTTTCAGAACACTACCTATCGTATCGCAGTCGAGAATCCGGACCACTGTTCCCGGGGAGTCACTCTGATGGAATTGGATGGAGTTGCGACAGTCGATAACACCGTGACGCTGCATGACGACGGCGTTCCTCACGAGATTCGTGTTGTTTTGGGAACCAAAGCGACAGCGTGAGGATCATCTGATCGAAGCCGATTTCGCGCAGCGGATACCGGGACGATCTTCCGAATCTGTCTAATTGCGATGCAAGCCAGGCGCACCTGAACGCCGCCGCGCATCAGTATTTTGATCTTGGTTTTTTCAGGATCGAATGAGCCGATTTCCGCCCCGTTATTGCATTACGGGTGTGGGACAATTTTGGCCCGCAAAAATCAACCTTAGAAAACACATTAATCCATGAATATGAAAACAAGAATTAATCTTATTAAAACTCGGTTCTTTGTCCGAATCGTACCAGCCGTGGCGGTCCTCGTCGCGCTGGTACTATCCATCCCAATGTCCGCGCAAACGGTTACCACGTTTGATGCGCCGGGTGCGGGCACGGGTCTTGGGCAGGGCACCTACGCGTTCAATATCTCTCCGTCCGGGACGATCGTCGGATGGCTTCGCGGGGCGGATAACGTCCGCCACGGATTCATTCGCTCAGCGAACGGTGATTACACCGTCTTCGATGCGCCAGGCGCGGGCACGGCTTCGGGCCAGGGAACCCGGGCCTATTCCGCGAATGCAAGTGGCACGATCACGGGATTTTTCACCGACTCCGCGAATTCCCCGCACGGCTTCGTTCGTTACCCGAACGGCGCAATCACAGTGTTCGACGTGCCGGGAGCGGTGGGCACACTTGTCATCGGTAGCCCGCTTCTCATTAGTCCCAGGGGAGAGATCGCCGGCTATTACACCGACGCGAATGCGGTCCGTCACGGTTTCCTGCGGCACATGGATGGGACGTTTGCTACCTTTGATGCCCCAGGTGCCGGAACGGGGGCCGGGCAGGGAACATATAGCTTCGCGATCAGCCAGCGAGGCGACGTCACTGGTTACTACTACGACAGCGCCCTGGTGGGTCACGGCTTCCTGCGCGACAAGAATGGCGTCCTCACGACCTTCGACGTGCCTGGATCCAGCACCGACCCGCTCTTGGGAACCTTCGGAGGCGGCTTTACCCCTGATGGCAAGGTTATTGGAAACTACAACGATTCTGACACCATTAGTCATGGTATCCTGCGCACGACTGATGGCAGCTTTATCTTGTTTGATGTTCCCGGCGCCGGGACGAACCCGGGTTCGGGCGAGGGGACCTATCCCTTCGGGGTCAATGCCAATGGAGCGATGACGGGATGGTATGTGGACGGGGCCGATGTGAACCACGGCTTCGTGCGAGATAAGCATGGCAACTTCACCACCTTCGATGTCCCGGGCGCGGGCACCGGTCCGAACCAGGGACCGTTTCCCTACGGCATTGCTCCCAATGGGGCGGTCACTGGATATTCCATCGACCCGAACGGCGTGGTTCACGGTTTCGTAGTAACCAAGTAAAGCTCTCTTGGAAAATCGTCGCCGGCGCCGATGGCGCCGGCGACTTGCCCAAGACTCGTCGGGTTGACGAAGGCAGTAAAACCGATGGTCTCTGTCCGGGACGAATGTTCGGCCTTTCCGCTAACAGTGGTGCTGCTTCGGGCACGCGACGTCGACCCAGCCGCTCTCGATCTCGCAACTCCGGTTCTCATCGTCGTCTTGTTTGAAACTTGCGGGGACAAGATTCGTCCGCGAATCGCCAAAAAATCGCCCAGGAACAAGTTCACTGGTTTGTGTGCGTCTTAAATCATTCTAGCCTCGAGCCGTCGACGCAGGTCGGTGGTGCGCATCTGCTCTCGCATCCTGTCGTCGAGAATGGAGAGCGACTCATCGAAGAAGGCCAGGTTCGGTTAGTGCCGAATTGTGCGTCCGAGTTGTGTCCTAGGTTTCGTCTTCGAAAATTTCTGCCCTTTCGAAGGGAAGAAATTTCGCGCTATTTCGCGATTTGGATTAGCCTTGGAGACAGACAAAAGCTGACGAACTGCAATGCCAGTTGCGAAAAGGAATTGGTCGGCCTTATGAGCGGGCGAAACGAACGGATGCTGAGCGAAGAAAAATCGGCTGATTGCGTAGCGCCGATCGGTTCTCCTGAAACGGAGGGATCAACGGAAGCTTCAAAAACCCTGGAAGCGATGTTGCCTCTCGTCTATGACGAGCTTCGCTTGCTCGCGGGCGGTTATCTGCGGAATGAGCGGCCGGAACACACTCTTCAGCGCACGGCCCTTGTGCACGAAGCCTACCTGCGGCTGGCCGCGCAGCGCGACCTGTCCTGGGAAAATCCGGCACATTTCCTTGCCATTTTCGCCCGTCTCATGCGTCAGACTCTGATTAATCACGCGGTTGCACGAACGCGGGCGAAACGTGGCGGCAGCGATCCGACTGACCTGATCCTTGAATTCTATGATCGTAATCAGATTGACGTTACCGCGGTGGATGAGGCTCTGAAGGAACTGGAAGCACTCGACTCGCGGCAGGCGCAAATTGTTGAGTTGCGATTTTTCGGAGGTTTAAAGATCGAGGAAATCGCGAAACTGCTGGAAATCTCACCGGCAACCGTGAAGCGCGAGTGGGCGGTTGCCAAGCTTTGGTTACGGCAGACTCTATCTCAAGGCGAATAACAACTCGAGCTTCCTTCCTTCATGATTCAATATCCCCACCCGGCGAGACGCTTTTGCATATGAGTCCGGCACGATGGCAGCAGCTGAAAACGATCGTCGCCGACGCATTGGAGAAGGATTCACCTGTCGCCCGAACCGCGTTGGTGAGCGAGCGGTGTGCTGACGACGACGCCCTTCTGCGGGACGCCGAATTCCTTCTCCAAGACGCTGAAACGATTCTGCGGGAAAGAAAAGACGCGCTGGAAGAATGTGCTGAGACAGTGACGGGCCTGCTCGGTCGAGATCGTCTTTTGCAAACAGGCCAGCGGATTGGCGCTTACATCATTGTGCAGACACTCGGGCATGGTGGCATGGGCAGCGTTTATCTCGCCGCGCGAGCAGACGGCTATTTCGAAAAGCAGGTTGCTATCAAGGTTCTCAAGCCCACTGGCAAAGCGGGCGACCTGGTGCAGCGGTTTCGCGCAGAGCGCGAAACTTTGGCGTCCCTCGACCATCCAAATATCGCTGGTATTTTTGATGCCGGAACGACAGATAACGGACTGCCTTACTTCATCATGGAGTATGTGCCGGGCAGGCCGGTGACGACTTTCGTTGCCGAGCGACACCTATCGATTCGACAGCGTCTGGAACTCTTCCTGAAAATTTGTGCCGCAGTCGAAGCGGCGCATCGGAGGCGAATTGTGCACCGCGATCTCAAACCGGGCAATATCCTGGTCAATGACGAGGGGGAGCCAAAGTTGCTGGACTTCGGAATCGCCAAGTTGCTTGTGACTGATAGTACGGTGGAAGAAACAGCTACGGGGCAACAGCGCCTCACTCCGATCTGCGCTTCCCCTGAGCAGGCCATGGGCGACACGGTCACTGCAGCGAGTGATATCTACGCGCTCGGCACGTTGCTCTATGAAATGCTTACTGAGCAGACGCCGCATCGCTTTTCCCAGCGGCACCCATCACAGGAGGAAGTTACCCAAGTGATTTGCGCGCAGACGCCCCGTCGCCCCAGCGAGGTCGTTTCAGATCCTGAGGAGGCTCGCGTTCTTCGAGGTGAGCTGGATGCGATTGTCTTCCTCGCCATGCAGAAGGAACCCGAAAAGCGCTATTCTTCAGTTTCGGGTCTGACAGCGGATATTCGGCGTTATCTTGCGGCCGAACCGGTCCAGGCCCTTCCTCAAACGAAGTCTTACTGCCTGCGAAGTTTAGTCCGCCGTAACAAGTTCGTGGCAACCAGTCTGGCACTCGGCGTCGCAGCCGTTCTTTGTATCTTAGCTTTGATCTTGATGCTGGCGCGCCGTGATGGCCGGCTCTCGAACCAGATCGCAAGAAAGGCTACACCGGGAGGTGCCGAGTCGATCAACTCCATCCCGGAAAAAAGCATCGCCGTTCTTCCGTTCGATAACTTAGGCGCCAATGAAGAGAAGAATTATTTCGCTGCCGGGATGCAGGATGACATCCTGACGAACCTGGCGAAGGTGGCCGACCTTAAAGTAATTAGCCGAACCGGAGTTGCGCCTTATCGAAAGGGACCACGGAATATTCGCGACATCGGCCGGACGCTGGGAGTGGCTTACGTGCTGGAGGGAAGCGTACGCAAACTTAATGACCGTGTCCGCGTCAACGCGCAACTCATCGATACGCGTTCCGACTCGCAGGTCTGGGCGGAACAGTACGATCGCAAAATGGATGATCTTTTCGTTCTGCAAAGCGATCTCGCGCGAGCAATCGTCGGTCAGCTAAAAGGCAAATTGTCAGCCAGCGAGAAAGCGGCAATTGAGAGTCGCCCTACCGAGGATGTGCAAGCCTATGACCTCTATCTGCAGGCGCGAGGTGCGGTCGTGGAGTACCGATACAAGGATGCGGTTGATTTGCTCACCAAAGTTATCGCACAAGACCCCAATTTCGCCCTTGCGTACTGCTTGCTCGCGAACGCAAATCTTCTCATTTATCGCCACGGCGACGATCCGTCGGAGGCGCGATTGGCGGCAGCAAAAGCCGCAGTGGAAGCAGCACTGCGGATCGCGCCGGATCTTCCTGAGTCGCATCTGGCTCAAGCGCAATATTATTACAATGGCGTGCGCGATTACGAGAAGGCTGCCGCAGCACTCGCAGCGGCGCCGCCGTCATCCGACCGCGCCCGGTTCTTCGATCTGGCGGCACTAACAGAGCGGCGACTGGGCCATTGGAAGGAAGCGCTCCGCGACGGCGAAAAAGCCATGGCACTCGACCCGCACGATCCGTTCATCGCAACAGAGGTCATTCAGAGCAATCTCTATGTGCGAAGATATTCTGAAGCCGAAAAGCTGGCTGATAAAGCAATGAAGAGCATCACCACGCCGGCGGCTCCGCTTTGGTCTTTGAAGGCCGAAAGCATCCTCGCCCAAGGCGACCCCGCACGGGCGCGCGCGTTCTTGCAAGGAGCGCCTCCTGACGCCCGAGGCAAACACGCGCAGATGGCTCGAATCGTTTTTTATCAACGCGACTTTGCCAAAGCCGTAACGGAAATCGCTGCCGCTCGCGAGTCGGAGACGGTTCAGGACAGGGAATCTTTGGATCTTCTCGAGGGAACAATCGAACGAGTTCAGCGGGATGAGGAGAAAGCGCAGCTCGCGTTTGAGAGGGCCCGCAAGAAGCTGGAGGCGGTTCTGGCAGAACGACCCGACGATCCGGCCGTTATCAGCAATCTGGCCTGGGCCTATGCCGGCCTGGGCCGGAAAGAAGAGGCGTTGCAAGCGAGTCAACGCTCGGTCGAATTGGTTCCAAGCTGGCGCGACGCTGCAGAGGGTCCATTTTATGCCAATATGCAGGCTCAGACTCTGGCTTGGCTTGGAGATAAGGATGCTGCTCTCAAGCATCTCAGCAATGTGGTGAAGCTGCCAGGCGGGCCGAGCTTTGGTGAGTTGAAGTTAGATCCGAGCTGGGATGAGCTGCGCGGCGATCCGCGTTTCGACGAGCTGATCGCGCAAGCAGCGCAACCTATTCCTCTCAAGTAGCAACGCCGGTTTGGCGGAAGGGGTGGGATTCGAACCCACGGTGGGTTTCCCCACGCTCGATTTCGAGTCGAGTGCCTTAAACCGGACTCAGCCACCCTTCCCTGAGGAGAAGAAAACGCTGAACGCCCAACGTTCAACATCCAACATCGAATGCAACTGTCTTCGAGATTGGGCGTTGGAGCGTTGGGCGTTGAGCGTCTGTATTCAGTCAATCTAGTCTAGCTGGTGCCGACTGCATACAAGGCGCGCTCGGGTAGGCGTGTATGAACTGCCGAGTACGAGAGACTCGCCTAAAAAATGTTACAATTTTAGGCTTGCCATGACTGCCGGGCTCACTGCATCTTGTATGTCCACACGGACAGCCACGCTATTACTTGTTGTTGACCGGTATTCACAGCTTCTTAGCGCCGCTGTTCACCAGTATTCGCAACTTATTAGGAACCTCAACCCTCCCCTATCGCCATGATTCAATTAAAACCTGGAATTCCGCCCGCTTCGCTGAATAAACCGCAGCGCTCGGCCGCACGCCGAAAAAACAGGATACAAAGGAAGAAGAATAGCGGCGTCCGTTTCAAGCGCGTATTCAGCGATGCTGCTGTAGCGCCATTTGATCAAGTGGAATGGGAACGGCGCACAGCAGAAATCACCGACGATGGCGGTAAAATTATCTTCAAGCAGGAAGATATTGAGGTTCCGAAGAACTGGAGCGCGCTCGCCACCAAAATCGCGGTGTCGAAGTATTTCTACGGCGACATTGCCAACGGCAACGATCCGTACAAGGGCGGACGAGAACGGTCAGTGCGGCAATTGATTCATCGCGTCACGCGCACGATCACCGACTGCGGAATAGCGGACGGTTACTTCTCAGATGCGGAAGCTGCCGACATTTTCTACGATGAACTGACCTGGCTATGCTTGAACCAGCATGGCGCGTTCAATTCGCCGGTCTGGTTCAATGTTGGTTTGTATCATCAATATGGCGTGGGCAAAGGCGCGGGCGCCGGGAATTATTTTTACAATCGCGAGACAGGCAAAGCGGAGCGGGCGTCTTCACAATACGAGTATCCGCAGGGGAGCGCCTGCTTTATCCAGAGCGTGGGCGATACGATGGAGGACATCATGCGTCTGGCGACCAGCGAAGCCATGCTGTTCAAATACGGCAGCGGCACTGGCACAGACCTTTCCTCTCTCAGGTCTACGAGGGAAAAATTGAGCGGGGGCGGCAAACCCAGTGGGCCGCTGTCATTTCTAAAAGTTTACGACCAGATCGCGAACGTTGTGAAAAGCGGCGGCAAAACACGTCGCGCGGCGAAGATGAACACGCTCAAAGATTGGCATCCCGACATTGAAGAATTTATCGACGCGAAGCAGAGGGAGGAAAAGAAAGCATGGGCATTGATCGAACAGGGCTACGACGGCAGCTACAACGGCGACGCGTACGGCTCGGTCATGTATCAGAATGAAAATGTCAGCGTTCGGGTAAGCGACGAATTCATGGACGCAGCGCTGGAAGAACGCGAATGGTGGACGCGCCGCGTCACCGATGGAAAGCCTTGTGAGAAAAAGGATGCACGCACGTTATTGCGCAAGATTGCGGAGGGCACTTGGATCTGCGGCGATCCGGGCATGCAGTTCGACACTACCATTCACAAGTGGCATACCTGCAAAGGCACCGATCGGCAAAATTCGACGAACCCGTGCAGCGAGTATCTTTTCCTGGACAACACAGCCTGCAATCTCGCCTCGCTGAACTTGATGAAGTTCAAGACTGCGGATGGCGACTTCGATGTCGAGCGATTTAAGACGGCGGTGCGCATTTTCATCACCGCGCAGGAAATCATCGTCGATAACGCGAGTTATCCCGTCAAGGAAATCGCCGAAAACTCACACATTTTCCGCACGCTTGGACTCGGTTACGCAAATCTTGGGTCGCTCATCATGAGTTACGGTTACGGTTACGACAGCGTTGAAGGCCGGGCGCTATGCGGCGCGATCACGGCGATTATGACGGGCGAAGCATATGCGCAGAGTGCGCGGTTGGCGCGGACCATGGGACCGTTTCCCGGATTCCATGATTCACGCGCGAGCGGAGTGGAGAAACCGGCAGCGAAGGACAATGTGGCTCCAATGAAGGAAGTGATCGATCTGCATCGATGCGCGGTGCATCAAATCCCGGATGCGCAGGAGTTCGCGCATTTGAAACAGGAAGCAGCAAAGACTTGGGACAATGCGGCGGAACTTGGAGAGCGCAATGGTTATCGAAACGCGCAGGTGACGGTGCTGGCGCCGACGGGCACGATCAGTTTCCTTATGGATTGCGATACGACTGGGATCGAGCCGGACATCGCGCTGGTAAAATACAAGCTGCTCGCCGGTGGTGGCATGCTCAAAATCGTCAATCAAACCATCAAACCGGCGCTGTTGAAACTCGGTTACAGCTCCGATGACATCGAACGCATCGTTGCGCACATTGATGCGTTCGACACGATTGAGGATGTGAAAGGTAGCGCAAGCGTCCCGCTTGCGAACGGGCCCGAGGGCGCAACCGAGACGGTCGCGCTACATCGCAGCGGCCTTAAACCGGAGCATCTGCCGATTTTCGATTGCGCGTTCAAACCTTTCAAAGGCGAGCGGTCGCTTCATTATCTTGCGCACCTGAAAATGATGGCTGCGGCGCAGCCATTCCTGAGCGGCGCCATCTCCAAGACGGTGAATCTGCCGGAATCCGCCACGGTGGACGACATCATGAACACCTATATTGAGGGCTGGCGGCTCGGTCTGAAATCGGTCGCGATATATCGCGAAGGCTCAAAGCGCTCAGCACCTTTGAATACGCGCAAGACGAAAGACATGGGTGCTGTAGCCGGGGCCGTTGACCCCGGCCTGTCTGATGCCGCCGACACACTTGGCAACCGCATTCTCGAATTGGAACAAGAACTGGACACTTTGCGCGGCCAGGTCGACCAACCTGTGCGCCACCGTATGCCGGATACGCGTACGTCGTTAACGCACAAATTCGAAATTGCCGGTCATGAGGGTTACATCACAGTCGGTCTCTACGAAAACGACCAACCGGGCGAGCTTTTCATCACCATGTCGAAGGAAGGGAGTACGATCGGCGGATTGATGGACACCGTTGGCACGCTTACTTCCATCGCTCTTCAATATGGCGTCCCGCTCGAGAGTTTGGTTAAGAAATTCGCATATCAACGATTCGAGCCGAGCGGGTTCACGAAAAATCCTGATATCCGCCATGCGACCAGTATTACGGATTACGTTTTTCGATGGCTCGCGTGCGAGTTTATCAAAGGATACAAAGAAGCCACCGCGCCTAACCGGAACCAACCGGATCTGCCGCTGAAAGAAATTCCCGATATCGAAAAAAAATCGCTTAATCGGCCCGTAACCGATCTGGCGCGCACTGGCGAGAAAGAAGTAATCGACGTCATCACAGGTCATCCCTCCAAGCATGGTAACGGCGGAAAATCTGCCAGTGGAAACGGACACGGCGCAACGGACCGTGTGACAGTAGCACTTGGCAGCATCTTCATGGGCATCACCTGTTCGGTCTGCGGCAGCGATAAAGTCATCCGCGCCGGGGCCTGCGGAGTTTGCACCGAGTGCGGAACAAGTCAGGGATGCAGCTGAGGACGACGTTTTGGTCCGACGCCCGACGTCGAAATTTAGTCTTTCTGACGCGTTGACTTGCGAGGCGCACCTGCTGGAGTCGATTGGACACGGGAGCGTGCACGGCTAGAATTCGTCGCCCGCTTTTTCATTGAATGAACAAACTCGAAGAACAACGACAGAAAGAGATTCAACAGGCTGAAGAACTCCTGTTCGCGGGACCGCAGGCGCTGGGGTTTGCGAAGGGGCTTTTCCAGGGACGTTTCGTGGCGGATTGGGTGATGCCGTATCCGAGCATCCAGACAGCGGAACAGGTCGAGTTGGATCACACTCTGCAGGAACTTCGCCGGTTTCTGGACGAACATCTCGATGCGGCGGAGATCGATCGGCAGGCGGACATTCCTCGCAGCGTCATCGACGGCTTGGGACGTATTGGTGCGTTGGGCATGACTGCGCCGAAGGAATATGGCGGGCACGGTTTCTCCCAGATGGCCAACTGTAAAGTGCTGGAAGAAATCGGGCGCTGTTGCGCGTCGACTTCGGTCTTCGTGAACGCGCACCACTCAATCGGGATTCGGGCATTGCTGTTGTTCGGCACGCATGAGCAAAAGCAAAAGTGGCTTCCGAAATTGGTCACTGGCGAGCAACTCGGCGCGTTCGCGCTGACGGAGAAGGAAGCCGGTTCGGACGCGGGCAACGTGCAGACGACGGCCACTCCGAGCGAAGACGCATCTTATTTTACTTTGAACGGCGAAAAGCGTTACATCACCAACACCGCCATTGCACAGGTGCTGACAGTGATGGCGCGGACACCGATTCCTGGAAAACCGGATAAGGACGCGATCACCGCGTTTCTGGTCACGCCGGACATGCCGGGATTTGAATTGATCAACGGGCGGATGGAAAAGATGGGGATTCGCGGCACGGCCACAGGACAATTTGCGCTGCGGGGCGTGAAAGTGCCGAAAGAAAATATTCTTGGGTTATTGGGCAAAGGTCTGAAGGTTGCGCTGACGGTACTCGATTTTGGGCGGACCACGTTTGGTGCCTGTTGTACAGGCGCAGCAAAAACCTGTTTAAAACTGGCTGTCCAACACGCAAACACGCGCAAACAATTCAACAAAACATTGGGCGAATTCGAGCTGGTCAAAAAGAAAATCGCCCGTATCGCGGCGGACGCGTACGCGATGGAAGCTATGACCATGGTTACGGGATCCTTCATCGACCGGGGTTTGGAGGATTACATGCTGGAAACCGCGATGTTAAAGGTATTCACGACCGAGCGGCTGTGGGAATGCATCAACGATGTTTTCCAGATTCATGGTGGCGCGGCTTACATGACCGATCTTCCGTTGGAACGAATGCTGCGGGACGCTCGCATTAATCAGATCGGCGAAGGCGCCAACGAAGTGCTCACTTCCTTTATCGCACTTGTGGGGATGCGTGGGCCTGGGATGGAGTTCAAGGAAATCTATGACACGATGATGAAGCCATCGCGGAATGGAATGAGCAAGGCTTGGGCCGCTGGAAAAAGCCGGCTTGGGGCGGCGATTCGCGTGCCTGATGTGCCCCTTGAAAGCGAACAGCTCCGCGGACGGGCGCGAGAACTCGGCCGATTGATCTGGCGTTTTAATTTCGCTGTCAATCGGGCTCTGATTCTGTATCGCGAGCCGATTCTCGACATGCAGCTTGTTCAGGAAAGGATCGCAAATGCGGCGATGGATCTTTTCGCGTCGACCTGTGTGCTTAGCCGCATCGACAGCGAGGTTCAGTTTGCCAGAGGAAATGGCAAGATGCCACCGCCGGACCACTCGGCAGCAAATCTGTTTTTGCGTCAATCGTTTCGCCGGATTCGCGGTTTCCTGGCAGGACTGACCGACAACGACGACAAGGCAGTGATCAAAGCGGCACAAGCGTGCCTAACGAGTGAACAAGTCAGGACGGCCTGAAGATAACCTCATAGCCGCGACTCGTGGCGCAAGGCGTCCGCCCGGATGTTCTTCTTCAAGGCGGTCCACGCTGTGCGTTATCTCTTCACATCAAGCGGAGAAGCCGATTCTGGGGTAGCGACCGCCTAAAATTTTCACTGTCGCGATCCAAGTGTTGTCAGAACGGTTCCAAAAGGAATGCGCGGTAATCGCTTGGAACAGGAAAACAAAATTCTCCCCGCGCTGCCAAGACCGGCAGCGCGCAAAAACCAGTGAAGATCGTCGGGTCCTTATCTACCCGGACGATGACCGTAAATATCCATCGCGTGAGCAGTGGTCGGAATGGCGGCGAGCCTATCGCATGGCTGCGGAATGCGCGAGCCAGCCGTTATCACCAGGCAAATTTTCTTTGTCTTGGCAGGCACGGCCTGCTGCGTAGGCAGCACTACGTTATTTCTCCCGTCACCAGCAAAAGCCGATGCGCAAAGCGCGAGCGTCAGAGCCCCGATTGCACATCGGACCGACCAGCCGCACCCGCGACTGAGTCTGATTTCTTTTTCCATGCCGTCAGTTTGGGGCCGTCGCAAATGTTCCGCAAGCTTATTCCCCAACCCACTTCGCATTTTTGGGCCAGCCCACTTCCTGCACGCTCCTCTAGTCAGTCCAAAGGAAATGTTCGAGACGAATATTTTTCAGACGGGCCTTTGCCTCTTCGCTTCGGCTACCTCCGGCTGCGACGAGCTTGTCATAGATAGCGACCGCGGACTCCCACTTTGAATCTTCCTCCAATAATCGAGCCGCATTAAACCCGGCTTTGTAATACCAGAACAGCTCGTCGCGCTTGCCAGGGCGTGATGCGTCTTCCAAAATTTTGTAGAAGGTCGCAAGTGCACCTGCGCGATCGCCTTTTTTCTCCAGACATAGGCCCTTTTTAAACAACGCCTGATTACGCCAGTGAATCGACGCATCCTCGTCGGCAGCCAGTTGGTCATAGGCATCAATGGCACGCTCGTAACTACTCGGGTCGGTTGCTCCCGCTTCAAAAAGAATGTCGCCTTTCCCGCAAAGCGCCTCCCGTTTCTCTGGTGCACCCGCATCGCTCTTCAACACTTCATCATACAAGGCCAGAGCATCTTTGGGCTTTCCGAGCTTGCGTTCGATGACGGCTTGTTCGTTTCGCGCGGCCCAGTGCATCTCGCCTTTCTTTTGAACGACTTGATCGAATAAAACAAGAGCCCGGTCGAGTGTATGCTCGCTCATACTAGACATGGCCGATTCTCCGGCGAAGAAGAGTGCTTTTTCCGCAAGCGGGTCGTTCGGATTCTGTTGCGCAATAATTTCAAACTGCGTCTGCGCGTTTGCGAAATCCTGTCGACGATAGTAAAGCTCGGCCAATTTCATTCGAACTTCCGGGGCAAATGGCGATTGCCCATGTTGCTCGAGGAATTGCTTTGCTAGCTGAATGAGTTTCGATTCATCGCCGCCGGCTGCTTCTTCTACCCAGATGCGAAGATAATCCGCGCGCTCTGCCGCGGCAGCTGTCGGTTTAGCCGCGATCGCGCGATCCAGATCTTTGCGCGCCTCATCCAGACGTGGCGGAGAGGAATGAAACGCCAGTTCCGCGAGACTCACCCAAGCCTCCGACACCCTCGGATTCTTTGGAAAATCCCGAATGAATCGCTGCAGGGATGCACTGGCCTTTTTATCGTGTTTAGCTGCCTGCATCAAACCCTCCTCCAACCGCAAGTCGGCCAGCGATTGTTCGTCGCCGCCCTGCTTTTCGAGCTGATCGTAATCCGCGACGAAACGAACATGATTTCCCAGCTGCAACCAGCCGCTCGATGCATTAAAAAGGGCCGCTTTTACCCATGGAGAATCGCGTTGCGCAATTTGCTCAAACGCAGCTGTCGCCCCCGCGAATTTCCTCGCCAGATACTGTGCTCGTGCAGATAAAAAATCGATGCGCGTCAGCAAATCCGGCTCGGGATGCAGTAATCGCGCATCGTTCAAGATTGCCACTGCCTGATCGAAGTGGCCCTCTTCCGTTTCGAATTCTGCAAACTCCAAGAAAGCAGCGGCAATCGCCGGCGACTTGACTCCTGTGCGCCGCAGGTCGGCAAACAATTGTCGGGCTCGGTCCCTCCGGCCTGCACGAATCTCCAGCCTGGCGAGATACCAGCGTGCAAACGTTCGCCGCGGTTGTTCCGGTCTGCGCACCCACTTTTCCAGTTCATTGCGCGACGGTTTGTGTTCGGCACGATACAATTCGTCGAGTTTTTCAAATACCAGCGGTAGATCGGGGTCTGCGTACTGTCGGTCGATGAAACGTTCCAGAACGTCATCTCCCGTCTCGGGGGTCTTGAGTTGCAAATGCGCCTCAGCGACGCCGAACAGCGCGGCGATCAAAATGGGGTGAGGCGTTCCCTCCGGTCGCTTCAGAATTGCTTGGAACATCCCGATAGCTCGTTCGGGACGGCGCAAAAGAAGTTCCAATCGTCCGCGTAACACGCGCCGTTCACGCCGTTCTGCAACCGAGGCTGGTTGTATCTGCTCCAAAATCCGGCGTGCCTCCGAAGCATTTCCCACCTCAATGTATAGCTCGGCTGCGCGCAACTGTGCGCGGGTGCCCCATTTCTGGTCATGAAGAAGCAGAATAAATTTTGTCAGAGCTTGCTTGCGTTTTCCTAACGCGCGCAGCGCTTCGCCAGCTCCAAAGATTGCTGACTTCTGAAACGGCGAACTTGAGATTCCCAGTTCCTGATATAGCGGGAGCGCGTCAGCCCAACGGTGGAGAGTTGCCAGGGCCTGAGCGCGCCAGAACTTCGCCCATGGGAGATCGCGCAGCCGCGGCTCTGCCAAAAGAATCAAAGTATCCTCTGGCTGATTTGCGGCTATTTGCGCTTCGGCAAGCTTTTCGGCGACTTCTCGCCGCTGCGATTCCGACAGCTTTCTATTTAACAAAGCCTGCAATCGCACGACTGCCACCTCCGGCACGCCCTCCGTAAGCGGCGCGCTTGCCTGGACAATTTCGGAGGAAATATCCGCGCGCACTCGAGGGGCTATCGCCAACATAAAACCGGTGAGACAGATGAGTCTTAGGAGTCTCATTTTCTCTCCAGGATTCGCTTCAAGAACTGCCCTGTGTGGCTGTGGGGAAGAGTCGCGATGATCTCGGGAGGGCCAGCGCCAACAACTTCGCCGCCACGTTGGCCTCCTTCGGGTCCCAAATCGACGATCCAGTCGGCGCACTTAATCATCTCAACATTATGTTCGATTACCACAATTGTGTTCCCGGCGTTGCGGAGCTTCATCAAGACTTCCAGCAATTTCTCAATATCGGCGAAATGCAATCCCGTTGTAGGTTCGTCGAGAATGTAAACAGTGCGTCCGGTCGCTTTCTTGGCAAGCTCCGTGGCAAGTTTCACCCGTTGAGCTTCACCCCCGGAAAGTGTCGTTCCGGCCTGTCCGAGTCGGAGATATCCCAACCCTACATCCAGAAGTGAATTTAGTTTGTCCGAGATCCCGGGGATATTACGAAAGAACCGGGCAGCTTCATCCACAGTCAGATCAAGCACATCTGCAATATTCTTGCCTTTGTATGTGATCTCGAGAGTCTCCCGATTGTAACGCTTGCCTCGGCAGGCCTCGCATTCCACATAAACATCTGGCAAAAAATGCATCTCAATTTTGATTAACCCGCCGCCTTCGCAGTTTTCACAGCGACCGCCTCTGACATTGAAACTGAAACGACCTGCGTCGTAACCGCGGACCCGTGCCGCGGGCAATTGTGCAAACAATTCGCGTATCGGGCTGAATGCGCCTGTATAAGTTACCGGATTCGAGCGCGGCGTCCGCCCAATCGGGGTTTGGTCAATCACAACTGCCTTGTCGATTTGTTCCAGTCCGCGGATCTTTTTGTGAATGCCCGGCTTATCTTTTGAGTTGTAGAAATGTCGGAAAAGCGCTCGCCGCAAGATGTCGTCAACCAAACTCGATTTGCCACTGCCGGAAACACCGGTCACACACGTGAGGCAGCCGAGAGGAAATGAAACATCGATTTTTTTCAGGTTATTTTCACTCGCGGCGACGATGGTAAGCCAGCCGTCGGGTCGCGGCTGGGCGCGCTGTTTTGGAATCGAAATCTGCACGCGGCCGGAGAGATAATTACCGGTCAGGGAATTTCTCGCGCGTACTACATTCTCGAGCGTTCCCTGTGCCACAATCTCGCCGCCACGTGGACCTGCGCCAGGTCCAAGATCGATTATGTGGTCGGCAGCCCGAATCGTTTCTTCATCGTGTTCGACTACAATGACGGAATTCCCGAGGTCGCGCAGTTTTCGCAGTGTTCCAAGCAAACGAACATTGTCGCACTGATGCAAACCGATGCTCGGTTCGTCAAGAATATAGAGAACGCCTGCGAGACCTGAGCCGATCTGTGTGGCCAGACGGATTCGTTGCGCTTCGCCTCCGGAAAGCGTGCCGCTCTCGCGATTCAGCGTGAGATAGCCTAGCCCGACGTTTACAAGAAATTGCAGACGTGACCGGATTTCACGGACAACGTCGGTTACTACAGTCTGCTGCTGTTCGCTGATATCGAGACCGCCGATAAATTGCAGCGCGTCTTCCACCGTTTGCTGGCTGAACTGGTGGATATTCAATTCGCGGCCCTGCCTGCCCGCCGTAGCCTCAGCGGAGGCGGGTCGATCCCTGACTGTAACGGCGAGGATTTGCGGTTTAAGCCTTGCCCCACCGCACACCTTGCAGGGCTCCCGTGTCATGAATGCTCGAATGCGATTGCGGGTAAACTCACTCTGTGTTTGCTCATAAAGCCGTTGCATTTGCGGCACGAGTCCCTCGAAAGGTTTTCGGATCTTTTTTTCGCCGCCTGCTCGCGATTTTTCGGAGTTTGCGGCAAACTCCATCTCGATCGGCTCGCCATTCGTGCCGAAGTACAGCGCGGCTTTGAAGGAGTCGGGCAGGTCACCAAACGGGATATCTTCATTCACTTTGAAATGCTTAACGAGAGCGGTTTGAAGATGACGGTAAAAAGCTTGCATCCGTTTTGTGCCGCGCCGCCATGGCGCAATTGCTCCTTCTGCCAGTGTTTTCGTCTGATCGGAGATCATCAGTTCCGGATCCACGACGAGCTGAGTTCCCAAACCGTGGCACGCCGGGCAAGCCCCGAGATGGCTGTTGAACGAAAAATGTCTGGGGGTCAACTCGCCCAAATTGAAGCCGCTCTCAGCGTCTCCGTAATCTGTGGAATAGCGGTGTTCTGCCCAGTCGTTCTCCGGAGTGGACGGTTGCCGCAATACGACGATGCGGTTCCCGCCCCATTTAAGAGCAGTTTCGATTGAATCTGCCAGGCGCACGCGAATTCCATCACGAATGACTAACCGGTCAACCACCGCTTCAATCGTATGTCGCTCTCCTTTCTTGAGCCGAATCGGCTCGGGGCGATCCAGTTCGGTTAACTGACCGTCGATACGCGCGCGAACGAATCCTTCACGCTTCAGTTTTTCAAGGACATCACGGAATTCACCGGACTGATTCTCGATCAATGGTGCCAGCACAATAATCTTGCTGCCCGGTTCGTACGCCATGACCTGATCGACGATTTGTTGAGGCGTCTGGCGGGTGAGCGGTCGACCGGTGAGCGGATCGTGCGGTTGACCTACCGCGGAAAACAAAACGCGCAGATAGTCGTAGATCTCAGTCGTCGTGGCAATGGTCGATCGAGGATTCGCGCCGGCGCTGCGCTGCTCAATGGCGATGGCCGGCGACAATCCTTCGATGAAATCGACATCCGGCTTTTCCATTTGGTCGAGGAATTGCCGCGCATAAGCGGAGAGGCTCTCGACGTAACGGCGTTGCCCTTCCGCATACAGAGTATCGAAGGCCAATGATGACTTTCCCGAACCGCTTAAACCGGTGATGACGACTAGTTTCTCCCGTGGAATTTCCACATGGAGATCCTTGAGATTGTGCTGTCGGGCACCACTAATCTTGATGGTTTGTGCAGGCATTCTGGCGAGAAACGTCGAACCTACTAGTTAACCACAGCAGGCCCTTTTCTCCACCGGGAATTACTTTGTGAGTGCAGGACCCGCCGCCTCAAGTATATGTCGGAAACCGCCCGGGGGGTCGCGAATGACCCGATCTTGAATACCATCGGAATTGACGGAAGTTTTCGCCGACATCCTTCCCAATGTTGCGAACATCAGGAGTTTTTCGTTTGCGTCTAAAATTCGTGCCTCCATGGAAACTGCAATAAACGAGCGCAAAACGAACCAGGAAAACTGGGGAACAGCAGCGTTGGAGCAAAGGCGCGAACGCACACGCCGGCACCTGGCAGCTATCGCTCCGCGTCGGGAGCGTTGGATAAGACGTAATGGCTATTATTACGAACTCCTGGGCCGGCTTCTGCGGTTTCTGGTTGAGCCGGAAAAGAGGGTGCTGTCGGTTCGTTGCGGCACCGGGTTTCATCTGGCTGCGGTTTCACCGAAACAAGGCAAAGGCACAGATCTTTGCGGTGAGATCATAGAGATCGCGCGGCAGCAAAACCCTTCTTCCGAGTTCACCGTCGCTTTCCCGGATAAAGAGGAGTTTCGGGAAAAGTTCGGGTCGGATGAGAAATTCGATTACATCATCTTTAGCAACATCGGGGACACGGTGGATGTACTTCAGGCGCTGCGGAACCTGAGACCGCTTTGCCTCCGGCACACGCGTGTGTTAGTCGAAACCTACAATCATCTGTGGGAACCAGTAGTCACCTTTGCCGAATGGATTGGAATGAAGGTCCCAACGACCGAGCAAAACTGGCTGTCGACCGCCGACATCCAAAACCTGATGAAGCTTGCGGGGTTCGAAGCGCTTGAGACACATCGCATTGTGATCCTGCCGAAGTATGTGCCGCTTGTTTCGGCTTTCCTTAATCGATTCTGCGCCCGCCTGCCCTTGCTAAAAAGATTTTGCATGACGCAGGTAGTCGTCGCAAGACCGGTCCCGCCACCGGTTCCCAAAGAAGAGCTTTCCGTCTCGGTCATTATTCCATGTAAAGATGAGAAAGGAAACATCGAGGATGCTGTGCAACGAATTCCCCAACTGGGGCGTCAGACAGAAATCATTTTCTGTGATGATCAATCGACTGATGGGACTGCTGAAGAAGTGTTGCGGGTGCAGGCGGTTTATCCCGACAAAGATATTCGTCTGGAACACGGACCTGGCCTATATAAATCGCGAAACGTCTGGACAGGTTTTGACGCTGCCACTGGCGACATTTTAGTGATCCTCGATGCCGATTTGACCACGATCCCCGAAGAATTGCCTTATTTTATCGATGTTATCGCCGCTGGGCAGGCGGAGTTTGTCAACGGCTCGCGACTTGTTTATCCGGTGCCAAAAGCGGCCATGACTACAACCAACATGGTGGGCAACAAGTTTTTCAGTATCGCATTTACCTACCTCCTTGGACAACGCGTAAAGGACACGCTGTGCGGCACGAAAGTCCTCTGGAGAAGCGACTGGCAGCGCCTTAAACCGATGCTGGGGAGCTGGGGCATCGAAGATCGCTGGGGCGATTATGAACTGCTGTTTGGCGCTGCAAAACTCAGTCTTAAAATTCTGGATCTGCCCGTCCACTATCAGGAACGCATTTACGGTTCCACCAAAATG
The DNA here is from genome assembly GCA_963753675.1 of uncultured Verrucomicrobiae bacterium. Taxonomy (GTDB): domain Bacteria; phylum Verrucomicrobiota; class Verrucomicrobiia; order Chthoniobacterales; family UBA10450; genus Udaeobacter. The sequence continues at coordinate 70,695 of CAVWCZ010000005.1, read as the reverse complement.
ACCAGGGTGTTTCGAAATGGCCTTGTCATGTTAAAGATGTGCTGGCATGGCTTCTTGAAACTCAAGCTAGGCTACTAATCGGCACCGCGTTACAAAAGAATTGAGCTTTGCGCCAATGGCCAGACGTTTGGAATTCTCGGTAACCTGACAATTTGTCATGCAACAGCGCATTGCTAACGAAATCCAGCACGGGCGTTTCCTGGCCCAACATGGAGCAGGGGAGATTTGGAACTGGGAAGGCCCCGCTGGTAAATTGCGCTGGGCGCGTCGGGTCAAAATGCTCAGCAACCATCTCCGGGCTGGAATGAGCGTGCTTGAACTGGGATGCGGTACTGGCTATTTCACGCGGGAACTGGTTCGGTCTGGAGCAGATATTGTGGCCGTTGATCTGTCTCCTGAGCTTCTGGAAATTGCACAGGCGGATTGTCCTGCGGAAAATGTTCGTTTCGAGATTCAGGATGCCTGCGCGTTAAGTTATCCTGATGCCACCTTTGATTCTGTTGTGGGCAGTTCAGTTTTGCATCATTTGGAAATCGGCAAGGCATTGCGTGAAATGTATCGAGTCTTAAAGCCCGGCGGTACGATCTATTTCACCGAGCCAAACATGCTGAACCCGCAAATCGCCATCCAAAAGAATGTTCCCTGGGTAAAGCGGAAGCTTGGCGATTCGCCTGACGAGACGGCGTTCTTTCGCTGGCCATTGCAGCGATTACTCGAGAAAACCGGGTTTCGAAACGTGCGCATCGATCCGTTCGATTTCCTGCACCCGAAAACACCTCCTCGTTTCGTCAATAGCTTACGGGCGCTTGGCGAGTTTCTTGAGAAGATACCGATGATGTCGGAGTTTGGCGGCTCCGTCTACATTCGCGCGATTAAATGAGGACGGTTGCCATTGTGCAAAGCAACGATAAGACCCACAACGACCGGGCTGTAACGTTGCGTAATCGCGCGCGCCTGGCGGCTAACAAAAACCTTCTGTTCTGGTATCGCGAGCTTTACCTTGATCAGTTTAGGGACTTCCCCGATCCTGCAGCACTCTCGATACTGGAGGTGGGGAGTGGCACGTCCCCCCTCAAACAATTTCTCTCAAACGTTGTCACCAGCGACGTGCTTGATCTGAACTATCTTGATCTGGTGTTTGACTGCCATGAGATCGACAAGCTGGACGCTATCAAGGATGAAAGCCTTGATGTTATTACCGTGACAAATGTGTTACACCATCTCAAGGATCCGATTGCGTTTCTGAACCGAGCAGCCAGCAAGTTGAAATCTGGCGGTAAAGTCATCGCCACCGAACCCTTCTTTTCACTTCTATCAACGCCCATCTTCAAATATTTGCATCACGAGCCCGTCAATTTGCGGATTTCCGAGCCGGAGCTGAAAGACGTTCAGGGACCGCTGACGTCTGCAAACATCGCGTTGCCATGGCTGATTTTCTTCCGCAACCGCGATTGGCTCCAACGCCTGAATGAGAAGTTCGACGTGCCGCGCCTTGCCGTTCGGCCGTTTAGCGCCTTCTCCTATCTGGCTACGGGAGGGATATACCGCAAACTGCCAATACCACATTTGCTTTATCGCACCTTATTTCGCGTGGACCTTGCCGTGAGCCGCCGGTTCCCAGTCTTCTGTGCAACGTTTTTCACCGCGACCCTGACGCGATGGTAAGGCTGAGTGACGTTGCGAAATCTAGTTCCTCTTCCTCAGCAAGACGAAACGGCCGCGCCGGTCAATCAGTGTGTAATCTTCAAGGTGAATTCCTGGGTTTGCGGGTATTTTGTCCAAGTTGATTCTTAACGGATCGTAGGCATTGCCAGTGTCGCCAAGTATCCAAACCGGGGCCGGCCGGTTACGCAGCCGGTTGAGCCAAAAGAGGTTTCGGTCGTGTGCGTAACGGAAAAGCATGGATGAAGCGACAACAGGTTCCTTCGGTTTGCTTTCCCGCCGATAACGCGCGAAGAGTGTGTCGGCTTCTCGTCGTTCTTGAGACGAGTAAACGGTGGTGGAACGAAGAAGGTACGCCTCGCGAGCAAACTTCGGCACAAGCACCAGTTGTGCCAATGCCGATAACCCCGCGCTTGCCACTGCGACGCTAAAAATTACGTTTCGGCCTCGTCTCTCAATGGACATCGCCGCACGCGCAATAGAAGCAAAAGCTACCAGGGTGACGCACCAGAGAAGCGTCTCGGTCAAAAAAAATCGGGGTGCCCACAGCAAATCATTTCGATGCACGAGCCAGGCGACTCCGGTCGTGGGGAGACCGACAACCAAATAGTACGGGCGCAACAAGATTGTCCCCAAGCTGCCTACCAACATAACCCAAAGCCATTGAGGGACAACGCTGCTACCGAGCCAGTCAGTAACATTGCGTACAACAAAACCAAAGAGCGCTCCGGGAGTGGATAAGCTGCCGGGTGTCACGATCCCAAGGCGATCAACCGAGTGGTGAGCATACATCGTGGGCGACTGCGACCAGGAAATTGCCAGCAATAAAGGGACCGCCGATACCGACAACAGAAGTGTGATCGCCGCAGGCCAGTTAAAGCGGCAACGCGGGGGTTTGTCCGCTGACGCAATCCATGTCTCAATCCCTGCAATAATTGCGACCATACCTGCGGCAATCGGCGCGTCCTCTTTCACGCTGATAACAACGAGAGCAGTTACCATCGACGGGATCACTCGTCGCTGAACCAGGAAATAAAAGAGGATCAAACACAATGCTGGCGCGAGAGTCTCCACATGGAATCCATGGCCAGCTTCCTGATAGAAAGCGACCGAAAGGGGAGAAACGAGCATTGCTCCGGCTGCAATCAGCGCGATCGGCCCGGCAACGGCAAGAAGCCTCAGGATTCGAGTCGCCCAAAAGTAGGTTGCTCCCACTGATGCGGCGAGGACGAACAGCAAACCGGGAGCGCCGAACGGCTTCACGACAAGTCCGAGCGGCAAAAGCAGAAAATACGTGTGAATGGCCAATATGTTTCCAAAACAGTTTTCCTCGAGGAGGCGTTTTCCCTCAAGCCAGCTCCGCGCAGCTTGCGCGCTCACGAAGAGGTCCCCGGAGTAGCCGAGATTGTAGAATGTCTGAAGCTTGAGAGCGAAAACCCAAAGCGCAACCAGGACAGCGAGTGCGAGAGCGAGGGAATCCCATCGATCCCAGCACACTCGCGCGTTCACCCTGCATGTGAACAGGGTTCTCCAATGAAACTGCATTGGGCGAACCGTACAGTGTCGCAGTATTGTTTCCAATAGTGTATTGACGTAACTGATGTGGATAGCTTCAGCTTTCCGTCGTGTTGGTAATCAGCTATACGAACGTGCCTTTCCTATCTATCGGCCGCTTTATTCTGCTTACAAAAGGTATGCAGATCGTGCGGAGCGGCGGTTGATCAGCGGGATTTTATTTCCAGGCGCGGTCGTCGCCGATGTCGGCGCCAATATAGGAATTTACTCTCGATTTCTATCTCGGTGCGTAGGACGTACGGGTGTTGTTCATGCGTTTGAGCCTTCCCTGGAGAATTTTCGTCGATTACAGTCTGCGACGCGTAAGCTCACAAATGTGCGTTTGTCGCATGCGGCAGTAGGAGAGCGCAGTGGCAGATCTCACCTTTATCTTTCGGATAACCTAAACGTCGACCACCGCGCGTACCCATCCGAAGGCGATTCGCGCGACACCGTACCTATCGATGTCATAGCCCTGGACGATTACTTCAGGCCCGGCGACCGTGTGGACTTGATCAAATTGGATGTCCAAGGATATGAGCTTCACGCACTGCGAGGTGCCAACCGTATTCTTGAAGATAACCCTGCCATCAAACTTGTTGTCGAACTGTGGCCGTATGGACTTAAGCAGGCAGCGACGCCCTGGCCTGAGCTGATCGCCGCTCTAGAGGAGAGAGGGATGGTTATCCGCCACGCATCGGCGAAAGGACTGACGACATTTCGACAGGAGTTAGTACGTGAAAGCGTGGACTGGTATTCAAACTTGTTTGCATCACGCAAGTAGTTGACGCTTCGACGCAGTACCTCGGGCGGCTGTCGAATTAACCGGAGCCGGCTTGGCGGAGCCAAACTCGCGCGGAGACCCGGCAAGCCGAGCACTTACACCATCATGGCCCAAATTCGGTCTGTGCATGTTATCCGAGTACCGACAGTGAAACATCCATCGAACTAATCCTGTCGAGTACCGGGAAGCACTTTTTCTGAATCTCTGATCTTTAAGCCGGTTTGCGGAAGTCTTTCCTTTGGAACGTCGTAAACCAAAAATGAGTAGGCAATGTGATCGACGGGCGTAAAATGCTCCCTCAGCCATCGATACTCCTCAGGATCTCGATTGACACCTACAAGGGCGTTAACAGGCACCACAATTCGGCCTGCTTGCGGCTTGCGCGGATCTACGATCGTCCCCGGATGATGTCGAATATAGTCGGTCAAGTACCACTGGTTTCCGCGCCAGTCCAGGTTCGAATCTGCCAGATGGCGATAAGCCATTTTTCTGTCGAGAACAAATTCGTTAAAATACGATATGAAATGCGGATAGTATGAAAGTGTGGATGCGGCGACCCAGGAGACGAGAACCACAGCGATACAATTTCGGAGTTTAGATTCGGGCTTGGCCAGGAGCCTCCCGCAGAAAATGATACCGAGAGCAAATACGGGCAGGACGTGGCGAATGCCAATTTGCGCGTTAAAGAAAAAATTGAAGTACGTCCAATAGATCAACATCGGCATAAGCAGGAAAACCTCTTCCCGGCGAAGAGCACCGGCTGCCTGGTCGCGCCGCCAGAAATAGGTGAACAACGCGACCAAGAATATGACTTGCGTCGCGATTGGTACTTTGAACAGAGCCGCGTAAAAATAATAGCCAGGAAACCCGCGAAGCGTGCCGTCATGATGATTGATGCGGACCTTGCCGGCCATGTAAAGGTTTCCCCAACCTTGCCCCATTTTCTCCTCGAATTTGCATAGATCCAATCCTTGGAGATAAGGCACCGGCAATGGGAGTGGAAGATTAGCAATGATTGGCGTCGCCTGAATTGTTTTGAAGAAAGTGTCCTTAAACCTGTATTTTGACAATGGCGTTCCGAAGCCGTCGAACCCAAACCCTACGTTGATTACCAGGATGTTAACTCCTGCGAATAACGTTGTGACAAGCGCCAGGCGGCGAACCGAGTAAATGAAGTTGCGGCCCGTATCGCGTGTGACGTCGTCGGCTGCTCTCATGGAGCGTCGATAGATTGCTCCTGTCACCACAAATATCGGGTACAAATAGAAGGCGGAATATTTCGCTAACTGGCTTAAACCGAGTGTCCCGGCACTTAGAAGCGCTCGTCCTTTGCCGCCGACTTTGAGAAACTGCCAAAAGTAGTATAGCGCAATGGTGATCATCAAAGCTGCTGGCAAGTCCGCCGTTACCAATTGACCGTGCGCCAGGAAATTAGGATCGAACACATAAAGACTTAAGGAGAGGACCGCGGCCTGTCGGCCATAGAGCTGGTAGCTCCAAGTAAACACGTACAATGCGAGCACCATCGAAAGGACAATCGTGGCATACCGCCCGCGCTCGATCTGGGCAGTCCAGGACGTGTTCACCGAACATCCTAACATATCACCAAGAATAGCCAGCGATTGACTCGTCATAGCGGGCAGGCCGGAAAATGGCATCGTGCTGCTATCTATGGCGCCCATTCGTCGCGGCGTGCCATTCAACACACGATAGCCATATCTGTAGTGGCCAGGCTCATCGGTCGTGAGCTCCTTGTGACGAAGGCTGCTGGTCTCTATTAGCAGCAACACAATTAACAGCATTCCGCAAGCAATGGCCCACGGTCGCAACCTAATCCATTGCCACAATTGATTACTCACTGGAGAAACTGTGTAACACACTGCTGCTTAGTAGGGGCCGACACCGCACGCACCGACGCCAACTTGTTAAAGTCAACAGTCCACCTTTTATGTGAACTATCGAGCCTCGGGCGAACGGATGATCCTTCCACGGAACTCACTAAGTGAGATAACATAATCGACATTTTCCAGTTGCTGTCGTGTGAGGTGGGGTGCGTCCTCCACCCAAAGCCGCAACGAATGATCGTTCCAAACGAGAGAAGCGAGAAACAAAACGTTCCACTTGTTTTGAAAAAAACTGTCCGTTGGCAAAAGCAGAACGCTGCTCCCAGGTGTCGGTCTGATATTCAAGGAGCGAAATACCTGAATAAGATTAGACGTGTTCGCGCCCACGTTAAGCTTCGGCACTCCTAGGCGTGTATGCTCGCGCTGCGTAAAGATTGCAAAAGCGGCCGCCACCAAAACGGATGTAATAACAGGAAACACCCGAGCCAACATTTGCCTTTGCCTCGTGCCTGCGCCGAGAGCTTTGCCAATGAATTTCACGGGCTTGGAAATTAGCGTGATTAAATCAGACACGGCCTTGGCAAAGATCATTGCCCATCCAAACAGGACAAGATAAAGAGGCGCGTCGCCCCGGAAGGGGAGAATAAACGCTATCGGTAAAGGTACTATCACTACCCAAAACGCCATGAGCTTTAGCATGCGATCCCGGCGTAAAAAGGCGTAAGTGAAAACCCCTGTCCATAAGAGTAGCAGTGTTACTGGCTTGATTTCATGCCCGGCAAATAACAATTCCGCGACGAACTTGGCATTGGAGGTTACGAAATTGTGCCATGAATATCTCGGCCGATAAGGATCCAGAATCGCCAGCGAGCCCCTGCCATGAGTTTTGCCGTAGATATAAAGCAACGTAAGCAATCCAGCAATCAAAGACGGCTTCGCAAAGGACGAGAACCAGCGAAAGACTTCTTTCCAGTTTGCCGGACAATGAGCTTTTAGAACTTCGTAAATCAAAATGATAACCGGAAGCGTAACCGCCATTTCCTTGCAGTTTAGGGCGCAAACATATAGAGCTAGAAAGGCCAATAATTGCCGTGGCCGCAGAGACATGTTTCTCTCGCGGATGTGGACGTAATAAGCCAATGCCGCGAAATAAAAGAATCCACATAACACGTCATAAATAAACGATCCAACAAATGCCAAATTGGCTAGCCTGGGTCGATAAGAAAAGGCAAGGACAGCGAGGAATGCGACGGAACGCGAGCCAGCAAGACGGTCGCTTAAGTAATAGACGATTGGAATGGATGCAGCAAGGATACTGATCTGGACGACTCGATAAGGCAGGGGATTCAGCGCAAAGAAATGATAAAGCGGCAGATAGTATAAAGCGCCTCCCGGGCGATGCAGATAAAGCGGCAGATAGTAAAGAGCGTCACCCGAACAATAGAATGGTTTCCAAAATACTGCGTTTGCCAAGAGTGATTTGAGCGCTCCGGCACGCCAGTAGATTCCCATGTTCATCATTTCGTCTTCACGAAACCCTCCGCGAAGCGACCCAAGAGCAAAGTGCAGGAAATAGGCGATGAGAATTACCACGCAAATAGCGCCAAGTATCGAGCGCCGCCGCGCCCGTTCTGCCTGCGCGCCCGTCATTTGACCCAGATCGGAAAGAGAAATCATACGACCGTTGGGAAACGGCAATCGCCTTAAGCGCTGGCTTGTTGCCCTGAGTGATCGCTTCCTAGCGGACTACCTATAAGTTGCATAAAGCTTTCCAATAAAATTCGCTTTCATTCTTGCGTTTGTGGTATTCGGTCACTTGGAAGCATCAGCACCAGTCCGCCAGCTTCCAGGACGCGATGCCAATGTGGATCGATCGACTGCAGCGCCGCAAGAACGCGTGCACTTTGGGATTCGGGAGCAGCAACAGCATTTGCACGCCCACTTGATATCACAATACGAAACTTCTCGCCTAATGCCTCCACGGCTGCTGGGTCGACAGGTGTTTTCCCCTCTACAAACGCTTCTGCCTGCGCACGGAGAACGCCCTCTTCGGGATGGCCAGCATTGGCAAAATAATGGCCTACGAGCCGGGGAGCGACCACCTTCATTTTGGGAAAAAGAAGCGGCAGCTCGCAACTTGCGGTCCACGTCGGTGCGAGGAGCTTGCTGTGAGCGATATATATGCCCGCTGCTCGAGCAAAATCCGTGTTGACCTTGAGAAGCTGATACTCGCTTGGCGACTTCCAGCCAATCCCGCGCTTCGGATTTCTCGGCATAATCGAAAGTGTCCAGTAGCTGTAAAAAATGCTCAGAGCAATGGCCAGCAGGGCTGCGTTAGCTAGTATCTGCACTCCGAGCGATCTTCTTGTCCATGTCGCCAACGGGAAAAAAGCTGCAGGCAACATTGAGAACAGCAACGGCAATTGCAGAAGATAAACAAGTCGAAAATAACAAGTCGCAAAGATGTTCTTCATCCACCAGTGCGCCAAAAGCGGATTTAAGCAAAGCAGCCAGACTGCACAGATATAGAACAACAAAAAAAGTCCGGTTTTACCTCTAACAATCAGCAGAGGCACGGCGACCATAATTACAATATCCCGCACGTAACCAGGACGCCATCCCATGACGTAATCCAGGGGCTGATGCCACGGTATGAATTCTGGTCCAAATGCGCGTATATCGATCGGTTTGTGGATAACGTTGAGCGTCAATAAGACAAGAATCCCGATAGGATAAAGGAGAGGTATCGCCAATAATAAGCAACGCGGGACTAGCTTCCGAAAGGGTTCTGGTGTGTCGCGATTAAAAGATTGAAGGCCCCAAAAAGACAGACAACAACACCCGATGACGGCCGGGAGTAGATAGAGGGCCGAGTTGCTGAGACCTACTCCAGCTATCCCTAAACATGTGAGCCAGATCAAATCGCTGTAATTTCCATTACGCAGGTATCGGTAAGTGAGGGAAAGAGCGATCGGTAAAAACACAATCCAGACGATGGCCTTGCCCTGCCACATTCGGCCAAAGGCGGTATTTCCGAAGCTCGCAGGGCCCAGGCAATCGACGAGCAAAAATCCGATACCAAGCAGGGCTCCTATTGCCGCCGCCCAGCGATCAAGCTCCAGTCTTCTGGTGCACCAGTACAGAACGAATGGAATTGAAAATACAATGAAGGTGGGCGCCACTACCTGGTAAAAGTAGAGAGGATCAATTCCGAGGTAGTGGGCCAAGAGTGCCGTTCCAAGTTCGTAACTCGTGGCCAGATGGACTGGCGAAAATGCGGCGGCCTTCATGTCAACAGTTGTCTGATAGCGAATGATAGGCTGGTCGAGTGCGGAGAGTTGCGCCAACGCCCGATGGAAATAAATGATGTCGTCCTGATTGGGCCGTCGCACGAAAAGAACCGTCAGCGCGCAGGCGGTCGCCAGGAAAAGAAGAAGAATTTGAGATGGATGAAATCGATACCCGGAGCCGGGCACGGCATCGGTTCTTTTCCACAGGCAAAGAAATAGAGCAAAACCAGCAAGCGCCATGCCGATGAAGCACCAGACGATCATCCGTGCGGGCCAGCAGGCGACAAGCACCAATTGATACGCCAGCGTCCAGAGCGCACCAAGCGTTACGGGAACCAGAAGAACGTCGCCAGCACGTGATTCAATCGTCTTCTCGGCAAAAGGCATATCCTTACTCATCCCAGGATCTCGTGACATGAAAGATTACCTCGTTTCCGAATATCCCTTGAAGCGGTGAGTGAACCATAAGGAACAGCGGCAAAGCAATTGCTTCCATGTCGAAACAGGCTGCAAATGACTGTGGATATGCTGAACGCAAAATAACTCTTGCTGGTGCACAACAAGCCATCACTAGATTCGATGCGCGCAAGATTGTGATAATGACTTTCTCTCACTCGGCAGATTCAGCCGTGACTACTCCGGCATTGCCTCGAGCCGGCCACTCGGTTTAATGTCTCTTCTTAAAAAGATCGCGATATTATTTTCCTCCGACTGATATCGTTTATAGCCGCAGCGTGTTAACCGCGCTTGGAACTCAGAGTAGAACCTGGGCCACCAAGCTGCAGCTCGAATGGGCGGGATAATTACTGCTGAGATATCCAATCGAGTGAGGTAATCGGGGCAGTCATCGCTGTACTGAAGCTCGTTCAACAGGGACCGGTATCTGGCCGGGCCGAAATAGTCGCCCACGCTAATGATATTTGCATTTTTTCGAAAATAGAAGTGAAGTTTTTCAGTTCCCAAAACGAGCACGTGCGTTTGCTTTTTCTGCGCAGCCGCAAGCGCCTCAATGACATCCTTACTCGCCAGGTAACCATGCAGGTTCGCTTGCAGATACCGTTCTCGGCTGCCGCCCAGGCGGAGCAAATGAATAACCTGTGCATAGTAATTCTGGTAAAATCGAAGCCAGCCGCGCACAGGGTTGGAGAGAATGAGAGTGCAGCAGAATGCGACGGTAGCGATGCGTATCGTCCGCATTGCGGACCGTGAAGTCCAGAGCTGTTGGGCAGATACGGAGATGTACGACGCAGTGGCTCCCACCCATGCGGCGAGCACGGGATACCAATGAAGCGAATATCTTCCCAGCGAACTGAAGAACCAGGGAAATGCCAGGTAGGCGACAGCAGCTGACAAATAAATCAAACGGGGCGGTGATCGCCATCGATGGCGCAAGAACAATTGACTACTCAAAAATAAAATCGGCGCATACAGCAGGAGTGTCATGGCGGGCGCACATGGCTCCCTGAAATTTTTCGATGTCGGATCAGCAAAGAATTTGAAGGGCAAGATCAGCAGATGAAACGGCTTTCGCTCGGTCATCGTATCCCCTGTATAAAGTCCGACATCAGCTTTCGAGAACACTGGATCCGGACGATTGAAATAAAAATTGAAAACAGGCGGCGTGGGATCGCCGGCGGCGGAGAGGTTGCGTAAATACCAGGGGAGGCTGAGAGATATTAAAGCAAAGCCGAGCAACGCAATTCTGCGCAGTGGCAGGCGTCGCCAGCACGCCACAACCAGAGACAACAGAAAGAACGGTACATGACCGATTAAGGTAAGCTTCATCCCGGCGCAAAATGCGCTGGTGACGACAAGTTCACCTTCGAACGGGTGGTCCGCCGATGCCTTGTACGCGCAGAGAATTGGGACAAGGATAAAGAGTCCAATTGGGACGTCCACGTAGCTATTATTTAAAACCCGTAGAAAGATTGGGTTTAATGCAACACTGACTGGAATCAAGAACTGCTGAGGTTGAAACCGGGTGTTCGTAAGAGGCTTGCCGGCGTAGGCATTTGCGGGGCTGCAGAATGCCAGGACTCCGAGGCAGGTGAGTAAGCCGCACAGCCAAGTTAGAAAATTACAATAATCGCCCAGCTTGAGGACAAAGAAGGCGCTGTAGAACAACAGAAAGTTGTTTGCGTAATAGGGAAATCTCAGGAACTGGTCAACATAAATGCGACCGGCGTTTGCCCAGTCGGCGGCGTAGGGGAGGTGATAACCTACCGAATCAGCAGAGGTATACGGCACCACTGCTGGTACAGCTAGAAATAGGAAGAGGAGATAAACAAAGATCGCGGGCAACGTCCACGATTCGATAAAGCGCCGCCCCGTCCCGCGCCAGAAACCCCACGAAAGCCAGTTGTCACCTCGTATTAACCAGAATAGAAGGGCTTCAACAACAGGAATGATTGCGATACCAATAGGATTAAACAGATGAGCAAACCCCAGGAGTAGCAGCGTAAATCCCGAAAGCGCCATCCCGGCAACGGAAGTCACAACCAGGTCGGCGACGCTAAATGAGCGGCACTGGCCGGAAACTGATCGCACTAAAAGTCCGGTGGTGAAAAAATAGAACCACACCGCGTGGACTACAGCCAGGCCGATGAAATAGCTTCGAATTGCCAACATCTATGAAACATCCCCACGCGAAAGCAGTGAGATTTGATGGTCCGACGCGCTATCGATTATGACATCCAGTTCCGGAAAGCGGTTGCAGGGTAACAATGTTACTCCAGATATTTGGCTACGAATAACTCCATAATGTGTTGAACGGCTGGACCTCTAACGTGCCTCAAGTCGGTTTCCCAGACTGCCCCACGATCGGATTTTTCTACCATCTCATAGCTCGGAAAGTAATCCACATTAGGATGCGCCACCGCCCACTCCTGCGCCACTGCTCTTAAAAGCGACTTGGCCCATGTGTTTGCCACGACAATGTCCATGCTCGAAAAGGTGTTCATCAAAGGGACCGGCGAGACTGTCACAATGACGTGAAAATCAGGATGTCCATGACGCACCAACAACTGGTAAATTGCCTCCAAGTTCGCCCAGTTTTCGGCATACGTGGTCAAATGAAACTCGTAGCGGTCGGGTTCGGTTTTGAATAACGAAGGGATCGGCGTGCAGTTGAGGTAAACATCTGCGTGAATATCGCGCCACACCTCTGCGAGCCCGAGCGTAACAACTACAGCGCGACAGCTCTTGATACGTTTTGTAACGCCCTGCATCAGCTCCCGTCGCTTCAGCGTTTCCTCTAGATCGGCGAAGCTTAACGTGGGGTTTGTGTGCGGATCGTACCAGGTAGTTGCCGTCAGCGGAACGATCGATTCCGCCGGAAACGCTGCCTGGGGGTCAAGCCCCCAGCGCAGTTCGTTCAACATTGAATACGTATTGTACTTATTCGTGAATCCAAGTCCTGATGTACCTTCCTTGGCCGGCTGAAGCTTCGAAAATTCGGGCGCCGCGCTTTCAACTGTAATGCCGTTAGCCTGAAGGCAATTCTCAAGGCCGCGCGCAAAACAGGAGCCAATGGCGTAGAACGCATCGTCCCGGCGAAGCTTGAACTTTGGAACTACATGTGGAGTGAATAAAGGCTGACGCAGTCGCTGGAAAGCGTATTTGCCACCGCAATTATCGGGATCAGCGCTGTGTTTGTACCATACCGCCGCTGGGTTTCCTCGATAATTCTTCATCACCTCATCGGCAGTCGCCACACAGGGCAATTTATCGGAGCATCCTGCCGGAGTGGAGCCAACGCTTTCCTCCGTCCGCACTCCCGACATGATTTGATCCGTGCTCTGCATTATTCCTGCCGCGAGATTCAGTGGCTCGCTAGGCGTGCAGCTAAGCACGGGGCTTTGTTTTCTCCAGTGGAAATTCGCACCGAAGTCATGCGTGCGGTATCAGCCTGTTGGTTCAGCGCGACCGGGCAACATTAACACTAGCCCGCCAGCTGCTAAGACGCGGTGCCACCCAGGGTTAATTGATTTTAGTGTGGCCAATACTCTCTGGCTTTGTGATTCAGGGACGGCGACGGCATTTGCGCGGCCGCTTTCTATCACCTGGCGAAATTTCGGATCGAACGACTTCAGCCGGTCAGGGCCGAACCTCCGGTCTCCGTTAATAAAAGCCTCTGCCTGATTACGGAGGGTGCCCTCTTCCGGGTTGCCTGCATTGGCGAAATAATGCTGGACCAACCTCGGCGCGACGACTTTCATTTCAGGAAACAGGAGCGGCAACTCGCAGCCGGCTGTCCAAGTCGGCGCGAGCAACTTGGCATGTGCAATGTATTTGCCGGCAGCCTTGGCAAAACGAATGTTCGCTGGAAGTAACTGACATTCCAGCGGCGACTTCCAACCAATGCCGAGCTTCGGATCCCTCGGCAAAATGGATACTCCGTGGTAGGTAAACAAAAAACTCAGAATAATCGCTGCGATCGCTGCTCCAGTGACTATTCGCTCCTTTGCGTTGAATCTTTGAATTAGCCGGGGACACGCGGCTGCAATCAGGACACATAGAAATGGAAGCGGGAGAAGGTAAACAACTCGAAAATAGGTGTAAGCGAAAATATTTTTCATCCACCACGGCGCGAGCAGTGGATTGACGCAAAGCAGCCATACAGCACAGAGGTAAAAGAAGAGAAACAGCCCGGCTCGTCCTCTTACGAGGAGCAGCGGAACGGCGACCATCAGTATTACACAACGCAGATACTCAGCAGGTCCTCCAATAACAAAGTCCACCGCTGGGCGCCAGGGCATGTAGGTTGGCCCGAACATCCTTGTGTCGATCGGTTTTGGAATAATGTTGAGCGACAGCAGAAGCAATATTGCGACTGGATAAACCATGGGGATCGCCAGATATAAGCCACTGCGAAATTCGGACCACCAATTGAATCGATGATTCCGTTGGAATCTCTCAACCGCGAAGAAAGCCATCCAGGAGCAGCCGATAACTGCGGGGATCAAGTAAAGCGCTGTGTTGTTCAGACCCACGCCAGCAATACCAAGGAACGTCAGCCACACTACATCGCTCTTGTTACCTTTGAGGAGGAAACGATAGGAAAGGGCCAGACCAATCGGTATAAGCAAAATCCAAATGATGGGCTTTCCTTCCCATAAGTACCCGGATACTGTGCCGAATCCGAGCATGCCGGCAGTGTTGATCGACTCCAGCGGCCGGCCGGCTATAAGCGGAAGTCCCGCTCCAAGCAGTGCTCCAAAGGGCGAGTCGTCGGCCAAAAACAAAAAGCCCATGCCAAGCAGCGCCCCAACTGCTGCAGGCCAGCGATTCAATCCAAAAATTCGAGCGCACCAATAAAAGACAAACGGAAGCAAGAACGCGGCGCATACGTGAGCGACTACCTGGTAGCAGTAGAGAGGACTGATTCCCAGATAGTGGCCCAGGAAAGCCATAAGCATTTCATAGCTGGTTGTCAGATGCACAGGGGAGAAGGCTGCAGCGTCCATGTCAACGCTCGTCTGCCGCAAGAAGATGGGCTGGTGAAGATCGAGGAGTTGAGTAAGGGCCCTATGAAAATAGACCACATCATCCTGATTCGGCCGCCGCACAAAAAGAGCTGTGATTGCGTAGCCCAGACCCAAAACCAGCAGAAGAAGGTGGGATGAATGAAAGTGATAACCTTTGCCAGGGACCGCTTTTGTTGTCTTCCACAAACGCTCCAAGGCGAAAAAACCAGCTATCGTGATTGCCAGAAAGCACCACGTGATCGTGTACGCTGGCCATCTGGCGATGAGAACCAGGTCGTAAGCGAGCGTCCAAAATGCGATTAAGCCTATCGGCAGCAACAGAACATCGCCGGCACGAGACTGCCCGGACGGTTCAGGAACCGGCCTGAATGTCATTCCGAAATCCTTTGTAATTGCGCCTGTCCGTGCGACGCCTTCTGGAAGATCACCGCGGATTCTCACTCGTTTATCCCTGCGCAAGCAGATAAATTGCTGCCAGGGCAAGCAGAAAATAGGGAACAAGCAGCGCTGCGCCAGCGTAATCCCTTGCCATCCGCTGCCCAAAAAACAGTGCGATGATGGCTACAGCGGAAATGACTGCCCCATAGAATGCGATGGTCGACTCTCGGAAAACGACCACAAGCACGCAGCCAACCGCGCTCAGCGTGCCGGCCGCGAGCTCGATGATTGTGATGACGCTCAGCATCACGGGAACGAGTCCCGCCAGCGGACTTTTCGCGAAATGTCCTTTAAGCCACTCGAGGTTTCCGCGGCGGTCTACCAGCTTATCAATTCCCGATTGTAGAAAAAGAATCGCAAGAAAAGCAGCGGCGAAAATCTGCATCAGATAGATTGCTTCGATGGAACTGTGCAAAGCTGCGGTCATTAAGGCAGCTTAGCCGAAATCACGCTGATTTGTCGATGCTTTGAATTTCCGTCGTTAAAAGCCGAAAATTGTCGGCAGGTCTGGAAAAGCGACCGCGGCGCCCACGCTTACAGAACGGCTAATCGCCTTGCGCTACCGCATCTGCGAAGGCCACCTTGCCGTTTTTCAAATCCAGTTCGGCTTCGGCCGGCGTGCCGAACACGCGTGCGCGTGTCTGATCGAATTCTCCTTCCCAGCGGGCGACTACAACTGTTGCCAGACAGTTGCCAATCACATTCACGCAGGTGCGTGCCATGTCCATCAGTTCGTCCACGCCGAAAATAATCGCAACCCCGATTGGACCCAGACCGGCTGGCAGAAAGCTGTTAAGAGTCCCGAGCAAAATAACGAGCGATGCGCGCGGGACGGCTGCCACGCCTTTGGAGGTTAACATGAGCGTTATCATCATTACTACCTGTTGACCAAAGCTCATGTGCCAACCCGTGGTTGTTTCCGCAGCTTGTGCTACGAACACCGAAGCGAGCGCAAGATAAAGTGTCGAGCCGTCGAGATTAAATGAGTAACCCGTCGGCATGACGAATCCCACGATATGTCGCGGCACGCCCAGTCGTTCCATCGATTCCATCGCCTTCGGCAACGCCGACTCGCTGCTCGTCGTCGCAAATGCGAGGGCCGCGGGCTCGCGCACCGCTCGCATGAATTGCCGCAACGGAATTTGCACAATCCAGATCACCAGTCCGAAAACTGACAAGATGAAGATTACGAGAGCGAGATAAAGCGAACCGATCAACTTGCCCAGGTTCAAGAGCACGCCCGGGCCTTGCGTGCCGATCGTGTGCGCCATTGCAGCGCCGACCCCCACTGGCGCAAACATCATTACATAGTTGGTAAACTTGAACATCACCTGCGAAAGGCTGTCCATCGCCCGAACAATTGGCTTTCCTTTTTCTCCAATCGCTGCGACCGCCAAAGCGAACAGCACGCTGAATGCGACGATCTGCAAAACGTCGCCATGTGCCATGGCCTCGATGACGCTGGAAGGAAACACGTGCACGATGGTTTCGACCCAGGTTTTCGGGTGACTCTGGCCGATTGTCTTGAGAACGTCGGTATTCGTAGCAACAAGAGTTACCCCCGCCCCGGGCTTCGTGAGATTGACTACTGCCAATCCAATGAACAGCGCTGCCGTGGTGACGATCTCAAAATAGATCAGCGCCTTGATTCCCATCCGCCCCACTTTCCGGAGAGCCCCGGCGCCGGCGATTCCTACCACAATGGTCGAGAACACTAGCGGCGCGATGATGGATTTGATCAGGTTAATGAAGATGTCGCGCAAAAAATAAACCGCGTCGCCCCAGTCGGGCCGCAGCCATCCCACCAACGCGCCTGCGACCAACCCGATCATGATTTGCACCGTCAAAGAGGGCCAATACCAGGGCCGGCGGATGCGTTGAGAGCTACCGGTAGTCATCGCTTGTTGTTAACAGGGTACAGAATTTCAAAACAGCGTGTTGTAGCACAGGCATCCTGCCCGTGGGGCAATCGGGCGTCTCGCCTGGTTGATAAAGCAAACCGGAAGGTACGCCACGGCGAATCCGTATTGCGGACAAGATGTCCGCCGTACCCACAGACAAGATGTCTGTGCCACGTCTCAATCGATCATCCGCTTTTCGATGTCTGCATAGGCATCGATTCTGCGATCACGTAGAAACGGCCAGTGCGTCCGTTGTTCGTTGACACGCGTCCAATCCACATCGGCCGACACAATTTCCTCCTGGTCTACCGAACCCTTGGCAATGATCTCGCCGTCGGGTCCACACAGAAAACTTTGGCCCCAAAATTCGATGCCTTCCCCACCGGCAGGCGTTTCGTGGCCCACGCGGTTCGCGACCGCGACGTAACAACCATTGGCAATCGCATGGCTGCGCTGAATCGTTTCCCATGCCGAATGTTGGGCGGCTCCGAATTTCTCCTTCTCACTTGGATGCCAGCCGATCGCTGTTGGATAAAAAATAATTTCGGCGCCGCGCAACGCAGTGAGACGCGCCGCCTCCGGATACCATTGGTCCCAGCAAACACAGACACCGATCTTGCCGTGTGTGGTTTGCCATGACCGAAATCCGAGATCGCCGGGGGCGAAATAAAATTTTTCGTGATACAGCGGGTCATCGGGAATATGCATCTTGCGATATTTGCCGAGGAGCTTTCCATCGGCGTCGATGATGGCCGCCGTATTGTGGTAAACCCCTGCGCTGCGCCTTTCGAAAAGCGATGCAATAATCACTGTGCCGGTTTCGCGCGCTAGTTCGCCCAGGGCCGCTGTTGAATTCCCCGGGACTTCCTCGGCCAATTCGAAATTCTTGTGATCTTCAATCTGGCAAAAGTATTGCGACCGAAAAAGCTCCGGTAGGCAGACGATACGGGCACCTTGTGTCGCAGCGTCCCGAACAAATTCGGTGGCACGGGCGAAATTCTTCTCAGGGTCCGGGCCGCAGCGCATCTGGACGAGGGCTATCTTTGTTCGTTCCGAGTTCATAACAGCGGGACTGTCATTAACATCGGGCTTTAGACCGGTGTCGACCATAACGCAAGCGCTCCCAGCTGTTTCAACGGCTTACGTCAGCGATACCCTGGAAGCCGTTGAAACGGCTTGTGATAATGCACGGGCGCAGCCACTTGGCTCAAGCCAGGTGTTAATGAAAATCATTTTACCGAGTCAGCCGGCACAATTTTGATGCTCTCAATGACTACGCGCTTCATTGGCTTGCTCATCTCGCCCATGCTGTTCTTGGTGACCGGCATATCGCCGATTTTCTCCAGCACTTCGTCGCCCTTAATCAATTTGCCGAATGTCGTGTATTGATGGTCGAGCCGGTGCACCGGGGCGAGGCAGATGAAAAACTGCGAGCCGGCGGAATCAGGATCCGGTCCGCGTGCCATGGAAATGACGCCCCGATCATGACTATGCTCGTTAAACTCTGCCTTAATGTTGTAACCCGGCCCGCCCTCACCGTAGCTGTTTTCTTTTGCCGGATCTTTCGAGTTCGGATCGCCGCCTTGAATCATGAATCCTTTGACGATCCGGTGAAAAGTTGTCCCGTTGTAAAAGTCTTGCTGCGCCAGTTTCTTGAAGTTGTCGATCGTGTTCGGCGCGGCATCAGTCCAGAACTGCACTACCATGTCGCCGTCGCTGGTCTTGATTACTGCAACCTCGTTTGATGAACGCATGGGAGTCTTGTTCTCTTTCTTTTCGTCGGCGGCAAAGATTGTCGCAGCTAATATTGCGGCCAGAATGATCGACAACTTCATCCTGACAAATGACATCAACACATGGTCATGTCGAGCGAAGTCGAGACATCCCGCGGCAAACCTTAAGGTGATTCTACGGGATTCTTCGACTCCGCTTCGCTTCGCTCAGAATGACATCCTGTTTCTCCGCTTCAACCCTTTAACGCTTCAACCCCGCGAAGCGTGGTACTCCTGCAGGCTTCGGACTTGAACTTTTCGTTTTTGTAGCGAGCGAATGCCATTGGCGCTGGCTAGCGCCGCACGCACCGTCGTCATGATCGGAATTTTCGCAGCGAGCGCTGCGTTGCGAATGACGACTTCGTGTTCTCGCGGAATTTTCCCGCTGGGAGTGTTGATGATGAAATTGATATCACCGTTCTTGATACGGTCGAGGACGTTGGGGCGTCCCTCATGAATTTTGAAAACCTTGGTCACTTTGATCTTCGCGTCGATCAGCGCTTCTGCCGTTCCGCTGGTGGAAACAATTTCAAAGCCGAGTTTCAAAAATTCGCGCGCCACCGGGACGATCGCTTCCTTATCGGCGTCTTTGACGCTGATGAAAACTCTTCCACCCTTCGGCAAGGGCGGCGGCGCCGCCATCTGCGATTTGGCATACGCAAGGCCCAGGTCAACATCGATCCCCATCACTTCCCCGGTCGATTTCATCTCCGGCCCGAGTGAAATATCCAGACCCTCATAGCGCAGAAACGGAAACACCGCTTCTTTCACGGAAAAATGCTTTGGAATGATTTCGTTCGTGAATCCCAGTTCGCTCAAGGACATTCCGGTCATTACTTTTGCGGCCAGCTTTGCCAGCGGGACACCGATCGCTTTACTGACGAACGGGACAGTGCGCGAGGCGCGCGGATTCACTTCCAAAACGTAAACTTCGTCGCCCTTCACGGCGAATTGCACATTCATCAGGCCGCGCACGTTTAGCTCGCGGGCCATTGCTTTGGTCGCGAAGGAAATCTCATCGAGCACTTTCTGCGATAACGAGAATGTTGGGATTACGCACGCGCTGTCGCCACTGTGAATTCCCGCTTCTTCGATGTGCTCCATGATCGCGCCGATGACAGTGGCTTCACCGTCAGAAATGCAATCAACATCGACCTCAACCGCGTCTTCGAGAAAGCGATCGATGAGCACCGGGCGATCGGGCGTTACTTCGGTCGAAGTTGTCATGTAGCGTCTGAGATCGCTTTCGGTATAAACAAGCTCCATCGCGCGGCCACCAAGAACGAAACTAGGCCTAACGAGCACAGGGTAGCCGATTTTCTGCGCTATTGCGACCGCCTCTCTGGTGCTTGTCGCCGATCCATTGGGGGTTTGGCGCAAGCCAAGTTTGTCCAGCATTGCCGCGAACAATTTTCGGTCTTCCGCAGTCTCGATGCTTTCAGGCTGCGTCCCAAGAATCGGGACGCCTGCCGCCTTCAAGCCACTGGCCAGATTCAGCGGCGTTTGTCCGCCAAATTGGACAAAAACGCCTTCCGGCTTTTCCTGGTCGTGGATGTTGAGTACGTCTTCGAGGGTTAACGGTTCGAAGTAAAGTTTATCGCTTGTGTCGTAATCGGTGGAAACGGTTTCCGGATTCGAGTTGACCATGATGGTTTCGAATCCGAGCTCACGCAAAGCGAACGCGGCGTGCACACAGCAGTAATCGAATTCAATTCCCTGGCCGATCCGGTTCGGCCCGCCGCCCAGGATCATGACCTTACGTTTGTCGCTCTCGCGTCGCTCGTTCTCATCGCCATAGGTCGAGTAGTAATACGGCGTATACGCCTCAAACTCCGCCGCGCACGTATCCACGAGGCGATAGGTCGGGGTGATGCTTAACGATTTGCGTTTCGCGCGAATCTTGCTTTCGACTGCGCCGCTCGCGACGGCCAGTTGTCGATCCGAGAAACCGAGCTTTTTCGCGCGGAGGAGAGCGTTTCTTCGGATATCAGGCTGCCAGCCTGACTCGGCGGGTAGGCTGCCAGCCTGCCGAATCTGAGCTCCACCATCATTCGTTGGCACTAGGACATCACGCCGCTCCAGAACAAATTCGTCATCTCTCAAGCTCGCGCGTTGCGGATTGCGTTCGATGTAATCACGGCAAGCAACCAGATGTTCGAAATCGCGCACAATCGTATCGAACGCCTCCGCCATCCACAGAGAACCGTCTCGTTCGATCAATCTGTTAATTGAATTGCTGGTAAAAGACTTCCATGAATGCAAGATGGCGCCGAGCGCATTCGAGGCTAATGGCTTCACAATTACGTGCACGTGGTTTGGCATGATCACGAACGCATCGATTACATATCGGTCACGATCGAAACGATCGAGATTCTCCCGCACAATTCCCTGCACGTTGGTTTCGCGGAGCAAACAGGAGCCGTGCCCTTGATCCAGCCACTGCTCGCGTTCTTCTTCGAAGCGCCGCATGTATTCGCGCGTCGTTTTCCAATCCCAGGGCTGGGGATGAACTTTAAGCCACGCAGCGCGTTCTTCGCGCCATTGGGCTAGCACGTCAGCCGCAATTGAATCAGCAAGTCGAAACGTAACGAAATACGTAGTGCCGGCCTGCTCCCAGTGGGCCAGGTGACGTCTCCTCATCTTGATCAACGCATGTTTGTTGAAGCCCTGGAAGCGAACGTCAGCCAGCTTGGCTGAGTCCGCGGGTAGGCTGCCGCGCGCTGCGCCTTCCAATCGGCAGGCTGGCAGCCTGTCGACCGAGTCAGGCTGGCAGCCTGACATCCGCCCCGCTTCTTCCACAAGCTGCTGCAGATTACGCAAAAACCATCGGTCGATTTTGGTGAGCTCGTAAACCTCATCAATCGTTGCGCCTTTTTGGAACGCTTGAGCGATGTGGAAAATTCGTCCGGCGTTCGGGGTCGCCAGTTTCAGCCGAAGCGTTTCGATATCGACGTCTTCATCTGCGCCGTCGCCTAACAAGCCGAAGCGCTTGATCTCAAGGCTGCGCAGCGCCTTCTGCAGTGCTTCCTTGAACGTGCGTCCGATGGCCATCGCTTCACCGACGCTTTTCATCCGTGTGGTAAGCGTCGCTTCGGCCTGGGGAAATTTTTCGAAGGTAAAGCGCGGCACCTTCACTACGCAGTAATCAATAGTCGGCTCGAAGCAGGCCGGTGTTTCACGCGTGATGTCGTTTCTGATCTCGTCGAGCGTGTAGCCGACGGCGAGTTTTGCCGCAATTTTTGCAATTGGAAAACCGGTCGCTTTAGAAGCCAGCGCACTGGAACGCGACACGCGCGGGTTCATTTCGATTACCACCATGCGCCCTGTTTCAGGATGCACAGCAAACTGAATGTTCGACCCGCCGGTCTCGACGCCGATCTCACGAATCACCGCGAAGGCGGCATCGCGCATCATCTGGTATTCTTTGTCCGTGAGCGTTTGCACCGGTGCGACGGTGATGGAGTCGCCGGTGTGCACGCCCATTGGATCGAAGTTCTCGATGGAGCAAACGACCACACAGTTGTCCATGCGATCGCGCATCACTTCCATCTCAAATTCCTTCCAGCCAACCAACGATTCTTCGATCAACACTTCGTGGACTGGTGAAAGATCAAGGCCGCGTCCGGCGATGACATCCAGTTCCTCCCGGTTGTAGGCGATGCCGCCGCCTGCCCCGCCCAAGGTGAATGCCGGACGAATGATCAGCGGAAATGTTCCAATCTCAGCGACGATTTTGTCGAGTTCGGCAAGGGAACGCGCCACTCCCGAGCGCGGTACGTCGAGCCCGATGCGCAACATCGCTTCCTTGAACAACTGGCGGTCTTCGCCTTTTGCGATCGCCTGCGCGTTGGCACCGATTAATTTCACGCCATGCCGCGCCAACGCGCCATTTCGGTTCAATTCCATCGCGGCATTCAGCGCGGTTTGTCCGCCAAGCGTGGGCAAGATCGCATCCGGCTTTTCGCGTTCCATGATCGCCTCGATCACCTCAGGCGTGATCGGTTCGACGTAAGTCCGGTCGGCAAATTCCGGATCGGTCATAATCGTGGCCGGATTGGAATTCACCAGCACGACGACGTACCCTTCCTCGCGCAGCGCCTTGCAGGCTTGCACGCCGGAATAATCAAATTCGCAACCCTGCCCGATCACGATTGGACCGGAACCGATCAACAAGATTTTTCTGAGCTCGTTATTTCGCGGCATCTGCGCAGCGCCGACACTAAACGAAATCACGCTAACGTCACGCGAGAAACGTAATGGAGGTCAGGCTGCCAGCCTGACTTGGCCGGTGGGTGCTAGCATGCCGATGTTCCCGAAGACAGCCTGGCTGGCTGTCTGCCGAGTCAGGCTGGCAGCCTGACCTCCATTCTCCTACGCCACCTGCGCCAGGCGCTGCCGATCCAGCCATACCTTGCAGATGCTTTTGATCCGTGTGAGCACGTAATAAATCGTCTGACTGCGAACCCTCACGAGCTCGGTACCGACGATGCGCGTGACGAAATCGCTGGGAAGATCGAGAATTTCCTGGGGTGTTGCCCCTTCGAGACCTTTGCAGAGAATCGAGGCCATGGATCGGGTGAGCGTTTGTACTTCGGGGCCAAGTGTCATGCGAATATGCGCCCCGCTGCTTTCGTCCACGTGCAGATAAACACCGACGGTGTCGGTGCATTCCTCGTCCTTGCGTACATCAACCAGATCAAAGTTCTCGCCCTCCCGCGGTTCCCGTTTCCTGGCGCTGTCAGCGTATGAAACGAGCGTCTCGCGGCGTTCATCTTCGGGCAGCGATTCAAACAGGTTGATGATCTGCTTTAGCTTCTTCGGGTACATCACGTTCAGAATTTACCGCTGATTCCATTCCTGTCATTCCGAGCGAAGTCGAGGAATCCCGTTGCGCAGCTTACAGGTACCTTTGCCGGGATGTCTCGACTTTGCTCGACATGACGTGCTATTTACGACCGCGACCAGCGTCGGTCCACGCTTGGGCTTTGCTCAGCAACGTGTTTGTGCCTAATTGCCACATGAAAACTCCGATTAAAGTCGCTGTGACCGGCGCGGCCGGGCACATCGGCTACGCGCTTCTGTTTCGCATTGCATCCGGCCAGATGTTCGGGCCTGATCAGCCGGTCAAACTTCATCTGATCGAAATCCCTGCCGTGCTTAACGCACTGGAGGGTGTGGTAATGGAACTGGACGATTGCGCGTTCCCGCTGGTTGAATCGGTGGTGCCGACGGCTGATCTGAATGAAGGGTTTCGCGACGTTAATTGGGGTTTATTAGTCGGAAGCGTTCCGCGCAAGGCGGGCATGGAACGCAAGGACCTGCTGGGGATCAACGGCAAGATTTTTGTGGGGCAAGGTCAGGCGATCCAAAAAAACGCGGCGGCCGATGTGCGCGTGCTCGTAGTTGGAAATCCGTGTAACACCAATTGTCTGATCGCCATGAACAATGCGAAGGACATTCCACGCGATCGCTGGTTCGCCATGACGCGATTGGACGAACACCGCGCCCGCGCCCAACTGGCGCACAAGGCCCATGTAAGTATTCGCACCGTCACGGACATGACCATCTGGGGAAATCATTCCGCGACGCAGTATCCGGATTTCTACAACGCAAAGATCGACGGCCGTCCCGCGAACGAAGTGATCGGAGACGAGAAATGGCTGAAGGACGACTTCATCAAAGCGGTCCAACAGCGCGGCGCCGCGGTGATCAAGGCCCGCGGGCTTTCTTCGGCCGGATCTGCCGCCCACGCTATTGTCGATACTGTTTGTTCGCTCACCAACGATACGCCGGGTGACAACTGGCACAGCGTCGCGGTTTGTTCCGACGGAAGTTACGGCGTCGAGAAAGGATTGATCTCGTCATTTCCCGTTCGTGTCCGTGCCGGCAAATGGGAAATTGTGCAGGATCTTCCAATAAACGACTTCAGTCGCGACAAAATCGATGCGTCGGTGGCGGAATTAAAAGAAGAGAAATCGCTCGTTAGCGAAATGTTGTAGCGCGTTTGTATGAAAGACCGGCGTCCATGTCTCGTCGGCTGTTACGGGTGCGGGCGAGGCGCCGGAGTAAACGCGGGCGTAGCGTGAGGGCTTGGAGGTGCGGACGGCACCGGGCGCGGCGCTGGCGTGGGGCGAGGCTCGGGGCACGGGGTTCCCGCGCCTCCGCACGAGGTAACCCTGATTGTGTCGATACGCCAGCCTTCGCCCGAGCCGTCGTTATCACTGGCCATCCGCCAGCGGAGTCTACCCACAGTCTGAATCGTTGGTAGATTTACGACAGTCGTGAAGAAACCTCCCGAGTTGCCGCTCCACGCCTGACGACCGGCGATAGGGCTATCTCGATCAGTACTGATTGTCCGATTATAGCCTCCACTAACGAAACTTCCGCCAACGGCAACAATGTCTTGAAAGGTATTTCCACCGTCGGTGCTCATCTCCAGCACGCCGCCATCGAAGCCGATATTGGGATCTGGCGATGCTTCAAGATTGAAGTTGTGCCGGAATGTCAATTGAGCGCAGCAGCCCTCGAAAAAAGAGAAGGGGAACGAGTCGAGCCGTTTGTCACTTATCACGGCCGGGTCATCAATGAATGCGGCATTCGGTAGTGTGTCCGCCGGTGGACTCGGAACTCCGGTATTTGATGTGACCCAGAGCGGCGGCGGTCCCAGCGCGTTTGTCGCGAGCCAGTCTAGCGGCAAAGCTGGCGGTGTCACGGCGTCGAAGTTTTCGCTCAGTGTGCGCAGACCCCAGCATGGTGGGCATCTGCCACGACGCTGCGCCAGCAGCGGCCCCACTGCGACGCCAGCCGCGACGAGCAGCATTAACAAAACAACATTCTGCGGTCGTGTCCGCTTGAGCATGTGCTTTGGATTTTTGATCACGGTCGCAAATATACGCGTGATCTTTTTACCGTGGTTTCAGAGCGCTATCAATCTTTCTCCGCGTCATGTGATCGCATCATTCTCTCGCCCAACGATGGTGAAAAGCGTGTGTGCGCGGCCGCGGTGCAACTGCTGATGCATCGACGTTTCCGTTTTCGCAAAATCCATCACCGCCAGGAATTGCGTGAAAAATTGCGTGCTGAAATGCCACCACGTATGCCAACAGAAATTTTCGGGCGTCGGCGAGAGACGCGAGACCGCAGCCCCTTCTAATTCAGGGTGAAATTTGTCGACAATGATGAGCGATTTCGCTTTCTTCGCACACTGCTCAATGATCCGGAGCGGGTCGCGACAATGGAGCAGCACGGCTGCCATCACGGCGATGTCGAATTCTCCGAGCGCCGCAGGTAAATTGTAAGCATCGCCGTAGTACACCTTGGCTTTGGATTGTAGAGCGGCGTGACCGAACCAGTAGGAATTCTTCAACTGTCGCATCACGATCCGACGCGGCCCAAACACTTCTTCTAATCGCGCAGCCGGATAGGGGACAAAGTCCCAGCCATGCTCCTCTGTGACTTCGACCGAGACCACGTCGGCTCCGCGTTTTTCCATCTCAAACGTCAGGAAGCCGCTGGCTGGACCAATTTCCAAAACCCGTTGACCGGCAAAATCGACTTTGCCGAGATATTCATCCACCCGTCCGCGCAAGTCCCAGTCCTGTCCCTCTATGACTCCGTGACCGGGGAGTTCCATGGTGTGGTAGAAGTAACAGTCCGCCAGGTGTTGCACCTTCAACGGCAACGCAAAAATTTTTTCGTCGCTCACGGGTTACTTATCGGCTGATGCTTCGCCCGAGCGCTGTGTTCCATGAAAGAGGCTGGTCCTTGAACCAGCTTGAATCGAATTTCGGCGCAGCGAAAAGCGCCCACGTCTGGCGCGGATGTTTCCAATCAAGAATTTCAAATCGCAGGTTCACCTCTGTGGCTGCGCGTTCCAGTGTAGCCTGCCGGTAATTTACACACTCGGGATAGATCCAGCCGGTTTGCGCAGCGTCTTGCTCGCCGGTTAAAAACGTGGCGACCAAAGCTCCATCTTCGGCCAACGAACGGGAGATTGCCGACAACCAACCTTTGATCAGATCGAGTCCACAATGGCTGAAGATCGATTGAGCAACTGCGAAATTGAATGCGCTTTCCGCCTGCACAATGCTCGTCGGCGATTCGGAAAAGAAAAACGTCGGACGTTTAATCTCCACGAGCGATTGCCCCAACTCCCGGTTGATTCCCTCTTCGACCAACCATTCGTTAGGCTCGACGCCGAAATATTTTCCTTGGTTCAGGTATGGAATCAGCAGCCGTCCGATCCGCAGTGAGCCGCAGCCTACATCCAGCAACGAATGATGCTGACGCAGTCCAAGGGTGGTGAGCAGGTTGAAAGTCATCGCTGCGATCAGATCATAATCTTCAGGCGGACCGACATAGGCACGGTAATGCGGGTCGCCGGGCTTGAAGCCAAGACCAAGATCTTCCCGATCGTTTGAAGCCATCTCTATTTTCACTCCAACGATCTTAGCGTGGCACGATCGAACGTCTTCAGTGCGTCTTCAGGTTTATCGGGAAATCCTGTGACGCCACGGGACCGGTCGAACTGATGGAGGCGTGTCGGCTTCCGTTCCCGGAACGGAAATACGCGAAGCTTATCGCCGTCAAGTGCATCGATTGCGCCTGGCACCCGGCAGGCTTCCACCGCCAGAGCATGCAAGTCGCTCCTGATTCCTGGCGATTCACTGACACGGTTGGCCCGCTCGTCAGGATCCTTCTTGCGATTGAAAAGCTGTTCGCGGCCGCCGTTCGCCATGAAAATGTATTTCCATTCACCCGTGAGGACCATGATTTTGAAATCGTGTGACCCCGGAATTTCAACCATTCCTACAAGATAATCGCGCGGGGCAGATTCACCTCGCAACATTTTCAAGACATCGATGCCTTCGCGCGCTTCGCATACGCCAGCAGCTGCTGTGGCAATGCCAAAAAGATCCGCGAGGCTGATCAATTCAGAACGCGCAGTTCCCACTGGCAGTGTTGCCGGCCAGCTAAGCAGCAACGGAACGCGACAGGCGGCTTCAAAGAAATTTTGTTTCTGCCAGCCGTGATGATCACCCAGTAAGTCGCCGTGATCGGAGAAAAAACAGATGAGCACGTTCTCTGATTTCGGTCGCGCTTCCACCGCATCGAGAATTCGCCCCAGACAAAAGTCCAGATAAGTGATCTCGCCGTAGTAGCGCGCCTTCACGATTTTCGCCAGCTCAGGATTGATGGCGTCTGCCCAAACGGCGTATCGCATGAAAGGAATCTCTTCGTCTAAATGATCCTCCTCGATCTCGCCGACGACAGGATCTGGCATTCGACCGGGATCATACATTCGGTTGAAAGGGATCGGCGGCGCGAATGGCGGATGGGGACCGATAAACGAAACGAATCCGAAGAACGGACGCGAATCGTCCGACGTTGCAACTTCCTCGATAGTGTGATCCGCGGTCCACCATTCGCCGCCTAAATTGGCCGGAAGCGGACTGCGTTGCGGAAGATAAAACATCTCACTGCGTTCGCCCATGGGTTGCTCCAGGAAGTCGAATTCCGGAGCCTGTCGGGCCAGCCACGAACCGTAATCGTCCCCTTCGCGGTTTGGCGGATGATATGTTTCCTCGCAGCGCCATAACTTAGCGAACCCCAGATCTTCGTTCCACGGATTGGTATGAAATTTTCCGACTCCAAAAGTCCGATACCCCAGGCGCGACATCGTTCGGGCAAGATAGGCTCCGCAACGCGCTTCCATATCTACGGCTTGGCCGTCAGCAGGATTGGCCTTGGCGTTGCTGAATACGCGCGTTGTAGCTGGCTCGCATCCGGTACGGATCGTATACCGCGCCGCCACGCAGACGGGGCACGTTGCGAATGCATTGGAGAAACTGATTCCTCGTCGCACCAGCCGGTCGATGTTCGGCGTGTAAATGCGGGAGTTCCCGAGTGCAGCGATGGTATCGAACCGCTGCTGGTCGGTCATGATGAACAAAATGTCAGGCCGCCGCATACGTCATTCCGAGCGAAGCGTAGCGAAGTCGAGGAATCCCGCGGAAGTACGCAAAGGTTGCGCCACGGGATGTCTCGACTTCGCTCGACATGACAGATTCTATCTAGCCGCCCGAGATCTCGCTTCCTGTCAAACGGCGAAAGGCTTCGACGTATTTCGCGGAACTTTTTTCGATGACTTCCTTCGGCAGTCGCGGCGCGGGCGGAGTTTTATCCCAGTCGAGAGTTTCCAGGTAATCGCGCACAAATTGCTTGTCGAAACTGGGCGGGCTTTGGCCGACGACGTACTGGTCTTTCGGCCAGAACCGCGAAGAATCTGGCGTCAGGCATTCGTCGATCAAAAGCAAATCTCCGTCGACTGTGCCGAATTCAAACTTAGTATCGGCCACGATGATTCCGCACTGGTCGGCGTGATCGCGGCCGCGTGAATAAATTTGCAGGCTCAATGTCTTTACACGTTCAGCCAGCTCGTCTCCGAGGATCTCGGCGCATCGTTTCATGTCGATGTTCTCGTCGTGACCTGTTTCCGCTTTTGTTGCAGGAGTAAAAATTGGCTCCGGCAATTGCGATCCCAGCTTCAGTCCATCCGGCAGCTTAATGCCGCAAACGCTCTGCGATTGCTGATATTCTTTCCAACCGGAACCAGCCAGATAACCCCGCACTACGCACTCCACCGGCAACGGCTTGGTTTTTTTGACCATCATCGAACGTCCGGCGAGTTGGTCACGGAAGGGTTGCAACTCTTCAGGGAACTCATCGAACTTCGCTGTAATGAAATGATTTCGGATATCGTCGAATCTCTTGAACCAGAACGCCGAAATCTGATTGAGCACCGCACCTTTGTACGGAATGGGATCGGACAGAATGACGTCAAAGGCAGAGATGCGATCCGTAACGACAAAGAGTAGCGTGTCACCGAGATCGAATACTTCGCGGACCTTGCCGCTGCGCAATTTTTTAATACCCGGGAGATCGATTGAGGAATGCGTGGCGATTTGCATGCACGAATGCTCAACGCTCAACGCTCAACTTTCAACGCCCAATTCCGAATCCCTCGTTGAGCGTTGGACGTTGGACGTTGAGCGTTGGACGTTGTTTCTCTTCATGGCCGGAATCGTAGTCAAACCGCGAGCGCGAATTTTGCACGGACACGATTGGGTGTTTTCGAGTGAAGTGCTCAAGGTTTTCGGAAATCCCGCGGATGGGGATGTGATTTCACTCAAGGACGGCAGGGATCATTTGATCGGGAGCGCCATTTACAATTCAAAGTCGCAAATTGTCGCGCGTCGTTTCTCGCGGCGACGGCAGGACCTTGATCCGGATTTCTTTCGGCGCCGAATCGCCCAAGCTTCCGAATATCGCGACCGGCGAAATATCGATCCTGGATTGCGCCGCGTAGTGTGGAGCGAGAGCGACGGCCTGCCCGGCGTGATCATAGATCGTTATGGGGATCATTTCGTTTTGCAAACGCTCACGCTGGCGATGGACATGCGAAAGGATTTGATCACGGCTGCGATGGTCGATTTGTTTGGCGACATTATCATCATCGAGCGAAACGATGCGTCCGTGCGCAAGGCGGAGGGACTGGAACTACGCAATGAAGTGATGAGGGAAATTCCGTCGCGAGTCCCGATCGAAATCGAAGGTGTGAAGGTCGAAATTGACGTCTTGCGTGGGCACAAGACCGGTTTTTATCTCGATCAAAGGCACAATTACGGAACGGTCGCGGGTCATGCTCGGAATCGGCGCGTCCTTGACTGCTTCACAAACCAGGGGGCATTTGCGTTGACGTGCGCGCGCGCAGGCGCAGCGGAAGTGACGGGCATTGAAGAAAATTCCGAGAACATTGCCGCGGCAAAACGGAACGCTGCGCGGAACGGGCTAAACATCGCCTGGGTGCAGCAGGATGTGTTTCAATTTCTCCGCGGAGCGGAAAAAGCGGATGCACAGTACGATTTGATCGTTCTCGATCCGCCTTCATTTACAAGGACGAGAAGCGGACTGCGCGACGCGTTACGTGGCTATCGGGAATTGCACATGCGCGCGTTCAAGCTCTTATCGAAAGACGGATTGCTGGCGACATTTTCATGCTCGCATCACGTAGATGACGCGTCATTTTTGCAAACGATTACCGAGGCGCTTGTGGAAGCGCGGCGCTCCGCTCGACGATTGCGCCGGTTCGAGCAAGCCCCGGATCATCCGGTTCTGCCTACAATTCCCGAAACCGAATATTTCATCGGCTTTCTCCTCGAGATGATGCCAGGGCGCTAGAAAAGGGCGCTTCGATACAGCGAGTGGTTACATAGATTTTTAGCGATTTAACTATTTAACGGTTTGACGATTTAACGCGGCGAAGCCAATATCCGCTACGACGAGCCTGAACGACATCGCGATCATGTCAGAAAAAATTCGACCGATTGAACAAATGCTCGACCTGACTGAGGAAGCACCGTCTGTGGAGCATCTCGACAATCAGGTGCAAAAGGCGCAGGAGCAATTGCTTCAACTCAAGCGCCAGCAGGAGCAGATCGAAAAGCAGAAGCGCGAACTGGAAGAGCTAAGCCGGCGTCAGGACGAATTGGAACACGGCCGGGGAGAAATGACCGATAAGCTGACGCGCGCGCTGGTTGTGCTGGAACGCGAGGCGTATAACGCGCAAAGCAGGCTGGAACAAATCCGGGTAGCGCGTGAAAGTTTCGCCCAGCATTTGGAATTGGTAGAAGCAATCGATCCGAGGAACTGGAATCCATCGGATTTACACAAGGAATTGAGCCGGGCTTTGAGCACCGTCGACGACGCGCGCACCGAGTACAATGAGCACCGCAGCCGATTGCAGGCAGCTGGCGGCGGTAACGGCGATGCGTCATTACCCGATACGGCGCCCGCCGCTTACGAGAACAATGATGGACGTTCGTTCTCCGAATGGTTGCAAATTGGCCTCGCGCTCAGTTTGCCGCTGATCATTTTCGGCCTTGTTGCCCTTGCAATTTTCTTCTGGATGGCCAGTCGGTGATGGCGATGTTTTGGCGTTCGCGCAAACCGGCCGCACCGCTTCATCGCAGGCAACAAGAGATAGCACGACAGGAAGCGGAACTTCGTGAGAAAGTCCAAACTCTCGAACGTCTGGTTACACAGACGTCGCCTCCTGCGGAGAGCAAGTCGTCAGTAGATGTTCCGGAACGCGTACCGGCAGGCACTCCCATTGAAAGGCGATTTCATGTGTCGATTGCAATGGACGCTCCGCAAATGGTTGAAACTGGAAAACCTCGCCGGCGTCGAGCGTTGCGCAAGGAACGACGACAGGGGCAGATTGTTTTTCTGTTTCTTTTAGCCGCGCTCGCAGTCGCAGTGATGTGGCTCATTAGCCACCTGCATCCTTGAAGCGTCTGCCATGCCTGCCAGTTCGGATCTCGATGTTGCGTACGTTGCCAGACTGGCACGCATAAATCTCACAGAAGACGAGGCGAAAACCTTTCAGAAACAGCTCGATGACGTTTTGAAGTACGTGGAGAAACTTCGCGAGCTGGATGTCGGTGACCTGGACGCAGCAGCGCATTCGCTTGCGGTTTTTAACGTGTTCCGGGAGGACGAGTCGCGCGACTGGTTCACGGCAGAACAAGCCCTGAGCAACGCGCCGCGGCAGGGAAACGGCCTTTTCGTTGTCCCAAAAGTCGTGGAATGACAGGGAAGAATTTGCTGGCGCTGAGCATCGCCGATCTGCAGGCGCTATTGCGTCGCCGGGAAGTGTCCCCGCGCGAAGTGATCGACGCCTTACGAAGACACATCGAAGCGGTTGATCGGGATATTGGCGCCTATCTTTGCCTCGACCTCGAAGCTGCAGTCAAAGAAGCCGAGCACGCAAACGTTGATCTTCCTCTCGGCGGCGTTCCGATTGCGATTAAAGACATTATCAATGTGCTGGGTCAACCGTGTACGTGTGGATCGAAAATCTTGCACGGCTATCACGCGCCGTACGACGCCACCGTGATCCAAAAATTGCGCGCAGCCGGCGCCATCCCATTTGGTAAAACCAACCTCGACGAGTTCGCCATGGGCTCGTCCACCGAAAATTCGGCGTTAAAATCAACGCGAAATCCATGGGACCTGGAGCGTGTACCGGGAGGATCCAGTGGAGGCTCGGCAGCAGCAGTTGCAGCAGATGAAGCATTCGGAGCGCTCGGTTCCGATACCGGCGGTTCGATCCGACAACCGGCGGCGCTATGCGGCGTGGTGGGGTTCAAACCGACTTATGGACGGGTTTCGCGATTCGGCCTGGTCGCGTTTGCTTCGTCGCTTGATCAAGTTGGGCCTGTTACGAAAACCGTACGCGACGCCGCGTTGATCATGAACGCGATCGCGGGACACGATCCGCAAGATTCTACCTCGTTCAACGAGCCGGTGCCCGACTACGTCGCGGATCTTCGGAAGAATTTGCGCGGCGTACGATTGGGGCTGCCAAAGGAATACATGATCGAAGGAATCGATCCGCAGGTAAGAACGGCAATCGACGCTGCGGTGAATCAACTGAATTCGTTAGGTGCGGAAATTATCGATGTTTCATTACCGAGCACCGAATACGCCGTCGCGGTGTATTACATCGTCGCCACCGCAGAGGCTTCCGCGAATCTCGCTCGCTTCGATGGCGTGCGTTACGGATATCGCGCGGAAAATCCTAAAGACGTGCTGGATCTTTATGGCCGAACGCGCGAGGAGGGCTTCGGCCCGGAAGTGAAGCGCCGCATTATCCTTGGCACCTACGTTCTGAGCTCCGGCTATTACGATGCCTATTACCTGCACGCGCAGAAAGTGCGGGAACTGATTCGGCGTGATTTCGCGAAGGTCTTTGAAAAAGTCGATGCAGTGATCTCGCCGACCTCACCTGTAGCGGCATTCAAACTGGGTGAGCGCGCCATCGACCCCTTGCAAATGTATCTCGCGGATGTTTTTACCATCGCGGCGAACCTGGCAGGCATCTGCGGCATCAGCGTCCCGTGCGGTTTCGCCGAACTGGATGGAAACCGTTTGCCGATCGGTTTGCAATTGTTAGGCAAACCGCTGGACGAAGCCCGCATCTTGCGAATCGCGCACGCCTACGAACAAAGCACCGACTGGCACAACGCGCGTCCGCCAGTCGCCTCGAACTTGCCGAAAGCATAACGAGTTTTGCGGCCCGGGGACGAAACGCCGCAGACCGATTACGATGCGGTTTACGAAAAGCTCTTCTGTCCTGTGCCCGAGGCCACGAGCCTTCAGTCCTTTTGGCTTGCCAAACGAACCCGAAATGCCCATCAAATCGGCTTGAGATAGCGCATGAGCTACGACTCTACCAGGCGGAGAATCATACATGATGTGCATCAGGCGCGGGTTGTAGAGTTCGCTAAACGTTATCGTGCGGGATTTCCCACGATCGTCCTGCTTCCAGGCGGCATGGGATCGCAACTCGATCGCTCACCGCAGGCCTATACCACTGATGGTTCCGTGCCAGGCACCGGCTTTCAAAACGTTTGGATCGATCTCGGCATTTTCTTCGGACGTGACTTGGAATTCATCGCAATCCAGGCTAACGAACGAGACTTGGATGATCACATCGTGGTTCCAAATGGACCGCTTCTCTTTCCGGTCAATGCCTATGACGGCGCAAAGCGATTCTTCGAAACATTAGGATGGAACTACATCGTGTTTGCCTACGACTGGCGCCGGCCGATTGCAGTCGCCGCTGAGTTCCTCGCGGAGTTTTTGGCTGACTTAAGCGCTGAAGTGAAGGCGCGGAAGAACGTCGATCCACTGCCCACAACGACACTGCTCGCGCACAGTCAGGGAGGGCTTGTGGCAAAGGTTTTTCTTCAGCGCACGTTCACGAGTCCCAGCGTAACGGCAGATAAAGTTGCGTCTCGCTTCCAGCTGCTCGTAACCGTTGGCACTCCGTTCTACGGCACTTCCAGTCACCAGGATAGGTACTATATAGGTCAAAAGCCTCTGGAGATTCGGTACGGCTACGGCAACGTCGCGCGTATAGCCGGTTCTCTCCCAGGCCCGTATATTCTCATGTTCGCTGATGGTCCGACGATGGATCGCGATGGTGACGCGCTTGGCTTAAAAACATACCCAATTACAGACGCGAACACGGGCAAACCTGCCGATCCGTATGACGAGTCAAATGCTTCACGTTTTCCTCCTTGGGTTGACGTGAACTTTCTCGCCGACGCCGTTGATATCCGCGGCACCATCACTGCACCATTACCTGACACGGTTATCGAACGCGTTTTTCACATCCGCTCGGGACAGGATAAAACGACCGGTGCCCGGCTCAAATGGAAGGATGTCGACGGTGCCTCCTTTGATCCCGAGAGTGGCGTTTCGCCCGTTCTGCGGGTGGCTGGTGCAGGCGATGGTACGGTGCCGTTCTGGGCGGCAAGGCTTGCGCAAACCCCCACCAATCAAATCTACTCGCTCAAAAAGGCGAGCGACCATGGCACGTTGGTGGAGCATGAAGAGACTCTGCAGGTGCTCCAGCGTTTGATTGAAGACAATCGGCTGCCCAAACCCACCACGATCAAGGCTGCAGACCGGACGCTGGGATTTGACAAAGCTTCGCGTGCGGCGGCCGACCAACTGGTTACTGACATCGTCGCACAGAAGGTAGCGCCCGACGATCCCCGCGCGAATGATCCCAGAATTTGGCGTCGGCTCGTCGAAGAAATTTCTTTCTCGTGAAACTCCGCATTTGCCATGCGCTTGGCCTCGCCTTGTTCCTGGGCGGTTTAGCCGCGTGCGTCTCGCAGAATCCTCCGGTCACGCCAATTCCCAATGTCACGATTCGTCATACTGTCGGTGAGGCATTGCTTGTAATGAACGCGACCACTGCACCGCTCACGCTATTGCCTGGCCCCGAACATCAGAACCTTCCAGAAATAACGTTATCGTCAGGTCAATCGACCGCTTTCGATTTCTCGCTCACTCAAGAGCAGAACAAAGGCGACACTGTGGTCAGCGAGCTGGTGCTCGACGCGGAGCACAGTTCGCCCTACCTGCAGCAGCCGGCGACCGATCTGATCATCCGCGCCCGATTCGGTTCTTCCAGAGCGACTAAGTTAATCCCCATCGCGATCGGCCTCTGCCTTTTTGACGAGCCAGTTGAACGGCGCAAGCACGCCGTTCGCATCGATAAGCCGCCTATGGCTGGCATTCCATTTCTGCAGCTTTGTCCTGAGTGAAATGGCGGAGTTGACGGGCTTACCAGGCACGCCGCTCTTTGATCGACTGCAAAATATCGGCGATGGCTTCATCGCGCGGTTTGGCGCCAAGATTGCCTTTGCCGTGGACTCGAACGCTGACGGCGTTGGCTTCCATGTCGCGCTTTCCAATCACGAACATGGTGTGCACTTTCATTTGTTCGGCGCG
Source organism: uncultured Verrucomicrobiae bacterium (assembly GCA_963753675.1). Taxonomy (GTDB): domain Bacteria; phylum Verrucomicrobiota; class Verrucomicrobiia; order Chthoniobacterales; family UBA10450; genus Udaeobacter. Next base: position 34,594 of record CAVWCZ010000005.1, on the reverse strand, counting down.
CAGGATCTTGCCGTTGATCTTATCGGTACTTTCGTCGATTTCCGCGCGCACTTGATGCGCGCGCAGTTCGTTCAGAATCGAGCGCGCGTAGTCGAGTAACTTCGGATCATCGCTGAAGGTGAGAATGCGCACCTGTTCGGGAGACAACCAGAGGGGAAAATTGCCCGCGTAATGTTCGATCAAAAATCCGATGAACCGTTCATGCGTACCCAATGGCGCGCGATGAATGCAGATCGGAATTTTCTCGGTGTTATCGCGGTCCTTGTACCGAAGATCGAAGCTGCGCGGCTGCGCGAAATCGACCTGGTTGGTGGCAAGAGTGAACTCGCGTCCGATGACGCTCCACACCTGCACATCAATCTTCGGTCCGTAAAACGCTGCCTCGTTAGGCACTTCGACATAATCGATACCTGAATTTTTTAAGACGCGTCTTGTCATTTCTTCCGTTTGTTTCCAAAGCTCCGGTTCATCGACGAATTTTTGGCCCAGCTTCGATGGATCGTGCGTCGAGAAACGCATCAGATATTTCTCAATTCCGAAGAGCTTGAAATAGTTCAGGTACATTTCGTTCACCGCGTTGAACTCGTCCTCAAACTGCTCCGGTGTCATGTATAGGTGCGCATCGTTCATGTGCAGCAAACGCACCCGCATCAATCCAAACAACTCGCCGCTCTTCTCGTACCGATAATCCGTCCCGTATTCTGCCAGTCGCAAAGGGAGATCGCGATAGCTACGAGGCAGCGCTGCAAACAGCTTGTGGTGATGCGGACAGTTCATCGCCTTGAGGTAATAGCGATCGGATGTCAGGCTGCCAGTCTGACTCGGCGGGCGGGCAGCTTGCCCGCCCTCTTGTTCGGCAAGCTGGCAGTCTGCCGACCCGGACAGGCTGGGCAGCCTGTCTTCCAAGGTCATCGGCGGAAACATCGATTCGGCGTAGTACGGGAGGTGTCCGCTCTTCAGATACAGGCTTTCTCGCGCTATATGCGGCGTAAGCACACGCTGATAACCGGCGGCAAACTCCGTTTCTTTCGCGAGCTTTTCCAGTTCTTCGGCGATGACCGTGCCGCGCGGCAGAAACATTGGCAAGCCGGGACCAACATCATCGTCAAAAACGAAAAGCTCCAGTTCGCTTGCCCGAGTTTGCGATGGTCGCGCCTCTTCGCTTCCTCCAGCATTGCAAAGTAGTCATCGAGTTCCTTTTTCGTTTTGAATGCGGTGCCGTACACCCGCTGCAACTGGGGATTCTTTTCGTCGCCCTTGTAGTACGCGCTCGCGACATTGGTGAGCTTGAATGCACCGATGTTTCCCGTGCGCATCACGTGCGGCCCCGCGCAAAGATCAATGAAATCGCCGCTGCGATAGAGTGAGATTTTTTCGTTCGGCGGAATGTTTTCGATGATGTCGAGTTTGTATTTGCTGGGCTGGGAGCGTTCGCCCAGACCAGCCAGACGGCCTTGCTTTCCGAGCTCGAGTGCTTCGTCTCGTGAAACTTCGATTTTTTCGAACGGATGATTCGCCTTAATTTCCTTCTTCATCTCCGCTTCGATCTTTTCGAAATCATCGGGCGAGATGCGGTGGGCGAGATCCACGTCATAGTAAAAACCGTTTTCCACCGGCGGCCCGGCGGCGAATTGTGCCTCCGGCCAGATCTTAAGAATGGCGGTGGCAAGTACATGAGAGGCCGAATGGCGGAGACGTTCGAGATCGGTCATCGTCGCGCGCTCTTCTAATGTTTTGCGCTCGCTAGACATAATTCGAGAGATTCCTCGACTCCGCTTCGCTTCGCTCGGAATGACAAGATGCCAGTACGTGCGATGCTGAGTGGCGGAGACGCTCGATTTCCGTCATCTGTCCGCGTTGTTCTAATGTTTTTCGTTCCTCATTCATCAGGGCCGTAAGAATTAACCACGAAGCACACGAAGGACACGAAGAATTTGCCGCCGTGTTTTCGCGATAGCCGACCGCCGGGCGGCGCAGTGCGACGCTTTCACGGCCGCGCGAGCGGCGTTATCTTTAGCGAATGCGAATCGTCGCACAATGCATTCTTCTTGCTGCGATGGCTGCGACGGGGTGTGGCCAACAAACCCCCTCATCGGCCGATTTCGCGGCGCAGCGTCAGCGGATGGTTGACCGACAACTCAAGCCACGCGGCATCAAGGACGAACGGGTGCTTGCAGCGATGGCTAAGGTCCCGCGTGAGCAGTTTGTCCCTCCGGATGAACGCGCTGAGGCGTATCAGGATGGGCCGTTGCCGCTTGGTTACGATCAAACCATTTCGCAGCCGTACATCGTAGCATTCATGACCGAGCAACTGCAGCCGAAGGAAGGCGATCGTGTCTTGGAGATTGGAACCGGCTCGGGTTATCAGTCCGCGATTTTGGGCGACCTTGTGGCAGAAGTTTTTACGATCGAGATCGTCGCGCCGCTGGCAAAAACCGCCGAAGCTACCTTGCAGCGCCTCGGGTACAAAAACGTGCATCTAAAAGTAGGCGACGGGTACAAGGGTTGGCCGGAAGAGGCGCCGTTCGACGCGATTATTGTGACCTGCGCGCCGGACAAGGTTCCGCAACCGTTGATTGATCAACTCAAGGACGGCGGGCGCATGGTGATTCCCGTTGGCGAACGATTCGCGCAACAACTGTACCTGCTCGAAAAGAAAAACGGCCAACTAAAAGAGAGCGCCACCTTGCCAGTGCGTTTTGTGCCTATGCTGCGGTCGAAAGAGGAGAAGTGATGTCATCACAGTCATTCCGAGCGAAGTCGAGGAACCCCGCTGCGTAACCATAAGACAAGCTCCGGGATCCTTCGACTCCGCTTTGGTGCGCTCAGGATGACAAGCTGCGCTTGTCACTTGATCGCGCCCAGTTTCTTCAGGTCAATGTGCTTGATCCATTCCTGCAATTCGGCGGGTTCCTCATTCTGCAGCTCGACCTGAACAAAATAACGATCGGCGATCATCACCCACAGAGTGGCGTGTTTTGTGTCTTTCTCGAATGTCTCAAACCCCGGGCTGCCATCGATGGTCACCGATTTGGCGTAACCTTCGTTGTTTTCGCTGTTGCTTTTCCACGCTTCAGTCGTGGCGCTGACATAGTCAGGATTAGCGACTGAATCGAGAATGCTAATCGCAGCACTGGGCGCCTTTTCTCCCTCTCCCTTGTGGTAATCGCGGTGTACGTTTGTGATCCTGAATCCGCCCACGTCTTCGGTCGAACCCTCCGGCTTATCCGCAGTCCAACCCGACAACGGTTCCGGCAAGATCGGCAGCAGCTTCTGATAAGCGACAGCGTCAGGCACGAGGATCGGCTCGTTCTGGGCCCGCACCGCGGCGACCCCAACTGCCACCGCGAATATCATCAAAAAAAATTGGGCGCGTGCTGGAGAAAAAACACGAGCGGTTGATTTCATGAGAGCGCCTTTCTGCGCGATTACCTTACGCGATTGACTTTAGCTTGGCTGTCAAGACGCTTGCGGGATTGTGCACAACGGAACGAGATGACGCCTGAATTTAAAATTTACAAGCTAATGGCGCGTTGAGATGAGAAGAATCGCCGTTTCTCAATCGTGAAAGTGGACAGTTTTTGTGGGGCGTTTGATTCGCACGCTCCCGCGAGCTTCATCCTCCGGACCTCCCGTCTGTGTCGCTCGCGTCCCCGCGGCTCCGCTCTGTGAAACGCCTGGCGTCTGGCACAGACGCCCTACAAAATCGGGAAGTCGCCGATATGACCGAATTGGAACCTCCGAAACCGCGCCGCCGGCTCGGGTTATTTGACGCCACGATGATCGTGATGGGCGGCATCGTGGGTGTGGGAATTTTTGCCAATCCCTCTGAGGTAGCGCATCGCGTTCACACGTCGTTTTTGATTCTCGGCGTCTGGTTGCTCGGTGGGTTGCTCGCGATGTGCGGCGCATTCATCTGGGCTGAGCTCGCCACGCGCCTGCCCGGCGCGGCAGGCGGCCAGTACGTTTATCTTCGCGAAGCGTTCCATCCCGCAGTCGCATTTGTCTATGGATGGGGACTGCTTCTGGTCACACAAACCGGAGGTATGGCTGCAGTCGCCGTGATTTTTGCCTCGTATTTTCGCGCGGTAACAGGCGTGGCGTGGAACGAGAGCGCCATCGCAGCGGCAGTGCTGCTTACACTGGTTGGCATCAATTGTTTTGGAGCGCGTGCCGGAAGTAACGTGCAGAGCGTTCTAATGCTGTTGAAACTTGTCGCGATCGCGGCGCTGGTGGCTATTGGGTTCGCTGTTGGCGGTCATGCGCCGGCGGCATCGCCATCGTTAGTCGAACAGCCCTCCTCACTATCTCTTCTCAAGAGCATTGGTGCGGCGATGGTTCCGATCGCTTTTGCATACGGCGGCTGGCAGACGGCGACTTTTGTCGCGGCGGAGGTACGCGACCCGCGGCGCGATTTGTCGCGCGGTTTGCTGGTCGGAGTCTCTGGAGTCGTGGTGCTTTACCTTGCCGTCAATCTCGCCTGTTTGCGCGTTCTTGGCCCGGCTGGGCTCGATGCGACGACAACGCCCGCTTCAGACGTGATCCGAATGGCGCTGGGCGAAAACGGCGCCCGCTGGATCGCACTGGCGATCACAATTTCCGCACTTGGATTTCTCAGCCAAAGCATGCTCACGGCGCCACGCGTCTATTACGCAATGGCACGAGACAGACTTTTCTTTGCAAGCGTTGGCAAACTGTTCGGAAAATCCGAAGCGCCCGTAATCGCAATCGTTCTTCAGGGTTTCGCGGCAATCGTCATCGCCTGTTCCGGAACGTATGGCGAGATTTTGAATTTTGAGGTCACGGTCGATTTCATTTTCTTCGCAATGACGGCCGCATCACTATTTGTTATTCGCCAACATCAGATCGGATCTGACACGGCGATTTACCGCGTGCCGGGTCATCCCTTTACGACAATGCTTTTTGTGTTGTCGTGTTTGGGAATTGTCTTGAGCGCTATCCTCGCCTCGCCGCGGAATAGTGCTATCGCCTTGTGCATTATGCTGGCCGGGCTTCCGGTTTATTATTTTTGGAGGAGATTCAGCCGCTGAACGTGCCCAATGTCACGCGCCTCGCTCCGAACAATGACAGCGCCGTAGGTGCGTCATGTTTGTAGAGGATCGGTCAAATGAGAAATCCAAGCTCCGGAGGAGCGGCATCGGTCCGGGCTAATACACATGTCGCCCCTTAGGGGCTTGCGCACTGGATGAATCCGAAGCTATAGACATGTTGCCCCTACGGGGCTTTGAACGCAGCCAAAAGGCGCACCCCGCGGGCATTCATGAGACACAAGCATTCCGATTACATGCAGTGGTCGAAAACGCAGAGTCGTGCGCGGTTTAATCTCGCGACGAGCGGCGTGGCTCCTTTTCCGCTCCGCGAACTGCCAGTACAACTGGAGACACTCGAGATTAATGGGGATAGTGGCTATGGGTATGCGCCGTTACAGAAAGCTATCGCGACGCACCACGGCATCGATCCGGACTGCGTTGTGGAATCTGCAGGCACCTCCATGGCAAATCACCTTGCCATGGCTTCGATTATCGACCTGGGTGACGAGGTCTTAATCGAGCACCCGGCATACGGACCAATTCTCGATGTGGCCCGATATCTTCAAGCCGATGTGAAACGCTTCCCGCGCGCCGAAGAAACCGGTTGGGCTATAGATCCAAAAGCGCTTCGCGATTGCATCACGCCGAAGACACGGCTCATCGTGATTACCAATTTACACAATCCAACCAGTGTTCTTACGCCCGATTGGGTTCTGCGCGAAGTGGGTGAAATCGCCCGCAGCATTGGCGCGTTGGTGCTGGTGGATGAAGTTTATTTGGATGCGGTCTACGAACGAACGCCTCGCACTTCCTTCTGCCTCGGGCCTGAGTTCGTTGTGACCAACAGTCTAACGAAAGTTTATGGTGTTAGCGGATTGCGCTGCGGCTGGATCCTGGCGCGCCCGGACCTCGCATGGAAGATGCGTCGCCTAAACGATCTCTATAGCGCGACGGCTGTTTATCCGGGGCTACTTCTGTCTGTGGCGGCATTTAAGCACTTGAACCTGCTTCGTGAAAAAGCGCGGCGAATCGTAGAGGCAGATCGCAAACTGCTTCTGGATTTTCTCACAGAGCAATCCGCGCTTTCAGCGGTCTGGACGGAGTGGGGAACGACCTCGTTCGTGCAATTGTTAGGTCGTAACGCTGATGATTTTCTGCACAGACTACGTGCAGAGTTCGACACCTCAGCCGTCCCGGGTCGTTTTTTCGAAATGCCCGATCATTTTCGCATTGGCATGGGCGTAAACACCGAAATGTTCGCCGAAGGCCTGAATCGCATCGGACTCGCACTGAGGTAGGGGCGATTAACCCGTTCGACTTCGCTCAGGGCAGGCTCTCCATCGCCTTGCGCACTTTTGCAGGCAGCGGTACAAAGCTATCAACTATCAACCCTCAACTATTAACTTCGGGCTACGGGCGCGGATGTGGGCTCGGATGAAACCGCGGAGTAGGTGCAGGCCTTGGCCTCGGGGTCGGAGTTGGCGTGGATGTCGGCGTTGCCGTTGGGGTCGGACTTGGAGGCGGTGTGGTTGCGGTTGCAGTAGGCGTGGGCGTCGGCGTCGGTTCGGGTGCGACAAAGGCATATACCTTATTGTCGCCCGCGACGTAGATGCGCCCTCGCGCTACAATACCAGTGGTGCTGTAGTAGTGCGTTCCCGCCATCAGTTCGTTTGGGCCGCCGCCGTCGAAAATAATCGCGCCAGTGTCTCCATCGTAGCCGTGTAGTCGCTGGTCCCCCGGAGTGTTGTGATCCTCTGTACCAACCACCCAGACAATCATGTTATTACTGCCATCGGTTGAAGTGACGAAAGGCGAGCCGCAACCGCCATTGTTCCGGCTTACGCTCCACCCACTGGCGATAGTGGGCGGGTTGGTCGCAGTAATGCGGAAGGCCGAGAATGTGGCATTGTTGTTGTTCACGCGGAAGGCGACGTAGGTGCCGAGCTGAGTGTTATAACTAGCTGCCGCCTGGATTATGAAGTTGGCAACGTGAGATGACGCAATAGGCGCACTGATCCCGCCGAGATTGTCGCGATTAAGCAAATACGCGTTGCCATCCTTACCCAGCGCAACCACCAGGTGAGAAGGCGTTGCATCGGGCACATCCACCAGTAATGGGCCTGAGCTGCCCAGGTCCCCATCGAAACCGTCCAGATCGAGCCAGTTTTCGGGCACCCAATAATCGGCCGGCGAGCCACTGAAGATCGGGCCGGGCTGAAAGCGAATCACTGCTTCTCCGCCGTCCCAATTTGGGGGACTGAAGGTGTTACCAGTGATAACAAACGGGTTCTTCCCGTCGCTGGCGATGCCGCCCACTCCCCATATGGCACCGCCGTGGTCGCCGGTCGCGGCGGCCCATGCCATCATGCCAGCTGGGTTGTCGATCGGCGCGCCTATCAGCCAGCCATGAAAGAAGCTGCAATCCATCATGCTCCCGTATCCGACATAGAGAATACCTCCCACGATACCGAGCGCCGGCCGTTGCTGTTGGATCTCCGCGATGAAGTCAACGCCGTTGTACGAAGCTGTCGCCTCTACATCAACGGGCCAGCCTGGATTGACGTCGCCCGTGTCCACGTTGAGAGAAAAGAGCAAATGTTTCTTGGTCTCCCCGCCATCGAGCGTGATCATTGCGTCGAAAAAGAGCGCGCGTGAAGCGAGATCGACAACGGGCGTGCCGGTAATGCCCATGGGATCAAATTTAGTACAGATGAGATTGTCCGCCGACACAGGCGGGCCAACGTTGCGTTGCCAGATAATGCTGCCATCTAGAGCGTCCAGCGCGTACACATTATTCGATTCGGTCACCACGATGATCATTGCCCTGCCACCCGGACCGCCTTCGATGTAAAGCGGTTGGGCATAAACGTTTCCGGCAATTGTGCCGTCAAAGTTCACGTCGCGCGTTAGATTGGAGGCAGCGCTTGGGGCGAACGCGGCATCAACGTAAAGGCCGTCCCGCGACTCGTGGTTGTGAAATTGGGTCACGTTCACCTGCGCGTCTGCTGGAACAACTGCGCTCCATAAACAAACAACGACAACGAAGAAAAACAAAAACGTCATGCTTCAGCGTTTAACAGTTGCCCGCGTCCCATTTACCATGTCCCGCCGTCTCGGTGTCAAGAACGATAATCAACGATCACCGATCACGAATCACTGATGCTGTGTTTTTCACCGCGGCGTCGGGCGCGGCGCCGGAGTGGGGCGAGTTCGAGGAGTCGGTGCAGGTCTTGGCGTTGACGTGGCCGTAGGGGTCGGAGAAGGTGGAGGAGGTTTTTGCACTTCAAACGAGCCGACGTCAATCCGACCGCCTCTTACGCGATCAAACCTTGGGCCCCGCTGATCGTAGTCAGGCGGGCCAACAAAATTCGGATCCCCGGCATTAATCGCTGGACTGCCCGGTAACAAGGCATGCGTGAATGTAGGCCCGCCATTATCCTGCAACGGACCAAGCAGCGGATCGGTGTTGATTTGATCGCCGGGGCCATTCAAATAGCCGCCGCCATCATCGCTACTGAGATTATAGCCAAACGAGTGAACAGTGCCGCCGTCGCTGATGATGCTATGCCCGCCGGCGCTCACTTCGAACAGGGTGTTGGCTATGTTCAATGGGCTTGGTCCACTCACAGAAAGCTCCACTCCGTTGTTGCTCATGGTGCTATCAAACACACTCGTCCCCATCGAAACGAGATCGTTGGAAATGCCGGAGCCGTTGTCGCTGATAGTACTATTACTCACTACTGTATCCGACAGGGTCGAGTTGTGCACTCCACCTCCATTTCCGCTGATAGTGCTGTTAGTGATTGAGATTGTGACGGGGCAAGAACCGCCGCAATTTTGCCGTCCAGTGTCGCTATAGATCGCACCGCCCGGATTGCTCGTAATCGAACTGTTGGTTACACCAACGCTTGTCGTCCCGTTTCCACAAAATGTACAGGACCACCCGTCGTTGTTAATAGCCTCGCTAGGACCATTGTTCGACAGTGTGCTGTAGGTGATTACTAATGTTGCAGTGCCGGCCTGCAATGCGTCGTTGTAAATGCCGCCGGAGTTGTTCGTAATTAAACAGTTGTTTATTTGCAGCGTTGCGTGACCAACGTCCTTTCCGTCATTGTGAATACCCCCGCCGAGGTTGCCGGTCGCTGAGTTGTCACTGATGGCGCAATCATTGAGTGTCAGCGCTGCATGATCGTTATAGATACCTCCGCCGCTATCGCTAACATGGCCGTCGGTGATAGTCAGACCAGAAATGGTCACGGTTTGCCCAGAAGTGATGTGGAACACCCTGCTTTGGCTATTGCCATTAACAGCAAGCTTCTCAGCTCCTGGTCCTGAGATCGAAATGGCCTTGTCCACGAGCAACTCGCCACTGGTCAATCCGATCGTGCCAGTGACTGCGAAGTCGATGCTGTCGCCGCCGTTAGCGTCGGCGAGCGCCTGACGCAGCGAGCCAGGGCCACTGTCGTTCGTGTTCGTTACCGTGATGATGTCTGCGTGAACGGAGACCGCGACTGCATAGAACAACGCGAAAAAAATTGCAGTGCGGACTTTCAGGAAAGCGAAGTGAGCAGTTCGTCTCTTCTTCATCGGTAGAAGCTACGGTCGTGGTGCCGGAGTAGGGCGAGACCGTGGAGTGGGTCTAGGTCTTGGCGTCGGAGTTGGTGTAGGTGTCGGGCTAGGTTCAGCCGCGCAGTATTTCCCCCCGGTGTTCAAATAGCTGCCGTTGTACCCGCCCCAGACCATCATCTCACTGCCGGTCCAGACTGCCGTATGATACGCTCGGGGAGAGGGCGCATTGGTGGTGCTGGTGGCTGTCCAACTGTTCGTGCTTGGATCGTATTTGCCGCCGGTGTTGAAATAATTGACGCCATTCCATCCACCCCAGACGATCATTTCACTGCCAGTCCAGACCGCCGTGTGCTGGAATCGGGCATCGGGCGCATTGGTGGGGCTGGTGGCAATCCAACCGTCCGTGCCGGGATTGTAACTCCCGCCGGTATTCAAAAAATCCTGATCATTCCATCCACCCCAGACGATCATCTCGCTGCCGGTCCAGACTGCCGCATGATACGCTCGGGGAGAGGGCGCGTTGGTAGTGCTGGTCGCAGTCCAACTATCGTTGCCAGGATTGTATCTGCCGCCGTCCTCCAAGGGAAAACCACCGATAAATCCACCCCAGACGATCATCCCGTTACCTGTCCAGATTGCCGTATGATCGGATCGGCCAGTGGGCGCGTTGGTGATGCTGGTTGCAGTCCAACTATCCACGGTTGGATTGTATCTCCCGCCCGTGTTCAAGTTCGTACCGTCAAATCCGCCCCAGACGATCATCTCACTGTCGGTCCAGACCGCCGTATGTTCCTGTCGGCCAGCGGGTGCGTTGGTGGCGCTGGTGGCTGTCCAACTATCGGTGCCAGGATTGTATCTACCGCCACTGTTCAGATAGCTGCTACCATTATATCCACCCCAGACGATCATCTCAGTGCCAGTCCACACTGCCATGTGGCCTGCCCGTGCATCGGGCGCGTTGGTGGTGCTGATGGCTGTCCAACTGTCGGTGCCAGGAACGTATCTCCCTCCGGTGTTCAGATAGCTAGGGCCACTGGTACCTCCTCCCCAGACGATCATTTCACTGCCCGTCCACACTGCCGTATGGTCGGCCCGGGCACCGGGCGTGTTGGTGGTGCTGGTCGCCGTCCACGTATCGTCACTGCAGGCGGCACCATCCGATATTGTAGGGAGGATATAGCTGGCACTCGCCGCTGCCATGCCATTCAGAGTCTGGTATGCCGCGCTGGCTCTCCAGGACCCCGCCCGCCACTTCGGATCGCTATCGGATTTTTGGTCGCGCACATGGAAACTTGTTACCAAACGCTCCTCGAGTATCGGCCGGGCCAGACACTCCGCGATAACAAAGGGATCGTTGCCCAGCGCGGCAAAGAGTTCGCGTAACACTTCGGGCTGCTTCGTACGCTGCGCCATCCGATCTATTTCAGCCTGCAACTGCTCAACAGTAATTGATCGTTGCCAGTAGCCTTCCAGTGCCTGTGACTTGCGCATGTAGTCTTCGACTTTCTTTTCGATCTGCACATGAGGCATCACCACGTCTAGCGACGGCTTGGGATCGGGCCGGCTTTTTGGCCAGACGCGATGGCGCCAGTAAACTTCCTCAATCGCTTTTTGGTAAGCCACACGCTCCGTGGACGTCAGAGTCCTCTGGGGGGCCGTCGAGGGTGATTCGGAGCGGAAAAAGGCCAGAGGTGTTTCCGCGACGATCAAATACGCGGCTGCACAAACAAGCACAGTAATTACCGTGCGAACATTGAAGAAAGCAGATTGAGCAGTGCGTTTCTTTCTCATCACGAAAACTACGGTCGCGGCGCCCGGGTCGGGCGCGGTCTGGGTGTCGGTGAACATCTTCCGACGCACGGCGTCGGTGTTGCTGTAGCAGTAGGCGTGGGGCTTGCCGTGGGTGTTGGAGTTGGCTCTCCGCAGGGCCAGAGCTGGTAGGTGACCTTTAAGCCATTCGTGAGCGCAGGGGTTTTGCACGAGAAGGTTGTAGCGTCACACGGACCGCCCATGCCACTTAGCTGCACACCGCTTTCTTCCAAGCCGCCATTATCACTTGTCGCTCCATAAATGACATCAAATGAGTTTTGGTTTTCATAGAAGCGCATTTCGAAGTTGGCGGTGCCCATTCTGTCGGTGTACGTTGTACGCCATTCGATATTAAAGACTCTGTTGGGTGCGGTGCCCGTGACGAGGGTGAATACTCCGTTGCCTGGTAAATCAGTGCGCAGATCCGTTTGATAACCAACAATAGCCGCGTTTAGGCAACGATCCGGCAAAGGACAGGATGCACCGAGGTATGGCGCATTGCCGGAAAACTGCAAATTCCCGTTCGAGCTGACGTACGCCTCGGTATAGATCGAGTCATAAAAGGTCACTGGGAATGGAAACGTTATTGAGGTAACGCAATTATCGCAGTGATTACCTGTGTCGATGATGCCCTGAACAATCATGCCACTTCCGCTACTTGTTATGTATTGACAGCAAGTCTGTACAGGTGTGGGAGTCGGCGTTGCCGTAGCCGTTGGCGTGGCGGCGGGTTTGTCGGGAGCGGTAGAAGGGGTTGGCGAAGCTGTCGCTGTTGGAGTGGGCGAGGCGGTCGCCGTCGCCGTTGGCGTTGTCGACGGTGTCGCTGTTGCGGTAGCTGTTGGAGTGGGGCTTGCAGTTGCCGTAGCCGTGGGGGTGGGCGTGGGGCCCTGTCCATACTTGATCGTCAAATAATCAGTATCGGAGCCGGCTCGAGCGGTACCCGTGACGTAAACGTTGGCCATCTTATCGACAGCTATTGCCGCTGCTTCGTTACTGGCATTCGGTGGCTCGTCGTAGCGCGCCACCCATTGCTCTTGCCCTCCCGGGTCGTATTTGACTGTCGCATAGCCAAAATCACTAAAAGTGAAATTTGTTCGTGAGCTGCTTCCTGTGACGTAAACATTGCCAGCGCCGTCAAGAGCGATGGAAGTTGCAGTATCGGCTCCACTGCCCGGTGGCCCGTTGTATCGCGCTACCCACTGCTGTTGACCGGCTGAGTTATACTTGATCGTACCGTAATCAGGAAAACCCGGGCCGACCTTCCCCGTGACATACACGTTACCCGATCCGTCAACGGCAATAGCATAAGCCGTAGTTATCTCCCCCTTCGTCATAACGAGCGACCCATTGTTGCTGGCCGGCCGCGTTGTATTTGATAGTTGCGTACGCGATAGACGACGCTGCATCGCTTTGTCCCGTTACAAAAACATTCCCTGAGTCATCGACGGCAATGGCATAGGCTTCGTCGAATCCAGTCCCGGATCCATTGTAGCGAGCCACCCATTGTTCCTCGCCCGCCGCATCATATTTGAGCGTCAGGTAATCATAATTTGAATAATCTGAGCACATCAGGGTTGTCCCAGTCACGTAGGCGTTACCCTTGTGGTCAACAGCGATAGCTGTTGGCGTGTCAAGACCTGCTCCACCGCGGTACTCTGCCACCCACTGTTGTTGGCCTGCGGAGTTGTATTTGATCGTGGCACAGAACGTGGAGGATTCATCCTGTGTGCGGGCCGCGACGTAAACATTGCCTGAATCGTCCAGCGCGATGCCTATTCCCGAAAGCATAACCGCGAGGCTGCACGTTGTAGCGGGCAACCCATTGTTCCTGTCCCGCTGAATTATACTTGATGGTCGTGCAATCGTGGTAACTGTAAAGTATCCCGCTCCATCCTGTCACATACACGTTGCCTGACCCGTCGATAGTCATGGCGTTCAGTTGCTCATCGGGATTATCGAAGTCGTTATAAAGAGCCACCCACTGTTGCTGCCCGGCTGAGTCGTATTTGATGGTGGCGAAATCGTTGCCTGTTCCCATGCCTAAGCTCGTTCCTGCGACGTAAACATTGCCCTGATTGTCAACGGCAATGGATTTAGCTTCGTCATAGCTATTGGCGGTTCCGTTATAGCGGGCCACCCACGCTTCATACATACCGCAGCGGGCGTCACTGCGGTGGCACCTTGGCGACGCGCTTGCGCGTCGGCCTTGCGCGCACCCCGGTGAGCTGAAGTTTCAGGAGATACCGTAGCGAACAGCGCGATGACCACTCCGGTGAAGAAGATGAATAATCCGAACAAAATGCAGACGCTCATGAAGGCGGATTGAGCGGGACGTTTCTTTTTCATAACATAAAGCTACGGACGCGGTGGTGGCGTGGGACGTGGCTGCGGTGTTGGCGCAGCCCTCGGCGTCGGTGTTGTTCTCGGCGTTGCACTGGGCATAGGCGTCGTGGTCGGCGTTGCTGTCGCTGTTGGTGTAAGTGTTGGAGTTGAAGTTGGCGTAGGACCCTCAACAAAGCCGAGGATTTGGAAAACCTGGTCGGGCAACACTTGGTCGGCGTTCTTTCGGTTCCAATTGGTGCGGCCCGTTCCGTAGCCAAATGCGGCCATCGCCGGCTCCAAGCTTTGCGAGTTGATATTGATGGGCGGTTCCGTCGCTGGGTTGTTGTATTGATCCCAGAGGACATCGCCCGTTGTGTTTTTCGGCATTGGCAGAACGCCTGCTTGTCGCCCATTCTCGCTGGAGATAATCGGGAACTGCGGCGTGTTCGCGGGCGTATTTCCGCTGGCACGCGATCGCTCTGCCAGCGCAAATGAGATCAAACAAACAGCCAACAAGAAAAGCAGGCAAAATCCGATCCGACTAGCATGTGCTCGCGACGTGCGGAACATGCTGTTTCGCTGTTTCATGATCGAAGCTCCTCGTGGAGCACCGATTTTGTTGAGATAGCATAAGAATGTCGAGACTTTTTGCATTTTCTATTTAGAAACCACGGGGGCGGTGCGAAACCGGGATTGCCGATCCCCGCTACAGCTGGATCAATTGAGTCTCTTCACCGTTTAGCTTCGGTATGGTGCACGCATTTGCGATCGAGATGAAAGCGGCGTCGAGCCGCCGCACCCCAAAGCTCGCTGCGTCGAGCAAAAACATTCGTGTGAATTAGTGTCCATTGGTGGTTAGTTCCGCTGGGATGAAGGCGCTTACTGATTTCAAAATTCGACCGGCGCGTGTGGAAGATGTGCCGATCATTCTGCAATTGATCCGCGATTTGGCGACGTACGAGCGCGCGCCGGATGACGTTGTCGCGACGGAAGAATTGCTTGTCGATGTTTTGTTCGGAGAAAAGCCTGCTGCGGAAGTGCTGCTGGCGTTTGAAGAAAAATCGCCGGTCGGATTTGGCGTTTATTTTTATAATTTTTCCACGTGGCTTGGGCGCCCCGGACTTTATCTCGAAGATTTGTTTGTTAGGCCGGACAAGCGCGGCAAAGGCTATGGTCGCGCGTTGCTGGTGGAGCTGGCAAAGATCGCGCGTGATCGCGGCTGCGGCCGGATGGAATGGGCGGTGCTCGATTGGAACAAGCCGGCAATTGAGTTTTATCGCGCGCTTGGCGCCAAGCCGATGAACGAATGGACGGTGTTTCGATTAACGCGCGATGAAATCGCGAGGCTCGCAGGCTCGAAACAAATAGAGTAAACCCTCTTTAATCGCCGCGGCGAACTGCGGCCAGACCTTGCTGCTGTAGTGTCCGCTGTCCTCAGTGGATTCCCAGGCATGCGCGGGTGTTGTGCGCTGAGACAGCGCACGCTACAGCATTGAGCGGGGAGGAAGAGGAAGAGTAAGCGGACGAGTTAAGTGGCGAAAGAAAATACAAAGATCGAGGACTACGCCTTTCTCAGCGACACGCAAACAGCGGCGCTAGTGAGTCGTGACGGGTGCGTCGATTGGCTTTGCTTTCCTCGCTTTGATTCGGCGGCGTGTTTTGCGTCGCTGTTGGGCGATGCGAAGAACGGTCACTGGCGGCTTTTCCCTGACGAAGAAATCAAAGAAACCCGCCGGCGGTACCGCGGCGACACGCTCATCCTGGAGACGGACATCGAAACGGAAAATGGCGCGGTGCGCCTGATCGATTTCATGCCGCCCCGCGGCAAGGACCCGGACATCGTTCGGATCGTTGAGGGGTTACGCGGGAAAGTCTCGATGAAAATGGAACTGATCGTCCGCTTCGATTACGGGTTACTCATTCCGTGGGTTCGCAGGCGTAAGCGGCATGACGGGTTGGAGGCAATCGCCGGGCCGGACGCGTTGATCTTGCGAACGCCCGTTGAAACGCACGGGAAAGATTTAACCACCGTGGCCGAGTTTAGTGTGACAAGGGGCGACCGGATCCCGTTCGTGCTCACGTGGTTTCCGTCTCATCTGGCGCCGCCAAGAAAAATAAATGGCGAGCACGCTTTGCAGGAGACGGAAGTATTTTGGACAGATTGGGCGAAGCAGTTTCGAAGTGAAAACAAATGGCGCGAAGCCGTGGTGCGCTCCCTTATCGTGCTCAAGGGATTAACCTACGCGCCGACGGGCGGACTGGTCGCTGCGGCAACGACATCGTTGCCTGAACAGATCGGAGGCGTGCGCAACTGGGATTATCGCTACTGCTGGTTGCGCGATGCGGCGCTTATTTTGCTCGTGTTAATGCGCGCCGGTTATCGCGAGGAAGCACGATCGTGGCGGGAATGGCTGCTGCGGACTATCGCGGGTAGCCCTGCGCAAATGCAAATGATTTATGGCGTGCAAGGCGAACGTCGCCTCGACGAGTTTGAGGTTCCGTGGCTGTCGGGATACGAAAACTCACGGCCGGTGCGCATCGGCAACGCAGCTTCAAATCAATTTCAGCTCGACGTGTATGGCGAAGTGCTGGCCGCTGTATGGCTGGGTGATCGTGCCGGTATCAAACTGACCGAGCACGATTGGGCCCTCATGCTTGAACTGATGAAATTTTTGGAATCACATTGGCAGGAACCGGATGAAGGAATCTGGGAAGTACGCGGCGGTCGCCAACATTTCACGCATTCCAAAGTGATGGCCTGGCTGGCGTTCGACCGCGCAATTAAAATGGTTGAAAACTGCGAGTGCGCTGCGGACGAGCACGCCGCTCGGTGGCAGGAAATTCGGGATCAAATTCACGCCCAGGTTTGCGCTAGGGGATATAACCAAAAAAAGAAGTCATTCACTCAGGTTTACGGTTCGGACGCGCTGGACGCGAGCCTGCTTATACTGCCGCTGGTCGGTTTTTTGCCAATCACTGACGAGCGCGTCCGCGGCACAGTCGAGGCGATTGAACTCGAACTAATGGATGACGGTTTCGTGTTACGTTATCGCCCACAGGAATGCGGCGTTGACGGCCTACCCGGCTCAGAAGGTGTGTTTCTTCCGTGCTCATTCTGGCTGGCGGATTGCTGGCACCTCCTCGGCCGGAAAAAGGAAGCGCGAGAATTGTTCGAGCGCTTGCTCGACGTGCGCAACGACCTTGGCCTGCTATCGGAGGAGTATGATCCCCGCGCAAAGCGTCAGTTGGGAAATTTTCCGCAGGCTTTCTCGCACGTTGCATTGGTAAGTTGCGCCCGAATTTTAGGCGATGAAGACCACATGCTGGCTCGTAATGATTAGATCATTGCGCGCCGTCCGGCGAAACGAGCCGGCGCACCAGATCCTCGATGGCCACAATGCCGCGAAAATTTCTTTTTTCGTCTACCACAGCTGCCAGGCCCAGGCGTGCGGCGCGTAATTGCTGCATGATGCGATAAGCGGGCTCATCGTCCCTGGTAGTTACGATACGCCGCACATAATTGTCCAACGGTTTGTTTCCGTTTCGGTCGAACAGGATATCGACAACATTCACTAGCCCGGCGGGCCGGCCATCGGGGGTCACCACCGGCAAACGATCAAGACCAGTGGAGGCGCTAAGCTCCAGTGCTTCCTCAGTGGATGCGCCGGAGTGTAACGCCACAACCTTCGACGACGGCAGCATTACCTCGCGAACTTTGGTGCCGCGAAAGTCAACCAGGCTGTGGATCATTGCGCGCTCAGTCGAAGTAAGCGCTCCCTCGCGTTCGCTCTGTGCAGTGATCTGTTTCAGTTCTTCGCGTGCGGCAAAGAGGCGCCGCCGTTTCGCGGCCTGACTTGGAAGAAGTAGTTTGCCAAGTCTCGCGCCGACTTCAAGCAAGGGAGAAAACAGGATCGACGTGAATTCGAGCACATGCGCAAGTCGGGCCAGCGCGCGGAACGGAAACCGGCGAAACAACGATTTAGGCAAAACCGATAAGACAAACAAATAAACCGGGAGCGCAATCAACAAAGCGAAGAAAAATCCAGCATAGCCGTACGAGCGAACCAACTCACTGGTCAGCAAGAGCAGAGCAACGATATCCGCGGCATTCGTTACGAGTAGAACGGTCGCCAACAAACGCTCCGGTTGCTTGAGCAGGCGATTCAACCGCAAAGCGGCCGGCACGCGGCGCTTCACATTTTGCCGCAACCGCACTGGGTCGATCGAAAGCAGTCCGCTTTCGATTCCGTTGAAGAAGAACGAAACGATCCAGCAACAAAAAATGATCAGCAGTGCCGTCATGCCGCCTCCTCGAATGCGTTGGTGGTTCTCTCCAGCAAAACTTCTTCGATTCGTTTACGTCCCGCTCGACGCACGGTAATGGCGAGACCCGGAATCTCGAGCTTTGTTCCGGACGAGGGCATGTAGCCCAGACGAGTAAAGACAAATCCTCCGATGGTGTCGATCCCTTCGGCGTCGATTTGAAAACCGAGATGTTCGCTCAAATCATCGAGACGCGCGTTGCCGCTCACGAGGAATTTGCCATTGCCAAGCGGCTCGATGTAAAAGGCTGAATCGTCCCGGGGCACGGCGTCGCTGAGAATTTCTTCCACCAAATCCTCCATGGTGATGATTCCTTCGATGCCACCGAATTCGTCCACCACCACGCCCATTCCCTGGGGACGGGTGAGAAAAAGCTTGAGCAACTCGAGCGCGCGCATTGTCTCCGAAACAAAAGAGGGCGCGATCAGCTTCTCGGTGTAGTGTTCCGTTGGATCCAGCAGGAACAGTTTCACGTCGATAATCCCGAGGATTTGATCGGGCGTATCGGCGTAAACGGGCACGCGCCGGTGACGTTTCTCCTTCAAACGCGCGATCGCCTCCTCGTTAGTCAAATCGTCCGGCAGCATGAAACTGTCCACGCGCGGCTTCATGCAATCCTTGGCCGTTTTGTCCCCCAGCTTAATGATTTCCTGGATCATTTCGGCTTCACCCTGGTATAACGCGCCCTCTTCTTCGCCGATTTGAAGCAGTGTTCCCAGCTCCTCGTCGCTTAACCGCGGACGATTGCGCAGATGCACTGGTGTGAAAAGATCGATCACATAATCGCTGACCGTCTCAAGTCCGCGGCCGATACGGTCGAGAAACGGCATCGCGATTTGTAACGTGAAAGCGCCGATCGCCGAGAGCTTTGAAGGTGCCGCGAGCGCAACCAGTTTCGGCACCAAATCGCAGAGCAGCACCACCACGGTGAAAATCAGGATGCCGACCAGCCATTGAGGAACGTGCCCTGCCAACGGGCCTTCCCACACGAAGAAAAGACACAACACTACCAGGAGCACATTGACCAATCCGTCTCCTACCAACAACACGTTCAAGACGCGACGCGGATTTTCGCGGAAGAGCTGGATGAAACTCGTAAGCCGGGCGTGATTCGCTTCCAGCCGGCGGAGTTGATGCGGCTTCAGCAGGAATAACGCCGTTTCCACCCTGGAGAAAAGCGCGGAGCAGAAAACCAGAATCGCGACGGCACCCAGCACAATGACCAGAGTAACGGCACTCATTTGTGCGGCGGCAAACCACACAGGCATTGGGTGGTCTTTTCGAGGCGAGAGACACCGGATGAGTGAGGATGTCCCTCGGAAGAGTTAGTGATTGGTGGTTTGCTCATTCTCTGAGCTGCAACCAAATTAAAGCTCCCCATGAACAAACGCGAGAGGATTTCACAGTGGGTTGCCGAATCTACCGGGAAAGATGTGACCCCAGATCAGTCAGAAGTAGCAACTAATCCCTATTACCTTGGATTTTTTCGTTGCTGGAACGAGCAGCGTTACTATGAAGCGCACGACGTTTTGGAACAGCTTTGGCTTGAGACGAAATCGCGCGACGCGGATTTCTTCAAGGGATTGATCCAGGCCGCCGGGGCTTTCGTTCATCTCCAAAAAAGGTTCGAACATCCGCTGCATGCCAGGCACAGCAGGCGTTTGCCGCCGGCGGAGCGTTTGTTCAGGTTAGCGGAGCAAAATCTGGCGGCCTTCGCTCCGTCGCATCACAGACTCGATGTGACCGCACTTTGCCATCTCTTAAAGCGGTACGCGGACCAAATCGTCGCATCCGATTACACTTCCAATCCCTGGTCACCGGAAACCGCGCCAAAGCTGGCATTGAATTGCCCATAGCTCGGAACATAGGCCTGTGGCCTGTGTGCCTAGCGGGGCATTTTGCCCGCTATTTGGTCCGTTTTCGTTCAGCAGAGTGCAACTCTGCTGGGCGCACAGACTGAAAGTCTATGTTCCCTTGTGCGCCTTTATCCGGTGAAAATCAGTTTTATCCCGGCGATTAGCAGGACCGTCGCGAGACATAGCGAAATCCCTCGGACAGCAAAGCGTCTGCTGCCCAAATGCGATCCTATGATGCCGCCGATGATTGCCGCCGCTGCAAGAAGGAATCCGAGCGAAGGGATGGAGTGAATTTTCGTGACGTAACCCGCCAGCCCGGCAACGGAGTTGACCCAGATGAAGAGCGCTGAAACCGCAGCGGCCTGCCGAATATGAGCCCACTTACAAAACAGCAATAGCGGTGTGAGAAATATTCCACCCCCAGTTCCGGTCAGTCCCGCCAGAAATCCCAGACCTGCACCGGCACTTATCGCCACCGGCTGCGATGGAGGATGGATTTGCGACGGATCGCTTCGGCGAAACACGAGTCGCACCGCTGAAAAAAGCAACACAAGCCCGATCAGAATTCTGAGAATCGAAGCCGACGGCTGCAAGTAACCACCGAGATACGCTGCGGGAATGGAAAACAGCGCGAACGGCCAGAATAGTTTCCACGAGAAATGTCCCGCTCGCCAAAACTGAAACGTGCCGATGGATGCGACCAGAATGTTGAGCACCAGCGCAGTCGGACGAATCTCCGCCGGCGCGATCCCGAACAAAGTCATCGTTGCGATATAGCCCGAAGCACCGGCGTGGCCGACGGATGAGTAAAGGAAGGCGATTACGCCGATCGCGAGAAACAGAAGAATGATGTGGGTTGTATCCACAAAATGACGAATGACGAATGACCAATCACGAAGCAATGAAAAATGACGAAATTGGGGAGCGCGGGCGCCTCGCCCGCTCTTTTCGGCGCCCCGCCGAAAAGGCCCCGAGGGTGTCCCGCGAGGCGCGTGACACAGCGGGCGAGGCGCCCGCGCTCCCCGGATTCGTCATTTTCGCCAGGGATTCCTCGATTTCCCTCGGAATGACAAGCTGGTTCGTCATTCGTTATATCGTTAGATCGACTTCACGCTTGGTTGCTTTAACGATTTAACGATTTAACGATTTAACATGGCGAAGCCCTTCCGCTTTGCGATCCTCGCGCTAACGTGGTTAGTGGGAACAATTCATAGCTCTGCCGACCCGACGCCGACCGGTCTTCAGCATTCACAGGGCGTCGCTACAGAAAAACACGAGCACACCAACCGGCTTGCGCACGAGAAGTCGCCGTATCTTCTCCAGCACGCGCACAATCCGGTGGACTGGTATCCCTGGGGAGAAGAAGCATTCGCAAAGGCGCGGCGGGAAAATAAACCAATTTTTCTCTCGGTCGGTTATTCCACCTGTCACTGGTGTCATGTGATGGCGCACGAATCGTTTGAGAACGAAGAAGTGGCGGCAATCATGAACCGCGAGTTCGTCAACATTAAGGTCGACCGCGAAGAGCGCCCGGACGTTGACCGTGTTTACATGACGTTTGTGCAGGCGACCACCGGCGGGGGCGGCTGGCCGATGAGCGTGTGGCTGACGCCGGATCTAAAGCCGTTCGTAGGTGGAACCTATTTTCCGCCGGAAGACCGATATGGCCAGCCGGCATTCAAAAGCGTGCTGATGCGGATCGCCGCAGCCTGGAAGCAAGATCACGACAAAATTGTGGAGCAGGGGAGCAAGATTGTTGATGCGCTGCGCGAATCTCAATCAGCAGGTGGAGGCGAAAGCAAGGTCGACGCTGCAGTTCTAGATGCCGCTTTTAAGCAGTTCGATCGCAGCTACGACCCGAAGGAGGGCGGCTTCGGCAACGCTCCGAAATTTCCGCGTCCGGCGACACTCAATTTTCTCACACGCTTTTATGCGCGGAATGTAGGGCGTGCGTCCGGTTCGCCACAGGACGAATCCGCCGTGGCGGACTTGCCCCGTAAAGAAGATGCAAGCGAGACGCATGCGCTACCTTTGCACGCGCTCGATATGGCGCTCTTCACTCTGCGCAAAATGGCGACCGGCGGAATGCACGACCATATCGGCGGCGGATTTCATCGGTACTCAGTGGATCGTTACTGGCACGTGCCGCACTTCGAAAAAATGCTCTACGATCAGGCGCAACTTGCGAGCGCATATCTGGATGCGTCCCAAATTTTAGGCGACCCTCACCTCAATCCTCTCCCTGGCCAGGGAGAGGCGGACGCGAGAGCGCCGGTGAGGGTCGAGTTCGAATCCGTTGCGCGCGACATTCTCGATTACGTCGCGCGCGACATGACCTCGAAGGAAGGCGGCTTTTTCTCCGCTGAAGACGCCGACAGCCCTGTTGTAGCCGGGGGCGGCGACCCCGGCCATGCCAAGACCGCCGAAGGCGCGTTCTATGTATGGTCTAAAAAAGAAATCGACGATGTACTGGGTGAAACCGCTGAGATTTTTGATTTTCATTATGGTGTGCAGCCACACGGCAATGCACCGGAAGGAAGCGATCCTCACGATGAATTCGGCGGAAAGAATATTCTGATCGAGCGACACACCATTGCTGAGACTGCCGAGCATTTTAAAAAGACTGAAAAAGAAATTCGGGAAGCGCTCGCCAACGGTCGCGAGAAGCTATTCGGCGTCCGCGTGAAACGGCCACGCCCGCATCTCGACGATAAGATCATCGCTGCGTGGAATGGCTTGATGATCTCTGCGTACGCCCGCGCCGCACAAGTGCTCCATGATCCGCATTATCTGGAAATAGCGACGCGCGCAGGAAAGTTCGTACGAGCCAATCTCTATGACGAAAAGAGCAAATTGCTTTATCGCAATTACCGCCAGGGCCGCAGCGAGATCGCAGGGTTCGCCGACGATTACGCGTTCGTTATCCAGGGTCTTCTTGATCTCTATGAAGCCTCGTTCGACATCGAATGGCTAAAGTTTGCGGTCGAATTGCAGGAGACTCAGGACCGCCTGTTTTACGACCGGAAGAACGGCGGCTACTTCAGCACGAGTGGCAAAGACCAGAGCGTGTTCCTTCGGATGAAAGACGATAACGATGGAGCCGAGCCGGCTGCAAGCTCCGTCGCCGCACTTAATCTTTTGCGGTTATCGCAGATTCGAAATGATCAGGGTATGTCGGAGCGCGCCCGCAAAACAATGGATGCATTTGCCACAACGCTTTCGCATTTCCCCAGCGGCATGCCGCAAATGCTGGTCGCGCTCGATTACTCGTTAAGCAAACCACGACAAATCGTGATCGCCGGAAAAAAGGATGCGGCTGAAACAAAAGCGCTGCTCGAAGAAGTGCATCGCCATTTTCTGCCAAAGACAATTGTGATTCTAGCCGACGGCGGCGAAGGCCAGAAGTATCTGGGCGAGAAAAATGAAGCGATTCGCGCGATGTCGCCAGTCGACGGCAAATCCGCCGCGTACGTCTGCCAGAATTTCAGCTGCAAAGCGCCGGTAACCGATCCCAAACAACTCGCCGCATTGCTAGAACTGTAGCCGGGGCGTTGACCCCGGCTACAGATTTTCGCGGGCGTACCGAAGCGCGCGCGCCATCCAGACTAGCTCGTCCAGAAATTTTCCCACGCGACCGGTGTAAGCTGCATCGGTGATCTTGCCTGTCGAATCGAAAAGCCTTCCTGCCGTGCCGAAATAGACATCCGAGAAAATTGTAACGAGGCCGAGCTCGCGAAGCACCGGCAGCAAACTCTGGATCATGCGCGCCCCACCGAACGGACCGGCTGAAACGCCGCAAACGCCGACTGCTTTATGAATGTATTCCTCCAGGTTTGTATCGAGCACATGTTTCAGCAGCCCGGGAAAACTGTGATTGTATTCCGGTACTACGAGGATCAGTCCATCAGCTCGCGTCACGGTGGCCGAGAACTGACTATCCTTTAGCGCCTCACCAGCGTCATCCATCCGAATGGGAATTTTCCGGATGTCGATCAATTCCGTATCGATATCGTCGCGCTTTGATACTTCATCGAAAACGAAGTTGGCTGCCGGCTCGGTCAAACGGCCCTGACGCGGCGTGCCGATAACGACCGGAATAAAACACGGTCGAGTCATCTCTTGCGTGGCCATCTTAATTTGTCGCAGCAGGGTAGGGAATCTTACAAGGAAAGCGCCAGTGAAATCGTTCTGGTCACGTTTACGCCATTGGAACAAGAGGCTCCGGATCTATATCGCATCGTCGCGCGCTGCCTGGAAACAGCAACCTCGGTGTAGCTGACCGTTGCTGCATCCGGGCGATGCATACAGATGGAAAACGGCCCGCGCTTGGGCGCATGAGAACGGTGTAACTCCCGCACCCACCTCAAGCTGTAGGCGGCGGCGATCGACGCCGGCTGCTCGTGCCGCCGGAGGATGTTTTGCGGCTGCCGGCGTCATCGCCCCCGGCCACAAAGGAGGAGCAGACGTTTGCACGAATATGCTCGGCGCGGCGCTCATCGAAGCCGGACGAAAACCAATGTTGCCGTTGCCATTCGCAATCACAGACGGCCAAACGTTCCAGATTCCATTGGTATTTGATCACGCGTTTCTCCAAAGGTACAACAGCGATCAAACGAAAGGGCCGCAGTTTTCGAAGCGGCAACTTTCGCAATGCAACCGCAATTTCATTAGCGGTAGATTTCCCAACGAGTTCCCGGACGACTAATCCCCGGCTGCGCAGCTCGTTCTTCGGTTCGCGCTCAATGCGGTGCCAGTTGATTAATGCCAGACAAACGCCGGCGTCATTTGCCGAAATCCAAGTGCCGCCGGTCGGCTCGGACGGAAACATCGCGCGCTGACTTTCAAGATCGACGACGGCAGGCGGTAGAGCGGCAACCCGATTCCGTTTTTCGTCGCGATTCATCGCGAGATAAAATCCCCGTGACTTTGGAAGAAACGAGACCGTGCACATCAATCAGCCAATGGATACGATGTCGCAGCGGCTAGGTATTGCCGCCAGTTATGCCAGAGGGTCGCGAGTGTGGAAGCGAATAACATCAACCTGGAGTTCCGACTAATATCGCTGATCAGGGATGTTTTTGATCTGCCTGCTGGAGAGTCTTTGCCGAATCGGGCGATGCTTCGCGGTATGTCAACGCGACGGCGTTCATACAGTAGCGCAATCCGGTCGGCGCCGGTCCGTCGGTGAAAACATGTCCCAGATGCGATCCGCAACGTGCGCACGAAATTTCCACTCCAAAGATCGCTGAGAACTTGCTGCTTTCGTGAACTGCTTCTTTGCGGACCGGCTGCCAAAAACTCGGCCAGCCGGTGCCAGAGTTGAATTTCGCCTCCGCGCTGTAAAGCGGATTGCCGCACGCGGAGCAAACGTAAATGCCGTTTGGGTGATCGAGCGCGTTACCTTTCAGGGACGGCGGCTCGGTGCCGCTCCGACGCATGACGTAGAACTGCTGGGGTGACAGTATGGCCAGCCATTCTTTTTTCGTCAGATTCACTTTCTGGTCGAGAGGAATAGCGTCCAGCTTCGCGCGAATTTGCGCCGCATCGAGATTGCTCGTATGCACGCGGGAGCATGCGAAAAATGCGATGCAAATACTCAATCCTAACAAAAGTTGGATCGTTCGTTTCATTTCGTAAAAGAGCGTTGTTGTAGCCGGGGGCGTTGACCCCGGCTTTCATTTGATGGTTGTTGGATTGCCGGCGTCACCGCCACCGGCTACAGGTTTTAACCAGCCGCCGGTCGCTTGAATCGGTGTCCCGTTTTCCGTGATCCACGCCGCAAGCGCGCCGGGTTTGTCGTTGCCGGTCTGTGTGGGAAGCGCAACCGATCCGGTCCAGCGGTTCGATTCAACCGTCATGTCGACCTTTGTGAGATTGAGAACAACGAAATCGTGGCGTAATTTCCGGCCGCTGTTTTCACCGCGTTTCACGTCCGATTCCAGATCGTTCCCGAGCAGAGCTACATTCAACGTTAAAGCGCGCGGTCGCGTTGTTTGCGAAACGAAAGTGGCGCTGAGTTTCCCGTCCTTGCCTAACGATACCCGTAATACGCCAACCTTGGTCGAGCCTGTCGGAATCCTATTGCTGCCAGACCAGCTGCGCCATTCCTTGCCGTTGACGGCAAAGCCCGGAGTGTAAACCGAATCGCCGCCCCAGGCCGCAGCGTAACGTTGTTGTCTCGCAGTAAATTCCGGTTTGGCAAAGCGATCGCGCCAGCCGAGACGGTCCCAGTAATCAACGTGATAGGAGACCGGGACGATTTTCTTCCAAAGGTCTTGATTCGATTTGAGTGCGCCCATCCATTTTTCCGCCGGTGGACAACTGCTACATCCTTCCGAGGTGAACAGTTCAATGAGCGAGCTTTGCGTCTCGCCACTTTCAAATGTTGTAGCCGGGAGCGTTGATCCCGGCCGCTCGGCTAACAAGTTGGAGTTGCCCAGTAGCAGAGCAATCAAAAGCGCACCAATCGGTTTCATATTTGTCGAGGTTAAACTAGCCGGGGTCAGCGCCCCCGGCTACAGCCGCGCTCAGGCGGTCGCTATCATTTCTGGCTCGGCGCTTCGGGCGTCCATTAGGTCCAGTAAATGATCACCGACTCGCAGTGCGTTGGCAATGATGGTGAGCGCAGGATTCATCGAACCGCTTGAACAGAAGAAGCTGGCATCGACAACATAGAGGTTGTCGAGTTCGTGCGCTTTGCAATTCCGATCTAGTGCGCTGGTGCTTGGGTCGTTGCCAAAACGCACCATGCCGTTTTGGTGCGCGACTCCGGCAAGCGGAATCCGCTGGCCCAGGAACAGGTTCCGGGCGACAAGGCCTTCGTGGCACTCCTGCCCGTTGTTCATGCCGATTGGTCGAACGGCTCGGCAATTCCTTACGCGCGTATGTTGTAGCCGGGGGCAGTGACCCCGGCCGACATGCTGGCCGGCCTCAGCGCGGCCGGCTACAGCGGGACGCAAGAATGATCTCGTAACGACGATTACCGTCTCCTACAATCCCTGCCGCAATGCCCGAGGTCCAATCCTCAGATGTTAAGCTGGAGATCGGACACGTCCTGTTCATCGACATCGTCGGTTACTCGAAGTTGCTCATTACCGATCAGAGCCAGCAGCTCCAGAAGCTGAAAGAGATCGTACGCGGAACCGAGCAGTTCCGCCTGGCTAAGGCAGAAGGGAAACTGCTGCGGTTACCGACCGGTGACGGCGGCGCGCTGGTTTTCCGGAACAATCCCGAGGCCCCGGTTCTCTGTGCCATGGAAATCGGTAAGGAGCTGAAAAAACATCCCGAAATGAAGGTCCGGATGGGCATTCACAGCGGCCCGGTCAATGAAATCACCGATTTAAATGAGCAAGCCAACATCGCTGGCGCTGGCATCAACGTCGCGGAACGAGTGATGGACAGTGGCGATGCGGGGCACATCCTGCTTTCCCAGCATGTGGCGGATGATTTGGAACAGTATCCGCGGTGGCGACCGTATCTGCACGATCTTGGCACGGTCGAGGTAAAACACGGTGTGCGCGTAAACGTCGCGAACCTCTACTCGGATGAAATGGGCAATCCGCAGCTACCGAGCAAACTCCAGGCGGTGAAGAAACATCGCGCCCGTGTCCGTTGGGCGGAGATTGCGGCCTCGCTGCTCGTGTTGGTGGCCGTCGCAGGCGGCGCCTTCTTGCTTTCGCAAATGGTAGGGACCGACCGCCGGGCGGTCCGCTCAGAAGGACGCCCCGGCGGTGCGTCCCTACCAATCGTTGATAAAAGCATCGCCGTGTTGCCGTTCGAAAATCTGAGCAGTGACAAAGAGAACGCCTATTTCACTGACGGCGTGCAGGACGAGATCCTCACGGACCTGGCAAAGATTGCAGATCTGAAAGTGATCAGCCGCGCAAGCGTGATGCAGTACAAAACCGGCATCGCTCGCAACCTGCGCAAGATCAGTGAAGAATTAGGTGTCGCACATGTCGTCGAAGGCAGTGTGCAACGCGCGGCCAACAAAGTGCGGGTAAATGCGCAGTTGCTCGACGCGCGCACCGACGCGCATCTGTGGGCGCAAACCTACGATCGCGATCTGGCCGATGTGTTCGCCATCCAAAGCGAAATCGCAAAGGCGATTGCCGATCAGTTGCAGGCGAAGCTTTCGCCTAACGAGAAGAAAGCCATCGAGCAGCCGCCCACCACTGATCTGGCGGCTTTCGATCTTTACAGCCGGGCAAAGTCACTTCTCCTCACGGCCGGTTTCAGCGCGACGGCCGACCCAGACCGGCGGAAGGCAATTGAACTTCTGGATGAGGCGGTGAAACGCGATCCCTCATTTTTCGACGCCTACTGCCAGCTCGCTTATGCCCACGAACAACTTTATGCAATAAGTGGCTTTGATCACACGCCCGCCCGGCTGGCGCTGGCTGAAGCTGCAGGTACTAGCCGCGACACGGCTGCGGCCCGATGCTGCCGAAACGCATTTGGCGCGCGCGAACTATCTCTACAACGGGCGGCGCGACTATGCCGGCGCCCTCGCCGAATTGGAAATTGCGCGGCGAGCGTTACCCAATGATTCGCGTCTCTTCGAACTCACCGGCTTCATTCTACGCCGGCGCGGCCAGCAGGAGGAAGGTCTGCGCAATCTGGAACGCGCGGTGGAGCTGGACCCGCGCAACTTTTATACTCTGCAACAGGTCGGGCTCAGTTACCAAACATTGGGGCGCTATGCCGAGGCAATCGCTGCGCTGGATCGCGCGTTAGCGATCGTCCCCGACAACGTCGAAACGAGGGCCAATCGTGGACTATGGAACATCTGCTGGAAAGCGGACACCCGGCCGCTCCACCAGACGATTGATGCAATCCTGGCGCAAGGACCGGGAGCCATCGCCATCGCCAGCGCCGCGGACATCTGGTTCTTTTGCGCTCTGGCCGAACGCGATCCGGCTGCGGCCGAACGAGCACTCGTCGCGTTGGGCGATAATCCATGCTGGGTCGACGACACGATTCAGCTGAGCCGCAGCTTTGGTGAAGGTCTGCTGGCGCGTATGACCAAAGATGAGGCACGAGCGCGCACTGCGTTTGAAGCAGCTCGCGCCCAGCAGGAGAAGATCGTGCAGGCGCAGCCGGACTACGGCCCGGCGCTCTGCGTCCTGGGCTTAATCGACGCTGCTCTTGGGCGGAAAGAGCTGGCCTTGGACGAAGGCCGTCGAGCGATCGTGCTCACGCCGCTTGAAAAAGATGTCAGCAACGGCAGTCTCATCGTTCAATATTTCGCGATTACGGGAGCGTGGGCGGGCGAAAAAGAGCTCGCCTTGCAGCAACTGGAAGCTGGACTGCGTGCTCCCGCCGCATCGCTTATGCTAAGCTACGGCGCCTTAAAACTGTTCCCGGTCTGGGACCCGCTCCGCGGCGACCCCCGCTTCGAAAAAATCGTTCAATCACTTGCTCCTAAATGATCGTTAATCTGCCAACCACGCCGGAGCCTTGGCGAAGGCGGGTCGCCTCGTTAGCGCCGAAATGAGGTTGGGGCGGTTGATTCGTTCGCTCCCGCTCACTCACCCTAGCGGGCTTCCCGTCTATGTCGCGGCTTCCCGGCTCGCTCCATTCACTGAACCGCCTGCGAGCGATTGAGGTCAATCGCCCCTACCAACGAACGACGGCGTAGCCATTGTTGTAGCCGGGGGCGTTGACCCCGGCTGGCGTGTTGGCCGGCCTCACCGCGGCCGGCTACAACAGGAATACGTTGGCCGGCGTCAACGCCGCCGGCTACAGTTGCGCGTGCAGAAGCACCTCCGAAGACTCGGGCGAGTCTGGACTCAACACCCGATCTACTTCGTCACAACTTGCACCTTTCAGCGAAAAGCAATTCTCGCGTCTGAAGTAGTCGGAAAGATTTTGATCCACGAATGGCGGAGCGCACGCGAACGTCACGGCTGGGCGATTGGCCGTTACGTGATCATGCCTGATCACGCCCACTTCTTTTGTTCACCCCAACTGGACGCGAAGCCGGTCCCTGTTTTCGTCGGATTTTGGAAGGAATGGACCAGTAAAGCGATTAAACACGAATTGCGGCTAACGAGTCCGGTCTGGCAGGAGGAGTTCTTCGATTCATGTGTTGCGATCTTCCGGGAGCTACAGCGAAAAGTGGAACTACCGTTCGTAACAATCCGGTTCGGCATGGCCTCGTTTCCGATGCCGAGGACTGGCCTTGGCAAGGTGAAATCGAAGAGTTGCGGCTGTAGCCGGCGGCGTTGACGCCGGCTCGTCTGGTGCGCGGCCACATCTTTAGAAGGCCGTTGACGCCGGCCCATCTCTTGCTAGGCCCACATCTTCGCAGGCCGGGGTCAACGCCCCCGGCTACAGCAGCGGTTTGTAAGGAATCGCGTGATCTCGCGACCAATGGGCAGTCCGATTCCGTTTCAGTTCCTTTTTCGGGAAATTACGGCTGTTATCAAAAAGACGCCGCTCAGGTGGGAATCAATAAAGTATTGCCCGGTTATGAATCGTCCGGGTTCCAAAGACGCCTACGAAAGTAATCTCGCCAGCTCTCTGGAAGCGAAGTTAGCTCGCTTACGCGACGCAACATATCCTGATTTGTCGCATCTCCCCGATACAGATCTACAATATCTGCGATCGCAACATTGTGCTCGTCTCGTTCGAGCAACTCTATTGAATCGCCAGCGGCGACTTCTCCTTCTTTGGTAACTGCAAGGTAGAATCCGGTGCGGCCGCTCTGCAGGAAGCGCTTCACCATGTCAGGACGGTTGAAACGGATGCCGAGTTTGAAACACGGCATTCGTGGTTGGGTGACTACGAACTCCGCAGAACCGATGCGAAGTCGATCGCCAATGCGGGTATTCTCGAGCAAACCCTCCGTGGTGAAGTTTTCGCCGAAAACTCCCCACGGAAGTTCCATAGCGGGAAACTCTCCTTGCCAGAATGAGTAATGTTCCGATGGATAAGCGTAAACCGCCTTGTCGACTCCTCCGTGCACGGTCAGATCGGACTGCTGATCCCCTTCAACGTTGAGTTTCGCTACTTGAACTCGACCGGAAACCGGCTCTTTGAATATGGATGTGCGGACAATCTTCCCCTTCGATTCAATTTCGCGTGGAAGTCCGACGTTGACCGACAAAAGCTTCATGCTGCGTACATCGTAAGCATAGCCCATCAAAACTTGGATGTAACGAAAGTCGAGATCACGCCGAGGCGAGACCGGTTCGCAGCACCGCAGAGATGAGCACCGTCGCGATTGCCGTGTGGTTAGGCATTCTCTGCAATGGTTTGAGCGCTATTGAATGCCTGCCGCGTCAATGCAATCGCTTCACGAGAATCATCCGTCAATCTTGCCGCGAAGCTGTACACCGCAGCATAATAACGCGCCACTAAACGATCAAAGCGTGTGCTTTTTGTTTTCATAGAGCCTTTCTTGCTCATTAGTCCCGAAAAATGCGTTCGCCTTACAGCCCATCACAGGCAGGACCGAAAATCCCTGAATTATGTGGTAGCGGAGTATCGAAAATCTGAGAAGGGTAATCGGCAAATCTATGAAAACCATTACGATCAAGTTGTTTGTTGGCTGTCTTGCCGTTGTTAGCCTTGGCCAATACGCCTCCGCACAGAATGATTTGAACCTGCCTGAGGCCAGCCAGGCCGCCGAGGTCAAACAGCGGATCGCGCTGACGGATATCACAATCAAATATCATCGGCCGTTGGTGAAAGGACGGAAGATTTGGGGTGGCCTGGTTCCGTACGGCAAGGTTTGGCGCGCCGGAGCGAACGAAAACACGACGATTGAATTCAGCGATCCGGTTTCGGTCGAAGGGAAACCGTTACCGAAGGGAATTTATGGTCTGCACATGATTCCGAACCCGAATTCGTGGACAGTCATTTTTTCAAAGACCTACACCGCGTGGGGAAGCTACAGCTACGACCAGAAGGAAGATGCGTTACGCGTGGATGTGAAGCCCAGGCCGCTTGCCGAGATGAAAGAAGCGCTTGAATTCGAGTTCGACGATTTGAAACCGGATTCGACGGCGGTGACGTTAAAGTGGGAAAAATTAGGTGTTCCGTTCACCGTTTCGATCAAGGATTCGGATCAGACGCTGCAGAACATCCGCGATCAGCTGAAGGGACGCGCTCAGTATAACTGGCAGGATTTGGACCAGGCGGCGCAATTTTGTTTAACCAGAAAGATCGATCTCGATGAAGCGCTGCGCTGGGCCGATGCCTCAATTCAAAATGAAGAAAGGTTCGATAATCTCAGCACCAAAGCGGACATTCTTAAAGCTCTGAATCGGCCGGATGAAGCGAAAGCGACGTGGAACCACGCGCTTGAAATGGCTACGGCCGTGCAGCTCTACTCGTATGGTCGCCGTTTGCAGGGTCAAAAGCAGGACGCTGAGGCGATGGAGATTTTCAAAGATGTCGCGAAACGGTTTCCGCAGGGAGTTTTCGGATACCTGGCACAGGCCCGCATTAAATCTGCCTCGGGTGACTTTGCCGGTGCGGCCAGCGACGCTAAGAAAGCACTGGCTGCAGCTCCTACCGAAGGGCAAAAGCAAGCCATCAAGGGGCTGGTTGACCGGCTCGACGCCAAGCAGGACATCAACAAGTAGCTCATCTTGGTTTCGGGACCGGGACGATAGCCTTGATGGGACGTTCACGACGGGGATTGCGACGTTGCATGTGATGCACCACAGCCTCTCGCGCTCGGCGGTCACAGACCGCCGCTACAGAAAACGCCGCTGGCGAGCGGCCGTCGCGGTAGCGATGGTCGCCATTTCAGCCACCTCTAATGCGGCCGATCCGCCGCCGCTATTGGCCCCGGATCAGATGAATGCCAGCGAGATTGAGCTGGCGCTACAAAAGCTCAATGTGCTCGGTCGGATTCTTTATATCGCAGCGCATCCGGATGACGAAAACACCTATCTCATGGCGTTGTGGGCGAACGGCTCACTCTATGAGACCGCTTATCTTTCGATTACACGCGGGGACGGCGGTCAGAATTTGATCGGACCGGAGCTGGGCGAGCGCCTCGGCGTTATTCGCACAGAAGAGTTGCTGGGAGCGCGCAGGATCGATCATGCCAAACAGTTCTTCTCACGCGCACTGGATTTCGGGTTTTCCAAGACGGCTGAAGAGAGCATGCGCATCTGGAATCACGACAAGATTCTGGCGGATGTGGTCTGGGTGATCAGAAAATTTCGGCCGGATGTAATCGTGACGCGCTTTAGCCCCGAAGATCAGAAGACGCACGGCCATCACACTGCTTCAGCTATTCTCGCGCAGGAAGCATTCGCAGCCGCCGCCGACCCAAACCGTTTCCCGGAACAACTGGCTTTCGTTAAGCCGTGGCATGCAACGCGGCTGGTTTGGAACACCTCTCCATATTTCTTCAGGAACCGCAATATCCCTTTCGATCCGACGGGCCTCACCGTTTTGGAAGCCGCCGGTTTCAATCCGCTTTTGGGAAAATCGTACTCGGAAATCGCGGCGGCGAGTCTGAGCATGCACAAGAGCCAGGGAGTGGGCAGTCCCCCGCGACGCGGAGAGCGAAAAGAATATTTCAAACCGTTGCAAGGCGCGCCGATGACGAACTCGCTTTTCGAAGGCGTCGATACGAGCTGGTCGCGCGTTCCCAATTCGAATTCCATCGCGGCAGAAATCGGTCAGATCATTTCGAAATTCGATCCAGCCGATCCGGCCGCAGCGATGCCTGAGTTATTGAAGCTGCGACAGACCATGAGCGGAATTAAGGATGAATCCTGGATCCCGCAGAAAAAGGCCGAATTGGACCAGATCATCGCAGCGTGTCTCGGTCTGCACGTAGAAGCGTCCACAGCAAACGAAACGTTCACTCCGGGCCAGACGGCGACGATCAAATTGGACGCAATCAATCGCTCGAATATTCCAGTTACACTGCAGGAAGTACAATTTCCCAACACCGGCGACTCGATGAAAATTGATTCGCCGCTTCCTTCGAACGAGCTCGTTACAAAAGATCTATCTTACAAAATCCCCGGGGACACTCCCTATTCTCAACCGTACTGGCTTCGTAAACCCAAGCAGCCTGGTTCCTTCGATGTCGACGATCAAAAACTTATTGGTCTTCCGGAAAACCCGCCCGCTGTTCCGGTTGAGATCGCTCTGCAGGTCAATGGACAGGAACTGCGCTACTTGCTGAACACGAAGTACGCCACCGTCGACCCCGTGGCGGGCGAAGTGCGACGGCCATTAGTCATTGCGCCACCTGTTTACGCCAAGCTCGCGGACAACGTGTTTGTGTTCCCGACAAAAGAGGCAAAACCGATTTCGGTCCAGGTCACCGCATCCACGGGTCCCGTCAAAGGGAAACTGAAACTGGCTTTGCCGCAGGGATGGAAAGTTTCTCCAGCATTCGTCCCGGTAGATTTGAAAACGGCGGATGCGGAGATGGTCGGCACGTTCACCGTCCAACCACCGGACGAAAATAGTGAAGGCGTGTTGCGAGCCGTCGTTTCCACTGACAACCACGACTATTCGTTTGATCGAGTGCGCATTGCGTACCCGCACATCGGCGTCCAGACGCTGATGCCACCGGCAGAAGCTAAACTTGTTAGGGCCGATATTCGCAAGAAAGGAGATCGCATCGGTTATATCCCCGGCGCCGGCGACGATGTTCCGGAAAGTCTCAGGCAAATCGGTTAT
>CAVWCZ010000004.1:0-283168 GCA_963753675.1 uncultured Verrucomicrobiae bacterium | reverse complement strand
TGATTCCGTTCCTAGAACATGACGACGCGAACCGCGCGTTGATGGGTTCTAATATGCAACGCCAGGGTGTGCCGCTGATCGTTTCAGAGATGCCGCTGGTAGGCACCGGTCTGGAGGAAAAAGTAGCGCGCGACTCGCATGCAGTCGTTCTTGCAGTTGAAAGCGGCAAGATCGCGTCGGTTACAGCGGATCAAATTGTTGTTACCAAGGACGGCCACATGCCGGAGAGCAAAAGGAAACTCAAAACCGATCCCGAGGCTGGAATTTACGTTTACGAATTGCGCAAATTCATGCGGTCCAACGCCGGCACTTGCGTGAACCAAAAACCGATCGTCCGCAAAGGTCAGCATGTAAAGCGCGGGCAAGTCATCGCCGATGGACCGAACACGGATCGTGGGGAGCTGGCACTGGGTCGCAATGTGCTCGTCGCGTTCATGCCGTGGAACGGTTACAACTTCGAGGACGCCATCATGATCTCGGAGAGAGTCGTGAAGGAAGACGTTTATACTTCCATTCACATCGACGAATTCGAGATCGGCGCTCGCGATACGAAGCTGGGGCCAGAGGAAATTACGCGCGATATTCCCAATGTCAGTGAAGAAGCCTTGCGCAATTTGGGGCCGGACGGCGTGGTGCGAGTCGGCGCAGAGGTGAAGCCAGGCGATATTTTAGTTGGGAAAATTACGCCGAAAAGCGAGACGGAACTGGCTCCGGAAGAGCGCCTGCTTCGCGCGATCTTTGGCGAGAAAGCTGCAGATGTAAAAGACACATCACTCACCGTACCCTCCGGCACCTACGGAATCGTAATGGATGTGAAGGTGTCATCCCGCCGCGAAATCGCACGTGAAAAACTCACCCCCGCGGAAACCAAGCGGCAACTAAAGACCATCGGCGAAGATCATAAACGCAAGAGAGAGGGGCTCATTGAGCAACTTACCGATTCACTGTCCAACGTACTGTTGGGCGAAAAAATTCCCCTCGACGTGGTAAATGCCAAGACCGGTGAGATCATCATTCCGGCCAATCGCAAGATCACGAAAACGCTTCTGCGGAAATTGGCGACGGCTCACGATCATATTGAGATCGATCCAAGCCCGATCCGGAACAGGATTCGAGAAATCATTGGCACATACGAGCATAAATTCGCGGAGCTGGAGCTTGAGCGGGATCGGGCAACCGACCGGGTGGAAAGCGGAGAGGAAATCGAACCGGGAATTATCAAGCAAGTCAAAGTTTATATCGCCAGCAAGCGTAAGCTGAGTGTCGGCGACAAAATGGCAGGCCGTCACGGCAACAAAGGCGTGGTCGCTCGCATCGTGCCCGAGGAAGACATGCCATTCCTGGCGGATGGAACCCCGGTCGACATCGTGCTTAATCCGTTAGGCGTTCCCAGCCGTATGAATGTGGGACAAGTTTTGGAAACCCATCTTGGGGTTGCCGCGAGAGCGCTGGGATTCAAAGTGGCGACTCCTGTTTTTGATGGGATCAAGGAAAAGCAGATCCGTGACTATTTGCATCAGGCGAAGAAAAAGGAGGGCTACACATGGGTGCAGGAGAATGGTAAGGCCCGCCTGTTCGATGGACGCACCGGTGATCCATTCGATCAGGAAGTAGTGGTTGGCTACATCTACATGATGAAGTTGGGCCATCTTGTGGCGGATAAGATCCACGCGCGTGCCGTCGGACCGTATTCGCTCGTTACTCAACAGCCGCTCGGTGGCAAAGCGCAATACGGCGGACAACGCTTTGGTGAGATGGAGGTCTGGGCCCTCGAAGCCTATGGCGCGGCCTACACATTACAGGAATTGCTGACAGTTAAATCGGACGACGTGCAGGGCCGTACCCGCATTTACGAGTCGATCGTTAAAGGCGACAACTCGCTGGAGGCGGGAACACCTGAATCATTCAACGTTTTGATCAAGGAAATGCAAAGCCTGGGGCTCGACATCAAGGTCGGCAGCCAGGCGCCCACGTTCATGGAGAGCGTGGCGTAGGTAGGGGTTCACAACCTATTTGGAAAAATCATGAACGAACATTCCTGGCGTGAGTTAGTGGGCGAAGAGCGCCCAGTGGGTTTTGATCAAGTAGCAATTGGCATTGCTTCGAGTGACACGATGCGTTCGTGGAGCAAAGGCGAGGTAAAAAACCCGGAGACAATCAATTACCGCACTTTCAAGCCGGAAAAGGGCGGCCTTTTCTGCGAACGCATTTTTGGGCCGACCCGGGACTGGGAATGCTCGTGTGGAAAATACAAGCGCATCAAGCACAAAGGCGTGATCTGCGACCGCTGCGGTGTGGAAGTGACCCTGGCGCGGGTCCGGCGCGAGCGCATGGGCCACATCGAACTGGCGGTTCCGGTCTCGCACATTTGGTTTTACAAGTGCATGCCCTCGCGGATCGGGCTCATGCTCGACATGAGCGCCCGTCAACTCGAGCGGGTGATTTACTACGAGGATTACATCGTCATTGATCCCGGCAAGACGCCCTTGCAGAAGACACAGCTGTTGAATGAAGTCGAATACCGTGAGGCCCAGGAACAATACGGCGAGGATTTCGTCGCGGGCATGGGCGCTGAAGCGATCAAGAAGCTTCTCTCTGAGATCGATCTCAACAAGCTCAACAAAGAACTGGAGAAAGCGATGGGGGCTACCAAGAGCAAGCAGATTCGCAAGAAACTGGCGAAACGTACCAAGCTTGTTCAGGGCTTCCAAAGTTCGCGTGCCCGACCCGAGTGGATGATCCTTGAGGTGCTGCCGGTGATTCCGCCAGATTTGCGTCCTTTGGTACCCCTGGAAGGCGGCCGATTCGCGACATCCGACCTAAACGATCTTTATCGTCGCGTGATTAATCGTAACAACCGGCTCAAGAATCTGCTCATGCTTAAGACGCCGGACGTAATCATCCGGAACGAGAAACGGATGTTGCAGGAAGCCGTGGATGCTTTGTTCGACAACGGCAGACACGGACGCGCTGTCACCGGCGCGGGCAATCGTCCGCTAAAATCTCTGAGCGACATGCTCAAAGGCAAAGGCGGTCGCTTCCGTCAGAACTTGTTAGGTAAACGCGTCGATTACTCGGGCCGTTCCGTGATTGTCATCGGTCCGGAGCTAAAGCTGAATCAGTGCGGTCTGCCGAAGAAAATGGCGCTGGTCCTTTTCGAGCCGTTCATCATCCGCCGGTTAAAAGATCTCGGTTATGTACACACGGTGCGCAGCGCAAAGAAGATGATCGAGCGCCAGACGCCCGAAGTATGGGACATACTCGACGAAGTCACCAAAGGTCATCCGGTGCTGCTCAATCGCGCGCCGACTTTGCACCGGCTTTCGATTCAGGCGTTTGAGCCTCAATTGATCGAGGGCGAAGCCATCCGCATTCACCCACTGGTTTGCACCGCTTACAACGCCGACTTTGATGGCGACCAGATGGCGGTGCACGTGCCGCTCTCAGTAGAGGCGCAACTGGAAGCGCGCATGCTGATGCTTGCCCCCAACAACATTTTCTCGCCATCAAGCGGCAGGCCGATCACCACGCCGACCCAGGATATTACGCTCGGTTGCTCGTACATGACGCAAAATCCGCGGACGCCGAAGAAGGATGGACATCTACCGCTATTTGCCGATGCGTCGGAAGTCGAATTCGCAATGGCCGAGCGCAAAGTCAAAACGCATGACCGGATTTTGTTCAAGAACCCGGATCGGGGCGCACAAACCATTTTTGGAAATTCCGATGTCAACGTCCTCGAGACCACTGCCGGTCGCGTCATTTTTAATCAGATTTGGCCGAAAGAACTCGGTTTCTTCAACAAACCCGCAAGCAAGAAACAGCTCAGCGAGATCATCTGGCGCTGCTACCAAATCGCCGGCCCGGCAGTCACGGTGGTAACGCTCGATAAAATGAAGGAGCTGGGATTCAATGAAGCGACCCGCGCCGGCATCTCGATTGGAATTGAAGACATGATCATTCCAAAACGAAAAGAATCGGAGCTGGAGAATGCCTACAAGCAGGTCAAGCAAGTAGACCAGCAATACCGCCGCGGAATTATCACTGACGGCGAGCGTTATAACAAGATCATTGATATCTGGACACACGCTGGTGATCAGATTTCAAACGTGATGTTCCGTGAACTGGAAGGGAACCAGGACCGGAAAGAGTACAACCCCATCTTTTTAATGGTCGATTCAGGTGCACGCGGCAATCGCCAACAGGTGCGTCAGCTCGCGGGCATGCGCGGCTTGATGGCCAAACCGAGCGGCGAAATTATTGAGCGTCCGATTACATCAAATTTCCGCGAAGGATTGACTGTTCTCGAGTACTTCATTTCCACTCACGGCGCGCGCAAAGGGCTAGCCGATACTGCGCTGAAAACTGCGGACTCCGGTTATCTCACGCGCAAACTCGTCGATGCGGCGCAGGACGTCATCATCGTGGCCGACGATTGTGGAACAGTGAACGGCATCGTTGTCCGTTCTATCTATGAAGGCGACGAGGAAGTTGTCGACCTCGGCCAGCGCATCATTGGCCGGGTGAGCTGCGAAACGATCGCCGACCCTGTTGATAAGAAGAAGAAAATTGTCAAAGCCAACCAGTACGTCGACGAAAAGATCGCAGCTGAATTACAGCGAATCGGAGTTGAGCAACTTAAGATTCGCTCGGTTCTCACGTGCGAGTGTGGCCGGGGCGTATGCGCAATGTGTTACGGTAAAAACCTGGCTACCGGCGATTTTGTGAAGCTCGGTGAAGCCGTCGGAATTATCGCCGCGCAATCCATCGGCGAACCGGGCACACAGTTGACGATGCGCACATTCCATATCGGTGGCACGGCGAGCCAGACTTTTAAGCAACCGATCATTAAGGCGAAGAATGATGGGACCGTGCAGTTTAACGATTTGCGAACCGTTCAGGCGCTCGATGGCAGTTGGATCGTGTTGAACAAGAACGGATCAATCGGTGTACACAATGAAGAAGGCCGCGAACTGGAGCGCTACAATGTCGTCGTAGGCTCGGTCATTTCCAAGGAGAATGGCGCCCCGGTGAAAAAGGGCGAGACATTCGTGCAATGGGATCCGTACAACGTGCCGATCCTTACCGATAAGGGCGGGAAGATTGAATTCCGCGATATGATTTCCGGAGTGACGATCAAACGCGAAGTGGATGAGGCGACCGGTCTCATGGGCACCATGGTCATTGAGCATAAGGAAGATCTCCACCCGCAGGTGGTTATTGTAGGTGATAAAAAGGAAGTGCTCGCCAGCTATTCTATTCCTGCTGGCGCCCACGTCATCGTCGAGGAAGGCCAAAAAGTGCGCGGAGGCGCGTTGCTGGCGAAAACACCACGGAAAGTCGCAAAGACCAAAGACATCACCGGAGGTCTGCCTCGGGTTGCCGAGTTATTTGAAGCGCGCCGACCGAAGGACGCGGCTGAGATCGCCAAGATCGATGGCATAGTCGAGTTGGGTGGAACGGTCCGGGGCAAACGCAGTTTGGTTCTGAAAGATCCCGACACCGGCGCCGAGGAAGAGCACCTGATCCCGCTCACCAAACACATCATCGTGTTCAAAGGCGATTTCGTGAAGAAAGGTCAGCAACTCACTGAGGGCCCGATTGTGCCGCATGAAATCTTGGAGGTGTGCGGTCCGCAGGAATTACAGGAGCATTTGGTGAACGAAGTGCAGGAGGTCTATCGCCTCCAGGGTGTGGAGATCAACGACAAGCACATCGAAATCATCGTGCGCCAAATGTTACGCAAGGTGAAAATCACCGATCCTGGCGATACTTCGCTGCTATGGGGCGACCAGGTCGACAAGCTCGATTTTGACGAAGAAAACAAGAAGGTTGTAGAGAAAGGCGGCAAACCGGCGGAGGCTGTTCCAGTGCTGCTTGGCATCACCAAGGCTTCGTTGGAAACCGACAGCTTCATTTCCGCGGCCTCATTCCAGGACACCACGCGGGTTCTGACCGAAGCGGCCACCCTGGGCAAGATCGATAGGCTTCGTGGCTTCAAGGAAAATGTGATCATGGGTCACTTGATCCCTGCAGGAACTGGTTTTCCGAACCATCGGCAGCTCAAACTGGTCGAAAAAGGTGAACCAATTGGTGCGCCAGTGATGGAAGAAACTGAAGCGCAACCCGCGATTGGTTAAGCGCGAACAGTGATTGTAGTGCTAGCGTTGAGAGGCCAACTAGCGGTTGGCGTTTTGTAGAAACGCCCTACAATTTGGCTTCGTGTCCATCGTCACCAAGACTGGCGACAAAGGTGAGACCTCGCTCATGTACGGGCGCCGGTTGTCAAAAACCGATCCCCGTGTGGACGCCTACGGATGCATTGATGAGCTGAGTGCAGCGCTCGGCATGGCTCGATCCATTGCCACAGATAGATTTTTTTCAGATCAAATCCTGGCGATTCAAAAGGATTTAATCGTGGTCATGGGCGAACTGGCAACGGCACCAGCCGATCGAGAACGCTTCTTAAAAGACGGCTTTCATTCTACCACGCCAGAGATGGTTAACGGGATTACCTCGGTCATTTTCGATCTGGAGAAGGATCGATCGCTATATCCGAAAGACTGGGTCATTCCCGGTGGAACTCCTCTTTCTGCCGCACTGGATTTTGCTCGCGCAACATGCCGTCGCGCCGAGCGACAGATCGCCGCGTTCGGCGCCGCAGAAAAGGATTTCAATCCGGAGATATTGCGATACTTGAACCGACTGTCGGATCTGTGCTGGGTGCTGGCGAGGTACGCCGAGAAACAGTCGCAGACTTCCCGTTAGCGGCGCGTTGTTGTCGTACGCCTCGGATTGCGCTGCAATCCCGCGTCAAAAATTGGCAACCGTCCGGCAGCAGGTTTTCTCAGACGGTGTTATGCATCGTCGGGATGAAATTCAGATTCGCGTTTGCAGCTGCGATTTTATGTTGCGTTTCTATCGTGCGCGGAGACGAGCAACTTTTCGGTTTCGTGCGCGGCGCCGAAACGCTGCCTGCGCACCGTTGGGAGGCGTATCAATTCGTTACTTTAGGGCAAGGAAAGAGCGAAGGGACGTACTACGGAACTCATTTCGAAACGGAAGCCGAATATGGAGTGACCGATAAATTTCAGGCGGGCCTTTCGCTCATCCAGCATTATTTCTACAACAAGGGGGTCGATGGCGACCGTGATGCGTTGGACAACACCAACGCTTATCGCTTCGGCGGGTTTGAAAGCTCGGCTAAATATCGCTTGTTGAGCCCTTTCAAGGACCCTATCGGCGTCGCATTGCGATTGGAAGCTGGTTACTTATTGCACGATGAAGTCGATGGACTCGATCAACACGAACGCTACATCAAACCCGAGATCGATTTCCAAAAAGACTTTCTGGAAGATCGGCTAATTTGCGTCGTCGATTTCGGCGCGGAATGGGCCCGGGGCAAACAGCCGGCCGAGCAATATCCCAGAGAACTCTCTTTCGAAGGCGCAGCTGGTGTGACCTATCGCTTTGCTCCAAACTGGTATGCAGGCGTGGAAATTCACACCCGATGGGAATATCCGCTCTTCGACCTTTATAACTTCGAGCATCGCGTCTTTTATGCTGGTCCGAGCATCCATTACTCACAGGAACGCTGGTGGGCCACCCTTACTTGGAATTATCAGGTTTACGGCAAAGGAGTAGACGAGCCGGCCGATGGGCAAACCTTCGCCGAGGAAACGCGTCAACTGGTTCGCTTAAAAGTGGGATTTAATTTTTAGCGGTCGATGAGATCCGAATTCGCATTCATCGCCTTGCCAATCTCCGCGCTGGTTGCACCTTCCGCGTTTGCAGTTCAGTATCTCACGGTCGATCAAGCGCAGCGCGCCATCTTCCCCGGCAAATCGTTTACACCCGCGCCGGTAAAACTCACTGCCATTCAACGCAAGGCCATCGAACAGGCGAGCAGGGTACGCGTCTTACACGACGAACAACAAGTTTGGCACGTGAGCGGCGGCGGCTGGTTCATCGTCGATGAAGTCGTCGGCAAACACGAGTTTATCACTTACGCAGTCGGCCTGAACGCCAATGGCTCGGTCAAACAAATAGAAGTGATGGATTATCGCGAAACTTACGGAGGCGAAATTCGAAATGAAAACTGGCGCGGACAGTTTGTAGGCAAGACAAGCCAGTCGGATTTAAAACTGGACAGAGACATCAAAAACATCAGCGGCGCCACTTTGAGCTGCCGTCATATCACGGACGGCGTGAAACGTCTCCTGGCATTCTATGAAATCGCGCTCAAACGGAGCTAGAAAATGAGAACGAACGGCCAAAACGAGATTCGCCGGTGCCGGCCTTTACTGGGCACCTTCGTGGAGATTCAAGTGTCTGGACCTAACGCCGTCGATTTAGAGCACGCAGTCAGAGCGGCGTTTGCGGCAATCGCGCGGATCCACCGGTTGATGAGTTTTCACGACCAGAATAGCGATGTTTCTCGGTTGAATGGCGCATTTGGCAGATCCGTGCGCGTTCATCCCTGGACATGGCGCGTCTTGAAATCCGCTCAGGAATTTTCGCGCAATAGTAATGGTGTTTTCGACATCACAATGGCCCGGCAATTGGTAAAATGGAATTATCTTCCGAAGTTCAATGCCCTTGGCGGTGATGGCAGCGGGAATTGGCACGACATCGTTCTCCAAACGAACG
Source organism: uncultured Verrucomicrobiae bacterium (assembly GCA_963753675.1). Taxonomy (GTDB): domain Bacteria; phylum Verrucomicrobiota; class Verrucomicrobiia; order Chthoniobacterales; family UBA10450; genus Udaeobacter. The sequence continues at coordinate 274,519 of CAVWCZ010000004.1, read as the reverse complement.
GCCATGTCCGATTTCGTCGCCCTATGACGATTGATGTTGGGGGAATCGCCAAGGGTTTCGCTGTGGATCGTGGGGTCGACGCCCTGAAGCGCAACGGCGCAATCGCGGGGATCGTAAACGCCGGGGGCGACCTGCGCGCTTTCGGACCGGCGTCGCAGTTCGTGTACGTGCGTAATCCGGCTGAGCCGACTCGTCCTGCCGGCACGGTGAGATTGTGCGAGCGCGCCATCGCTACTTCGGGAACCTATTTTGCCCGCAGAAAAAACCGTGGCCGCTGGGTAAGCCCGTTACTGGATGGACGAACCGGCCGGGCCGCCCGCGAATTGACCGGCGTGACTGTGGCTGCGGCCGAGTGCATGACTGCAGATGCGCTGACCAAAGTCGTCTTCGCAGTGCGTGAAAAAGCTGCCGGCTTGCTGGCGCAGTATCGGGCGGATGCGTTGTTGCTCGAGCGCGATGGTGCGCCATCATGGGTGTTTCACTCGTCATGCGACACCTCCGACCGGACTTGATTCGTTTGAAGCGCTTGCAGAGATATTTTCTCTACACAGTGTTGGCACTTCTTTTTTCGAGTGGCGTGGCGTGGGCGTATTGGAATTATCTTGTGGCTTTGCCCAGCGATTTTGAGACCGGCGCGAAAACCTGGGCGTTGAAGGTCCACGGTGCCGCTGCCATGGCAATTTTGGTGCTGATCGGCATGCTTCTTACCGGGCACGTGCGTTTCGCATGGCGCGCCCGTCGGAATCGGGGCAACGGCTCGCTGTTTCTCACCACATTTGCCGTTCTGAGCGTCACAGGATATGGGCTTTATTATGCTGGCGGTGAAAGCCTCCGTGCTTGGACAAGCTGGATTCATCTGGCGGTAGGTGTGGCGCTGCCGTTACTTTTGATCCTCCATATTTGGCTCGGCAGACGAACGAGGGCAGGACTCCCATCGCAAAGAGCGGCTCGCGCCGGGGCTGAAATGGACATAGCGTGAGGGGTGAATTTCAGGTTGCGTACGGGCGCTTGGTATAGCATCTTCTGCGTCCCGCTCTGGGAGTTCCCCTTTCCCGGAATTTCCGCTTATGGCAGATACAACAGAATTAGTGCCTGAATTATTGGAAGCCGGTGTCCATTTTGGACATCAGACGAAGCGTTGGAATCCAAAGATGAAGCCCTTCATTTTTGAGCAACGCAATCAGATTTACATCATCAATCTTGATGAAACCGTGAGGCAACTTTGGCGCGCGACGGAGTTTCTGCAGGACGTGGCGCGCCGCGGCGGCCGGATTCTGCTGGTTGGCTGCAAAAAGCAAGCGCAGGAAGCGATAAAGGAAGCCGCCCTGGCGTGCGGGCAATTCTATGTGAACCAACGCTGGTTGGGCGGCACACTGACCAATCTCACCACTATCCGCAAGAGCATCGGCCGCTTGAAATACATCGAGCAGATAGAAAAGTCGCCCGAATACAAGAAAATGGGCAAACAGGAACTCGCCGCTTTGAATCGCGAGGCGGCGAAGCTCAGGCGCAATCTTGAAGGGATACTCGATATGTCCGAATTGCCGGATGTCCTGGTAGTGATCGATACGATCCGTGAGCAAAATGCCGTCAGCGAGGCCCGACGCCTCGGAATCCCTGTGGTTGCTATCGTGGATACCAATGCCGATCCCGAGCTCGTCGACTATCCCATTGCCGGAAATGATGATGCAATCCGGGCGATTCGCGTGATTCTGCAAAAGCTGGTCGATGCGATTGTTTCAGCCAGTAGCGAAGCGCGGATTCGCGAACAGGTCGAAATGGCCGGCGTTTCGGCGTGAGATTACCTGCTGCTCGACGCCTGCGGTTGGTGACCGCTCACGTCCGACCTTCATGTCTTTAAACCTTCAAAGGCCTAACGATACATATGAACGCAACAACTGAAATTGATCCGAAACTCGTTAAGCAACTTCGCGAGAAAACCAATGCCGGTTTCATGGATTGCAAGCGCGCTCTTGTCGAGAGCGGCGGCGACCTCGAAAAGGCAGAAACTATTTTGCGCACTAAAGGCATCGCCACCGCGGCGAACAAGGCCACACGCGCGACAAAAGAAGGCATCGTGGCCTCGTACATTCATCTGCAAGGGAAAGTCGGTGTGCTGGTGGAAGTGAATTGCGAGACTGATTTCGTGGCGAGAAATGAGAATTTCCGCGACTTTGTAAAAGATATCACGCTGCATATCGCTGCGGCGCAGCCGCTCTACGTCAGCCGCGCAGATGTCCCCGGGAATCTCGTAGAAGCCGAGCGCGAGATCTATAAGGCGCAGGTTCAAGGCAAGCCGGTGAACGTTGTGGATAAAATCGTTGAAGGAAAATTGGAGAAATTCTACAGCAGCGTTTGCCTGCTCGAGCAGGGTTTCATCAAAAATCCCGACGTGACTGTTGGCGATTTGCTTAATGGCAAGATTGCGGAGCTAGGCGAAAACATTGTCATTCGCCGGTTCGTCCGCTATTTGGTGGGCGAGCCGCTCCCGAGCGAAACCTAATCCTTTGTTAGCGGCGGTCTCTTCACGCCGAAATCGTGTGGTAGGGCACGACTGCGGGCGCGCGTCGTCGGATGCGCTCGGGCGCAATCCGTGGTTATGTTTGGCGGAATGGGACTGGCCGAATACAAACGCAAACGCGACTTCAAGAAAACAAAAGAGCCCGCGGGCAAACCTCTTCCCAAAAAGGTGAAGGGTGCGTCGCGCTTTGTTATCCAGAAGCATGCTGCGCGCCGTTTGCATTACGATTTCCGCCTTGAAATGGAAGGCGTGTTAAAATCATGGGCACTGCCGAAAGGACTTCCCTGGAAACGGGGTGAAAAACATCTCGCCGTCGAAGTCGAAGATCATCCGATCCAATACGAAGATTTCGAAGGAGTGATACCCGAGGGGCAATACGGAGGCGGCACTGTTATGGTGTGGGACCGCGGCACCTATTACGTTTACGGCGAGCAACCGCTGAAATCGCTGGGTGAAGGCAAGCTCCACCTTGTTCTGGATGGCAAAAAGGCGAATGGCGAATGGGCACTTGTGCGAATTCGCGGACGCGATGGTGAAAAGAATCAGTGGCTGATTCTGAAAACCGGCGACGACGCGAAACCAATTTCGAGCAAACTCGAAGATCAATCTGTAAAGACGGGCCGCACGATGGAGCAGATTGCCGAAGCTCGGGACGCCGAGTGGCAATCGAATCGTGTAGAGGACAAGAGCCCGACTTCGCAATTCAAGGCGAGAATTCGCAAGGCGATTAAAAAAAAACAAAAAAATGAAACGGTAGGGAGCGATCGCCGGGCACGACGAAAGTCGACATCGCGAAATGAAAGCGGATCGCTCGGCGAGCGGTCCCTGCGAAATTTACCGTCGGCAAAACCGCGTTTCGTCGAGCCGATGAAAGCCAGGCTTCTTGAGAAGCCGCCGGCGACCGGCCATTGGATTTATGAGCTGAAATTCGACGGCATCCGCCTGATCGCAGTGAAAGACGGCGGGAAAGTTTCCTTGCTGTCGCGGAATCAAAATGATTTGAGCTCGCGTTTTCCGGAAATCGTCCAAGCCGTAGAAAATTTGCCCGCCCGCGAGTGCGTACTCGACGGCGAGGTAGTCGCGGTAGATGACGAGGGCCGTTCATCGTTCCAGCTTTTGCAAGCGCGCGAGATGGAAGGACGAAAGTCACCCATCTATTTTTATGCGTTCGACCTTCTTCAGCTTGATGGCAAGAGCCTCATTTCGCTGCCTTTGCAAGCCCGTAAAGGTCTTTTGGAAAAACTATGCGCGGGCTCAGGCGATCCAATCCGTTATTCCGGTGCAATTGGTGGCGATGTTAGCCGACTCCTGGTCGAAGTGAAACGTCGCGGGTTGGAAGGAATCATCGGCAAACACTCTAACTCCTCTTACGAACCGGGTCGCCGCAGTGGCGCATGGATCAAGCTTAAATGCGTCAGCGAACAGGAATTTGTCGTCGGCGGATACACACCGCCACAGGGCGCCCGCAAACATTTTGGCGCTATTCTGGTTGGGTACTACGAAAACAAAGACCTCGTGTTCGCGGGCAAAGTCGGCACAGGTTTCACGGTAAAATCATTGGCCAACTTGCACAAACAATTCCAGGCCGAAAAACGCGCTGACTGTCCCTTTGTCGATCTGCCCTCAAAACAAAATGGACAATGGGTGCAGGGCATTACGCCTTCGATGATGAAAAAAATGCATTGGATCAACCCGAAGTTCATCGCCCAAATTAAATTCGCCGAGTGGACGCGAGATAAAAAATTACGTGCTCCCGTGTTCCTCGGCTTACGAGATGATAAAAAGCCGACCGACGTTGTACGAGAAGCGTCCACGAGGCTTTAGCCGAACCGAGCGAGCAGGGATACCGCGAGATGGACGGTCAAGCCCGCGATGAGCGGCGGATGAGCTCAATGGACGCGTGACGGAAAATTGCGTGCACCCGTCTTTCTTGGCTTACGTGAGGATAAAGAGCCGGGCGAAGTTGTTCACGAGGGGTAGCGCCGCTGGCGATGAAATAAGCTCGATAAAACCTGCGCGAATCCGTATAAGATCGTGAATCAGTGAATTATTGTCTGCACCGTCTACCGCCTTATGAAGCCTTATCCCATCCAACTTGAAATCTCGGGGCCGACCGCGATGTGGACGCGGCCGGATACCGGTTCTTCTCCGGTGTCTTATCCTGCTCCGACCTTCAGTGCGGTGAAAGGCATCTTCGAATCCATCCTACGCTGGAAATCAGTGAATGTTCGACCAACCAGGGTTGAGATTTGCCGGCCCGTGCAGTTCCATCGCTACACCACGAATTACGGCGGCCCACTGCGCGCCAGCGACGCCATCGCAAAGGGCGCGTCCTTCCAATTCTACGCCGTAGTGCTGGTCAACGTCTGTTATCGCCTCTATGCCGAAGCCGTGGCCGCCAGCCATCACGAAACTACGACTTGGCCGCCGCACGCCTTCCACGATGTGTTCAATCGCGCGTTGGAGCGCGGCCAATGGTTCTACACGCCTTGCTTCGGCTGGAAGGAATTCGCGCCGGACTATGTTGGTCCGTTCCGCTCGGACACGCGCGTCTGCGAAACCGAAAATCATGAACTGCCGAGCATGTTGCGGATGGTGTTCGATCAACCGCAGAACGGAAAGGTGAAGCCGACATTCTACAACAAGCATAATCATCCAAATCTTCGCGTGGAGAAAGGAGTGCTGGTCTATGCTTAATGAATTATCCCAAGTGGTTGATTCGATCGAACGGTTGGGTGCGAGCACTCAGTCCCGACATCCGAGAATCAATCCGATGGGCAAGAACAAGGATTTGCTGGTTGTCAGCGTGGCCAAAGACGGGAGTCCCCGCCTGATTGAAGTCTTGGCAGGCGAGAAAGCTGCGACCTTGTTTCGGGTGGAGCATGGTGCAGCAGGATCGAGCTTCCCGGGCTTTAACCTCTCTACACCGTTGCGATGTTTGGACGGTGCACCAGGAGAAAAGCTGACGCCGGCGGTCGAAAGCCTTGTGGCTCTGTCCAAGAACAAGAACTCGACCAACGCAGCTTTATCCGGTTGTATCGGCGAACTTTTCAAACTATCCGCGCCACGCGCGTTCAGCGCCAGCCAAGAGAAACAGTTTCAACGCTCTTGCTCGGAATTGGTGGCGGAACTCCGGAAAACGCTTTCGGGCGCTCCTGACGCCCTGATGAATTTTCTCACGCTGTTGACTTTTGTTGATGAAGCGAAGCCAACGCTGACCAGCTTTACCAATTCAGTCGCGGAATCTCTGGCCAATCGAGCGGCCGAGCACGACCGCAGCGCGTTGCTCCTGTTTCAAGACATTCTCTTTGGAGCTTTGGATTGGAAGAGACGTGCGGTAAAAATCGGGACTCCCGATTTCTGGAAAGAAAAGGCCAAGCAGGATAAGAATGCCAACCAGCCGGTTTACCTCGATGTGGCTGATTCCGATGCAAGCTGCAAGCGTGTTGCGCACAGCGACACGAGCGGACTCATCAATGACGCCCTCCTCAAAGCCGACAACAGTGCGGCGGGGACTCCGACTGACGAAAGCGCGCTTGGCGAGGATGCTTACAGTGGCCGCATCGTTAGGCTCCAAGACAAGTTCCCGTCTCCCAAAATCGCCGAACTTGGAAACCTGAAATTATTTTCAGTGAACACCAACGAGGTGCGCGCGTTGCGTCGCTACGGATTGGAGGGCGCTAAGACATTCCCAGTCGCGGCCGCACTTGCCCAAAAGATGAACGACGCCTTGCTCTCCTTGGCCAGCGAGGAGAAGCGCGGCATCTCTTGTCGGGCGATTCCGAGCGCCCAGCCTGACAAACGCGACTTGCTCGTTGCGTATCTCGAAGGTGAGCTTGAATTCCGTGAACAGGTTGCGGAGATGTTCGGCGGCGAGGCAACCGCGTTTTCTGACGCGGATTTTGCGGCGATCGCGCAACCAGTCATCGAAATGTTGGAAGGTAAAGTCGCCGCCAATCCGAACCTCAACGTGCGGCTGCTTGCGTTCTGTTCCATTGACAAGGGGCGCAAACAAATCAGTCTCAACCGCGGCTTTCGTGTGGCCGACGTAATTCGTGCGGCGAAGGATTGGGAGGCGGGCGCTCTCAACGTCCCGGAAGTTTCGGTTTCGTTCTACGATAAGGCCACCAAGCAGTCAGTCTTCCGCGTGCATTCAATTCCGTGTCCTCTCGACCTCGCTTCGACGGTCAATCGTGTTTGGAGCGCCGATGCGAAGGTCGGATTCGCTTCCAGCTTTCAACGGGCGCTATCAGCTTCCGATGCCTACGACATTTTCGTAGCCGAATCCCCACTGGCTCGGCAAAAGGCTGAAGCCACTTTGGAATTGCTGGTTCGCCGCATGAGTCTGAGTGTTGGTGGCACTCGGCGCGGTGAAGACCGCTCGCAACTGGACGGACTTGAGCGACACGGTCCGGTGGCAGTCACTCAAGGCCATTGCGCTTTTCGGGATACTCCTTCGGCAACTTGGACAACACAAAGAAACATTTATGAAAGAACCCATCACAGAAGTCGGAAGGCTGCTCGCGCTCGCGGACAGCCTGCATCTGCAATACTGCAAGCACGTGCGCAAGGGTGAAAGCCCATCACAACTGATCGGCAATGCCCTGTTCAATACAGCTTTGGAGCAACCGGTCTTTGCCTTGGCGCGCTTGGGAGAACGTTTGACTCCTTATCAAGCGTGGGCGCGAACTTTCCAGAGTAACGACCCCGACGCAGGAGTTGGCCTCGTGAAGTATTTTCTGGGTGAAATTGGCGGCTGCACTGCAGCCATCAAGATCGATTTATTGCCAGCGAAAATGTCCGACGCAGATAAAGCCAAACTCATGCTTGGCTATCTCGCTGACCACTCGAAAGAAGAAACACCCAAAGGACAACGGCTGCGCAGCGCAATCTGATTATGAGCACAAACCAAGAAAATAAACTCGTTCCACGAATCACCGGACTCCTGATCCTGGAAGTCCGCAAATCCAACCCTAATGGCGACCCTGAGCGCGAGAGTTCGCCACGTCAGCGACCGGACGGGAAGGGCGAAATTTCACCCGTCTCCGTAAAGCGTAAACTCCGCGATCTTGTTTTAGAAAAAGAGGGCGTTGTTTGGCAGGAGGTAAAGAATGCTCTCAAGATTCCCCGTGATGATGGATTTCAAATCCTTGAGAGCCGCGGGCGTAACCGCGACGAAATTAAGAAGAAGATGGAGCCAAAGGACGGGAAACTGGGGCAAGCCTTTATTGATGCCTACTGGGACGGGCGAATCTTTGGCAACACGTTTCTCGAAGAAGGCGGTGCCGACACAATCCGCGCGGGAGTGGCACACTTTGGCGTAGGCGTGTCGATATCCCCAATCGATATCGAGTTCTCGACTTGGACGAGCAAGTCTGGCGTCGAAAAAGACAAAGATCGTGGTATGGCGCCGATGGCATTTCGCGTCGTGAAGCATGGCGTTTACGCCGTCCCCTTCTTTGTGAATCCCAACGTTGCCCACAAGACCGGATGCACAAAGCTCGACGTGGATTTGATGCTCCATCTACTCAAGCACACCTATGCTGACACTCGCTCTGTCGTTCGTTCAATGGTCGAAGTGGTGCACGCTCACACACTGACGCACAAGAGCCGGGCAGGGTCGGTTTCGGACTTCGCTTTGATTGACGCCTTGACTCCGAAAAGGAAGACCGACCCAGATAAAGCGTCTGAATCATTGGCCGACTATCTGATTCCACAATGGACTGGCAGCGTTGAGAACCAGGCAATCCGCGAAGGCATAACCACGAAGTTCGGCGATTGCGGGGAATACAAAGACTATGCCCTGTGATCGAAAGTCCGATCGTCTCTGAGCCGTTGGCCCACAGCGCTCGCGACGGCGCGCCGCAGCAGAGCTATCGCGACCACGTCGGCAACGTGTGCCGTTACTCTACGCTATTTGCCACCGATGCGGCTGCATTCGCGCCCAGATGGCGCGAGCCGTTTGTGGCCGCAGTGGAACGTGCCGCCGCCTACCATGATCTGGGGAAGCTGGACGAATTGTTTCAGGAAATTCTGAGACACAATCGGAAGAACAAATACCGCTACAATCATGTTGAGGCTGGCACTGCCCACTTGTTGCGGCTCAAGCAGTTCGAGGCCGCGTTCATCGCTTACGCGCACCACATCGGACTGCAATCTTTTCCAAAGGAGAAAGCCAAGATCGCCAACAAATTGAACCTGGCCTTCCGAGACACGAGCGATCTCATCGGACTTGGCCAGAGCGCTTGGCAACGGACTGAGGAATATCTCGATGCCTATCTAAATCAGCATCATCACTTGTTTCCAACGGTGGGGGTTGTTCAAAATACTTTGTTTCAAGGGTTGATCCGCCGGCTCGCCCTTTCCTGTCTAGTGGACGCCGATCACAGCGACACTGCCCAACACTACCGGAACGAACGTGAGCTTCGCGGCTTGCCTCTGCGCGCTGCCGAAAGGTTGGCGCGGCTCGATCAATACGTCGCTGGCTTGAGTCCAGTGGAGCCTCCGGTCACGGAACAAGAACGATTACGTCTCAGGATTCGCCATCGGGTTTATCATGCGTGCCGCGACCGCGAATTGACCGGCGGTGAACGCATTGTCGCATGTGACAGTCCGGTAGGCACCGGGAAGACCACGGCGATCATGGCGCACGCGCTCAAGGTTGCGCACGATCGCGGCTTGCGCCGGGTGTTCGTGATCTTGCCTTACACGAATATCATCGATCAATCGGTTGATGTTTACCGTCGCGCGCTCGTGCTCGAGGGCGAGGCTGCCGATGAAGTTGTCGCTGCTCATCATCATCGCGTCGAGTTCAAGGGTGAAAACTGGCGCGACCTCCGCCAACTAACGCAGCGCTGGGATGCGCCGGTGGTCGTGACGACAGCGGTCCAGTTCTTCGAGACCTTAGCGGGCAACAGAACGACCGCGCTGCGCAAGCTTCACCAGGTTCCCGGTTCCGCGATCTTCGTAGACGAAACGCATGCGGCCATGCCTGCGCCGCTTTGGCCGCAAATGTGGAAATGGCTGGGTGAACTTTGCGATGATTGGGGATGCCATCTCGTCCTAGCCAGTGGCTCGTTGGCACGCTTCTGGGATTTGCCGGACTTCGTCCCCGCCGCTGAACGCCCGCCTGTAGCGGAATTGGTTAATGATCAACTGCGCCGAGACGCTGCCGCCCTCGAGATCAATCGCGTAGAATTAAGGACGAAATCAGAAAGGCTGTCGCTGAGTGGACTTGCCGAGGTCGTGCAATCGAAGCCGGGTGCACGGTTAGTGATTCTTAACACCGTCCAGTCCGCTGCCATCTTCGCGAATCATCTGCGCTCTATGTGTGGATTGGGAACGCAGGTTGAGCATCTTTCCACTGCCCTTTCGCCGCGCGACCGAGGCCGGATTGTTGAACGCGTTCGCATGCGGTTGAAGAACCGTGCGGACAACGAATGGATTCTCGTCGCGACCAGTTGTGTCGAAGCCGGTGTGGATTTTTCCTTTCGCACCGCGTTCCGAGAAAGCTGCGGCTTGGTGAATCTGCTGCAAGTTAGCGGCCGGGCGAACCGCTCCTCGGAATATCCTGACTCCGAGGTTTGGGATTTCCGTCACGATGAGGAAGCCTTTCTCACCTTGCATCCGCATTTCAAAGTGTCCCGCCGAGTTCTGGCGGACATGTTGCGCGAAGGCAAAGCGGATCCCGATCACTGCACAGAAGCTTTGCAGCGAGAAATCAATCTCGACTTCGGTCAAACCGAAAGCCTCGCCAGAAATATCCTTCAGCACGAGAAGGACGCTGACTATCCCGAAGTCGCCAACCTCTGCCGGCTGATCACTGCCGACACGCAAACAGTCCTAGTGAATCAGGAATTGATCGAACGGTTTGAATCACAGGATCCAGTGCAGTTCCCGAATGCGAAGGAAGTCATGCTGAACAGCGTGCAAATTTGGAAATCACGTCTGCCAGACCTTGATCCAAAGCCCATTGGCTTTGGAGAAGAATTGCTCGCCTTACGCCCGGAGCAATACGACGATTTCCTGGGCTACATGAAAGGGATACTGCCATTGTTGGAAGCCCAGAAAGCGGGAGCCTTTTATGCCTGAAACCATCGAGCAACTTCCCCTCAGCCTCCTCAACGACTTCCTCTACTGTTGTCGCCGAGCGGCGTTAAAGGCCATCGAGGGCTGGCGCGAGGAAAACATCCACACAGTTCTCGGCGACATCGCGCACGAGCACGCGGATTTGCCGGGGTATGAGGTCGCTAAAGGCACGCTGGTTTGGCGGTCTTTGCCGGTTTGGTCGGAGCGACTCGGGCTCTCCGGGAAGTGCGACATCGTAGAAGTAATTCCAGATCCGAAATCTGAAACTCCCAAATCGCTGTGTCCGGTCGAGTACAAAAAAGGCAAACGCCGCCGGTTCGATAACGATGACGCCCAACTGTGCGCGCAAGCGCTCTGTCTGGAAGAGATGTTCGGCATAACGGTTCACCGCGGAGCGGTGTTTCATGCCGCCAGCAAACGCCGGCGCGAAGTTGAGTTCACGATTGAGCTACGACAATTGACCGAGAAAGCCATCACTGAACTGCATCAATTACTTGAGCTGGGCGAAGTGCCGCGAGCCATTTTCAAGCCGGCGTGCGAGGAGTGCTCGCTGTTCGAGGTTTGCCTGCCGAGTGTCACGGAGAATCCCAGAGCCGCGCAGCGCGCCTCTGAGGTTTTGTTTCGCGTCTGACGAGCATGAGCGAGATAGTGCAAAACACACTGTACCTGCTTACGCCGGGCAGCTTCATCGCGCGGGATCATCTTACGTTGCAAATCGAAGTGCCGGTTTATCCAGCGGATTTGCCTGACGGGAAGCGCGACCGTCAGTCTGCCATCGAGATGCGGAAGCTTTCCATTCCCATTCATCATCTTGAATCAGTGTGTGTTTTCGGTGCGAGCACGATGACCGGACCCGCGCTGGGCCTCTGCTGGGAGAATGGAGTTGCCGTTAATTATCTGACCGAGAACGGATATCTCCAGGCGCGGTTGACCGGCGTAGCCGACACGAGCGTGATGCTGCGGCGGGCGCAATTTCGGGCTGCGGATTCGATGGAAAAATGCGCGTCCATTGCGCAGAGGATTGTTGCCGGAAAAATCCAAAACAGTCGAAATAGTCTGCTGCGCGCGGCGCGCGACACCGAATCGGCTGATGAGCGGCAACGCCTGGAATCCACGGCAGACGCGCTCGCCCGCCAGTTGCGTTTGCTCGCCTCACCAATTGATGGCGCCGGTTGTCGCCATCCTCTCGATCCCGTTCGCGGTGTCGAGGGCGCGGCGTCAGAGGATTACTTTTCGACTTTCAATTTGTTACTGAAACAGCAGCGGGAAGAATTTGTTTACAGCAATCGCTCCCGCCGCCCACCGCGCGATCGCATCAATTGTCTGCTCTCATTTCTTTACGCGCTTGTTCGGCACGACTGCGTCGCCGCGCTTACTGCCATTGGTCTCGATCCTTTCGTCGGTTTTCTCCACGTCGACCGCCCCAATCGGCCATCACTTGCGCTCGATCTTCTCGAAGAATTTCGCCCCTGGTTGGCTGATCGACTCGCCGTGACACTTATCAATCGCCAGCAAATCGGCGCCGGACATTTTCGCGAGCGAGAAGGGGGCGCTGTCGAGCTTACCGATTCGGGACGGAAACTCGTTATTCAGTCTTATCAAGAGCGCAAAAGAGAAACGCTTGGTCACGCCCTGCTCGGCCAGCAGCTCCGCATTGGTCAGTTGCCTTTTGTTCAAGCGCGAATCCTTGCGCGCCATTTGCGTGGCGACATTCCCTACTACACGCCATTCATTCCAAAGTAAGATGTTTGTCCTTATCACATACGATGTTTCAACCGTGGAAAAAGCGGGTCAGCGGCGCCTGCGACGAGTTGCTCAAGCGTGCAAAGATTACGGAGTGAGAGCGCAAAAATCGGTGTTTGAATGTCAGGTCGGTCGCACCGAATGGGCTACCCTGCGTGATCGATTGCTCAAGGAAATCGATGCGACGAAAGATTCGCTCCGCTTCTATTTCTTGGATGAAATCGCCGCTGACAAAGTCGAGCATCATGGCGTCACAAAGCCCATCGATCTAGAAGAACCTCTGGTATTATGATTTTGAATCCGCGAACCTGGAGTGCCGGGGCGCGAGCTTTGCATTCGCGCGACGTGATAACATCCTCGCTGAATGCAGTAAGCGGCTGTTCTTTGACATTTTAAAATACGCGAGAGCGACGAAATTTGATACCTTCGCGCTGAAGGTATGTTAAACCCTTGTGGCGCAGGCTAGAAACTGCGCCGCAGTCGCGTCGCGCGAGCGCGCGACGCGCGGATTGAAACAGCGTCGTTGTAGCCAACGCTTCGAGCGAGTTTGGTCGCGTCGCGCGAGCGCGCGACGCGCGGATTGAAACGCACCGACATGGAGAACATGCTCCCGTTATTGCGGGTCGCGTCGCGCGAGCGCGCGACGCGCGGATTGAAACATATGCGGCGCAGATGAGGCGAACGAATGAAAACAAGTCGCGTCGCGCGCTGGCGCGGCGCGACCTATTAAAGCGTTTCTCAAGCAAAAAAGTACGGCGTTTCTCTCTGCTTTTTTTTGTTTTTCTCGAATCGGACGGGAATTGCGCTTGTCGCCGGTGATCGCCGCAATATTGTGCGGTGATGAATGCCAAAGTGATCGTGATGCCAAAGGCAGCGGTGCTCGACCCACAGGGAAACGCGGTACGTGATGCAATGCGGCATTTGGGAATGCCCGAAGTGCGCCGGGTGCGAATCGGTAAATACATGGAAATCGATGTAGAAGGAGAAAATGGTGACCTTGAATCGCGTCTGCATCAGCTTTGCCGCGATTTACTATCTAACCCGGTGATCGAGGATTATGAATTGCAGAGGGATCAACAAGGAAAGGGGCAAGGGAAAACAAGCACCAAGGGCAAGACGCGAGGAAAGAGGAAGAGTCTGGAATGAAAGCGCTACGATATTTTTTCTGCGTGGTTTTTCCGCCGCTGGCCGTGCTGATGACTGGGCGAATTGCGAGCTTTTTTCTCAGCATTATTCTGACGCTGCTAGGGTGGATTCCGGGAGTCATCCACGCCTGTCTCGTCGTTAACGATTACCATGCGGAGCAGCGCGCAGCTGCCGGTGCGCGTTAACGCCATGAACTTTGCCGTCATTCAGTTTCCCGGGTCCAATTGCGACCAGGATTGTGTCGCGGCGATCAACGGGCTCGACGGATTGCACGCTGAATACGTCTGGCACAAGGAAACTTCGCTGGATAATTTCGATGCGATCGTGTTGCCGGGCGGATTTGCATACGGCGATTATCTCCGCTGTGGCGCTATCGCGCGGTTTTCGCCGATCATGAAAGCCGTAATCAGCGGCGCGCGAGCAGGCAAACTTGTGCTTGGCACATGCAATGGCTTTCAGGTTTTGTGCGAGACCGGTCTGTTGCCGGGCGCGCTGGTGCGAAACCGTTCTTTACGCTTTGTGTGCGACATGGTCACTACGCGTGTCGAGGTGGATGATTCGCCGTTCACGCACGGCTGTCCAAAAGGAACACTTCTGCGCCTGCCGGTCGCGCATGGCGAAGGCTGTTTCTTTGCGGATCGACAAACGCTGCACGAGTTGAATTCAAATCAGCAGGTAATCTTGCGCTATACGGATGAACAGGGTCGGCCCGTCCCCGAATCGAATCCGAACGGCTCGATCGAAAACATCGCTGGAATTTGCAATCCCGAACGGAACGTATTCGGTCTCATGCCCCACCCAGACCGCGCTTCCGATACGCGGCTGGGCAGTGCAGACGGTGCCAGGATTTTTCGCTCGATGATGCATACGATCGAAGAGTGTCGCTCAGGAGCGGTATCAGAACGCATAGAGCAAGTGGCCTGAGAGCGGCTACTGATATCCTAGGAAAAAGCCTGAGCAAGAGGCCTATAAACGACACGCCCCGCGTGGGTTATTGAGCGTGTCGGGCTGATACAACGTTGTATCAAAAACGAACACTATTTGGCCTTTTGCGGCCAGATTCCCTTCGGAAAGGAGATGGCATTGCTATTGCTTAACAAAAGCTCCGAAAACCATAAATCTTATGCTCCTAGAAAAAACCTTACACATGAGCCAACCGCTGGCAGAGTGCAAAGCACGCCTGGCCAGTATTCAATCCTATCGGCGGCAGTTCCTGATGGGGACCCGCGCAACCGTGACATCGTCCAAAACGGTCGATTTCAGTTTCCGCGGCCCGTTCGGGTTCGAAGCGCACACGGTACTGCTTTCGGTGGACAGCGATTCACCCGACCAATATGCGTTCGAGTCTGCTGGCGGGAACATTTCCGTCCTGGGCCTCGTCGATTTCGCACAGATCCGGCCGCAGTGTACGGAGATCACTCTTGCGATCCATTACGAGATCAAAAATAAATTGTTCGCATGGCTGGATCGACGCCTGCATTTCGTGGACAGCTTTGTCAGCGCCGAACTGCGTAGCGTACGTGCGCACTTCGAGGGAATCAGATCAAGCTATCTGGAGCGGCCGCGGGTCATGCCCGTGCTGCAACCGGCTCACGCTTGATAGACATATGCTGGCGATCGGGGTGTTCCCGGTGAACGGCTTTGGCTCAGGCTAGCGTATCCGCACAGCGTGTTTTCGATCGAGGCGGAGCACCTGGCCTGGGCGAAGGGTAATTTTTGTCTTGGGATCTTTGATCTTGGAGCCGTCGACCTCGAAACTTCCCTGCCTTATTAGTCGTGATATTTCGCTGTGCGATTTGTTGAGGTCGAACACGTCGCGATAAACATTCGAAAGCAGGGTCACTGCGGTGAGTTCTTCTCGTTCAGCTGGGGCGAAGGCTGGGAGATCGGCGTGCTCCAATTCGCGTTTGCTGAATCTGGTGTTCCACTCATCCAATGTTTTTTCGGCCGCATCGGCTGAGTGGTACGTTCGCACGATTTCTGAGGCGAGCTGCTTCTTCGCTTCCAACGGATGCATGCCGGATGGCGGTCCGCAGTGCAGCAGCAATTCGGGGGGCGTGTAGGGGTCGGAGCCAAGTATTGACACTGTTTATTTTCGGCAGTGGTAAAGGCGATTGGAGACATGCGTCCAGGTGCCCATGTGCAGATTTTCTGCGATCCATTTCAAACTCACCGCCGTTTCCTCACGCAGCCGACGTGCCATCGCTACTTTGATGGGGTCGCCCTTGCGCCGTCGCTTCAGCTCCACCTTGCTCCAACCGGCTTTTTTGAGCTCTTCCCCCACGATGCGCCAAGCCCTGGCTTGCTCGGTCTCATCCCGCTCAGCCCGAGGATGAGCTTCCCCGGTAACCGGTTCGACTTTTTCTAATATCCAATCCAAAAAGTCTTCCGCTCCCAATTTCCATCCGCGACGAATCGCCCGCAGCGACTGCGGAGCATTAGCTTCTTGCCGCATATTTTCCATCCTACGGCTAAACTCCCGGCGATTGCGCGCGCTCTGGCTCAAAAGTCCATGCTCGCCCATTAACCGATCGCTCCTCAGCCAGAACGGGCGCTTTTTCTTGCTCTGGAGATAATGCCCGCAGCTGCTCCAACGATACCGATGCACTTTCTCCTTGTCGCTCAAAAGCCCTGCCCGTGCCGGATTCAAGTGCACGTAATCGCATACCTGCCGCAGATAGCCGCCGCCCTGACGAGCGTCCACCAGAAGCGCTTTGTAACGGCCACCAAACAGGTGACCCCACAAACCATGACGGCGGTTGAACTGCTGGGTGTAAGAACCCAGCAGCCATTGCATGCCCGCGCTCAGATTGCCGCGCGGTGTCTCCACCACCAGATGAAAATGATTACCCATCAGACAATAAGCATGAATCTGCCAGCCAGTCCGCTGGCAAGTCCGTGCCAGCAATTCCAGAAAAAGTTTTCGATCCGCCTCGGTGCGAAAGATCGCTTCGCGCCGATCTCCTCGGCTAAGCACATGATAAATTGCCCCCGAATACTCAATCCGCAGTGGCCGAGCCATGGCTCAAAGACTGCACCTCATCCGAGGCTGTGTCAATACTTAGCCCCGACCCCTTTTCCTGACTGTCCGAGAAAACGGGGCAAGCCCAGGGTGACCCCTATTTCCCTATTCCACTCTTTCCTCTCGCCCCTTTGTCATCTTCGTGGCAGCTTAACGCGCGAACGTTTGCCTTAGAATCTTAAGAGTCTTCAGCGAGACCTCATAGTATGTCTCTAACCCGTATTGCGTACTACCGCCCACCGTGCCTTCCTTTCGATCGACGGGCCCTAAATCCGGCGAAAAACCGACTTCTACGACCTCCCCTCTTTTGGCGAGATAAACATCGTAATGAATTAAGTCGCCGTAGACCGGTTCGCCCTTTTCGGTTTTGGAACCTTTATGCTTTTCAAACTCTCGGACGGCAACCGCAATTGCTTGCGCCTCTCGACCTCTAATTTTGGCTACCTGCGTCCATTGAGATTGCGCCACCACGAACATCGGATCAGCCACAAAAAAGGATGTGGCCAAGAAGAAAAGATGGATAGTTTTCATATTTTTGTTGGAGTTAATGCGACTTCATCAGCGGAACCCCTTCGCCGCGGTATCCCGGGAGACGCTCTGTCTTCTCTCTTTTCTCAACCTCCGCGGGGCTTAAATACGGGTAGGCGTTAACGGGTTTGTCGTTTGAATCTCTCAATGGCCGGACGCGCTGTGCTTCTTTGTCACCGGGTCCTTGTTTCCAGCCTTCGTCCCCTGGTGTGCTCGTATAAATTGTGATGTACTTTGCTGTCTTTTCGTCCGTCAAAGAAGGCTTCTCTGAGTGGAAGTCATCGTGGGCTGCATCTTTTGCACGACCTGTGATGTGTTGTTTCTTGTGCTCGTCAACGAATCCTTTGCTCCAAGTGCCATGCGAGTGCGAAATTGCTATACGTTCGGCACCGTTAACCGAAATCGGTGGTCGCGCAGCCGTATCTCCTTGTCCGAATGTTGGGTCGGTTACATAAATATGTCCGCTCGGCATGCGGTACACGTCGACACGGTATTCCTGATTTTCCCTCTTGGAGATAGCATTCCACTTAGCGTCGAAAAAACGATACGCTTGATCGGCGGATTCAAACGGTCCATAATCAGTTCCCATCGGGTCAACCAAATCCACCGGATCATTGTGGCAGTAGCGGAAGAGGTTGTAATCGCCGGCGTCGAAGAGCTTCGGGTCTTCGCTCATGAACCGACCCAGGATCGGATTGTAGGCTCGGGCACGGTATTCGTAGAAATTGAACAGGTTGGCGTACTCTCTTCCAGTAAACAGGAAGCGATTGCTCTTGGCGGAGGAGGAGAGCAGAGTGTCGTTAGCGTCGTAAATGAACGGCACGCCAAAGGCATCATACTTGTACTTCTCAATCACGTCGCCGCTGGTGCTAAGAAGTTGGGTTACGCTGCCTTCGTGGTCCTGCTGATAATAAAACGTCTTATTCTGCGTAAGAGTGGGATCGAAACGCATCAAAATCTCATCGATCCCTTTGCCATAAACATTCTTGGCCGGATTACCCAGATCGGTTGATCTGTATTCGAGGATCGGTTTTTCACCATCGTAGATGTAATAGGTGATAGCACCGTTGACCACGCGTTTTACGCATCTGCCCAGCGCATCGTAATAGAGGGAATAGTTATTGCTCCCGCTGGTCACCTGTTTCAGGCGTTCGTCGTTGATGTAACTGTACGTTACGCTGTTGTAAGTGCGGATCTCGTGCTCGGAGCCGTTGGTGACCGGGCTTCCGGCCATTGACGTGTACTGATTGACAATGTTGGGCGCGTAGGTGGCGTTTCCGTTCACGTTATCAGTCACACTGGTCCGGTTGCCTGCCTTGTCCAGAACGTACGCTACGTTGCGCCCGCTGGGTAATTCCGGTTGCCCTGGACCTTCTGGTCCCATGTTGCCGTCGCCCAGATAATCCTCCACTGTCTTATCCTCCTTGCCAGGGTCTTCGGCAGGCGGCACATCGCTCGGCGGAGTAAAGTCGGGGGACGGTGTGGTGTTCGCCGTCAGATCCGGTGGCGGTATTGTCCTGTGCCCTAGTATCTTTTCCAATCGGCGAAAATTAATGCCTCACTGGCACCCACCTCCCATCTCGTTTTTGTTCGATGGCGGCTCCGCTAACTCGAAACAAATGACTCTTTCGTAAATCACCAAACGCTTCAATTTTTCCGGTGCAGCGATTCACATCGATTTCGTACAGCGTATCTGTTGGCGAGCGATCAGGCTGATTGAAAGTGACCATATAAAGCGGAACCTCAGGTCCTGACTCGGTGATGGGCGTCGCTCGTGTGGCGTCAACTACGTAAACTGCCGGAAGTGGGAAACTGCGGCGCTTGATTTCTTCTTTAGCAATTCGTATAGCGTCCTGCTTGGTTATGTAGGTGCAGCAACCGGAAATCAGGATGGCAAGCAATACCGTAAGTAGTTTCATGCTCAGTACGGTCGCTTGATCGGCACGCCCTTATAAGACTCCCGATCATCCAACTTCAGACCACGGCGCACTGGATTCTCATTATCGCGTACGTTATGGCCGCCCCACTTATTTTCATCCTTCGATTTCAAACCATTGGTGAAATGACCAAATTCATGGAACACGACGGTAGCACGTCCTTTGGCATCAGATGGAGGCAACTCCGTGGGAAATTGCTGGAAATTGCGCCTACTTTGAGGATCCAAAAATGCAGGGTCCCTTGGATTTAAGAACAGCTGCAGTTTTCCGTTATCCTTAATTGCCTGAGTCGAGTGGGTCGAATCCGTAGCAAACACGGTAACTGTACCAGGTAAATTGGCGAGGTACTTGCCGCGTTCGCTGGTAGAGGATCCTAGTCGCACAGCCTCTAAAAACTGCTTTTGCGCACTTTCTGAAAACGAGCTACCAAATCTAAACTCCAGTAGTCCGAGGGGATCGACTTTGTCGATGGGGTCGTTTCCGCAGTACCGAAATAGGTTGAATTCAGCCTCATCGGGATGCTTCATAAAGGACCATTCTTCTGCTGACTCGCTCAGCGCGTTACTGGCTTTGTTAAGCCCAATGCGTCGCACAAACAGTTTCGGGTCTTCGCTCATGAACCGGCCCAGCGTTGGATTGTAGGCTCGGGCACGGTATTCGTAGAAATTAAACAGGTTGGCGTACTCTCTTCCAGTAAACATGAAGCGATTGCTTTTGGCGGAGGAGGAGAGCAGAGTGTCGTTAGCGTCGTAGATGAACGGCAGGCCAAAGGCATCATACTTATACTTCTCAATCACGTCGCCGCTGGTGCTAAGAAGGTGGGTCACGCTGCCTTCGTGGTCCTGCTGATAATAAAACGTCTTATTCTGCGTAAGAGTGGGATCGAAACGCATCAAAATCTCATCGATCCCTTTGCCATAAACATTCTTGGCCGGATTACCCAGATCGGTTGATCTGTATTCGAGGATCGGTTTTTCACCATCGTAGATGTAATAGGTGATAGCACCGTTGACCACGCGTTTTACGCATCTGCCCAGCGCATCGTAATAGAGGGAATAGTTATTGCTCCCGCTGGTCACGTGTTTCAGGCGTTCGTCGTTGATGTAACTGTACGTTACGCTGTTGTAAGTGCGGATCTCGTGCTCGGAGCCGTTGGTGACCGGGCTTCCGGCCATTGACGTGTACTGATTGACAATGTTGGGCGCGTAGGTGGCGTTTCCGTTCACGTTATCAGTCACACTGGTCCGGTTGCCTGCCTTGTCCAGAACGTACGCTACGTTGCGCCCGCTGGGTAATTCCGGTTGCCCTGGACCTTCTGGTCCCATGTTGCCGTCGCCCAGATAATCCTCCACGGTTTTTTCTCCCTTGCCAGGATCTTCGGCAGGCGGCGTGTCGCTCGGCGGAGTGAAGTCGGGGGACGGGGTGGTGTTCGCCGTCAGATCCGGTGGCGGTGCGTCATCCGGCGGCGGCGCCGGTTCGGGCTCCTCCGTCTCCGGCGGCTGATAGTTGCCATTAGGATCGATCGTGTCGGTAGTATCCAGGTCAGGATCCTGTCCTTCGGTGTAAGGCGCATGCGGTCCACCGCCGTATTGCGCCCTCATAAGTTCGCCGCTCTTATAATAGGTAAAGCTATCCGCCGCGCCAGCTCGATTGGTTTCCGTTATCCGGTTCATGTGGTCATACGTGTAAGCCTCTGTGGTCCCGGAGATGGTCGTCCCGTTCTTTTTCAACACACGACTGGACATACGATTCAAGCTATCCCGAGCGTAGATCTGGTCGATGGTCACACCGCTCAAGTAAGTGTAGCGATGCGTTTCGTTCGAGGCGGCGTCATAGTCATATTCGAATTTGACGGAGCCGCCGGTCGAAATGGTTTTGAAGCGCCCGGCAGCATCGTAACCAAATGTATAATCGTAAACGCCGGCCGCCGAAAGTTGCGTCACCCTCCCATCGTCATCGTACTGCGGATAGGTAACATTCTTGATCCCGAGTCCAGTAACATTTTGCTGATCCTGGGTGAGACGGCCCGCGGCGTTGTAGGCGCGGGTAACGGTGGAATTTGTATTGTTCGCGGTCAGTAACCTGTTCGCATCGTCATAAGTAAAATTGGCGGAGTCCGCGCCGTTGCTCCAGGTCATCGTGATTTTGCGATTTCGAATATCGTAGAAGAAGTTTTGAGTTTCGTTGTTGACCGTCGTCCGGCTCTTGAGGTTACCCGCATTGTCATAAGCCCACTGTTGGCTGCCATTACTGCCAGGATACGTCATTGTGATCTTTCGATCCGATGCGTCGTAGGTAAAGCTGGTATTGCGGCCATTTGGGTCGGTAACGCTCTGGAGCGTTCCAGACGCATTGTAATAGAACCGCGTGATCAGACTGATTTCGTTCCCTCCAATCACCTGGCGCGGCACGGTGTGCGAGGTTACTCGATTCAAAGCATCAAACACTTTGGTTTCAGTAACACCGTCAGAGCGATTGATTTGATTAATATTGCTGGCGGGATCGTAATGCCATACCGTGGTCGCCGCCTGACCCGCGATGCCGTAAGCTTCGGTGGTAGATGTTTTTCGATCGCGATTATCGTAGACGTTGTGAGTGATCTTGTTTCGCGGATCGGTCACGTCGGTCAGGTTGCCCACAAGATCGTATGCAAATCGCGTAGTCAGGTTCAGAGGGCCGGAAGCCTCTGTGGTCGAGGTTTTGCGCCAGTTCGGGTCGTAAACGTTCGTGGTCACGATTCCCGCCCGACTGGTGTGCTTGTAAACTGAGCTGGTCGTGTGCAGATATGCTGAAGCGGTGTTGGGCTTGAGATATTCGAACGTTTCAGTTTTGTTCAGTGGATTTTTGACACTGAGGACACGATTGAAGTTGTCGTACGTATAGGTTGTGCGTTGGCGCAGTTCGTTTTCTTCCCACATCTTGTTACCAAACTGGCTGTAGTTGAACGACTGATACTTTCCGTCGGCGTGCGTAATTTTGGTCACCAAGCCGCGACCGGCACAAGCGCCGCTGTTACTATTGCGATCGTACTCGTATCTCTCGTACGCTGTTTGGTTATTTCCGTTTGCCGGCAAGGTCACTTGATAAACGCGATCTGCCCAAGCCACAGCGCTCCAATAGCTGTAGGTCGTCTTCGGATCGCCCGATTGGGCTGTGTCATTTGTGGTTGGGTTCCATTTTGCCGTTAGTCGCCAGCGGTTGTCGTACTGATAATGGACATATTTGCCGTTCTTGAGTTTGTGTCGCGTGACCTCGCCGAGATTGTTATAAACGAATTCTTCGTGTGCTAGGACCTCGTTTTGGCTGTTTTTGTAATTGATGCCAGTGACGCGGTAATTCCCATCGCGAATATAAACCGTCACGTTCCCCCGTTCGTCGGTAACGGTATTGATGTAATGACCTCCAATGTGGCCGGTGCCCTCGTTGTAATAGGTGTAATCGATATGTGCACCGCCAGGATGAGTAATCCGCGTAATCTGGCCAATGCCGGTGGGCGGACCCGGGCCGCGAGTATAGCTAGTCGTATGGCTATTAGCGTCTCGAACGGAATTGATGTACCAGTGGGAATCATACCCTATGACGGTCGAGCGTCCCTGAAAATCGGTGTAAGTGGTGAGCATTTGGTGGGGCGGATCGTTGGCCTCCACATCGGAGCAAACGCCGCACTCAGTGCCATGGCAGTGATACATGTGTGTATAGGTAAAGGAGCGCGTCGCGTTATCGCCGCGCGTTTCAGTGAAAGTGTCTGCTGTGCCAGCGGCCGGCGAAATTGCCGACACGAGATAACCGGGATATTTTTCATTAACGATCGCGCCGTGCGGACCGCCATTTTCGTATTCATATCGGATCGTGCGCATCGGCCCGTTGTACCGGACATCGTCGGCGCGCTCGAGCAAGGGATGTTCCTTATGCGTTGTCGGACCTTCGGTAACATTGTCATTACCGTATGCGTAATGCGCGTGAGTGTTGTCGTTAAGGTCGTTCGGGTTGCTGTCTGAATAGTGGGCCGGGTCAACATCTTTTTCTCGCGGTGCTGCACTCCAGGCGAAACAGTAGTATAGCTGTAATTTACCCAGTCAGTAACAGTGGCATTCCCCAACGCGTGCGCTTCCACACGAGTTAGCATGAGAGTCCCATCGGGATCGGTCACCGGACCATAACTGAATTGCAAGTATCTGCCGCCCGCTTCTGTAACTTTCAAAATCCCGTTGGGGCCATAAGTGATCGTCGTTCGCACGCCGTAGGGATCATCGATATAGAGCGCCGCGCCATTTACGAAAATGACCTTGCCACCATCGGCAAGCCGCCAAGTGCCGTTGAATGCGTCGGTCCTTTGCTCCCATCCCTCGGAAACCCCGACCGGGACACCGCAAAAATCATCATAAACGCCGCCGTGAGGAGAAACGACCTTGTGGCCAGCGCTCCAAAGGAGCCACGAATATTCGTGTGACCAGCCGGGGCTCAACGCAATCGCACCCAGCCCGTAATATTGCGCACGGCTGTTGTAATAGCGGGTCATCTTCAGCGGGTATTTCCCGAGCGCGCCCGGGACGACAATGTCATCGATTGCGCGAGTAGCGGAATGCCCGAGCGGATCATAACTGCAACCCGTGGCGACGTTCCCATTGAAAATTTCCGTCACACCGACCGGGCCTTCGTAGGTCCCGCCGGATTCAGGAAGCTCCGGACTATAAGGTCCTTGAGGTGGGATGTAGGTTGGGTCGGCGGCCACCTCCTCATTGTTTCCCGGTTCATTGCTGGTGATCGGCTCGCCGGCGTCCAGCGTCATGGCCGTGGTTGGATCGTCTGGCGCGGTGTCCTGAGCCATCAGAGGCAACTGAAGGCAAATGAAAATCGCCGAAAGCAGATTAATGATTATTCTTTTCATAATGGTTTTGTGTTCCTTCCCACTCGCTGGCAGCCGACGAGCCAATCCCATTCCTTCGTCTGCGATAACTCCGACGTGCGGCGCGCCTGGGAAAAGGCTGCGTTTTCGGGAGCAAGCGAGCCCGCTGTCCTGATGGGACGCGGCGACTCTGGAAGTCTTGGGGGGTATGTCTGGGGTTAACGTAGGGGTGCGCCTTTTCTCAAACGGCGAACAAGGTGTCAATACAAAAAAGTTTTGGACGCCAAAATTTCGTGGGGCTTGCTCTCCAAAGGCCGCTTTACACGACTCGCACGGCGTGTTTTCGGTCGAGGCGGAGAACCTGGCCTGGGCGAAGGGTAACTTTTGTCTTGGGATCTTGGATCTTGACGCCGTCGACCTCGAAACTTCCCTGCCTTATTAGTCGTGATATTTCGCTGTGCGATTTATTCAGGTCGAACACTTCGCGGTAAACATTCGAAAGGAGGGTCACTGCAGTGAGTCCTTCCCGTTCAGCTGGGGAGAAGGCTGGGAGATCGGCGTGCTGCAATTCGCGTTTGCTGAATCTGGTGTTCCATTCATCCAATGTTTTTTTGGCCGCCTGGGCTGAGTGATACGTTTGCACGATTTCTGAGGCGAGCTGCTTCTTCGCTTCCAGCGGATGCATGCCGGACGGCGGTTCGCGGTGCAGAAGCAATTCGTAGTATCGTGCCATCAATTCGTCGGAAATGCTCATCAATTTTCCGAACATCTCTGATGGGGCTTCGTTGACTGCAACGTAGTTGCCAAGGCTCTTGCTCATTTTCTTGCCGCCGTCCAAGCCTTCGAGAATGGGCAGCAAAAAGACAACCTGCTGCGACATGCCCTCCTCTCGTTGGAAGTCACGGCCCATTAAAATGTTAAAAAGTTGATCCGTCCCGCCGAGTTCGACATCAGCTTTCACCATCACCGAGTCCCATGCCTGCATGATTGGATATTGGACTTCGTGGGCACGGATCGGGTGCTGTTGTTCTATGCGCGTCTTAAAATCCTCTCGCTGCAAGATCTGCTGCAACGTCACGCGGCTGTTCAGGCGAACGACGTCCTCGAACGACATGGCCCGAAACCAGTCGCCGTTGCAAACAGTTTCCGTGCGCGCGGGATCAAGAATTTTGAAGGCTTGCTCCCGGTAGGTCGCCGCGTTTGCCATCACTTCCTCGTGGGTCAGGTGCGGCCGGGTAACGGATCGCCCGCTCGGGTCGCCTATCATTCCAGTGAAATCGCCGATGATCAGAATGGCCTGGTGGCCCAGGTCTTGAAATTCCCTCAGTTTTCGTAAAACGATGGTATGGCCGAGGTGAATGTCTGACGTAGTAGGATCGACACCGAGTTTGATGCGTAAGGGCCGATCGAACGCAAGCTTTTCACGTAAATCGCTCTCGTTGATGATCTGCGCCGAACCTTGTTTTAATAATGCGAGAGCTTCGTCCGGTTGCATCACCACTTCACTATCGTCATTCCGAGCGAAGTCGAGGAATCCCGTGGTAATAGACCGAGGGTAAGTCCTCGGGATGTCTCGACTTCGCTCGACATGGACGCGAGCGCGCTACTTGTTTTTGTTCAGCAGCTCGCGCACCTGATCGATGGTCAGCGGCGCGTTCTGCTGGTTTAGCGATTTTTGACTCTTTCCTTCGTCCAGAAAGGGCCGGCTCCCGGCGTATGCGCGCGAGGCAACCTTTTTCTTGGATTGAGGAGCCTCGCGAACGCCGCGAGCGGTCTGATTTGCGTACGCGGAACGAGTATTTGCAACTGATCGCCGGGATGAAACTTCGGAGGCTTTGCGTCCTCCTTGGTAAGTCTGGGAATAAAATTGCGTCGTCGAGAAGTCTCGTGTTCCAGAGAATTTCTTCGAATGCGTTTTCTGGTGAACGAAAAAGGTTCCCACAGTTGCGCGCTTGTTGATCGGCGATGATCCGTCGGCTACAAATTTTTTGTTTTGCGCATCATTTTTAAGCTTCATGTCCGGTTTGAGGAGCCGGTCGAGTAGTTTTTTTTCCTGGTCCTGTGCACTCGCGGAGCAGCCAACAGCTACCAGGATTAGCAAAACGCCAGCCAACTTTCGCACCTTGCAAGGCTGCCGGACTCACGAGGTGTTTGTAAAGCACATTTGCTGAGCAATCACGACGTAGCGTAAGCGTCCCGCTTGCGCCTTCTGGGAAGTTTCGCAAGCGAGGACGCTCGCGCTACTCTGGGCGGCGGACTTGAGACCGCCGCTCCTTACCCGGGTTTTTATTGTGTTCCATTGCGAACCGCGAAACAATGGTGCATGGCTGAACACGTTTACAAAAAAATCGAGATAGTCGGCTCTTCTCCCAACGGATTTGAAGAAGCGATCCGGAATGCGCTCACCCGTGCGAAGAAAACGGTTCGCAATATGCGGTGGTTCGAGGTGTCCGAAACCCGCGGCTATATTGAGGAGGGCGCAATCGAACACTGGCAGGTAACGTTGAAGATCGGATTTACGCTGGACGAGTGATGTGCGTTTGTGTCAAACGCCGAACCTGGGACAGGCGCTTGGTACAAGCGCCTCTACAACACTATTCGCGTTCCTGGGCGGATTGATACAGTTTGGCGGCGCCATAAATTACTATGGCTGGTCTTAGTGCCACCAGGAGTAGACGAAGAAGTCCACCGATCAATCGGCCCAGCGGCAAACGATTCAGGATGTACCCGGCCGCAAACGCATACAGAAGAGACTGTGTGGGCTTTTCGCGCACGTAATCTCCAGTTTCGTTGACGACCGTTTCGACTCGGTCTTTCACCCACTGCATCCCGCGCTCCGGATATTCAGCAACCATTTCGGCAGATAACTGATCCATATCGATTAATGATTCGGATTATGATCCTCTCTTGCGCGCCTCAAACTGTCAACGCAAAGCTAGCCAGATGGAGCTTGCGCCTGTGCCTGAAAGAAAATCAGGAAGCGGGAACGGCCGGTGGAACGTCGCGATGCGTCGCGTTTCTTTGAGGCAGTACCGCGCCATCACTTCCAGAGCCGACTGGCTCAGCGTCGAACAATTGGTTGAGAGCAGGACCTGGCCGTCACGCTCTGCCAGCGCAAGAGCGCTGATGAGCAAATCTTCGAAATCATCCTTGACCTGAAAGGTCTTTCCTCGTGGAGAACGCGAAAAAGTCGGTGGGTCGAGAATAATCGCATCGAATTTTTCGCCTCGCCTGCCAAGGCGCGGCAATACGGACCTCACATCATCCGCAATGAAACGGTGATCGATCGTTGGGATCTGGTTGAGCGCAAAATTTTCGCGTCCGCGCGTAAGATATTTTTTAGAAAGATCCACGTTGACGGTGCTCGCCCCGCTACATGCCGCACACAACGAAAACGAGCAGGTATAAGCGAAGCAATTCAGCAGTCGCCTGGGCGCGATATGACGCACATATCGGCGATTTTCTCTTTGGTCCAGGAACAGACCCGGTGAATAGCCTGTGCCGAAGTCGATGCCGAATCTCAAATGTCGTTCGCTGACAACGGTCTGCAATGCATCGCCGGGATCGCCAATTGTCAGATGTGGCGCTTCGCGTTGTTCGCTTTTTCGTGGAACTAATCGCACAAACACACGTCGCACAGCGAAGCGGACTGAGCTTGTCCATGACTGCAGCTCCTTAATGAGTTGTTCACGTGCCAGCACTCTCCGATATGAGATGAGAATGTCGTTGCCGAAACGTTCCACCCAGCCGTCGTCTATCGTGCACAGCCGATGGGCGTCGGTGCCCTCTGCCTGAAAGTCACGGAGCAAGCTTGGATCAATCCATCCAAAATTCATTTTCTTCCTGTGCTCCAAGGGCATACCTCGAATTCGACCTCGCGCAATGGATGGGTTGCCGGGAAACCCGACGTCGGTACAATCCGCTGTAGCCACAGGCCTGCAGCCGGTATTTTTCGAGCGGGGCATTCTTGGAGAACAGCCCGCACACACGTGGCTGCAAACGGGCATGCCGCTGGCCGGACAAACCGACTGCTTATGTATGCAAAGAGTTACCGTTCGTGTTCCCGGAAGCACTTCTAATTTGGGCCCTGGCTTTGATTGCCTCGGAGTTGCGCTGCGTATTCACAATAGTGTGACGCTGGTGCGCAGCCGTGTGCGCTCTGTCTCTCATCCGCGAATTGTCTCCGAGGCAGCGGATCGATTCTTCAAGCATGCACGCCGTAGGCCCTTCTCATTTTCGTATTGCATTGCGGAACAGGTTCCTCGCGCGCGCGGTTTGGGCAGCAGCGCAACCGTTCGCCTTGGTGTGCTGCTTGCTTTGAACCGTCTGAGCGATAGTCCGCTTGACCGGGCTGCGATCTTCGGGATATGCGCCGAACTGGAGGGCCATCCTGACAACGCTGCGCCGGCAACGTTTGGCGGCTTCACAGTGACCAGGAATGACGGCTTCCCAGCCGTCATCTTCCGACGGCTGCCCAAGCCGTCGTTGCTTGGCTATACTACTCAACATTTCGACGTTTCCCCGCGCCTCCATTTCGTGCTTCTGATTCCCGAACTTAAAATTAAAACATCGAAAGCTCGGAGAATATTGCCTTCAAAAATTTCACGCATTGCGGCAGTAGAAAACTGTGGAAACGCATGTGCGCTGACAGCGGCGTTCGTATCGCAAGACTACAGGAAACTGCGCGGCACTTTCACTGATTATCTGCATCAACCATTTCGTTCAAAACTGCTTGCCTTTCTTCCACGGGTGATCGCGGCTGCTGAGCGCGCTGGCGCACTTGGTGCGTTCCTTAGTGGAAGCGGTTCAACGATTGCGGCTGTCACACTTCACGCGCCGAAAAAAGTCGCAGCGGCCATGGTGCACGCTGCGAGGACGCCTGCGCGTACGATCATCACGCATGCGAGCAACCGGGGGGCGCAGGTCTTGCCACTCCGCAACGCCCAGCCGAGACGAGGGATCGCTGAGACAGAAGGCAAAGCCGCGACGGGTAGCGGCGAGCGAGCGAGGGCAGCGAGAGGGTTTCAATTCACGGTTGAACATTGAGATGGGCCGCCGCCTTGAACAATTAGAAGAATTTGGAATTGATGTCGTCCTTGAACGGCGTCATGGTGCGCGCGCTTCCGTCCTTCGCGGGATTCTTTACTGGCTCTCGCTTCTTTACGATCGCGTAGTGCAAGCCCGGCTTTATCTCTATCGCAAGAGAGTGTTCCGCGAACGCGCGCTCGGCTGCCTCGTAATCAGCATCGGGAATCTTACCGTTGGCGGGACGGGTAAAACGCCGATCGTTGAGAAATTTGCCCGCGCATTGCAGGCGGGCGGACGACGAGTGGCGATCCTCAGTCGCGGTTATAAAAGCATCCCTCGCAAACGAGATTGGCGGAGTTGGTTCCGTCGAGATTCCGAGCCACCGCGCGTCGTTTCTGATGGAAAATCATTGCTGCTCGACTCACTGACGGCGGGAGACGAGCCGTACATGCTCGCTCACAATTTAAAGGATGTAATCGTGCTGGTGGACAAAGACAGAGTGAAAAGCGGCCGGTTTGCCATCGACAAATGGCAGGTCGACACCTTGTTGCTAGACGACGGATTTCAATATCTCCATCTGAAGCACCGGCTGGACATGGTGCTGGTGGATCGGCAAGCCCCTTTCGGAAATGAATTCCTCCTGCCGCGCGGGACCTTGCGCGAGAGACCGCGCAATCTGCGCCGCGCCAGCTACATCTTTATCACCAAGAACACCGGAGATCCCAATTTCGAATTGATGCGACGAATTCGCCGTTACAATCGAACCGCTGAAGTGATCGAATGCGCACACAAACCGCTTTATCTCCAGAATGTTTTTACCGGCGAACGACTGCCGCTCGAGACTTTGCGCGACACTTTCATCGGTTCCCTCTGCGCGATCGCGGCGCCGGAAAGCTTTGAGGGTGCTCTAAACAAACTCGGCGCTCACGTCGATCTCGCAAAGCGTTACATCGACCATCATTACTATACAGAGGCTGAACTGATCAGCTTCATCAAACGTTGTATCCGACGCGATCTCGCAATGATTGTGACCACCGAAAAAGACTCGGTCCGGATGCCGCGGCTGCCGGAAGTTGAATTAAAAGTGCCGCTTTATTTCCTGCGGGTGGAAATCGACGTCTTAAGCGGGCACGGGAGCTGGGAGCAGTGTGTGGCCAGAATTTGCAAGCCCACGCCGATCCTATCGCCCGAGCGCTTCTTCGCCTGAAGCCTTCCTTTGTGAATTCGACATTGGACGTTCGGCGTTGGGCATTGGACGTTTAGCTAATGTCCGAGAAAGCGCAGCTTGTGGTTGGAGGGAAGAAACTTTCGGTATCGAACCTAAATAAGGTTCTTTACCCAAAGTCCGGGTTCACCAAAGGAGAGGTGATTGACTATTTTATCCGAATAGCCCCTGTGCTTTTGCCGCACTTGAAAAACCGACCGCTGACCATGAAGCGGTATCCAGACGGAGTGGAAGGCGAGTTTTTCTACGAAAAAAACTGTCCGTCACATCGCCCGAAATGGGTGAAAACGGCAAAGGTATGGAGCGAAGGCAATCAGCGGACCATGGACTACTGTCTTGCCAACGATCTGCCCACGCTCGTCTGGGCGGCAAACCTTGCCGACCTCGAACTGCATACCTCGCTCTCGCGCAAGAACAATATCGAACGCCCGACCATGATGGTCTTTGATCTCGATCCCGGCGCACCCGCGGACATCGTGCAATGCTGTCAGGTCGGCCTGTGGCTTCGCGATCTTTTGGCGAAAATGAAACTGAAGAGCTGGGCGAAAACGAGCGGCTCAAAAGGTTTGCAGGTGTATGTGCCGTTGAACACCGCGGTGAGTTACGACGACACCAAGGGCTTGTCCCGTGCCTTGGCGCAACATCTGGAGCGTGAGCACCCCGGGCTTGTGACCTCGAATATGTCTAAAGCGGTGCGCAAAGGGAAAGTGTTCGTCGATTGGAGCCAGAACGACGAACACAAAACCACCATCTGCGTTTACTCACTCCGCGCGAAAGAAGAACCAACGGTTTCGACTCCGCTCACATGGAACGAAGTGGAGAGTTGTTTGAAAAAGAAAAATGCCGGGCTGCTAAAATTTCGCTCTGACCAGGCTCTCGACCGGGCAGAAAAGCTCGGCGATCTCTTCGAACCGGTCGAAACGCTCAAGCAAAAGCTGCCGAAGAAGAAAGACATATGAGGTGATCGATTCAACGAGGACCAAAATGTATGAACAATCAGTTTTGGTTTGATGCGGTTGGATGGTTGGGAGCCGCAGCTCTGCTTGTTGCTTATGCAATGGTATCTTCACGGAAATTGGAAGGACACTCGACTGTCTTTCAGCTTCTCAACGTCGGTGGAAGTCTTCTCCTCGCCGCCAACACAATTTTCTATGGAGCTTATCCCTCGACTTTTGTTAACCTCATCTGGGCAGCGATAGCCATTTTTTCAATCACCACACAAAGACGCATGTCCTCTCGTTAGAAACCGACCGATTTTTACGCATGCGCAAAGTCAACCTCAAACACATCCCTGAGCAGGAGCGCAACTCGCCGAAGGGAAAATTTGCCCGGTTCACTAAGAATATTTCCGTAGCTCTAGGGCGAGAGCCAGAGTCTCTCGATCTGTCGAAACGGCATCCATTTGATCTCGCGCTGGTGCGGATTCCAAAGGGCAAAACGCTCTGTCCATACCACGCGCATGCAGCTGAATCAGAGCTTTATCTCGTCGTTTCCGGGCGCGGGAATGTGCGCGACAAAGATGGAATAACTGAAGTCGGACCTGGCGACGCCTTTTTCTTTCAACCCGGCGAGGCACATCAGCTTAGCAATGGAGGGGACGAGGATTTCGTTTATTACGTCATCGCCGATAATCCACGCAGCGGCGGGACAACGGGCGATTCCTGTTATTATCCCGACAGTAACAAATGGGCGGTCACAAAGGATGGGTCCGAAGAATTCATCGTAAAAGGAACGGAGACGGATTACTTCGATGGCGAGGAATAATTTCCAAGTTGTAGGGCGTCTGTGTCAGGCGCCAGCCCAGTGGCAGGCGGTCGTAGACCGCCGCTATAGTTTCTATGCATAAAATCAACATCAACGATATTA
Organism: uncultured Verrucomicrobiae bacterium; assembly: GCA_963753675.1. Classification (GTDB taxonomy): domain Bacteria; phylum Verrucomicrobiota; class Verrucomicrobiia; order Chthoniobacterales; family UBA10450; genus Udaeobacter. Next base: position 242,569 of record CAVWCZ010000004.1, on the reverse strand, counting down.
AGGAAGACCCGTGGCAATCGCCGGGTGGAAAATACGCCGTCTGTTTTAAGGGAATTTCTGAGGCGCTCGGACGCGAGCCGGCGTCGCTCGATTTATCCAAAAGACATCCGTTCGATTTGGAATGGAGTCGGATTCCACCAGGAAAGCCTAATTTTCCGTTCCATGCGCACTCGGCGCAATGGGAGCTTTACCTGGTCATTTCCGGTGAGGGAAATGTTCGTCATAAGGACGGCACAATCAAAGTCGGGCCCGGGGACGCATTCATCTTCGGCCCGGACGAACCCCATCAGCTAATTAACTCAGGCAACGAAGATTTGATTTATTACGTTATCGCCGACAACCCGGTCGGCGAGTCCGCGTATTACCCCGACAGCGGGAAATGGAAGATGAACAAGTCATCAGCAGCGGATCGCGTTGTGATCAAGGGCCAGGAAACCGATTACTTTGATGGCGAAGAATGAATCAGCAAAGTACGAAGGCGGAGAATCAAATCTGGAATCCATGAATTCAGGAGGAAATCGAAATATGGAACCGGAAAGATCGACCGAAGATTTTCCATACAAGACCTATCTCAACGTCCTTTACGGGCCGCTGGAGATTGTCGATCTCCAAAAGTTGGCTGACGCCTGCACTGACAAATGGTACAACCAGACGCTTTGCAAGGTGAACGATTCGGTGATCAGGATGGCTGTTGTGCAGGGTGAGTATCATTGGCACGAACACAACGACATCGATGAATTCTTTTTCGTGCTCGATGGACGATTCCTGATCGATCTTGAAGATCGGGTGATTGATCTCGCACCGCGGCAGGGCTTCGTCGTGCCAAAAGGTGTGCGCCATCGTACACGTGCTCCTGAACGCACGGTCATCCTGATGGTCGAGCGCGCAGACATTGTTCCGACCGGCGACTGAATGCAGAGCCGGTGAAAATTATTTCGGGCGGCCAAACAGGCGTCGATCGTGCGGCGCTCGACGTCGCCCTCAAGCACGGAATCGAGTGTGGCGGCTGGTGCCCGGCAGGACGCCTCGACGAATTGGGCAGGATTCCGAATCAATATCCGCTTCGAGAATTGGAAGCCGGTGGTTTCGCGGAACGCACCTCGCAGAACGTGAAAGATTCTGATGGAACTGTCGTAATTTACCCGGGCAAGCTTTACGGCGGAACTGAGCGCACCGTTCATTTGTGCGTTGAGCTAAAGCGACCGCACGAACTCATCGACGCGTCAAAACTTACCACCGAAAACGCCGCGAGGTTGATCACGGAATTTGTTCGCAACAACAAGATCGGCATTTTGAACATCGCTGGTCCGCGCCAAAGCGAGTGGCCGGAAGGCTACGATTACGCTTCTCGCGTGCTTGATCGCTTCTTTGAGTTGTAGCGGCGTTTGTGTCTAACGCCGAAAGGAGACGCTTGGCCTAAGCGTTTCTACAACATTACTCGTAACGCAAGGCTTTGACCGGATCGAGCCGCGCGGCGAAGTAAGCAGGGATCAACGCTGCGAATGAGCAAATCAAAAACGCACTGATACAAATGATCACGACATCGTGTGGAATCACCTCGGCTGGAATCGATGAAAACTGATAGACCTCGCGTGGGAAAATCTCGATGTGAAACGTCGATCCCAGCCAGTGACTGAATTCATTGCGGTAGCGGATCAGTGTCATCCCAAGGCCGAGACCCGTGAGGGTTCCGAAAAGACCGACAATTGTGCCCTGGCCAAGAAATACCCAGATGATCTGCGTAATGTTCGCCCCGAGTGCTTTCACGATTCCAATCTCGCGTCGCTTTTGCACGGTGACGGTGATCAGAGTGCTCATGATTCCAAAAGCAGCGACGATCACGATGAAAAACAAAAGAAAAAACATGACCGTGCGTTCAAGTCGCACCGCTTCGAAATACTGTCGATTCATATCGATCCATGTCTGTGCGTATTCCGGTGGTTCGAGGAACCGCTGAATTTCCTCTTTCACACGTTCGGCATCGTATGGATTGTCCGTCCTGACCGTGATGCCATGCAAAGCATCGCCCAGTCCGTATAGCTCCTGTCCAACGTAAACCGGCACGAGCAAAAACTCGGAGTCGTGAAGATAATGGCCGGTCTCAAAAATGCCCGTGACAGTGAGTTCCTTAGGGAGAATCACGTCACGCAATTCGTCCACCGCTTTCTTCTCCTCTTCTCCTTTTGCGTCCTCCAATTTTTTTATGCTGTCGAGGACCTGACCGAGGTTGCCCGGCGAATAGATCGTTACCTTGTCACCCACCGTGACTCCTAGCCTCCGCGCCAACTCAATCCCGAGCACTGTAGACTCCCCTTCCAGATCGAGCTTGCCGAACTTAATGAATTTTTGCAGCGGAATGACTTTTTCTTCCTGCGCCGGATCTATACCGCGGATCAGAGGCGCGAGGCGTCGATTGTGAAATTCCACAATCACCGGCCCCTGCACATACGGAGCCGTGGCCACGACCCCGGGTGTTTTGTCGATCCTGCTCTTGAGCGCTCGCCAATCACGCAACACGTCTTCGGAAGTCACCAGAATATGCGCGTCGAAATCGATCACTTTTTGGCGCAGTTCGCGGTCGAAACCGGTCATCACTGAAATCACAAGAATCAGCACGGTCACGCCGAGCATCACGCCCACAACGGAAATCAAGGTGATGATCGAAAGAAACGTGCGCTTCGGTTTCAAGTACCGCAGCGCCAGGAAAATACTAAACGGAAGCTTCAATTCGCCTTTAGCGTGGCGGTGAATTCAATGGGATTCAACCGCGTCTGGTTTTCGGATCGCAACGCCTACTTGAGTGCGTGTGTTCTTAGTTCTTCGAGCGTGACAAACTCGAGCGCGGAAGCGTGGGTCGCTTCGAGATCGACGGGCGCCGCGCGATTGTGGTCTAGCGCGCTTTTCCACCGTGTCACGCATACACACCATTTGTCACCCGGCTTGAGTCCGGGAAAACCCCATTCCGGGTGGGGCGTGACGAGGTCGTTCCCGTCCAGAACAGAATAATCCAGAAACTCCTGCGTGACTTTGACGCAAACGGTGTGCTGACCCACATCCTCCGGCCCCGTTTTACAATAGCCATCGCGATAAAATCCGGTCATCGGGTCGCGACAACAACATTTCAATTCTGTCCCCAAAACATTCGTCGGCATAAAGAACTTCAGCCAAATCTAACTCTGCTGTCATGTTGAGCGAAGCGAAACATCTCAGTTTGCTTTGAGGCGATTAGATCCCAGAAAAGATCAGAGATTCTTCGCTTCGCTCAGAATGACATCGGCAGATGGGTTATAGTAGGCGTAACTCTAGCGAGGAGAAAAAGAATGCCAATCCGCGCCAAATACGTCCATACCAATCTGATCGCCCGGGATTGGAAACGGCTGGTCCGATTCTATTGCGAAGTGTTCGCGTGCGAACCTAAAGGTCCGGAACGTGATTTGTCTGACACGTGGCTCGATAGAGTGAACGCAGTCCCAAACGCGCATCTTCGCGGGGTTCATTTACGCTTGCCTGGATACGATCAGGATGGGCCGACGCTCGAGATTTTTAGCTATGATCAGTCGATCGAACGCGACCTGCCGCGAGCAAATGAATGCGGATTCGCGCACATTGCGTTTGCCGTGGATGATGTGGATGAAGCGCTCCAGGCGGTCATCGCAGCAGGAGGCGGCGCCGTCGGAGAAATTGCCAGCGCAAAAGTGGATGGCGTTGGCCTGCTGCGTGTCGTCTATGCCCGGGACCCCGAAGGCAACATTGTTGAGCTGCAAAAGTGGAGTTGAACCGGAAACTGCTGCTGCTTTGTGGTTAGGGAAACTGTCATCGCGTACTGGCTCTTGCCGGCGGAGTCGGCGCGTAGCTTTTTTCAGCGAATCATCAATGATCTCTCCCGCGAACTCGACGCGCCCGCTTTCAAGCCGCACGTGACAGTTCACGTCGGAGCCGATCGCCCTGATTTGGCTGAGGCAGCTCTTGAGCACGCTGCGCGCGAATGCACAGGAATCAGGCTGACACCTTTTGGAATTGATCAGTCAGAAGAGTTTATCAAAACGCTCTTTGTGCAATTCGCGTTGACTCCGGAACTGCGGCAATTGAACGAGATAATCCGCCAGAGTGCTCACGATTCATTGCAGTACCATCTAAAGCCACACTTAAGTTTGCTCTACAAGAAAATGTCAGCTGCAACCCGGCGCGAGCTCGCGGCTTCAATCCGAGTCCCATTTTCCGAGGTCAGTTTCGATGCGCTTGAGGCGATCCGGTGCATTTCGCCTACTCAGAGCGCCGCCGACGTCGAAGCATGGCAATTAGTGGTGGCGAGAGAGCCGGCCCGCTAGCGCAATTTCAATTTCGTCTCACGAACGCGATCGCGAAATGTGATGAACATCAGTGTTCAATTTGCCCGCCATTTGAGCGGCAGGGAGGACCTGTTTTCGCTATAACTCGATGACGCGATACGGCTTTCCGGTCTTGCGCAATGCCGGCGCGGAGACGTTGTAAACGGGAACACCAGTCGACTGTTTTCCCTTCGAGAATTCCGTTGTGCGCGTGGCCATGGAATACTGCGGTAGCGCGGAATCGGTTGATCGGTTCCTCCAGCCGACTGGAACCGAGAAAGGCAAAAATTTCCGGATCTTCCCCCTGCAGTGTGGCGCGAATTGGGGAGTAATGCAGCACCACGATTCTGCGCTCCGTCTGCAGCTTAACCAGCGCCTGTTCCAGCCGAATCGCATGACTGATTGATTCCTGCACGAATTGTTTAATCAGCGGTTCGCCCCACGCGTTCAGCATTCGCCGTCCGAAACCGCCGCCGAAGCCGCAGATTCCCGCAAATCCGACCCCACCGATTTCGATGGCTTCCCCGTTGAGCATCGTTACGCCAGCGTCATCAAGGACCTTCGCGACCGCTTCCGGCTGCCCGGACTCGTAATCATGATTTCCAATAACGGCGACGCAGGGGATTTTCACCGCGGTGCGAATATCGGCCGCGAGTTCCTCAGCTTCCTCAGGAAGTCCGTATTCCGTGAGATCGCCGCAAATCAGTAGAACATCTGCGTCGCGTGAAATTTCGCCGAACACCTCCTGCATTGTTCCGCGCGAGTGTCGGGCATAATGAAGGTCCGCGGTCGCGGCGATGCGTAACACCGGCTTTGCCATCGTGTTAAGAAACGAAATCGCGACTCTTGATGGACGTTTCCGAAAAAATCACGCAAACGCCCCTCGAACACTTTTAGCGGAATAAAGTCGTCTGCACCAAGCGACATGCACGCGTGACCCGACCGCACTGCGTAATTGATGAGTAATGAGTGCGAGTGCACCCGCAGCAGCACAACCCACCATCCCTCAGCGATGCGCCAACGATTTTCATCGCAGATCAGTGGCGGCACTGCATCATGCGAACGTTCCATTCCTGATCGGCGGTGCCTATGTAGTGGAGGTATACGCATGTGTTTCGCGAAGCACGAAGGACTTCGATCTCTATGTTCGGCCGAATCATTTGAAGGCCGCACTTGCCGCGCTATCTGACGCCGGATATCAAACGGAACTGACATTTCCGCATTGGCTGGCCAAGGCCAAATATCGAGGCGACGTCGTTGATCTGATTTTTCGCGCAGGCAATGGACTGTGCGAAGTGGATGATTCGTGGTTCGCCCGCGCACGGGACGACGCGCTAATGGGAGTGCCCGTCAAACTTTGCGCGCCCGAGGAAATGATTTGGATGAAAGCGTACATCATGGAACGTGAACGATTCGACGGCGCCGACATCGCACATATTCTCCGGTGTTGCGCGGCAGAGATGGATTGGCCGCATTTAGTCCGGCGTTTTGGTCCTGACTGGCGCGTGTTACTAAGTCATTTGATCTTGTTTGGGTACATTTACGCCGGGGAACGTGCGCGAATCCCACCGCCGATTATGGAGGAATTGATCGCACGGCTTCAGAGCGAAATGAAAATTCCAGGGCCGGGACGGGTATGTCGCGGAACACTTCTTTCCCGACAGCAATATTTAGTAGACGTGGAAGAGTGGGGTTTCCGCGATGCGCGTTTGGAAAAACGTGTTCAAATGAATGAGAAAGACATCGCGGCCTGGACGGAGGCAATAGCGAAACAAGAATGATCGGTGCGAACCACTGCAGCGCGATTCCAAGCTCGGAATTTCCAATTTCGTCAAGATAACGGAGCCTATTGTGGTGGCGTTTCACCTGACGCCTCCGTTGGCGCTAGGGTGACCGACGCAACGACGAGCCCTGTTTTGGCTTCTTTCAATAACTTCTTTTCCTCCGGATACAGCTTCCCGTTTTCAGCGGCGGCGATGTACTCCTTTGCTCCCGTGAGTTGGCTTGCTTCGACCATTATCAAGGCAACGTAAATCGCTGCGTGTGGATCGTGTAACTGGTCAGGCGGCAAACTTTCGATGATGGCAAGAGCTTCTGCGTTCCTGCCAAGGCGATATAGCGAAAATGCGTATGTCACCGCACAGCTAATCTCCTTCGGAGCCCGGTCGTACGCCTCTTTCGCGAGTTGATGTGAGCGTTCAATTTCTTTGTCAATGGTAAGGCCCAGCCGTGCGAGTTCGGCTGTGATCGACGCCTCGTTCGGCGAACTCTCATGGAGGCGTTGGAGAATTTCGTATAGCTTGACGGTTTCGTCATTGGCGCGATACAGCTGGCGAAGATTGTCGAGCGCCTCACGACGCGTCGGAAGATTTTCTTCGACCCGCAGCCAGAGTTCTTCGGCTTGGTGCTCTAATCGCCATTTTGTGGCGAGCCGGGCGAGGGTCACTTCGCGTTCAGGCTCGTCCTTCGACAAATCGTCGGCGCTTTCCCACAGCGTTTCAAAATTTAAGTTCGCAGTGGAGTCGTTTTGGGATCGCAGGTGCCGGACGGCGACTGCTTGAAACGCGAGCCTCAGGTATTCGGCGTCGCCCCAATTTCCGGTACGCGTCCACCGTCTCAGGCGCGACCATTCTTTGACTGTTGCATAGGCGTCAGCGACGGCGAGAGCCGCGGGTGGCAAACTCACTTGTGCTGACGGCAAGTCATCAAGCCACTTTACAACGTCTCCCGCGAGTCCGTTTTGATTCATCCACTCCATGAGCGCTGCGAGATCGGACGCATGCCGTGCGGCAAACGGTTTTACTTTCTTGAGCACGAGCCGGAATTTTTTCTCATCGAGCTTGCGGTAAAAATTCAGGCAAAGCAGGTAATCGCTGAAGGTGACATCCGGCGCCATTTGCAGTTGTTGAGCAAAATTATCGGCGTCATTGCGGTCATTACGTTCCACGGCGTTGTTAAGCAACGCCCGTAGTGCCCCCGTTCTATACGGCGCCATTTTGACAAGTCGCTGAAGTGTACCCCGTGCATTCCTTTTCTTTTCCGGGTCTTTGGAGCGTATTTGCAGTGCTGCGAGATTAAATTGATAGAGATCGTTGGTAGGTTGTTTGTTTACCGCGGCGGCGAAATGTTCCTCCTGTTCGGCAAAATTTCCTTCGGCACTGGCCAGCCACCCTGCAACGACGTGAAAAGCTGCTCTGCTGCGATCTGCTGGAGACACCCGGGTCAGCGCCTCTCGCGCGACATTGAGCTGTCCAAAGCGAAGCGCAGCGGAAGCATAGTTGAGCTGGCTCTCGGCGTCATTTGGGCGTAGTCGCGCTATGCGCTCCCGCAACGAAATGGCCTCTTCAAGATTTTGTTTTTCTACCGTGTCCGCAAGGACCGACAGCGCCGGAAGAGAATCCGGATGCCGCTGCAGGAGGTCTCGCGTTATCTGTGCTGCGCTGCTGAGTTGTCCTTCCTGTTGCAGTGCACTTGCCTGACTCAGCAAACGGTTTTCGCGCCAGTTCTCATACAACTTTGAACCGTAAGTGACGAGAAAGCCGCCCAGCAAAAAGACCATTGCCAATCCGGCGGCTGCAAAAGCAAGACGAGGCAGCCGGAGCTGCCGCCGCCACCAAGAAACGTGACTGGCGGTAAACAATCGCCGGCCCATGGCATCTTCGGCATCGTTGAGGTCTCTCGGGACTGCCTGTATCGTTTTGATACCACGTGATCCACTTTTCCCCTTCATACCTGGTCGTGGTTGCGCTGACAATGAGTCGGCAGTTGGATTGCTTTGGATGTGACAGCCATTTCAATTGGCAAAGGTTGGTTCCACGGATACCGATTCCAGCCGGAACGCGTCAAGAGCACTTTCAGCGTAGAAGTAAGTGAAACAACAACGAGCGACACGGTGACTCCGTCGATGATCAGACCCCAGACAAAAATCGATATGGTTACAGTTATTGGATGTAGGCCGACGTAATTTCCGAACACCGAATATCTGACAAGCGCGAAGCGACTTGGTTGAACCTGAAGTTCGGCTTTCGACGTTGACCTCTTGCTAGGTAGGATTGGGGTTTGCCGGTAAATTTCTTCCGATCGCCTTCTTGGTCGTTTGAATCTTATCCGCGAGGTTTTTGTTTTTTGGGTCGAGCGCCAGCGCTTTTTGCCAGGCTTCCAATGCGTCCCTGCTGCGATTCAATTTCAAATAGGTGTCGCCAATGTGTTCAAACACCACTGGATCCTCGTGGTCTGCAGTCTTCGCAGCGCGGAGCAGCTCGTTCAACGCTTGATCGAACTTACCCTTTCGAAATTCCACCCAGCCGAGACTGTCCAGGTACGAAGCATTGCCGGGTTCGCTTTCCAGGGCGCGTCGGATCATCAATTCGGCTTCATCGAGATTCATGTTATGATCCGCCCACATGTAGCCCAGGTAATTGCATGCTTCGGCCGAGTTCTCTGGATCGAGTGCAATCGATTTACGAAGCAAATTGGCCGCTTTGTCGTACAAGCCCGCCTGTTCGGCCGCCGCGCCATAATTGAAGTAAAATTTCGCGTTCACAAAATCGTCGTCTTCTTCGATTTGCGCCTCGTGCAGCGCTTCCTCGAAAGTGGCAACGGCCTGCTGGCTTTGCTTCGCTTCGCGTTGTGCGATTGCCAGGTAATAAACAACCTCCGCTGCGCCAGGAAACCTGCGCCGCGCTTCAGCCAACAATTTCGCCGCGTGGTCCGGGTCTCTTAAAGGGCCGAGAAGTAACTCCGCCAGGCGCACGTATGTCCCGGCATGGCTTGGATTGATTAAGAGGCTTTGCTCATAGTTGGCAGCCACTTTGGCGAACTTCATTTTCGCTTCATCAAAGCGTTTCTCGCGCTGTAATGATCGCGCTTCTTCGTCAAGCACCTGCGCAAGTAGATCGTACGGCTGATATTTTTCGGGGTGCTCCTTGATGATTTGTTCCAGCATTTCCACTGCTTTTTCTCTCTGATTTGTCAGGACAAAACCGGTAGCCAGTTTCTCTCGCGCGTTTGCATCGTCCGGTTGCAGCTCCAGAACGCGCAGATAAAGCGGGATCGCTTCCTTCAGTTGCTGTGACGCCGCGTAGTAGTCGGCCACCTCCTTAAGGACGTCCGGGTCATCGCTGGCGTTATCCGCCGCTTTTTTGAAAATGTCGTTAGTCTTTTTTAGTTTCTCCGGTTTTGGTTGCGAATCGGACTTGAAGAGAATGGCAACATAGAGTTTTCCAAGGCGCAGCCAGAAATTCGGATCGCTGGTCTGCACCTTAAGGGCCCGATCCAGGGCCTCGAGCGCTTTTTTTTCTTGTCCCGCTCCGAGTTCGATTTCCACGAGGCGCTGGTATCCTTCCACATCTCCAGGATTCAGAGCGATGGCGCGATTGGCGTAATCGATAGCCTGGTCCGTTTTCTTCAAATATCTGGTGTAGATAAAAGCGAGTTGCTGATACGGCTCGGCGTTATTCGGATTTGACTTGATTGCATCCTTGAGAACGTCGATCGCCTGCGGAAAATCGTCCTGCTGTATAAGCAGACCGGCCACGCGCGTGGCCAGCTCCGACTGACCCGGATCGACATTGAGCACCTTGCGATAGGCCTCCAGCGCGCTCTCCATCTCGCCACTTTCCTCGAACGCCATTCCTTCAAAGAAATGCGTAATGGCATCCGCTTTGCGCGCACCTTGTGGTCGCAAGGCAAGGTCTGGAGCCGCCCGTCGGGCGATGGAGTCGTCCTGCCTGGTGACCGTTTTTCTCGGTGCAGCGCGAGCGACTTTTGCAGGGACAGCTTTGGGCGCACCGTCATCGACAACGACAGTCGATAACAAAATTGCAACCGCGGCGACGACCTTCTGGCAGCCGCATCCAAGCCAGAGCTTTTTCCGCTCCCTCACGCCTAATCTTATCTTTCTGGCGTGTGTTCGGCAAACCGGCAGGGCGGCGGTACGGACGAAGACCATGTAGTAGATGGAGTAGTGCGGGATTTGACACCCCGCTCCGGCGCTTGTTCAGCCAATCCATCGCTTCTGGCGGAGGCAGCCGGCCAGCAGGACCGACAATAGAACCGGGCCTTTCGGCGGTTTGCCGCTAAAGCTTGTATCGCAGGCGTTTCTTATGCCGGTGCGCCTTCATGCGTTTGCGGCGCTTATGCTTGGCGATTTTTGCTTTCCGTCTTTTTTTAAGAGAACCCATTCAGTTTTCCAGATTTGTGAATTGCAAGTCAAACATCTAATCCGCCTATTGCAACTTAGTTCCTCGAGGACTCGAAAAATGCCTAGCAGTGATTGAAGCATTCGGTGCAACCCGTCACTTCTTGAACATCTCGTCTCGCTTAGCTTTGAACTCGCTGCCGGATTTCCATGCTGGAAATTTGTCGCCGTTGGCAACCTGATAGCCCACTTCGAAAAGAAGTTGAAGATCCTGGACCGCGCCCGAGAGATCCCATTTCGGATCAACTTCGTCCGACACCTGATGATAATGATGCGCCGTGTAATCGTCTTTCTTTTGCTGGCCGAAACCCACTGGTTTGCCGATAAAATCCAAGCCGCGGCCTGTGTAAAGCGCAGGCACGCCGCGCTTCGAGAATTCGAAGTGATCGGCGCGATAGAAGGTGCCTTTCTCCGGCTCACTGTTTGGCGTCATCTTTCGTCCGTTGCGTTTCGCGGCTGTTGCGAGCAGATCGTCCAGCGTCGAGTTATTGTTGCTCAAATCCTCGATATCCCGTGTTTTTCCCCAAGGGTTCACGGTGTCGATATTGATGTCGGCCAGCGTTTTCTCCAAGGGATAAAGCGGATGTTCGGCGTAAAATTTCGCACCGAGCAATCCCGCTTCTTCGGCGGTCGTGGCCATGAATAACAGTGAGCGTTTCGGCGGCGGATTTAATTTTGTGAAAGCGGCTGCGAGTTGAAGGACAGACGCTACGCCGGACGCATTATCGATGGCGCCATTAAAAATTTGATCGCCCTTCAATTCGAGATGCCGTCCGAGATGGTCCCAGTGCGCGCTATAAATGACGTATTCATCCCGCAATTTCGGATCGTTGCCTTCGAGTTTGCCGATCACGTTATCCGATTTGAATGAGCGCAACTGTTGTTTGATGTCGATGTTGGCTGTGGCTTTCAGTGTCACCGGTCGGAATTCCCTGCTGATTGCCGACTTCTTCAGCGCATCGAAGTCTTGCCCGCAGTCGCCCAGCAATTTCTCTGCAGTATCGAGAGTGATCCATGAGCGCGCCTCCACCGCGTCCATGTTCTTATTCGGCGAATCGATCTCGTAGTTTTCCTTTCCCCAGCTTGTTTTCACCACCGAGTACGGATAGCCAGCGGGTCCGGTCTCGTGAATAATCACGGCAGCAGCGGCGCCTTTTTGCGCGGCGATCTCATATTTATATGTCCACCGGCCATAATAGGTCATCGCTTTTCCCTTGAACGTTTTCTCATCGAGTTTCGATGGATCTTTCGAATCCGGAATTGGCGGATCTCCGATCAACATCAGCAGCGTCTTGCCGCGAACATCGAGACCTTTGTAATCGTCCCAGCCGTATTCCGGTGCGACGACGCCGTAGCCGACAAAGACCACATCCGATCTTCCGATCTTGATCTCCGACTGGAGACGCGCCGAGGACGCGACGAAATCGTCAGGATACTTAAGATCGATGGTTTTATCGCCGACAACGAATGACATGCTCGGATCACTCTTGATCCCAGCCAGCGGAACTTCCTGCGTATAAGTCCCGTTCGGATTTCCAGGTTTCAATCCGATCTGTTTAAACTGATCGGTAATGTATTTGACCGAAAGTTCTTCGCCTTTTGTCCCGGGGGCGCGTCCCTCGAATTCGTCCGATGCAAGAACCTTAATATGCGCGAGCAGGCCGTCCGGCGTGATTGTCTCCAGTGCCGGCTCCAAACGCAGCGCCAATTCATCGGCTGCGAGGATTGACGCCGCCGCGGCCAAAAAGATTACGACAAACCAACGCGAAATTTTCACCACATATGAAGAGGTTGCAGCGCGTTTGTGTCAAACGCCTGGCTTACGATGGGGGCCTGTCCGCAGGCGCCTCCACAACTATTTGCCTTTGTGCGGTGGCCCGGCCGGCGCCTTGGTTTTGTCCTGCGTTCCGATGCCGATTTTTTTCAGAAACGGTTCAATCGATTGTTTGCGGCCGAGGAATTTCTCAATTGACTCATTGACGTCGCGGGAATCGCCAGGCTCGTAAATTTCGCGACGCAATTTCATACCGGCTTGTTTGTCGAGATAACCGTCCCCGGCCTTTTCGAACACCGTCGCCATGTCTGCGGCGATCGCATCTGCCCAGGCATAGCCATAGTACCCGGCATCGTAACCGTTGAGATGACCGAAGTAGGAGACGAATGTCGTGCTCGGATCGATCGGCAGAAAGACTTTCTCCAGGATCGGGTTCGATATCGCCACGGAATCATATGGCATGTCTTCAGGATGCGGATCGTGCAAAGCGAGATCGAGCGATGCAAACGCGAACTGGCGCCGGTAGTAGACACCGGCATTGGCCAGCTTGGCGTCATTCAGCTTTTTAACGACTTCTGCTGGAATCTTCTTTGACGGGTCGTGATAATCAGCGGCAAAGGTGTCGAGCACTTTCTTGTCCCACACCCAGTTCTGAAGCATCTGGGAAGGCGCTTCGACGAAATCCCCAGGCACATGTGTCCCCGCGAAACGGCCGTACTTGGCGCGGGTGACAATGGAATGCAGGGCATGCCCGAATTCGTGAAACAAAACTTCCACGTCCTGATGCGTCATTAATGACGGAGTGTCGCCGGTGGCCGGCGGAAAATTGCATAGTAAGGCGACCGTTGGCCGCTGATATTTTCCATCCGGCAAAAGTTTGCCGCTGATGATGTCGAATTGCGCGAAGTGATTGAATTTTCCTTCACGCGGAAACATGTCGAGATAAAACATCCCCAGCGGCTCGCCCGTAGCCGAATCGGTGACCATATAAAGCTGGAGATCTCCAATCCACTTATAGGGTGCGACGATCTTTTCGAACTTCAGGCCAAAAATGTTCTGGTAAATGTTGAACATGCCATCGAGGACCTTTTGGAACGGGAAATACGCGCGAAGGGCTTCCTTATCGACGGCGTATTTTTGTTTGTCGCGTTGGTTGCTGTAGTAACGCCAGTCCCACACCATGATTTTGACGTTGGGATCATTCGTGTCGGCAGCTTTCATTTTTTGCAGTTCCGCGACTTCGCTGTCGAACTTTGGCTGGATGCCAGCGACCAGGTCGTTGATGTACTTTTCCGCATTCGCGCCGGTCCTGGCCATTTTGATTTCTGTCTGGTAATCGTCCCACGATTTGTAACCGAGCCGCAGCGCGATCTTATTCCGCAGCGCCAGCATCTGATTGAGAACGCTGACGTTGTTTTTCGCGAGGGTTTCGCGAACGAGATACAGTTGTTTTCGGGTGGTCTCCTTCTTCGCGTTTTCCTCCACCGTGTTGTACTGCCACGTGACGTTCGCCATGACGGTGTAAACGTCGTCGCCGGTCTTGATGCCGGGCGAGTTGAAAAAACTTTCTGGCAAACCGTCGAGATCGGCCTTTGTGAACATCACCGGGGCGTTGGCTTTAACGATGTTGCCGTCGAAATCTGTGCCGAGCTTCGACAATTCCTTGCGCAGTTCTTCCACTTCCTTCCGCTGCTCGGGTGGCAGATCCAGGCCGGCCCGTCGATAATCGCGCAACGTTTCCTTGAGCAGTTTTTCATCTTCGCCGGAAAGCTTTGGATGCGTATCGGCAAAAGCCTTTATGGCCTTGTAAACGTCCTCGCGGTAATCAACGCCGACCGCCCAGTCTTGATACGCTTTCACGGCATTCTCGGCGGCTGTGCGCATCGCGGGATTTGTGTTTGTTTCCTTGATGATGGTGGCCTTGTTGGCCGCGAGACTTGCCTGATAGGTAACATCATCGAGCGCGACTACGGAGCTTTTGAACGTCACTTTGCTGAGGTCCTGGGCGCCAATCTGACCCAGCGCAGTATTCGCCTTGGCAATCGCGGCTTTCATCGCCGCCTCGACTGCTTTCGGCGTCTGTTCCCAATCGGGAATGGTCAGAACGGCGTTTGCCTTTGCCGCGGCAGCACTAAAATCATCAACGGTTTTCAAGTCAGCTGCCGCTGCATTTAAACTCGAAGCGACAACAATGGATGAGAGACAAATGAACGTGGATTTCATGTGATCGACATTGGCCAACACCTGTATGCGCTCGTCGCTGGAAAGGCAAATTCAAGAGACCCGCATTTGTCGAAACGGCGTCGCTGATTTACAAAGCGCCGCATGCTAGTCTATCGTGCAGAAGCGCCGCTGATTTTTTTTAGAAACGGTTCAGTTGATTGTTTGCGGCCAAGAAATTTCTCGATCGAAACCGCGACGTCACGCGAACCTCCCGGCTCATAAATTTCGCGGCGCAATTTCCTGCCGGCTTGTTTGTCGAAGTAACCGTCCTTCGCTTTTTCGAAGACGGTTGCCATATCGGCTGCGATCGCATCAGCCCATGCGTATCCGTAATAACCGGCATCGTATCCATTAAAGCCACGAAAACTGGAGATGAAGCTCGTCTCCGGATCGATCGGCAGAAAGATTCGCTCAAGGATTGGATTAGAAATCGCGAGGCAATCGTACGGTTTATCGGACGGGTGCGGTCCGTGAAGAGCCAGATCAAGCAGGGCGAAGGCAAACTGCCGGCGGTAAAATAAACCCGCGGTGGCTCGCCGCGCTTCGTCCATTTCCCGAATGATTTCGCCTGGGATTTTTTTTGTGGCGTCACAGTAGTCGGCCGCAAAGAAGTCGAGGACTTTCTTGTCCCAAATCCAGTTTTGCAGCATCTGTGAGGGTGCTTCGACGAAATCGACCGGCACATGTGTTCCGGCAAAACGACCGTACTTTGCGCGAGTCAAAATGCAGTGCAGATCGTGCCCGAGCTCGTGAAAAAGAATTTCCACCTCGGAATGACTCAGCAGAGACGGCTTGTCACTGGTTGGCGGCGGGAAGTTGAGAATAATGGCGGCTACCGGGCCCTGGTATTTTCCGTTGCCCAGACGCCGACCGTTCACGATTTCAAATTCGCCGCCGCCGCCGGTTTTTCCTTCTCGTGGAAACAAATCCAAATACAACATACCCAGTGGTGTTTCGCTCGACTCGTCGGAGACGATGTAGAGCCGAAGATCGTTCGTCCATTTGAACGGCGGTTTGATTTCGTAAAACCGCAGACCGAGCACGCGCCCGAAGAGTCTGAACATTCCGTCGAGCGTCTGTTGAAGTGGGAAGAACACGCGCAGCCCTTCCTTATCAACGCTGAATTTTTCTTTATTGAGCTGGTTTGTGTAATAGCGCCAATCCCATGTATTGATCTTCGCGTTTGGACGCCCCGTGTCCGCCGCTTTCATTTTTTGCAGGACGCGAAGCTCTGCTTCGAATTTTGGCTGAATCCGAGAGGCCAGATTTTCGATGTACCGCTTCGCGTTCGCAGCGCTCTTTGCCATGCGAACTTCCGCTTTGTAATCGGCCCATGATTTGTAGCCCAGCCGCAGCGCAATCCTGTTTCGGATAGTGAGAATCTGATTTATCAGCGGGACGTTCGCTTCTTTCGCGAGTGAGTCATGGGCGATGTAAAGTTTTTTACGTGTCGCTTCGCTTCGAGCGTTGTCCTCGACGGTGTTGTATTGCCACATGACGTCTGCCATTACCTGAAACGCGTTGTCCCCGATTTTAATGCCCGGTGAAGAAAAGAAATCGTCAGGGAGACCGTCGAGCTCGGCTTTTGTGAAAACGACCGGCGCTTTTGCCGTTTCAACATTCATTTCGAAATCAGCGGCGAGTTTGGAAAGCTCGCGACGCCATTGCTCGATCTGTTTTTGCGCTTCCGGCGACAACTCCATGCCCGCCCGACGATAATCGCGCAGCGTTTCGTCCAGCAGCTTCTTGTCTTCGCCAGATAGGGTCGGATGTGTGCCCGCGAAGGCCTTGATTGCTTTGAAGACGTCCTCGCGATAATCGCAGCTAACGCTCCATTCCTGAAACGTTTTTATGGCACTTTCGGCAGCTGCACGCATTGCCGGATCGGAATTTGTTTCGGCGATGAGCGCCACCCGGCTCGCGACCAAGTCGAGTTCCGCGCGCAAAGCGTCCAGGGCGACGACACTATTTTCAAACGTTACCGCCCTGAGGTCTTGAGCCGCGATTTTATCTAGTGCCGCGTTTGCTCTAGCGATCGCGCGCTTTGTCGAGTCTGCAATCGACTGTGGGGTTTGTTCCCAGGTAGGAACGCTCAGGATGATATTCGCTTTGGCGGCGGCTGCTTGGAAATTCTCGATCTTTTCGAGATCGCCGGCGAAAACGGACGCCGCCAGGAATAGGCCTGCAATCGTCGAGCTCGCGCATTTGCTCATTGTTCGAGAATAACTTGCTGTCGCCGAACAGCGCAACTTTGCCAGGTTGCAGTTTGAAAAGGGGCGCGTTACAAACTTGCCCTACAAACGGTGATCCAGAAATTTCTCCTGGCCTTCATTCCAATCTTCGTCGCTATCGACCCAATTGGGCTGCTAGCGATATTCACAGGGCTCGCTGCGGACGCTTCGCCGGAGCAACGCAAACGCCAGGCATCTCTGGGCATTTTCACAGCCCTCTGTGTGGCGATCGGATTTATGTTTCTGGGCGAGATTATTTTCAACGCACTTGGAATCACAGATGCGGACTTCCAAGTGGCCGGTGGGCTTATTCTGCTCGGTCTGGCCGGGCGCGAATTGCTTGGTCTTGGGTCACAGGACCGAGAGGCCAGTAATGAATTTGGCATCGTTCCACTCGGCATGCCGCTCATCGCCGGCCCCGCGCTGCTGACTGCGCTGCTGATCCTGGCCGACGCCGTAGGTCTAATGTTTACCCTGGTTTCGCTTCTGGTTAATCTCGCACTTGTTGCGATCGCATTTTGGAATGCCGATCGTGTCGCTCGCTGGATGGGCAAACAGGGATTGCGTGGGGTGTCGAAAATAGTTGCGCTCCTTCTCGCCGCGATCGCCGTCAGTTTGATCCGGCGTGGATGGCAGGGTGCGTGAGCTACGAGGTCGGGACCTCGTAGTTTAGAAAAAACGCAGCGCTGCCGGCTAGGTCGGACCCGTTACGTTTAAAAACCGGTCTCGAAACGGCCACTGGAAGCAATGTGCCGGCGTACGCTAGGCCAGAATTCCTTCAATTCGGCGGTCTTATCGCCGTTCTGGTAACGCCAATTCAATTCAACTTCGATTGCCTTGATCTCATCTTGCGAAGCTGTTGGCTGCCCGTGATAGATATAGGCAGGTACTCCCTCGCGAGTCTGGGTGAGAGGGTTCATTCCGTAGAGTTGAAGCCGGCGATCCTGCAATTGCGCGGTGCTCCAAGTCCGATATGTGGGATTACGATAACCCCACGCAACCGCCGTCGTCGAGTAGCGGGAGTAGGGGTAATCTCCGGTTACTGCCGGTCCTGCCGGGGGCGCGGGTTGGTTTGCGCAGCCAATTAGCCCAACGGCAAATGCAGCTAAGAGTAATCGTTTCATAATATTTGACTCCTTGATTTTGTTAAATTCCCACTGCGGCTATTAAACCACGGAAATCCATCGTAGTCGCAGGTTTATTTTGCTGTTCACGAGCCAATAACGTAAGGTCTCGAAGTAAATCCAAAGATCTACTGCAGGTCGATTCATAGTAACAAATGGGGCCGGCTTATTGACACCCCAGGCGGCTCTCGCTAAAATCCACGCCTTTATGAGATTCCCTCTTCCGCTCACAGCGAAAATTGCTGCCTACGTGATCGGCCATAAGCTGCGCGGCACCAAGAAATTTGCCACCGTGCTTCAGCTCGAGCCGTTGCATACCTGCAACCTTACGTGCACAGGCTGTGGACGGATCCGTGAGTACTCCACATCGCTCAAGGATATGATGAGCCTGGAGGACTGTCTGGGAGCTGCGGAGGAGTGTAACGCGCCGATGGTTTCCATTTGCGGCGGCGAACCGCTGATATATCCGCATATCGAAGCACTGGTTGAAGGATTGCTCGCGCAGAAGCGCATCGTTTACATCTGCACCAATGCCATGTTCATGCGCAAGAAAATGCGGGAATGGCTGGCACACGAACTCAACACAGCGCAAAACGGCAATGGCCAGAAATTGCAGGACAAGATTGCCGTGCTCCTGGAGCGTGGTTTGATTTCGGAAAAAGACGCCGCCGAAATTCGCAAGGGTCCAAAAGATCCGGCGAAGCCGACGATCGGGCCAAGCAGCTGGATGTACTGGAACGTGCATCTCGATGGCTTGGAGCGAACGCACGATCTCATCGTGGAACGCGAAGGCGTTTTCAAGGAATGCATTCTGGCGATCAAGATGGCGAAGATACTCGGGTATCAGGTCGCGACGAACACCACGATCTACAAAGAAACCGATATGCAGGAGATCGAACGAATGTTCGATTACCTTGCCGACCTGGACGTGGATGGCCACACCATCACGCCTGGCTATGAATATGACGCGGCCAAACGTGACATGATCAGCCGGCTGAATTTGCGGCCGGAAGATTTCTTCCTCACTCGCGCCATGACCATCGACAAATTCCGGAAGATCGAGGAGTGGATGAATCGATATACGTTTTTCGGGACACCGGTTTATTTTGAATTTTTGGGAGGCAAACGAGACCTGACATGTTCGGCGTGGGCCATTCCCACTCGAAACATTCGCGGCTGGAAAGGCCCATGTTATTTGATGACCGACGGTCATTACTCGAGCTACGCGGAGCTGTTGGAACAGACGAACTGGGACCGCTATGGAGTGGTCGATGGCGTAGCGCGCGATAGTCGCTGCGAAAATTGCATGGTGCATTGCGGCTACGAGCCCACTGCAACGCTGGGGCTACAGAACCAACGCGGTGATACCTGGAAGACTGTGAAATTCAACTTTGGTCCGAAACCGAGAGCTGCTGGACGCGGCAGTGAAGTCCTCGCCTTTAACGGTGTCAGTTCCGGAAATGGTCATCTCACGGGCAAACGGGCAGAGCCGGCCGTGAAAGCGTCGTAGAGCTCGAATGCGAGAGTTGCCAAGCCAACTGATCGTCTTACCAAGCGCGCCGGAAATATCCGAATCCTTCTCGGCCGACGACGAGGAGATCGCGCAGGCGATCGCACGCGCACAGGAAAATCTTTTGGGGCAGCAGAACCCTGATGGGCACTGGTGCGGCGAACTGATGGTCGATAGCACGTTGTGTTCCGACTACGTCGTGTTTATGCATTGGTGCGGCGAAGTAGACGCACAACTCCAGCGGCGATGCGTCCGGCACATTCTTAAACGCCAATTGCCCGATGGCGGCTGGAACATTTACCACGGCGGCCCCAGCGAGATTAACGCGTCGGTGAAAGCGTATTTTGCGCTGAAACTTGCCGGTTGTTCTGTGGACGCGCCCTTCATGCAGGAGGCTCGCGCAACGATCATGCGTCTTGGCGGCATCCCGCAGATGAACACGTTCAGCAAGCTTTACCTCGCGCTGCTGGGTCAGTTTCCATGGAAATATTTGCCGGCGATTCCTATAGAGATGGTGCTTTTGCCCAGCTGGGCCCCGTTTCACATTTACAAAATGTCGTCATGGAGTCGCGCGATGCTCATGCCGCTGTCCATTATCAACCATTTCAAGCCAACGCGAATTCTTCCCGGCGAAAAGCAACTGCATGAGCTGTACCCCCTTGGAACTGAGCAAGCCGATTTGCGCCTGCCACGAAGCGAGAAGTTTTGGACCTGGCGCAATTTCTTTCTCAGGCTCGATGACACGTTGAAGTTTCTGCAGCCGCTTCGCATCGGTTTATTGCATCAGCGAGCGTTGGAAGCAGCCGAACGTTGGATGCTGGAACGCATCCGGGAAGGCAGCGATGGCCTCGCGGCGGTGTTCCCCGCGATGCTGAACTGCCTCATTGCACTGCGTTCTCTGGGCTATTCGAAAACAAATCCGGTTTACGCGAAGGCAGAAAAGGATTTCGCGGGGTTATTTGTTGACGATCCTGAGGATTTCCGAATCCAACCGTGTCTCGCCCCTGTCTGGGACACAGCCATTACCATTATTTCGCTCGCGGATTCCGGTCTGCCGCCAGAGCATCCCGCATTGCAGAAAGCCGGCGATTGGCTCGTCAGCAAGGAAGTACGCATCCGCGGCGACTGGGCGGTAAACAATTCGTATCCCGAAGCGAGTGGCTGGGCGTTCGAGTACAACAATTTTTATTACCCGGACGTTGATGATACCGCCATGGTATTGATGGCATTGAGATTGGTTCAACCGAAAGACCCACGGTCACTCGACGAGTTGTTTCGTCGCGCGCTCGGGTGGCAGCTCAGTTTCCAATGTCATGATGGTGGCTGGGCGGCATTCGATAAGGACGTGACAACTCCGTGGCTCGAAGACATGCCGTTTGCGGATCATAACGCGATTCTCGATCCGACCTGCAGCGATCTGACCGCGCGAACGCTGGAGCTACTCGGCTACATTGGGTTCGATCGAAATGCGAGGTGCGTCCGCGACGCGATCCAATACCTGATCGCCACTCAGGATCACGACGGCTCGTGGTATGGACGATGGGGAGTAAATTACATTTACGGCACATGGCAGGTACTGCGCGGCTTGTGTGCGATCGGCGAGGACATGACCCAGGACTGGATATTGCGCGGGCGAGATTGGCTCGAGAGCTGCCAGAACAGCAATGGCGGTTGGGGCGAAACCTGCGCGACCTACAACAATCCATCGACCAAAGGGATCGGCCCGAGCACCGCGTCGCAAACAGCCTGGGCGATCATGGGCATCTGCGCGTGCGGCGACCTGGACCGGCCGAGCATTCAACGTGGCTTGCGTTATTTGCTTCGGTCGCAAAAGCCCGACGGGACATGGGATGAAGAGGAAATCACCGGCACAGGGTTTCCGCGCACTTTTTATCTGAAGTACGACATGTATCGCCAGAATTTTCCGCTCTTGGCTTTGGCGACGTATGTGAATTATCGCAACGGGCTCGGGCATCACCCGAGCTTTTACCGCTGCGATTAGTAGTTCCTTGAAGAACGTAAGAGCCACAGGCCGGTGGCTACAGGATTTTGTTTCCGCTAAAAAATAAAACCTGTCGCGCAGCGTAATTCGAACTAACTGTAAATATTATGGCTTACGAATTACCTAAATTAGCTTACTCGTACGATGCCTTGGAACCGCATATCGATGCGAAGACAATGGAAATCCATTACACCAAGCATCACCAAGCTTACATCAACAACCTGAACAACGCGATCAAAGGCAAAGCTGATCTCGAAAGTAAATCGGTTGAAGACTTGATAAGTGATCTGAAAGCCGTGCCGGAAGACATTCGCACGGTGGTGCGCAATAACGGCGGCGGACACGCAAATCACTCGTTCTTTTGGAAAATCATGGGACCGAATGCCGGCGGCGAACCGAAAGGCAAGCTCGCTGACGACATCAATTCAACGTTCGGCAGCTTCAACGATTTCAAAGAGAAATTCGCCGCGGCAGGTGCAGGCCGTTTTGGCAGCGGCTGGGCCTGGCTCATCAAGAACAAAAACGGGAAGCTGGAAATTATTTCGACTCCAAACCAGGATAGCCCACTGATGGACGGCAACACGCCGATCCTTGGCGTTGATGTTTGGGAACACGCGTACTATCTCAAATATCAAAACCGCCGGCCCGATTATCTCAAGGCGTGGTGGAACGTCGTGAATTGGGACGCCGTCGCTGAGAATTACTGATTGCGGCGGCAATCATCCCGGCTTTGGTAGGGCGCGACCGCCGGGCGCGCCGGACGAAACGGACGGTCTCCCGCGATTGCGGGATCCCTGCCAGCTATGGCTTATCTAAACGAAAATTATCTCAAGCTTCAGGCCGGCTATCTTTTTCCAGAGGTAGCGCGCCGTGTACGCGAATTCTGTGACGCAAATCCTGAGGCTGCCAAGCGCTTGATCCGCTGCGGAATCGGCGACGTGACCGAGCCGCTGCCGCCTGCGGCAATTGAAGCAATGAAGCGCGCTATCGATGAGCTTGGACATCGCGAGACATTTCACGGCTATGGTCCCGAGCAGGGTTATGAATTTCTTAGATCGAGCATCGCGAAGTGCGACTACCGCGATCGCAACATCGAGATCGCCGACGACGAAATTTTTGTTTCCGACGGATCGAAGTGCGATTGCGGTCACGTTCTCGATATTTTAGGCGGCCAAAACAAGGTCGCGGTCCCCGATCCCGTGTATCCAGTTTACGTCGACACCAATGTCATGGCAGGCCACACCGGGCCGGTGCGAAAAGATGGCAGCTACGAAGGAATCCATTACCTGCCTTGCAGGGCGGAAAATAATTTCGTGCCGGAGCCTCCAAAAGATTGTTTTGATCTCGTGTACCTTTGCTTTCCAAACAATCCAACCGGAGCAGTCGCGTCGCGTGCACAGCTCTCGAACTGGGTCGATTATGCACGCAAACACGACGCACTTCTGCTCTTCGATGCCGCGTATGAGGCGTACATCTCCGATCCCGAAATTCCACACTCCATTTTCGAAATTCCCGGTGCGCACGAATGCGCCATGGAATTTCGCAGCTTTTCGAAGAACGGCGGCTTCACCGGTGTGCGCTGTGGGTTTACGGTCCTGCCGAAATCGGTACTTGCGTGGACGCGTGATGGTCGCCGCCTTTCGTTGCATCCACTTTGGCAGCGCCGTTGGAGTACGAAATCCAACAGCGTGTCGTATCCGGTGCAACGCGGCGCAGAAGCATTGTATTCCACTGAGGGACGTGAACAGATCCGTACGTTGATCGATCACTACATGGGCAATGCCAGGCTCCTTCGCGATGCGGCGGTTCACGCTGGCTTGGAGGCGTTTGGAGGAATCAATGCCCCGTACATTTGGGTGAAAACGCCGGACGGCATTACGAGCTGGGAAATGTTCGATCGGATGTTGCGCCGGCTGAATGTGGTCATAACACCGGGCGCGGGTTTCGGCGCACAAGGGGAGGGCTACTTTCGCATATCGGCGTTCAACAGCCGCCAGAATGCTGAGGAAGTGGCGTGTCGATTGAAGGGCTTGCACTGATTTCATGCTGTGGCGTGCGCTGTCCTCAGCGCATCCCGTCGTTCGAAAAAGCTCGTCTGAATTCCGCAAAGATTTTTCGCCGTCAGACATTTTCACGCAAATGAGGCTCGCGATCGTGCGATGGAACGATCTAATCGTCTGAGTTCGCGAGATTCTGCAGCGAAACCTTGAGATATGGGTTCAGATTTTTCTGGATGGATCGGCCACGCTTCCGTCTCCGCAAAATATTTTGTCAAGAAAGCTTGTCATTCTTCCGCGGATTCAATAGAAGCTTGGGCACCACAGCAGGTGCGAGAATAAACCCGCCAAGATCATAGCATCTATGAAAAAAGAATCCGCTTGGCAAACAGCACAAAAACTTAGGAAAAACGTAATTCTACTGATCCTCAGTGCCCTAGCGCTGTGCGCCTCACCGGCCATCGCGCCAGCCGACAGCTGTATCGGGCAGACGAATTGGAGGGTATCCAGTGGCAGTTGGTTCGACTGTAACGACAATTGGGATCATGGATGCCCAGACTCTTCGACGAGCGCTCAGATCAACAATGGAGGCACGGCTACAATCGGTAGCTCGGGCGCCGTGTCCTGCGATCTGACTTTGGGCGGGGCGGCGACGGACTCCGGGACGTTGGTCGTCGATCACGGAGTCCTCAATATCAGCCTCGACGCCGCGGTCGGTGGTTATGGCAAAGGCGTCCTCACCATCACAAACGGAGGGACCGTTACTGCTGCACTTGCGTCAATCGCATCACAGACGAGTTCAAACGGCGCAGCAACCGTGGATGGCGCAAACTCAAAATGGACACTGGGCGGCGAGCTTGATATCGGCGGCACCACAAGCGCTGTCGGCGGAACTGGCCTCCTGACAGTCACCAACAGCGGAACCGTTACCGCAGCGAGTGTTTACGTGGGCGGCTCCGGCACGTTCACGGGAAATGCGACGGTTGACACCACCAACGGCAGCGTGACCATCGAGGGCACGATCGAGCCGAGTAGTGGCAGACTCACCATCGGCAGCGGTGATCTCACCTTCTTCGGCAATGCTGCTCTCATGGTAACGAACGTTGTCCCGGCCAGTGCGGACAATGTTTACGTTTCGCCTGGTGCAGCGACGTTGACCGGCAAGCTGAAAGTGACGATGACCGGGACCTTTACGCCGGGCACGACATATACACTCTTGCACGCGGCCAATGGCGTGTTGGGCTTTTTCTCGAGCGCTTCAATAAACTATCCGACGTGTCAGTACTTCACGCCGGTTATCCAATACGACGCCGGTAACGTTAAACTTTACCTTGATCCTGCGCCCTGCTGTCAGTAAGTGCGACTTAGTCGCTCGTCTCTTTCTCGCGGGCACCGCGTGTGTGTCGGGAATAGCAATGCCGCCCGCCACGGCAGGTGAACTCGCATTCTCGCGTGCTGCAGCGCCGGCGGGCGTTCGTAGGGCGCTTACGTTCGCGGAGCGAGTAGCGTATCAGCATGCGGTCGAAGAGATCTATTGGCGTCACCGGACTTGGCCGAAGGAGAATGCACGGCCCAAGCCGCCGCTTGATACGCTGATTTCTCAGACGCAGCTGGAAAAGAAAGTCGCGGAGTATCTGCGCAAATCGCAGTTCGTCGCAGATCACCGCGGGCGATCAATCAGTGGGAGCGAGCTTCAGGCTGAGATGGATCGCATCGCGCAGCATACGAGGCGGCCCGAGATGTTGCGCGAACTCTTTGAAGCGCTAGGGAATGATCCCTTTGTTATTGCCGAGTGTCTGGCACGGCCGATTTTGGCAGAACGGCTCGTCGGGAGTATAACTGCGCAGGGTGCTGTAGAGGCGTTAATTTTAAACACCTCTACAGCGCAGACCCACAACTTAGCAGAAATCTCTCCTCTATACTGTAACGACACTTGGACTCCTGCGACAACTGTGAACGCACCCGATGCGCGCCGGTGGCACAGTGTAGTGTGGACCGGCAGTGAAATGATTGTCTGGGGCGGGAACAACTCTATCCGTCTGAATACTGGTGGTAGATATGACCCCAGCACGGATAGTTGGGTAGCCACGACCCTCGTCAACGCACCTGCCGCCCGAACTCTGCATAGCGCTGTATGGACTGGCAACGAGATGATTGTATGGGGTGGAGAAGGTAATGGTAGTCCTTTTAGGCAAATAAACACCGGTGGCAGGTACAATCCAATCACCGACAGTTGGGTAGCTACCACCACGGCCAACGCACCGCTTCCACGGGAGCAACACAGCGCGGTGTGGACCGGCAGCGAGATGATCGTGTGGGGCGGGGTCAGCGACCCTGACAACTGGTTTAACACCGGCGGCAGATACGATCCCGACACGGACAGCTGGACACCTACGACTACGACCAAGGCACCCGAGGCTCGATGGGCTCACACCGTAGAGTGGACGGGCAGCGAAATGGTCGTCTGGGGTGGAACTAATCAAACGATCTATTTAAACACCGGCGGCAGATATAATCCGACTGACAATAGCTGGACGGCTACTACCATTGCCAGCGCGCCGCTCGGACGGGTCGGTCACACGGCAGTCTGGAGCGGCAATGAAATGATCGTCTGGGGGGGCGTCGATTCGACATTCAATGACTCGAACACTGGCGGCAGATATAACCCGGCCTCTGATAGCTGGACGACTACCAGCGCAGTCAACGCGCCATCTGTTCGAGACTCTCACACCGCAGTATGGACTGGCAGCGAGATGATTGTATGGGGCGGGGTATTTTGCTGTCCGGGCATCGAATTTAACACAGGCGGCAGATATGATGGCACCACGGACAGCTGGACAGCCATCAGTACCGCGGACGCGCCGTTTCCCCGGTTTTCTCACACAGCAGTCTGGGCCGGCACCGACATGATCGCCTGGGGTGGGTACAACAACACCCACCAGCTCTATCTGAACACCGGGGGCAGATATTGCGCGCAATCCGGGCCGACGCCAACAGCCACACCTACTGCTACGCCAACAGCTACTCCAACCGCAACAACCACGCCTACAGCAACAGCAACGGCGACTGCCACACCCACAGCAACGCCTAGAGCGACACCAACTCCGAGACTCAATCCAACGCCGAGGTCTCGCCCCACGCCTCCTCCACGTCCGTAGGGATCCCGGATCCATGTCAGATCAACTATCGCGCAACGCGACTACCGTGATCGCCACCCGAAGGGCGCAAAGAAATTCGCGCGCTCATCGATCACTACATGGGCAACGCGAAAATCCTTCGAAGTGCCGCGGCGAGTGCCGGTCTGCAAGTTTTCGGCGGCGTAAACGCACCTTACCTCTGGGTCAAAACGCCGAATGGCCTAACGAGCTGGCAAAT
Source organism: uncultured Verrucomicrobiae bacterium (assembly GCA_963753675.1). GTDB lineage: Bacteria > Verrucomicrobiota > Verrucomicrobiia > Chthoniobacterales > UBA10450 > Udaeobacter. The sequence continues at coordinate 215,806 of CAVWCZ010000004.1, read as the reverse complement.
CTTCGATCGCATGCTGCGCGAGTTGAATGTCGTCATCACGCCGGGCGCGGGTTTCGGCGCGCAAGGGGAAGGTTACTTCCGTATTTCCGCCTTCAACAGTCGGGAAAACGCGGAGGAAGTCGCGCGACGTTTGAAAAAACTGCTGTAGCGTGCGCTATCTCAGCGCATGTTTACGGCCCGGGAACTCCGTTGCGGGAACAGCGGACACTCCAGCCGGCAACGTTCCGTCCAATGAACTGCCGGCAAACGCTTGTCCATCCCAAGCAGTCGCGTAGAGTGCACGAAGTTTTTTCGGGGATCTTCAGGCGTGCCGGATCAAAAGCAAAACCTGCCACAGCTATATCGTTTTTGTTTCCTGATGCTGGGCGACTCTCGCAAGGCGCAGGAAGTGTTTCATGCTACGCTGCGTGAGGGGGGCGTTCGCGCTGCTCGCGGCGAGGTGCCCACGGAGCCGTTCTGGCTTTTCCGGGATGCGCGGTGGCGCTGTTTGGAAGTGACGAAAACGGAGTTGCAACCCGAGTCGTTTGAAATGGACGAGCAAGACATCGCTCCGGCGGCGGCATCACAAATCGAACGTCTCGATCCAACGCAGCTCGCAGTTTGGATTTCGGCGGCGCCCGATCCACAGCGGAGCGCGTTGGCGCTCTTTTATCTCGACGAATTCGATTACCGCGAAATCCTCGATCTGGCCGAACTCAAGTTAAACGAGCTTTCGCGTTTCCTTGCGAAGGGCCGCCGGCAATTGCAGGCGTGGCTCGACGCGAAATTTCCTCAACCAGGCGACGTATGAGAATGCTGTCTTTAATGCGCCGTCAACGCGCCCTTTTAAATTGCGCGCCGATCAGCGCGCGCCAGTCGGCCGATCGTTCGATGCGCTCGGCAGTATCCCGCGCAGATGGTTCTGTCGAATTCACGAGTCAACAGAACTTCGATCGTGCTGTCGCGGACTTGGTCCGCCTTGTTCCCATCCCGGCTGAGTCGGCTGAGTGGTTCTCTGAAAAAGACCTGGTTCCCGCTACCAAGTGGACTTGGAAAAAAATGGTGCGAAACCCGGCCGTGCTCGCGATCAGCATCGCCGTCGTGGTCATCGCAGGCGTGTTCGTGTTCAATTTTCTCAGCCACCTGAATGATTTCCCGGGGTCGGCGACAGCCCGCAAATTGTTGAGCGTTGCTGCCTCCACGCGACCGGTGATGCTGGACCCGGTGAAGGCTGAAGCAGGAACATTGAGCGATTTATTTTTCATGAAACACGGCCTGGAGCATTATGATGTTCCGCCGGAGTTCGCTGATTTCGACACAATCGGTTGCCGCGTTTTCGATGACGATGAGTCACGCCGCATCGCCCAAATCTGGGTGGCCGAAAAACGCATGCAGTTTTTTCTATTTCCTGCTGAAAGAGACACAAAGACCGGAGCGCCGTTGCGGTTCCCGGGCTGGCGGTATGTCCATCAGGAAGGTTGGACGGGCGCAGTGACTGAACGTAACGGTGTTTGCTTCATGGCTGCCGTGCGCGGCCGTGGCAAAGATTTAAAACCGTACCTTTCGAAACCCGCGGATAAATAGCATCATTCTTGCGTCGTTGACACTGCGGTGCGGAGCCCTCAATTTCTGTCTCCTTTGCGCCAGGTTAGCTCAGCGGTAGGAGCAGCCCCGAAAGCGTTCGGGGTTGGTCGTTCAAGAAAATTCGTTAAGCTTGCGCACGAAAAAAACGCCAGGGTAGCTCAGTGGTAGAGCAGCCCCGAAAGCGTTCGGGGTTGGTCGTTCAAGAAAAATTCGTTAAGCTTGCGCACGAAAAAAACGCCAGGGTAGCTCAGTGGTAGAGCAGCCCCGAAAGCGTTCGGGGTTGGTCGCCAAAGAAAAACTCGCTAACTTTTGCGCTCGAATCAAATGCCAGGGTAGCTCAGTGGTAGAGCAGCCCCGAAAGCATTCGGGGTTGGTCGCCAAAGAAAAACTCGCTAACTTTTGCGCTCGAATCAAATGCCAGGGTAGCTCAGTGGTAGAGCAGCCCCGAAAGCATTCGGGGTTGGTCGCCAAAGAAAAACTCGCTAACTTTTGCGCTCGAATCAAATGCCAGGGTAGCTCAGTGGTAGAGCAGCCCCGAAAGCATTCGGGGTTGGTCGCCAAAGAAAAACTCGCTAACTTTTGCGCTCGAATCAAATGCCAGGGTAGCTCAGTGGTAGAGCAGGGGACTCATAAGCCCTTGGTCGGGAGTTCGACTCTCCCCCCTGGCAGTTTCTTTATGCCATGGGTTTACATTCTTCGCGGATCAAACGGCCGACACTATATCGGTTCAGCTGTCGATCTCGACGCGCGCTTCGCGCAGCATCTCCGTGGGCATACCGCAACAACAAAGCGCCTCGGAGATAAGCTCGATGTCGTCGCCAAGAAAGAAGTCGCGACACTCGCCGAGGCTCGGAGAATGGAGCGTGTCCTAAAGCAAAAGAAGAATCCAAAGCTCGCCATTTATCATTTGCAACACTAGAGCAGCCCCGAAAGCTTTCGGGGTTGGTCGGGAGTTCGACTCTCCCCCCTGGCAGTTTCTTTATGCCTTGGGTTTACGTTTTGAAAGGATCTTCTGGGAGACATTACATCGGATCTACAATAGATCTCGATGTGCGATTTGCGCAGCATTTACGTGGAAACACCGCAACGACCAAGCGGCTTGGGGATTCACTTGAGATTATCGCGAAGAAGGAACTTTCAACACTCAGCGAAGCGCGAAAATTAGAACGCGAGCTGAAGCGAAAGAAGAATCCGCGATTGGCCATTTATCATTTGCAACACTAGAGCAGCCCCGAACGCTTTCGGGGTTGGTCGGGAGTTCGACTCCCCCCTGGGAGTATAGCCAGCGAGGAAGTGCAGATTTCCTATTCCTCCAGGTTCGATGTTGGACGTTGGACGTTCGATGTTCGACCTTCTTCGTGATGGATCGGGGAGGCGTGCTCGAAAGATTTTTCGCACTCGGAAATTCGTACTGGCTGACTCGATTTGTCATTTTGCGATTACTTGGCTTCGTCTATGCAGTCGCATTCTTGATCGCAGCCAACCAACTCGTTCCCCTGATTGGAGAACATGGGTTGACGCCGGCGACGCACTTCTTAAACGAAGTCCAAACGCAACTCGGATCGCGAAGCGCTGGTGCTCTTCGAGTGCCGACGCTTTTTTGGTTTGGGATTTCGGACAACGCATTAGCGATTTTCTCCTGGGTAGGCTTCGGGTTGTCGCTCGTCGTCCTGGGCGGGTATGCGAACGCGCTTCTGCTCGCAGTGCTTTGGGCAATGTACATGTCGATTGTTCACATCGGCCAGATCTGGTACGGCTACGGCTGGGAAATCCAACTGCTCGAAACGGGTTTCTTGTCTATTTTCCTTTGTCCACTGCTCGATGGGCGACCATTTCCAAAAAGCAGGCCGCCGATTCTGGTTATCTGGCTTTTTCGATGGCTGGGGTTTCGCATCATGTTCGGTGCCGGTCTGATCAAATTGCGCGGCGACCCCTGCTGGCGCGATCTTACGTGTCTCTATTATCACTACGAAACGCAGCCGATCCCGAACCCAATCAGCCGTTACCTGAATTTTTCGCCGCACTGGCTGCTCAAATTCGAGACCGCTTGGAATCACTTTGTCGAACTGGTGGTGCCGTGGTTCTCATTCGGCCCTCGACGCGTCCGTCATATCGCGGGCGTTTTGCTCGTGACGTTTCAGATTTTTCTCATCATCAGTGGCAACCTTTCGTTCCTAAATTACCTCACCATCATTCCATTTCTCGCGTGCTTCGATGATACTTTTCTTCGCCGTTTTTTACCAGAAGCCCTCGTTAGGCGCGCAGAGCGCGCTGCTGAGGAATCACAGCCATCGCGCGTTAACAACGCGATTGCGGTCGCATTATCGATCGTTGTCGCGTGGCTCAGCATACCGACCGTACTCAATCTCGCGTCCGGAAGGCAACTGATGAATTACTCATTCGATCCGCTTGATTTGGTGAACACCTACGGCGCGTTCGGCACAGTGGGGCGCGAACGGGACGAAATCATTTTTGAAGGAACAGACGACGAGCTGATAACCGGCGACACGAAATGGAAGGAATACGAATTCAAGGCTAAACCGGGCGATCCGAACCGACGTCCGCCGTTTATCGCTCCGTATCAACCGCGAATCGACTGGCAAATCTGGTTCGCAGCCATGTCTTCACCGGCCGAGTATCCATGGACGCTGCATTTCGTCTGGAAACTGCTTCACAACGACCCGGGTACGCTGTCGTTGCTTGCGAACAATCCTTTTCCCGATGCACCGCCGCATTACATCCGCGCGCGACTGTATCGTTATCGATTCGCGCCGCCGGGCGAGAGAGCGTGGTGGAAACGCGAACCGATCGGCGAATGGCTACCTGCGCTTTCTACTGACAATCCGCAGTTTCGCCGGTTGCTTGAGGCAATGGGTTGGCTGGATGAGTGAAAATGGCCCACCACGGTGAAATCTGCACTATTTGTCGGCGCTTGTTTTACTGAGCGACAAGGTTATAAATCGCAGCGTTCCTTCAGGCGCGCGATTGTTTCCCGAATCATGCGGTACCCGAAGTGTCCCTGTCGCACCCGCAACAGTTCCGAACCACGCCATCTCTGCTGAATCGCCTCGATTTCTTCCGGAGGCGCAATCGAATCGAATTCGCCTGTTACGAATAATATCCGCCCTGGATCGCACGCCGGCCGGCCGTGCAATGGTGAGCTCAAATGGAAATGCCGCGCCACGAGAGCCGGCTCGATGCTTGCCTGGAGCAGTTCGCGCCGCACACGACGCGCAGCCGGGCTTTTCCAGATAGCGTGCTCAACGTTTACAATCGGTGACATTAACGCGACAAATCGGAAATCGCTTTCGACGAGCGTCAACAGCGCGCCAATCCACCCGCCGTAACTCGTGGCCAGCACACCGAACTCGCGGCAGCCCTGTGCCCGCAACGAATCCATCAGTTGCCGCACTTCAATTACGCCCTGGCGTAGCCCTTCGGCGTTTCTAATAAGGTCTGGTGTAATCGCCAGTTCGCCATTCCGGTATCCCGCCGGTACCCGCGAAAAATGATAAGGAAGGTGGGCGAAGCAAGCATTCCAGCCAAGTCCGTTGAATTCCTCCGCGAAACGATAATAGCCAGTAGGATTCGACGACATTAGTGAATGCAGTAAAAACACAGTCGGCGCTGTCTCCCATGTTCGCGCTTCGGTTCTGAAAAAATCCACGTGCGCGGCGTTATTTTCTGAGAAACTGGTTTCAACGGGGCTACGCCAGTTCAAGGTCGTCATACGCGAATCGGTCGTGGCAGCGAGCGCGGGCTTCGAGTCGTGTTCACCGTTTCCATTGTTCGCTTGCGGCGTAGCGTAAAACTCCTGTGGCGAGAGCTGTTCACATGTCACGACGTAGCGCTCCATTTCCTCGCGACTACGCCCATTCAATCGGTGGCGCCTGTGAAGGAAATTGATCGACGCGCAGAGGAGCGAATCGATTGTTTTTGCGCTCGCCCACCGCAACACGTCATTCCGAGCCGAGCGAAGCGAAGCAGAGGAATCCCGTGGCGTGAGCTTAGCGTCTTGCAACGGGCTCCCTCGACTTCGCTCGGGATGACGGCGCGTTTCCATCCGTTCGCTCGGTGGCTGCGGCAGATCGTCGGTCGTAAGGTGAAACTTCTCGCGCAATTCGGCGTAAAGATTTTTGAATGCACCGGCGAGTTCCGATTGGATCCGTTCGCGCGCGTGAGATTTTTGCAGCTCCGGAAAATTTGAGATCGGTTTACCGAACGCGATCCAGACAGACGTTCGCCGGAACGGCAGCCACTGTCTTTTCGAATAAAAGCGATCGCTGCCAAGGACCACGCATGGCACGATTGGGACACCCGCGATCTGGGCAAGTGTTGCCGCGCCCGGCCGCAGCGGTGCGCCTTCCAGTACCTGAGCGCGCGCCATCGCGAATGCCGCCCTCTGGGAAAACGCCGACGACACGTCCGTTCCTCAACCGTTCCAGTGCGGTGCGAATTGTTTTGAGGTCAGCGCGATCGCGCTCTGACGGGAACGCGTCAATCGCGCGCAGGAGTAAGCCCAACATAGCTGGGCGAAAGAATTCGGCCATGGTCATCCAATCGATCTTTCGACGGACCACCAAGCCTATGAGAAATGGATCGAAGTGACTGATGTGATTTGCAGCCAGTAAAAATCCGCCAGACTGATTCGCTTTGTCGCGCCCGAGCACGCGGATCCGCGCGACACAGCCAAACAACAATCTCACTAACAGCTTGCCAGCGCTATAGAAAGCCTGCTTCATGTGTGCGTTTCGAGTCTTTCTCAGCCTTCGTGCGATCGGAAAGTTATTTTTTCAGGCTGATTGATTTTTTGAACGTGATATTGTGTCGCTGGTTCCAAGTCAATTGTCGGTCAGAGTCTATGAAACCGAGGAGTCCTTCCATGGGCGGTAAGGGACGCTTTCCGCAGACGGATTATTTTTTTCATTCCGGTTTCGGTCAATCGTACGGCGGCCAATTTTGGTCTAATGACGGAGAAGATAAATCGGAGTTCCGGAATCTTTTTGATTTGGGGCGCGAATACCGTCTCGAAGCAGCGCGCGAACGAGCCAGGGAAATGGCGGCCTTCGCTGTGATCGTTCTGACCTCGGCGTGGCCGGTGCTTTACATGATCATTACGGTTGTGAAGTTGCTCAGCAAAGCGCGGCCGATGAATTGATTCGTGCCGCCGTTCGAGCGGTTGCTATTTCGGCTTAGGCCAAAGAAATTCGTCGCGATATTCAGGAGACTGCTCCGGAGCGAAGCCGTGCCGGCTGGTGTTTTCGGTCACCACTCTGGGCACGAGGAAGTGCAGAAGATAATCTTCGCCACCGGCCTTGGTGCCGCTGCCGCTCATTTTGAACCCGCCAAAGGGATGGCGCCCAACAATCGCACCCGTACACGAGCGATTGATGTAAACGTTCCCGGCTTCCAGCCGCGCCTTAATGCGTTCGATGTTATCCGGGCTGCGCGAGAAAAAGCCGCCGGTCAATGCGTAGTCGGTTCCGTTCGCCACTTCGAGCGCTTCGTCGAGATCGCGCACCTTCAAGACGCTCAGCACAGGGCCGAAAATTTCTTCGCGCGCGATGCGCATGTTGGGCTTCACATCGGTGAAAATAGTTGGCGGAATAAAGTAACCGTGTGGCGGGATCTCCTTCGCCTGATACGCCAGAGTGGCCTCTTTTTTCCCGATCTCGATGTATTCTAAAATGCGCCGGTGCGCGGCTTCGTCGATGACCGGTCCGACCATGATCCCGGGTTCCTCGGGATTTCCGACGCGCAAACTGGCTGCGGCCGGAATCAAGCGTTCCATCACGCGATCATAATTTTCCTCGAGCAGAATCAGACGCGAGAGAGCGGAGCATTTTTGTCCCTGAAAGCCGAATGCGGAATAAATTGAATACATGATCGTCTCATCGAGATCTGCATCAGCGTCGACGATCATGGCGTTTTTGCCGCCCATCTCACAAATCACCCGCTTCAATTCCCGTTGACCGGGACGTGTGATCCCGGCCGATTCCCAGATTTTCAATCCGACTTCGCGGGAACCGGTGAACGCGATCAAATCGACATCCTTGTGATCAACCAAGTGTGCTCCGATCACCGACCCGTGCCCCGACAAAAAATTTAAAACACCCGGTGGCACACCAGCTTCCTCGAACACCTGCATGAGCATGGCGCCGCAGACGATCGATTGCTCGGATGGTTTCATGATTACTGTGTTACCGGTAACGATTCCGGCCGACGCCATGCCGCATAGAATGGCAATCGGAAAATTCCAGGGCGCAATTACGAACGCCACGCCGCGCGGCCAGTAGTGATGATAGCTTTCTTCGCCGGGAACCTGCTGCGTGAGCTTTGGGCGTCCGAGCCGTCGTATTTGCTGTGCGTAGAATCTGCAAAAATCGATCGCTTCGCGGATATCGCCGTCCGCTTCAGACCACGGCTTGGCAACCTCGTAGACTTCGACTGCCGAAAGTTCGTAGCGCCGGCGCTCCAAGATGTCGGCTGCGCGTTCCAGCAGCTGCGCTCGCTCTTCAAAAGGGGTCCACCTCCATTTTTCGAATGCGGCGCGAGCAGCCTTAACAGCACGGTCGGCTTCGGCAATCCCCGCTTCGGTCCCGTAACCAACGATCTCGCTGGGTTCTGCGGGATTAACCGAAGGCGTGAGATTATCGATCCAAACCTTCTCGCCTCCGATGTAAAGTGGATGTTTTTCGCCGAAGCGTTTGCGCGCTTCGCGCAATGCGCTCTGCATTTTGTCCTGGTTGTCTTTGTAAATGAAACTCACAAGTGGTGCGTTTTTGAAATTATCGCTGGGTCTTGCGCGAAGTGAAGCGCCATTTTTTCGACCGGGCGAAGCCAGTTTGTCGTCATCATCCCTCGCTGCTGCAGGAGCCTTAATCAGCTCACTTGGATCGCGCAGCAATTCTTTCGTCGGTACATTCTCGGCAAATTTTGCGCGCAAGAATCCTTCGTTCGAGGTGTTCTCGAGAAGGCGTCGGACCAGATAGGCCATGCCCGGTAGCAATTCGCCAATGGGACAGTATTCCCGAACCCGGTACCCCATTTCCACCAGCGCCCGTTTGATCGGGCCTGCCATTCCATAAAGCAATTGAAATTCGAAACGGCCACGATCAATCCCGAGTTCGTCCGCGGCGGCCTGCGCATGGGCGATGCTGCGGACGTTGTGCGATCCGAAGGCAGCGGTGACGACAGACTCATTCTCAAAGAGTATCCGGGTGAGTGCTTCAAAATTCGCGTCGCTCTCAGGCTTCTGAAGAAACACTGGAGAAGCCGAACTGTTCTGGCCCGCTTTTGTTGTCTCGTAATCCCAGTATGCGCCTTTTACCAACCGCACCGCGAACCGCGTGCCGCGTGCGCGACCCCACTCGATCAGATCGCGCAGGTCTTTTTCTGAATCTCGCAAATACGCCTGGATAACAATTCCGGCGTGCGGCCAATCCTTGAACTCCGCCTCGGTGAAGATCGTTTTGAACAGTTCAAGAGTCGTATTTTTAAGGGCGTAACTCTCCATGTCGAAATTGATAAACGCGCCCAGCTCACGCGCGCGGCGAAGAAGCGGGCGCAGCCTTTTCCCGAGATGGGCGATGGCATCTGCTGGAGCCGCTGGATTGATTTGCGAATAGAGGGCAGAGATCTTGACCGACAGATTTACGACCGGAAAAAGATCGGCGTTTTTCCCGATCGGGTCGGTCCAGTTCTTCGTTTCGCTTGCCAGTTTCTCCAGCAAATCCGCGTAGCGTCCTGCATATTCATCCGCCTCAACTTCGCTCACGACAGTTTCGCCAAGAACATCAACGGTAAAGCCGATTTTTTGTGCCCGGCGTTTGCGCAACGTCGCGATCACTTCATCCGGATTTCGTCCCGCGATAAACTGGCGGGCTGTTTCGGAAACGTTCCACTGCAGAACTGGAGCACTTATCCATGGAACCAAGCGCGCCAGGCGAACGCCGACATTCAGCAATGGATGAAAGCCGTCGCCGTCATCGCTGAAATATTCTTCGAGATGCTGAATGATCTCACGCGACCCGCGCAATGATGGCAGCACGGCGACGAACCGAAACAATTGCGTCTTGAACCGCTCATCGCGCATCGAGAGCGTCATGAGGCGCTGATAAAATCCGGCCTTGCTGAAAATTCGGTCAGGATGCTTGTCGACCAGCTCAAAGATTTGCCCGCCCCGCTGTTCGACCTCGCGTTGAAGCGATCTCATTCGCGAAGGGTAACCGCGCCTGCGTGTTAGGCAAAGTGTTCGGCTACTGCCAGCGTCTTCCGCGCAAGAGCGTTTCATTTTTGGATCATATGATTTGATTCAAAAATCAGATGGGGCAGCAAGTGAACCGCAACTTAACGCGGCAGGAAACGCAGTTACGCGGACTTTCGGAGCGGAAAAGCAGCTGCAAACACGGTCGCCTGCTGGTTTTCTTTCGAACTATCAAGTGGAACTGCTGAACGCGTTTTGAGGAGTTAAGAGAGGGATTGGGATTTGCCTGGCAGAACTCGGAGGCCCAGGGCTCCGCTGTCAGGCAATCTTTGGCCTTGATTGCCAGGCGGCGAAACTCGCGTAAGGGGAGGCGGGATGCACGCCGATACAATTCGTTATGATTTTGCCAGTGATAATACCGCGGCAATCTGTCCCGAAGCGTGGATCGCACTGGAACAGGCGAATACGCGTTATGCTTCCGCTTACGGCGATGACGAATGCACTTCTGAAGTGTGTGGGCGCGTCCGGGAAATTTTCGAAGTCGACTGTGATGTTTATTTTGTGTTCACCGGCACGGCAGCAAACGCGCTGGGACTGAGCCAGGTCTGCCAACCTTTCCACGGAGTGATCTGCCACGAACACGCACACATCCAGACAGACGAAGCGGGCGCGACGGAGTTTTACGGTCGAGGAGTCAAATTGTTCTTAACCAAGACCGGAAATGGAAAGATCGACCTCGGCGAGGCAGAGAGGCTCGTCGCGCAGCAGATGGAACTACACGGCCACATGATGCGCGCCATTAGCGTCGCACAGGCAACGGAGCTTGGAACCGTGTACACACCGGATGAAGTCTCAGCTATTGGGGGTTTCACGCACACGCACGAAATGTTGCTTCACATGGACGGCGCGCGGTTCGCCAACGCGGTCGCGTCGATTGGTTGCGCTCCGAAAACGATCACCTGGCAAGCGGGTGTCGATATCCTCAGCTTTGGCGGCACGAAAAATGGGCTTGCAGCGGGCGAGATGGTCGTCTTCTTCGACAAGAAACTTTCGCGGGATTTTCAATATCGAGTGAAACAAGCCGGGCATCTCGGTTCGAAAATGCGGTTCATCGCGGCGCCCTGGATGGGGCTTTTGAATGGAGATGTCTGGTTGCGAAATGCGCAACACGCGAACCGGGCTGCGCATCAGCTCGCGCAACGAATTCGCGGTGAAACAGGAATCGAAAACGTATTTCCGGTGGAATCCAACGCCGTTTTTCTCCGGATGGACGATCAACTTGTGCGCGGTCTCCACGCACGGGGATGGCGTTTCTACAAATTTCTGGAGCCCGACGTTTACCGTCTGATGTGTTCGTGGGCCACCACGGACGAGGAAATCTCAATGTTCATTGATGATCTCGCCGCCATTAAATGATTGAACGGATCGCGCCAAAGACGATCTTAGGAACAAGATGAAGCTGGTTGAACGCCCATTGATATTAGCAGCAGTTTTGCTCGCAGGATGCGGAACCACACGTGATGTGGCGGTAAGTTCCTACCACGTCACGCGGGATGTTGCGGTAGGTTCGTACCGCGTTGCGACCGCTCCGGTGCATTATGCTTTGCGGCGACGCAGTAACGAGCCAACCATGGTTGGAAGCAACGGATGCAGTCGAATCCGATGTCACTGCGCCGGGTCATCCGGCCTCAACGACGCAGATTGCCACGCCGCCGCCGCACCGGCCAAAATCCCATGTCGCCCAGACTCAAAGCCCGCCCAAAAAAGCTCCGCAGGTTGAAACCGAAACTACACAGCCCGAGCCAAAGCCGGCGCCGCCGGCGCCAGCGTCTTCCGCTGCATTTCCCACTGCCAAAGCGGTGCCCGACAAGCCAGGATATGTGTTCAGCCCCTTTGATTCCAGCGGCAGATATGTTGACGTAAGCGGTTATACGCCCGGGACAAAAGTTAAGGATCCCTGGACCGATAAAATTTTCATCGTGCCCTAGATTGCGCGACGCGCTTCTGGGGAGCACAGGCTGCCAGCCTGTAGATCTTGGCAGCTTGCCGAGATCGGGAACTTCGTGCCATCTAAAATTACGTGTCCAAAAGATGTTGCCGGCAGGGCTGCCGGCAACTACAGGCTGCCAGCCTGTGCTCCCAGACATTGCTGCGAAGGTGGGGGAGTGCTACGTAATGCCATGAGAGTCGTCCCGAGACTTGCCGCAGGCTTCATGATCTGCTGGTTGATGTGTGCCGTCGCGCCGCAGGGTCTCGGCCAGACGTATCAGGGAAAGCAGCTCGTTACGGCAGAGCTGCTTGCCGAGACGAATGCGATCGTGCCCGGCAAGCCCTTCACCGTGGGTCTGCTACTGCGAATGGCTCCGGGGTGGCATACCTATTGGAAATTCTCAGGTGATGCGGGGCTTCCAACGGAATTGAGTTGGAAACTGCCGCCGGGCTGGAAGGTCGGCGATATTCAATGGCCGATTCCGTTGAAAACGGTCGACCCGGGCGACATTGAAACCTACGGCTACGAGAATGAAGTCCTGTTGATGCAGGAGATCACGCCGCCATCGAATATCGACAGCGCGTCAATGAAACTCGTTGCCGAAGCAAATTGGTTAGTATGCGAGAAGATCTGCATCCCCGGCAGCGCAACGCTGCAGTTGGATTTGCCAGTAGCACCAACCAGTCAACCGGCGAATGCGGCCATCTTCGCGCGTTATGAGCGTTTGCTTCCGCAAAACTGGCCGGGAGCAAATGTGGCAAGGGCCGAGTGGAGCCGGGCTGGTTCCGACGTTCGCTTGAAAATCACAGGCGAAACCTTGGCTAAATATCCGGCAGTCGACTTCTTTCCGCTTCCGGAGCAGGACACGATTGTTGGGCATCCTGCGGTTGAGTCGCGGAATAACAACGAAATTGTTCTTTGGATTCCGCTCGAGTCTGCGCCGAAGAATTTGTCGTCCATGGCGGGCCTGGTGGTTTTTTCGCAGCAGCCAAACGGAGACGATCGCGCGGCGTGGCGGATTACGAGTGCGCCGCCAACGGTGGCTTCGGCTGCTCGTCCGGCTCCTGCTCGCGGAATCTTCACGTTTCTGTTGTTCGGCTTTCTCGGTGGCTTCATTTTGAATTTGATGCCGTGCGTCTTGCCGGTGATCTCGCTGAAGATCTTCGGCTTTATCCAGCAAGCGGGCCAGAGCCGGCAAAAAATTTTGCGGAGCGGGGTTGCATTTTCAGTTGGAATCTTTGCGTGGTTCATCGCGCTGGCGCTGCTGTTGATTGCGCTGAAAGGCGCAGGGCGCGATGTGACCTGGGGCGGATTGCAGTTCACGAATCCTTACTTCGTTCTCGTGCTAAGCGTGATCGTTCTCGTATTCGCCTTGAATCTTTTTGGCGTCTTCGAGATTTCGTTGCCGCAATCCATTACCCGCAGTTTGCTTTCAACGAGCGAGCGCAGAGATCTGCTCGGATCATTCTTTCAAGGCGTGTTCGCGACTGTGCTGGCCACGCCTTGCACCGCGCCATTTCTCGGCACCGCGCTCGGGTTCGCGTTTACTCAGTCTGCCGTGATCATCCTGGCAATGTTCGTCGCCGTCGCCGCCGGGATGAGCGCGCCGTATCTGCTTCTGAGCGCGCAGCCTGCGTGGCTGCGATTCGTGCCCAAGCCCGGCCCATGGATGCTGCACCTTAAGCAATTCATGGGGTTCCTGCTGCTGGCTACGTTGCTGTTTCTCCTTTACGTGCTAGGCGCACAGCGCGGCTTGGAAGGTGCGATCTGGGCCAGCTGTTTTCTGCTGGTCATCAGTCTCGCCTGCTGGATGAAAGGCGCTTTTGCTCTGCCAACTGCCTCTGTCGCAAAGCGCAGCCTCGTGGTCGTCCTCGTCCTCCTCCTCGTCATCGGCGGCGGCGTTTATTTTATCGGCAATAAATTCCAGTCCACGAAAGTTGCTTCCGCCAATTCACAGCTCCCCGGCGACTGGCAGGCGTTCACGCCCGAACGTTTGCAAACCGAACTCGCGCAGGGCCGCACCGTTTTTGTTGATTTTACCGCTGCATGGTGTCTCACCTGCAAATTCAACGAAGCTAATGTGCTGGAAAGCCAGGACGTGCGTGAGGCATTTCAGCGTAATGGCATCGTCAAATTAAAAGCCGATTGGACCAACGGCGATCCCGTGATCACCAAATTATTGAAACAGTTCGGCCGCCCGGGTGTCCCGTTATATGTGCTTTACCCCGGCAAAAACGAAGAGCCGATTGTTTTTCCGGAAGTGCTCACCAAAGGCATGATTCTGGACAAGCTCGAAACAGCCGCGCGGCGCGTTGCTGTTCAATAATACGCCAGGTGCCGTTTAAATTTGGCCGCCCACTGGCATCGTCTTCTTGGAAGAACTTTAAACGTATCCGCAACTCCGTTTTCTAATCAATCATATATATGAACACCAAAATACTTTTGACCATTCTCACATCATTGATCGGGACCGCTGCCTTCGCCGCGGACGCGCCTGCTGTTGGAAGCGCTGCCCCGGATTTTTCTCTCCCGGATACGAGAGGCGACACCCATTCGCTTTCGGAATACAAAGGCAAATACGTGGTGCTCGAATGGTTTAATCCGGAGTGCCCGTTCGTGAAGAAACATTACGGCACCGGCAACATGCAGAACCTTCAGAAGGAATACACCGACAAAGGTGTGGTCTGGCTGACCATCGATTCCAATGCCCCTGGCACGCAGGGCAATCTGACGGCGGAAGAAGCCGCGAAGATCGCAGCATCCTGGAAAACGCACGAGACCGCACTGTTACTGGATCCGCAAGGCAAGGCGGGCCAGGCTTACGGCGCCAAGAATACGCCGAACATGGTAGTCATTAATCCCGAAGGGAAAATCATTTACCATGGTGCCATCGACAGCAAAGCTACGCCAAACCCGGCAGATATCCCAAGTTCCAAGAACTACGTGAAGGCGGCGCTGGATGAATCGCTTTCGGGCAAGCCCGTCACGACTTCGCAAACCAAGCCCTACGGTTGCTCGGTCAAATACAAGTCATCATAGAATCCTGCTCCGGCGAGATTCCAAAGTTCTAAAGCGGCGGTCGAAACAGGGCCGCCGCTTTTGTTTTGACAGCGGAGCCACGTTTTAGAGTGCAGCGCTGTGGGGCCGCTTCTAATGTTGAAGCGCAACTCAATGGTGTCCGGTGATTCCAAAATGGTCTTCATTCGCGGCGAGCGCTTCCTGATTTCGTTCTTCTGTATCGCCGCCGCCCTCCGCGTCTTCATTTACTCCGCTGCATTTCCATTTTTCAGCAATATTGATGAGGACCTGCACTTCGATCTGATCACGCAATATTCGCATTTACACATCCCGCGCAGTTTCGATCGACTCAACGAAGAAACACTGAACTGGATTGTTCCGTACGCTTCGCCGGAGTTTCTATCTTCGCCGGAGCGATTTCCCGGCGGAAAATTTCCGACGCCGCTATGGAAGGAGCCGTGGGCGAAAGTGGAACCGGAGATTGCCGTGACCAGAGCGGCATGGAGCGGCGAAATCAATTTCGAATCATCACAGCCGCCGCTGTATTACGTCCTGGCAAGCGCATGGTGGTGGATCGGCCAACACATCGGATTGAGCGGTATTGAATCGTTGTATTGGATTCGGTTCCTGAATGTCGCGCTGATGTCGACAGTAGTTTGGCTGGGTTATGTAGCCGCCCGAACGATCGCGCCGGAACGCCTCGACCTGCGCATTGGCGTCCCGCTGTTGATCGCTTTCATTCCGCAGAATGTGTTTTACGCAATGAATAATGACGTGCTGTCGCCGCTGTGTTTCGGTCTGCTGTTCCTTTGCGTCTTGCAATGGTTGCGAGCGAATGCTCCGAGCTTGCTGCTTGCAGCGGTCACAGGCGTGGCGATTGCGTCCACGTACCTAACTAAACTGACGAATTTGCCGCTGATCGTGATCGCGGTCGCAGCCATCCTCGCCAGACTTGTGACGATTATTCGACGAACGCCTCGCGGCGGTTTGATAGCGCTTGCCACACTCGTCTTATGCGCCGGCATCCCAATTTGCAGTTGGATGGTTTGGCTGAAACTGCAGTTTGGCGATGTCACCGGATCAGCCACCAAAATCGCATTCCTGGATTGGACGCGGAAGCCGTTCGCTGAATGGTGGCACCATCCCATCTTTACACCCGCGGGGCTTTGGGTTTTTTGGTCGGATTTAATCGCGAGTTTTTGGCGCGGCGAAGTTGAGTGGCACGGCGCGCCCTTTCGATTGGCATATCGCCGACGGCCTGTTTGCCGTTTCGTCACTGGTCTTTATCGCGGCAGCGATCTTTGGACTAGGAAAACGATTTGCACCTTTCACATTCGAGCGGCAGGGGATTGCGATTGCGATCGCGACTGTTGCAGCTGGAATCGGTTTCCTGGGACTTCTTTCGATTCAATTCGATTTTGGTAGTTGCGTTAATCCATCCCGTGCACACCCGTATTTTACATCAGGCCGCCTGCTGAGCGGCGCGATCATTCCTTTCGCGGTGAGTTATGTCTACGGGATTTCCTGCTTGTGCCGACTCGCGGCTTCGAGATTTCGACAAACTCGCTGGATCCACATCGCTTCAACACTCGTGGTGCTCTGCGCAATTGTTGTGGTTTCACAGGCCTCGGAGATTCTGATCAATCGCCAGGTGTTCGCGAGCCAGCACAACTGGTTTCATCGTTAGCGTATCTTCTATGCTATCTGCGCAGCCACTCTGTCGCTACACCACGCCGCGTGTCCCCCTCGGTGATATCCGCGCGATGAGGCGCATCACAGGCATTGGAGTCACCCTGACTAAAAGCATCAGCAGCTTCATGGCCAACCCAGGCACCACCATCGGCCGGTCTGCTTCGAGCGCTGCCAGCGCGTCGCGCACGACTCGTTCTGCTGGGACGACGATGGCCTTTGGGCCGATGTCCGGCTCAGCGCCTTGACGGATGGCCACTTGCTGGAATTCCGTTACTACCGGACCCGGACAAAGCGCGCATACGCTAACTCCTGTTCCGCGAAGCTCGGCTCGAAGTCCCTCAGAGAAACTTGTCACATAAGCCTTTGTAGCGGCGTAGACAGCGAAGCCCGGGATCGGGAGAAAGCCGGCGGACGAACTGACGTTGAGAATGCCGCCGCGGCGCTTTGCGATCATCTGCGGAAGAACATGCCGAGTCAGCAGAGTTAAGGCCGTGATATTTACGAGGGTCATTTGCTTGTTGCGAACGGCGTTACTTTTCGCAAACGGACCGCTGTCCCCGAGCCCGGCGTTGTTGATTAAAAGATCGATGTCGATTTTTTCCCGATCGAGCCAGTCCAGCAAATCATTCAACTGCGCAAGATCAGAGAGATCAACTTTCCGGGTGCGAACGAGAAGGGTTGCATGCTCGCGTTGCAGTTGATCAGCTAACTCGATCAGCCTTTCGTCGCGCCGCGCGAGTAGGATCATTGAACGCGCCCGACTAGCAAGTTGGCACGCAAATTCGCGACCGATCCCAGCCGAAGCTCCTGTGATAAGTGCGTTACATCCGTCCAGTTTCACGTGCCTTGTCGCCGGGGGTGTTGACCTCGGCCTCCTCTGAGGCGGCCAGCTTTCTGACCGCCGCGGTCAACGCCCGCGGCGACAATGTCGCTGCGACGTTGCAAGCTCTTTAATTCGTGTTTAGTCAATGGCCGCCAATGTCCGCAGGGCAAATCGCCAAGTCGAAGGCTGTCAATTCGGATACGGACAAGATGTTTCACGTGATGTCCGACTGCTTCGAACATGCGCCGAACCTGACGATTGACTCCCTGCCGCAACACGACGCGCAAACGCGTCGGTGAAACGGGGGCGATACGCGCAATTTTTGCTCGCTGACCATCAAGAATAATCCCCCGCAACAATCGCGGCGCTAGCGCCGAATCCCACGGCTTATCCAAGGTTACCTCGTATTCCTTCTCGACCTTGAAACGGGGATGAGTGAGACGCTGCGCAAGCTCGCCATCATTTGTAAAAAGCAGCAGGCCCTCCGTCTGCGCGTCCAGGCGTCCGATGTTGAAAAGCCTCGAAAATTTCGCCGGGAGCAAATCAAAGATAGTGTCGCGGACCCGCGGATCTTTCCGGGTCGACACGAACCCGGCGGGCTTATGCAACATGATAGTCAACGGCGCACCAACCCGGACAAGTTTGCCATCCACTTTGACATGGTCGCGTGGGTCCGGTTGCGCGCTGAAATCTGTGCAGACAGTGCCGTTGATCGCGACTCGGCCCGCTGCGATTAATTCATCGCAGTACCGGCGCGATCCAATTCCCGCGGCGGCGAGGAAGCGGTTGAGGCGCAAAAGAAATTACAAGATTACAAATGTTATCATCGTTACAACGAATCCGCGTTTGTAACTTTGTAACTATTTTAACAGCTGACGTCGCGCGAAGCGCTTTACAAGTTACACGTCGGGCTTGGTCTTCGGCAGGCCGATGACTCTGCGACCGTCCTTCCATTGACCGCGCTTCTTCAAAAGCTCGACGCGTTCGAAGCGCTTCAGGACGTTCCGCTTGGCCGCGATAGTGCTTGCGCCTTTTAGACTGCGATGTTGCGACATAAATTCGTTGAACCGTGGAAGGAGTGAACCGGGAGTGAGCCCGCACATTAGCCTGACTCAATCGTTTTTCAAGAACGGCGCACCAAACCAATCGATTTTAGTCTAAAGCTGATTACTGAGCACCACGTACGTTCCTGATGTTATGACCTGGTGATAAACGTGGAACCGGCTGTTGATCCGTTCTTTCCAGTAATCCGCCCGGCTCTGCTCCACTATAAGGTAAACCGCATCTGCTTGTCCCCATTTGTTCAGGACAGCCTGTTCGTTCAAGAAAATCTCTTTTGACGGTGCGCCGATGGGAGCTTCCTTCCTCGAATTTTGATTAACAAAAAAGAATCTTCGGTTCAGATAAAATATCAGGCTGCTGCTGTCGTCGAGCGGGCCTTCGAAAATCGCGTGACCGCCGGTCTCCAGGCGCGGGTTTAAGAAACGGGCTACATCGGCCAGCGAGAAATAGGGCGCGGTTTTGGCGACGCCGATTACCATGCTAAGCCCGGCCGGGATCATCGACACGGCCAGTGCGACGGCGGCAAGTTTCTCGCGCTGCTTGAAAATCAAGTAGAGCGTCACAAGCGAGAAAAACACCAACGAAACGCCTATAATCGCCATCGAAGGTTGGAGTGCGGCCCAGGCGGAAACAGGCATGTCGTGCAGCGCTTTCCAAGCGGTCCAGCGCGCGTCCATTATTCCCCAATCGCCGTTTGGAACACTCGGAGCCCGGCCAATAAAGAGCGCTCCGGCACCGGCTGCCAACCCGACAATGCCCACCGCGACCGTACCCGCGGCGCGCAATCCTTTTGGGGTCCGATCCCAGGCCACGGCTGCCCAGAGGGCAAACGCGCTCCACATGCTCATGGAATAATAGTCCTGGCGCTGGCCCAAAAAGAGCAGCGGAACGAACACCACGCCCATCCAGCAAAGCAGTAATCCATCGGCGAAGTTGATCTCGCGGGGTCGAATCACGCGACGCCAGGCAAAAGTCACCCCGGGTAGCAGCGCGATGGACCACGGAAACCACCATGCCAGATGCAGAATCACAAACTGATAGGCAGGCACGCCGAGGAAATCGTGCGTCTCGTCGGTAAGCCCGCGCAGGTGTCCCAACCATTCAGTCCTGATCAAATAATAAAAATAATGCGGGAAATGCCATTGCGCCCAGATGTGCCACGGGGCCACAATCACAAGAAAAATCCCCGCATATTCCCACCGCAACAGCGCACTGAATCGCATTCTGGCTTCGCGATAGAAAATTGAGAGCAAAACAAAAATCGCGGCTACGTAAACGATGCCAAGGAAGCCTTTGGTGAGACAAGCCAGTGCCGAACAAATCCAAACGCCGGTGAACCAGAGGCCGCGACGCTGTCTGCGCTCATAACCGCGCAATCCACAGAACATCGCGCCGGCAATGAATGCGGTGACCAGCGGTTCCGGCATAACAATGCGCGCCAGCAGAAACGTTCCGCAGAAACTGAGAAAAATCAGACCGGCAATGAAGCCGCGCCAGTAATCTGAAAGCTTTTCGCCGATCAGAAAAACGAGCGCAACGGTGGCAATGACGGCAAGGGCGACAGGTAGCCGCGCTGCTGCCTCGTTCACCCCAAGAATTTTATACGACCCGATAATAAGCCAGTAGAGCAACGGCGGTTTTTGCAGGCGCGGGATTCCGTCGTTCGTTGGGAGCAACCACTGATTGCTCTCAACCATTTCGCGCGCTGCTCCGGCATATTGGCCTTCGGTTTCGCTGTACAGGTCGCCCGTCCCGATGGTGACCACGTGCAGCAGCGCTGCAAGCGCAATCAGAATTATCAACAGAGCGTGGCGAGTGGGCGGCGGCGGAAGCGCCGGTGGCTCAAGCAGCGTTTCTTCAAGGCTTAACGTGTGTGTGCCCGCTGTCATTGTGCACGTTCTCCGCGTAAAACGGTTCGCGTCCGGGATTCGCCTTCAGGCTGTTGGCTTGAACCGGTGTTGCTATCTGCCTTCCAATGTTCCGGCAAACGCAGCAGTTTCCCCGCAGGCATCTCGATCAGCGCAAGCATCTGGCGGCACTCGGCGATCAAGATATTATCTTCCGCGCGCGTGATACGGAAGGCGCACCAGAATCGTGCGCGCTCGACGCGATCCAGCCAGCCTTCAATCACCAGTCGGTTCCCCAGTTTGGCGGCGCGGCGATAGTCGATCTCAGTGCGAACCACCACCGGAAAGGTTTGTTTTTCCGCCATCTCCGCCAATGCAAGGCCGAGCGCCTCCGTGAGATGGGTGCGCGCAATCTCGATAAAACGCAGGTACGCGATGTTGGAGACAACGCCTCCACAATCGGTGTCGAAAAACATCACCTGGGTTTCTGTGCGAATATGGGGGGCCATGGCCGATTTCGGATTTCCAATTAGAATAGAGTTTAGAATTCCGTTCCGCACGTTTTTTGGTCAGGAATACGAAACAGCATGATCTTGGTGGCTTCACAATTCGTCTCTGGAATCCGCAGGCAAATGCTTTTACTGGCAGGACTGATCTTGCTTCTCCACAGTGGCTCGGCCCAAGGAAGCGAAGGTTCATTGAAATTTGCGGGAGTCGCTTTTTCTCCAGGTTCAACGGTGAAGGCTAACGTTCCTTTGGGCGCTCAGGAAAAATCGCTGGCCGCTCAGGGAGGAAACGCTGTGCCGGCAAATGCCGTGGCCGTGCTGGCCACACCAACGAATTTCGACCCCAGAAAAAGCTGGCCTGTGCTGGTTGTGTGTTCGACCAGCGATTTCAAACGTCAGAATCGTAATGATCTCGTTGATTTTTACCGCAGAATCGGACTTTCAGAGGGCTGGGTACTGTTGGCGGGCGATGGACCGCAGCCCGCGCGGAAGGATACCGCCGCCTGGCGTGGGGCAATGACGCTCGCTGCGATCGATGCGCTTCATCGCAGCTTGCCAGGCTCGGAAAAGTGGCCGGTGGCGTGCGCTGGCTTTTCCGGAGGAGGGAAAGGCGTTGGTTACGTGGCGCCTTTGCTTGCGAAGAGCGGTTGTCGCATCATCGGAATTTATATAACCGGTGCGAACGAAGACCACCTGAGCGATGGATACGCCAGGGTCCGACCGGGCGCGGATTTTCTTACGACGCCGATCTACATCAGCGCAGGCCGTGACGATCGGATCGCGACTTTGGAACAACAGTACAACGTGGCGGGTTCAATCAAACGAACGGGATTTCAGCGGCTTCGAATCGGAACATTCCGCGGCAGCCACCAGGTCAGCGGCGTGCAAACTTCCATCGCCTTGCGCTGGTTCCGCGAGCTGGCCAAATAGAACTTCGGATTACCGAATCCCGGATTGGATGGCTACGACGAGGCCGCGAGGATCGTTGGTAACCAAGGCGAATTTCCGGCCGTTACACAACGATCGTAATGACGTCCAAACCCGGCATCCAATTTGTGTACGTGCCTTTATCTTGTCACAGAAGCGTTCCTTCTGGCCGGCCATTCTCCGCGTTCGAAGATTGCTGAAATTTCTCCAGCGATTTCACCAGATTCCCCGGTAACGGCCGAACGCGGTCAAAAATGCGCGTGGCCAGCGGTTTGGCGGTGGTATAACCGGCGGCGAACATTTCCAGGCGCGCATCCAGGTTGTCGATGTAGTGAAGCGCCATGGCCTCCGGTGTTTTCGGTGTGACTGGAGAACCGAATTCCAGTTCGCCATGATGCGCGCCGATCAGATGCAAAAGATGCATTCTCACATCTTCCGATGCCGGCGAGAGATTCTTCCACACGTCGGCGTTTTCGACGCTTAGCCTTCTCCACAACGCATTCACCAACTCAATTCCGATGGAGATATGTCCGATCAATTCGCCCAGCTCATCATAATTCATCACGAAGCCGCTTTCCGGCAGCGCGTTCTCCCAAAGTTTTCCGGAATCGTGGAAAAGAATTCCCGCGAGCAATAGGTCGAGGTTCAACTCGGGGTAAAGCGGTGCGATCTGTTTGGCCAGTCGCATCATTTGCGCAGTGTGCTCGACCAGGCCGCCGCGCCGGGCATGGTGATAATTGCGCGCAGCAGCAGTGCGCCGGAACCGGTCGCCCCACTCGTTCAAAAACACTTCGCATACTGCGCGCAGCCGAGGATCGGAAATCGTCGGGACTGTTGAGGTGACGAACTCCCAGTCCGCGTTTTGTTTCGCGCGTAATTCTCCCGGGCCTTGCAGTAAGTCGTTCTTTTCCTCTTCGGTAAGGGGACGCACCATCCATTTGCGCGCATCGAGTCCATATTGCGACCGATAAAATTCGCCGGAAAGTTCGATGAAGCTTTCAGGCACGAGCGCACTGCACGCTTTGTACGCGGGATGATCACTCCACACCCGGAGAGTCATCCGGTCGCACGCGTCTGCCAGCGTAAGCTCGCAATACGGTTGCTGTTCACGCGTGAGCTTTGGTGACGCGGTTTCTACCTGGACATGCACACGCGCTGGAACGGCGCCGTTCTGAGCTGCCCGGCGAATCTCGGTCAGAGTCAGCAAATCCATTTCGGCTTGAATGTATCACGAGCGACAAGCGGTGCTCTTCGGAAGATAGACTGCCAGTCTGTCCTGGCTGACATGCTGCCAGCATGTCAAATAGGCAAGCTGGCAGCTTGCCTTCCGAGTCAGGCAGGGCTGCCTGACTTCCGTTTCAACTCGGCGCGCGAGTTCGTCCGTTGGCAGGCAAGATGCCTGCCGGCCCCACAGACAGGATGTCTGTGCTACGCTTAATTGTCCTATGTTTCTGACGCACCTTGAATGCAGCGCATGCGGTCTTAAACACGAGTGGTCGCGTTTGCAAAATCTGTGTTTGTCATGTCACAAACCGCTGTTCGCGAGAGTGGATCTGGCAAAAGCAGCGCGAACGCTGAAGCGCGAGAATTTAGCGACGCGGGAAAGATCGCTCTGGCGATTTCGCGAAGTGCTGCCGTTGCCTGGCGAGGTTGAACCGGTTTCTCTGGGCGAAGGTGGAACACCGCTGTTAAGCGCGGAAAGATTCGGTGACGATGTGGATCTCTGGATCAAAGACGAGTCACTCAATCCGACGCAAAGCTTCAAAGCCCGTGGAATGAGCGTGGCCGTTTCTATGGCAAAATATTTAGGAGCAAAGAAGCTCGCGGTCCCAAGCGCCGGTAATGCCGGCGGCGCGCTCGCTGCATATGCGGCTCGAGGCGGTCTCGAAGCGCACGTCTTCATGCCACGCGATACGCCGCGCGCAAACGTCATTGAGTGTCGTGAGTTGGGCGCTCACGTGACGCTCATCGATGGATTGATTACTGATTGCGCCGCTGAAATCGCCCGGCGCAAAGCAAATGAGGAATGGTTCGACATCTCTACGCTGAAGGAACCGTATCGCGTCGAAGGAAAGAAGACTCTCGGTTACGAACTCGCGGAACAACTGAACTGGACATTGCCGGATGCGATTCTCTATCCAACCGGCGGAGGTACCGGACTGATCGGGATGTGGAAAGCGTTCGACGAAATGGAAACGCTC
The DNA here is from genome assembly GCA_963753675.1 of uncultured Verrucomicrobiae bacterium. GTDB lineage: Bacteria > Verrucomicrobiota > Verrucomicrobiia > Chthoniobacterales > UBA10450 > Udaeobacter. The sequence goes on along the minus strand of CAVWCZ010000004.1, from coordinate 191,971 downwards.
GGCTGGATTGGGGAAAAACGTCCGCGGATGTTTGCGGTGCAAGCCTCCGGTTGTGCACCGATTGTCCGCGCATTCGAAGCCGGAAGGGAAACGGCAACAGAATTTCCCGATGCGCACACGATCGCATCCGGCCTGCGTGTGCCCAAAGCGATCGGTGATTTCCTGATGCTGAAAATCCTCCGGGAATCTCGTGGCGGCGCAGCCGCTATCGATGACGGAGACATGATTCGCGTCGGACGCGAGCTTGGAGCAAAGGAAGGTCTGTTCGTTTGCCCCGAAGGAGCAGCTTGTTTCGCAGCTTTAAAACTGCTTCGCCGTACCCGGAAAATCTCTCCCAGCGATCGCGTAGTCATTTTCAATACAGGCTCGGGAATCAAATACCTTGAAGCGTACTGACCGATTACACTCGCTTACCGACGAAGATGGAGACGCGTTTCGAGAAAGCTTTTGCAGGCTCCGCGTAGAAACGTCGCCCAAGTTCCAAGGCATCGCGCTGCAACCGCTTGCACCGTTTGCCGATCAGCTTTTTGAGTTGCGCGAGTTCCATGGCCAGCCCCTCATCGGCACTTTCCCTTTCCAGACGCGCTAGGAGAAAATGGAGATCGTGCTCGGAACCGAGCAGTTCGCCCAACACTTCTGCGTCGTGAGCGATTTGCTCCAAAACCACGCGGTTGAGCGGCTGCAGAATGCGCAACTGATACCAGAGGTCTTTCACCCGCTTGCGCCACGCATGGAAATTTTCCGCTTCTACGTCATCGATCGTTTTGGCCAGCCCGCGTTGTCCGCGTTTGTAGATTTTGCCGACTGCGCCGCAAATCTGTTTCCAGTTGAGGCCTTCCAGCGGCCAATTCAGGAGACGCGCTTTCACACGTTCCAGTTGAGGAATCGCCTTGATTTCCCAATCCGCAAAGGCTGCGGAAAAACTGTCTCGCTCTAACAACAACAATTCCTCCGTGCGCGCCAGGCGTTGCCGCCCCAGATTCTTTGCCGCTTCATCGCGCAACTCGATGAATGTTTGCAATCTGACCTGGGCATCGCGCAGGTCGGAGACCATTCGTCCGATCTTGCGAACGCAACGATCTTCGTGCGCGTGGCAATTTTTGCCGACCTCGCCAATGGCTAGTCGCATCGCAGCGCGCAGTTTTTTCAGGTGCTTGCGTACTTCGTGCACAGTGATGCCACGCTGCTTTGCAGGGTGCCGGCACAATTTGAGGGCAGAATCGATTTGCTCACTAAAAATGCGCTTGAGCCCGTTACCGACATCTCGGGATTCACGCAGTTTCAAACGAAAGCCCATGGAACTCTCTGCCTACTCGTTGGCCAGGCGCACGTTGCTGTAACGCTTTTCGCCAGTCACCTCCCGACCAAACCAGGACGGCGGTTCAAATCTGCGACAGCTTGCGCGGTCAGGAAATTCCACCTCCGCCACTACCAGTCCGGCATGTCTGCCACGATAAATATCGATCTCGATGAGTAAATTTTTCCAGGGAATTTCATAGCGCACTTTGCGCAGTCTCCTTCCGGCGGTCCCTGGCCAAAGGGCGGTGAATTGTCTTGAGCTAAGCCTGATCTCGCGTTCTTCCCGGCTCGCGCCGCGACCCACTTTGAAAGTCAGCGACGTAGTTTTGCCGCTCTTTCGGAGGCGGACCTGTCTGCCGGCAGATTCGGTGGCCAGATACCCTTGCTGGATGGTGTGACGCCTCGATCGTTTCAGTGTGTCGGGCAACCGTTTGACCAAGAATTTCCGTTCAATTTCGCGATTGTTTCGCGTTAGTTCGAATCCTCGCACAGGATGAACATCCTAAATGCCATGCGTCGAGTGTCGAGACTTTCGCGGCTGCAAATAAAGGATCTATAGCCGGGATCGATGATCCCGGTTTCTGTAGCTTCTTCAGCTTCCGGGCGGCGTCATCGATGCCGGTTAAAGGCTGTGCTCAGCCCGGTGCATTCTGAAGAAATTCGCCGAGCGCATTTGCAGCGGCCAACATTGGCCACACTGAAATGGCTACGATAATTGCAAAAAGCAGCGCCTCGATGGCGAATTCCAGGCTCCTTTCGCTGGCGAAATAACATCTGGCCATTTCGCGAAATGATCGGCGCGTGGCCGATTTTTGCGCGCGCTTTCGTCTGACGATTGTTCGCTTTACCGTAATTGTAGTCATAGCTGCTGGTTTATTAAGCCGGAAGCGCGCCGCGTCAGGTTACGAATTGTTAAAAGACGATGACGACCGCGTAACATGCACCGCAAGGCCCCGGTGACGGTTGAAAAGTTACTGGGTTAACCGGAAGCGGTCACTTCAGCCAGTTGCCAGGCTTTGCTTGTGGCCCGGCGAGTCGGCCATCGGATCCACTGCGCGTTCGGCCGCGGAAAATGGATGATAATTGACCAGCGCGATCATGCCATCGTCGCTCTCGACCAATGCCGTGCAGCTTTCAACCCAGTCGCCACAATTGTAATAGGAGACTTTTCCGAATTCGCGGATCGCTGCGCTGTGGATGTGGCCACACAGGACGCCGTCGACATGGTACCTTTCCGCATAATGCGCCACAGCGGCTTCGAATCTGCCGATAAAGCTCACCGCGTCTTTCACGCGTCGCTTTGCGTAGGCACTGAGCGACCAGTAGCCAAGACCGAAACGGCGTCTGAAAAAATTGATGAGCGGATTGAGCGAGAGCAGAAATTGATAGCCGAGGTCGCCCGCGAACGCGAGCCACTTCAACCGGCCGCTGCCGGACACCACCACGTCGAGTTCGTGGCCATGAATAATCAGGATGCGTTCTCCGCAGGCGGTCGTATGAATTGCGCTCTGCTTGATCTCGATGTTCCCGTAGGAACCGCAAAAGCCGGCTACTAATTCGTCGTGGTTTCCTGGAATATAAATAACCTGGGTTCCCTTGCGCGCCTTGCGCAGAATTTTTTGAATCACGTCGTTATGTTGTTGCGGCCAATAAATTCCGCGACGCAGCGACCAAATGTCGATCAAGTCGCCGACAATGTAGAGCGTGCCAAAATCATTCTCGCGTAAAAAATCGAGTAGCGCCGTGGCGTTGCAACCGCGGGTGCCCAGGTGCGCGTCGGAAATCCACGCGGCGCGATAACGTTTCGCTGCGAGCATGTCCTCAGCGGATTTGCCAAATGAAAATCGTTGTTGCGTTGCGAAAAATTTGGAGGAACGCCGCCGGGAAAAGGTGAACGTTTGCGTCACTGCGCCTAAATCGTAAAGACGAGCAGACGCCGCGGCAAAAAAAGTATTGTTACTTTTGTGTGGCAAAACGATTCCTCGATCTGCGTCGTTTTTCCAGCGCAACTCAATGGATGTTGTCGATGTCTCGATTCCAAAAAGCAACGGGCGCCCCGGAATTTTTCATCCCAAGGCGCCCGGCTCTCGTTGTCTCTGCCTTTACCTAACCTACGGAGGGAAAATTTCCCGCGACTGCGGGACTCACGCGATGAACGCACCAACCAGAGCGATTTTCGGCCTTTTCATTTTTGTGATTTCGGTTTGGTTTCAGCGTTGCACGCGCCCGTGACAAACAGATGGCGGTGTGGCAAAAGAATGGTGACGTTTGCGTAGCAATCGCGTGAACTTTTGGCCGGATGAAGCCGTGCGAGAACCCGGTTCAAGGCCGTGTCCGGTCTGCCAACGTCTGGGCGCTAAGACCGCGGACGCGATATTGGACAGCAGGTGCACTGCGGCCTATTGGTGATTCATGAACCGAGGCTCTGTCGCTGTTCTCGGCTCGCTGATCGTTGCCACTCTCGCGTGCGCGGCTTCGTGGGACGACGATTCGCATTATGTCTCGTTAGGCCCTCGGAATGGTTACTACATCGTTCAACCCGATTCGCGCTTATTTTACCAGCTCGGTCTTTATGAGGCGCCGGTGATCGATACTGCCGACCCGTTGTACCACGGACGCGGGGCGGATGCACTTGCATTTCGGTTCAATCGAAATGGCGTACTGATCGCGCCTCCAGCCTACGTCGCACAGGCGTTACCGTACGATTTTTACAAGATCCGAATCGGCTCGTTAGCTCGCGGACGGGCGACGGTGAATGATGTGGAAGCTCTCTTTGGCCGGGGCCACAGTCGTGCAAATCGCCCGGACGGTTTTATGTGGTACTACGCGCTGCCGGTTTATAATCCATTTGAGGAATCGGGCGGTCGCCGCTGAGGCGCACACTGGACGAGAACGTGCGTTCTCCATAGACTCGCAGCATGCGACTGGCGATCCTGTTGACAGTCATTCTCACGACGAGCGCCTCCGTGATGGCGGATGCGATCAGCATTACGAGCCCGGATCGCGCGCAAACCTTTGCGTACGGCGAAATGATTTCGCACCAATTTTACCTCGACCGAACCGCAGGCGAACTAGTGACGCAGATAACGTTCAGTAATCAGCCTTACGCCGACTGCAACGATCCGCCCACGAACGAATCGTTCGACTTTCGGTTTCCAGGCGTCCAATTCGATTCCGCACGGCGCATCTTTTTCGCAAGGAGCGGCCGTGGTGAATTAATCCCAGTCGCGCGGTTCGGGAAAGGTCTCGTCCGCGGTTGGGTTGATTTGGCTCCCGGTGCAAAGATTTACCTGGTCAAAGATAGCGGTCGCGTTACCGCCACTTTGACAGCCACCAATTATCCGCGCGGCGGCGCACGCTGGGTCCAGACAGATAACAATCTTTCGCTGCAGAATATTTTGATAGCGCTGTTCGGAGAGTTCTTTCCGGTGTCGGAGAACTAATTTTCGACGCGAATCGAGAGCGCTTGCTCAAACCGCTGAAGTCGCGGTAACCAACACCGCTCTGGTGTTCAATTCTTGCGTCCCATGGTCGAGGCCAGGTCCACGATCAGCGAATCGATTTTCCGCAGGTCTTTGCGACGGCCTTTTTCCGGTTTCAACTTGCGTTTGCGAACAACGATCGTCAGATCGCGGATTTCCTGGAGCAATTCTTTAGGGAGCCGTTCGATCGGCCCATACGATCTCAACGCGGCAATGCAGACAAGCAGATCGTTTTCGAGGCGGCTGATGTATGCCTTGGCAACGGTGCGTAAATCGTGGTGTAGCGCGCGAAGCTCGGATTCAAGCATCGTCAGCGGAGACGATTCCTCCGCTAGCCGGCGAGTTTCTCGTTTTCGGTTCGCTTTTGTTTTCATGCGCCGGCAGCACTGGGTATCCGCGACAGGGCCCGCCGGGGGGGCTTCCCCGGCGGGCTTCGATCAACCTAACCGTGCTAGAATTTTACACTCAGATCTGCTTGGAAGAGCTGGTACTGGTCCTCTGGATTGATCGGGATGTCGCCAACACCGCCGGTGCCGTAATTACCATTACTGCGCCAGCCGTACCAGTACGTGAGATTGAAGACGATGGCATCGGCCAGCATGTACCCGGCTTTCATGGCCAGGCCTTGCATGTTCACACGGCTGTCGAAGATATCTGAGTCAACCAAATTGGGATCCAGCGCAAACTGATCGCTGTGTTGCCACCAGCCTTTAACCTCCCAATCGCGCTTTTTCTTTAGTTGACCAACGCCGAGACCGAGTTCCCAAGCGTATCGCTGACCGCCACCTCCCGGGTGACCTGCCGCTGCAGCGCGATCGTCAGCTTCGAAGTTGGTCGCAAAATCTCCAAAGAAGCGCATTGGTGTCTTCCAGAGTTTCCAGCCGACTTCCATCGGCATATCGAAAACTAAAAGACTGTTGATACCGTTTTGATTGCCACCGGGGTCGCCTGAGAAATGGATATTAAAATTGTCGCCGTTGCCGGTGTAATTGTAGAGCGTAGGCGCAAGCTGAAAGTAAACGATATGCGGGAACTCAAATCTTGCCCCCACCTGCCATTCCAGAAGGAACGCATCGTGGTTCGGGATTTTCTGAGTTTCGCCGCCTATCGGCTGCGTAACCGTCGGTTGCGGGCCAATTGGGTTTTCCGGATTCGCATCGTCGTAAACGAATTGGCCGAAGTTCGCGAAGAGATTGAGCTTCATGAACGGTTCCGGTTTCGGTCCGGCCACAACGGCTTTGCCATCCTTGCTGAATGAAGGTGGTGGTGGTGGTTCTCCTCCAAACACGAATGTGTGTTTCCACTGCTGAGCCAAGCCTTCCACGTTGATATCGTCATCCCAAAGCATCGATGTATTAACAAATGTGGGCGCAAATCGGCCGCCCCAGAACGTAAAGTCAGGGAAGCCCTTGTAGCCAAGGTATGCCTGACCTACGTTGATGCCGTCGTTGTTTTTCGCGAACGGTCCGCTGCCGGCGTCATCCCCGAAGGTCACGTTTGTCGAGCGCGGGTTCGTGCTGGTTTCCAATCGGACACCGAAAAACCAGTCATCGAGCAGCTTGCCACGTAGTCCTATCCGCAGGCGATAACGCTCGCGTTCGCGCTCATACCAATCATTTGGGTGATCCTGACCGAACTGATCGTGGCTGGGAAGTCTGCCACCGCGGTATTCATACCGAATACGCGCATCACCGTAGAGCTCCAGTTCGGTGAGCGCCGGAAACAATTTCCATTTCATGGCGCCCAAATCCGGAACCAATTTTTCGACGTAGTTCTTCCCCTCATACGTGACTAAGGTCTTCGTCTTGCCTTCGACGATAGGTCCGGAGATAGGCTGTTTCTTCAAGCTGCTGACTTCCGATTTCAGTTCGGCGTTTTGCTTTTGCAATGCCTGCACCGCCTGCTCGAGTTTCTCGATTCGAGCGTTCTCCGACTCCGCGCGCAGAGGATGCGCGGATAGCAACGCGATTGCAGCCAGGCTTGCGCTTGCGGTCCGTAACGTGATTTTTTTTATGAACATTCAGTTTCTCCTTGGTGATGTGGGTTTTCGGCTGTCGGGGGTTTCTTTTCCTGTCAGTGAGGGGAGGCTAGAAGCCGTTTGTTACAGCATCATGACGAAAACGTGACGATTCGGAAAACTTTGCCGTTTCTCTTGAAACGATCCTGTCACCAAGCGCGGAAACGATTGAAATTTACGGCACGGATGAGTTGAATCTGTTTTTTATGGACACCAGCCCTGGACGCAAAATCTTGATTGTTGAAGATGAGAGCGACGTTGCCGATCTGCTGGTGTTGAACTTGCGCAAGGCAGGCTTCAATGCCTCGACCGCTATCGACGGTGCCAGTGGTTTGCAGAAGGCGCGCGACGACCGGCCCGATTTCATCATCCTTGATTTGATGTTGCCGAAAATGTCCGGGCTTGAAGTCTGCAGAATTTTGAAAAGCGATCCGGCGACGTCTCACATCCCGATTTTGATGTTAACGGCGAAAGCGGAAGAGATTGATCGCATTGTCGGCCTGGAATTTGGGGCAGACGATTATGTGACTAAACCGTTCAGTCCGCGCGAAGTGATGTTGCGAATCCGGGCAATTTTGCGGCGGGGTGAAAAGCCAGAGGAAACGCTACAGACTGGCGCGATTTTGATCGACCCGGCGCGGCATCAGGTTCGTGTTAGCGGCAAGCGGGTGCATCTCACCAGCCTCGAGTTCAAGCTGCTGCGGACACTGATGCAACGTCGAGGGCGTGTGCAGGAGCGCGATAAATTGCTTAACGACGTATGGGGCTACGAAAGTGTGATCGACACTCGCACCGTAGACACGCATGTGCGCCGGCTGCGCGAAAAACTCGGCAAAGCTGGTGACGCGATTGAAACCGTGCGCGGATTTGGTTATCGGCTCCGGGAAGATTAAGTGCGACCGTTGGCGGTGATGGCTTTGCACCACCACCCGATTGGGAGAGACTAGAACGTCCATGTGCTGGGTCATTACTGTCCTGATCTGCGCTACGTTTGGCGTGTTCGCCTTCATCGTTTGGCACAAATGGATGACGCCATGGCGGCACGTCGAAGAGCTCACAGCTCAAATCGGTCGCGGTGAACGGCCGCCGACTTTTTTATTGGAGGGCAACGCGCCGGCTCAACGGATCGGCTTTCAGCTGGAAAGGATTGTCAGCGATCTGGAGCAGCTCCATAAGCAGATCGCAAAACGCGAGTCGGGAATGCAGACCATTTTTTCTGCGATACAGGACGCATTGCTGGTAGTCGATTCCAAGCGGCAAGTAATTTTGACCAACCAGACGTTTCGAAAACTGTTCAACGCTCCCGAAATTTCAACTGCAACGCCGTTATTGGAGATTGTCCGCGATCCTACGCTCGATCGTTTGCTTACCGATGCTTTTAGCGGCGATGGGCCCGTTCGATGCGAACTGGCTCTGGAGAATTCGCAAATCGAGCTTCACGCCGTCGCCACCAGGAACGACCTGGGCGCAATCACAGGGGCGCTCGTTTTGTTTCACGACATCACCGAGCTCAAAAAGATGGACCAGGTCAGACGGGATTTTGTGGCCAACGTTTCGCACGAACTGCGAACGCCACTGTCGATTCTGCGCGGTTATATCGAGACCTTGCTCGACAACCCGAAAACCCCGCGCGACGAGCTGGTGCGAATTCTTGGAGTGATGGAGCGGCATTCGAATCGGCTCGAGTTGCTTGTGGAAGATTTGCTTACGCTTGCCGAACTGGAATCCAGCAATCCAAATTTGCAGTGGGGAGATGTCGATCTGTCGAGCTTCTTTGCGGAAGTCATTCGCGATTGGGAAAAAAAGCTCGCGAATAAAAAGCTCAATATCATTGTGGATGTTCCGTCTGAGTTTTCGGCGATTCGCGCTGATCGGACGCGGTTGCAGGAGGCTCTCTACAATTTGCTCGACAACGCGGTGAAATATTCGTGCGAGCACGGTGAGATCCGGGTGAGCGCGCGGCATCGCGACGGCGAAATCGAACTGAGCGTGAGCGACGACGGAATCGGGATTGCCAGAGAGGATTTGCCTCGCGTTTTCGAACGCTTCTATCGTGTGGATAAAGCGCGCAGCCCCGAGAAGGTTCACGGAACCGGACTCGGTCTCGCAATCGTTAAACATATCACCCAGCTACACGGCGGGCGTGTCGAGGCAGACAGTGACCTGGGCGAAGGAACGACAATTCGAGTGATCCTGCCTTCGGCAAGCTCGCGTGATTCGTGATCCGTTACATCGGATTTTCGATTCAACCATTTAACGATTTAACGCCCGTAAAGCCGTTGTCACACAAACGTAACAGTAAAGGCTTTGACCGGCGGAATCGTCGTGCGGCAGTTTTGTCACATGACGAAATTGCATTTCACAAAGATTCTTGGGCTGGTAATTGCGCTGGGAATGAGCGCAAGCGCTTCGGCGCAAATGATGATCAATGGCGCAGGCGCGACCTTCCCGTATCCGATCTACTCGAAGTGGTTCGATGAATACGCGAAGGTTGATCCCTCGGTCCGGTTCAATTATCAATCTATCGGTTCCGGCGGCGGGCAAAAACAAATACTCGCGCAGACCGTTGATTTCGGCGCCTCCGACGGGCCGATGAGCGACGAAAACCTGGCCAAGGCGCCGGGGAAGATTTTGCATATCCCCACCGTGGCGGGCGCGGTGGTGATGACCTATAACCTGCCGGGTTCTCCGAGCCTGAAGTTCGACGCAGATACCATCGCGGGAATCTATCTCGGCCAGATAAAAAAATGGAATGACCCGAAGCTGACGGCGTTAAACCCCGGTGTAAAACTGCCCGACCAGGAGATTGTCGTTGTGCATCGCTCGGATGGCAGCGGTACGACGTTCATCTTCACCGATTACCTGAGCAAAGTTAGTGCGGAATGGAAGCAAAAGGTCGGAAATAACACTTCCGTCAATTGGCCTACCGGAATTGGCGGCAAAGGAAATGAAGGTGTCTCCGGCCAGGTAAAACAAACGCCAGGGGCTATCGGCTATGTTGAACTGATCTACGCCATTCAAAACAAAATGCCGTACGCAGAGGTGAAAAATGCCGCGGGCCAATTTGTAAAACCGACGATTGAGTCAGTTACCGCTGCGCTGGCGACGGCGGATATTCCTCAGGACTTTAGATTCTCCATGACGAACGCCCCGGGAAAGGATGCGTATCCGATCTGCGGCGCAACATGGTTGCTGGTTTATGAGCAGCAGAAAGACGCTGCGAAAGGCAAGAAGCTCGTGGAATTCCTCAAATGGGCGGCAACCAAGGGAGAAGGAATGGCCAAAAGCCTGGATTACGCACCACTGCCGGACAACGTTCAGCAGCGGGTATTGCAACGGATCGACGAGATCAAAATGTAAGTTGATGCCTGATCCTCTGGTCGAAATGCCGAGCGTCCCGCGAGTATTGTTTGTCTGCGTCCACAACGGCGGGCGCAGCCAAATTTGTGAAGCGTTTCTGAAGCGCTATGCGCGCGAGCGCTTTGATGTGCAGAGCGCAGGTCTCGAGCCTGGCGAGTTAAATCCGCTGGTTGTGCAGGCGATGGCAGAGGTCGGCATCGACATTTCAAATAATAAAACGAAAGACGTGTTTCACATCTGGCGAAGCGGTCAAATCTTTCAGTACGTCATTGCAGTTTGTGACAAGGAAGCGGCGGAGAAATGTCCGATCTTTCCGGGAATCGTAACACGCTTGCATTGGCCGTTCCCTGATCCGGCAAAGGTGACAGGCACACTCCAGCAGCGCTTGGAGGAAGTCCGACGCATTCGCGACGAGATCGCGGCAAAAGTTCAAGACTGGCTGGCATCGCTTCCCATCGAAGAAACAGTCTAATATGTCCACCGCAGCCATTTCCGAACCGCCAACGAGCGCAGTGCGTCCCGTCGCGGCGAGAATGACACCGCCATCGCGCCTTGGCGACAAGGCGTTCGAATGGCTCACGCTGGTGATGGCGTTCGTAGTCGTATTGCTGGTCGTTCTGACCGGTTGGCAATTATGGCGTGGATCGTCGCTCGCCATTCAAAAATTCGGATTTCATTTTCTCATCACATCGACATGGGACCCGGTGGCAGAACAGTTCGGTGCGCTGCCATTTATTTATGGAACGCTAGTTTCATCATTGATTGCTTTGCTGATCGCGGTCCCGTTAAGCATAGCGACTGCGGTTTATCTGACCGAACTCGCGCCGCTGCGGATCCGGCAGCCGATCATATCGCTCGTCGAGATGCTGGCCGCCATTCCAAGCGTGATTCTCGGTTTGTGGGGAATTTTTGTGATGGTCCCGTGGCTGCGCGATTATCCGTTTCCGTTCTTGAAGCGGACACTCGGTTGGACTCCGTTTTTCACCGGGCCAATCTACGGACCAAGCATGCTGGCCGGTGGAATTATTATCGCGATTATGATTCTGCCGATCATCACTTCCGTCTCACGCGAAATTTTGCGGAGCGTCCCGGATTTGCAACGCGAAGCGGCGTACGCGCTTGGCGCGACCCGCTGGGAAGTGACGCGCATCGCCGTGTTAAGCTACGCCAAAAAAGGTTTGTTCGGTGCCGTGATACTCGGGCTTGGCCGCGCGCTGGGCGAAACGATGGCGGTCACGATGGTGATCGGCAACACGCCGCAGATTGCCGCGTCTCTGTTTAAGCCGGGTTACACGCTGGCCAGCGTGATCGCCAATGAATTTACCGAAGCAACGACGGACATTTATCTGCAGGCGTTGTTTGAGATCGGGCTCGTCTTGTTCGGCGTCACAATTTTGGTCAACCTGATCGCGCAACTGTTTCTTAAAACGATGACCGCAAGCGCTGCACCTCGCGCAGTTCAATAAATATGCGCATCGGCCGCACAGACAATCACAATTGGCGAAAGCTAAAGAGCGCTTGTATTTCCGGGCTCACTTTCTGTTCGGCAATCCTCGTCATCGCTCCACTGGCTCTCGTATTCTTTCACGTGCTCAAGAGCGGCATCGGCTCGATCAACCTGGATTTCTTCACTCATCTGCCGAAGCCGGTCGGTGAACCTGGTGGCGGGATGGTCAACGCCATCGTCGGATCGCTGGAGTTACTGGGGCTCGCCTCGGTCGTAGGAATTCCCGTCGGTGTATTGGGCGGAGTCTATCTGGCCGAGTACGGCGCTGCGCGCGTGAATTCGCTGCTCCGCTTCATCGCTGACGTGCTCAACGGTGTGCCGTCCATCACCTGGGGTGTGGTCGTTTACGGGTTGATCGTCTTACGCTTCAAGAGCTTTTCCGCCTATGCCGGAGGACTTGCGCTGGCATTGATCATGATCCCGTTGATCCTGCGTACCACCGAGGAAGTCATTCTTCTTGTCCCCGTTGGCTATCGCGAAGCCGCTCTGGCGCTTGGCATAGCGCGCTGGAAAACTATTCTGCAAATCGTTGTGAAGACCGCTTCGCGCGGAATCATCACAGGCATTCTGCTCGCGCTCGCCCGTGTAGGCGGCGAGACCGCGCCGCTTCTTTTCACCGCATTTGGCAACCATTTTTGGAATCACGATCTAAGCGAGCCGATCGCAGCGTTGCCTCTGCAAATCTTCACCTACGCAATCTCGCCCTACGACGATTGGCATCGGCAGGCGTGGGCTGGCGCGCTTGTTCTCGTCACAGGCGTTTTTTGCGTTAACGTATTGGTGAGAATTGTCACCCGTGTTCGCACTGCGTCGGCTTAAATTCTCAAATGATTACTCTGCCTATGCCGCAACCCGAAGTAATCGAACCTCGCGACCGCGAAGCTGCGCCCACACCAGATATGGAACCGGAGCCGCTTCATCTGGTGATTGAAAGCAAGAATGTATCGATGTGGTACGGATCGAAGCGCGCTATAGAGGATGTGAGCCTGGACATTCCCGCGAAAGCCGTGACCGCTATCATCGGTCCGAGCGGCTGTGGGAAATCGACGTTTCTCCGCGCGCTCAACCGCATGCACGAGCTGGTGCCGCATGCGCGTTTCGAAGGTACCGTGCTGCTGGACGGCGAAAATCTGTACGCGAGCGATGTGGATCCTGCGATTGTGCGCCGCCGTGTCGGCATGGTATTCCAGAAATCGAATCCGTTTCCGACAATGTCGATCGGGGAAAACGTCATCGTCGGTTTGCGCTTGAACGGCGTGCGAGACCGCAAATTCCTGAATGAACGCCTGGAGAAATCCCTGCGCATGGCGGCGCTGTGGGATGAAGTAAAAGACGATCTGCACAAATCCGGCACGAGCCTTTCCGGGGGCCAGCAACAGCGGCTTTGCATTGCGCGCGCGCTTGCAGTCGAACCCGAAGTTATTCTGATGGACGAACCCTGCTCGGCGCTTGATCCGATTGCGACCGCCAAAATTGAAGAACTCATTCAGGGATTGAAAACGCAATACACCATCGTCATTGTCACCCACAATATGCAGCAGGCGGGGCGCGTTTCCGATTTTACCGCTTTCTTTTACATGGGACGGTTGATTGAGATTGGGTCGACAACGAAAATCTTCACCAACCCCGGCCAGAAACAGACGGAGGATTATATTACCGGCAGGTTCGGTTGAGATGATGGATTACAAAATGAACGCGGAAACGGGCTCGCTAGACGAATCCTTAATCTTCCGCTCCTCATTCGGAAGGGAGAGGAATTCTATATTTTAACCAATGGTCACATCAAAACACATACTGGGAACATTCGATGAGGCGCTCAGCTCATTACGCAATGATCTGCTGATGATGGCCGGGCTGGCCGAGCGCAGTCTTGATCGTGCAATCAAAGGTTTGCTCGAGCGCAATGACGATCTCTGCGCAAACGCAATAGCGGACGACGAAGAAATCGATCAACTTGAAAAACAGATCGACAAAGACGGATTTGAGATCCTGCTTCGCTACCAGCCGGTGGCGTCCGATCTGCGGCGGGTGATTTCGGCCATGAAACTTTCGCCCAATATCGAACGCGTAGGTGACCAGGCGACGAGCATCGCGAAACGCGCGCGCAAGTTGAATCGGCATCCGCCCTTGCCCGAAGTGCAACTGATCGTCCCCATCCAGGCGCACGCGATGTCGATGTTCAAGGACAGCATCAACGCTTTTGTGCGAGAAGATGTGGAGTTGGCGCGCGCGGTTGTTGCTCGTGACAAGGAACTCGACGACATGAATCGCTCTGCGAACCGGCAACTGACCGAACGGATGATGCAGGATCGCGATCAACTGCGGGGTTATCTCAATTTGATTTTGATTTCGCGTTGTCTCGAACGCGTCGGTGATCATGCCACTAACATCGCCGAGGACGCTGTTTACGCAGCCGCTGCGGAGGATATCAGGCACCAGACTTTGGCTGTTTCCGCGTGAGCCGAAGAATTGCGTATGCGCGGTTGATCGGCAATCGTTAAAGATGCCGCAAGCCGAGGCTACTCCGCGGACTGAAGAGAAAAGCGACGCTACGACCATTCCTCAGGTTGTTCAAAGCGCACATGAACGTTTTGGCGAACCGAAAAATTTCATCAACCGCGAGTTAAGCTGGCTCGAGTTCAACCGGCGCGTGCTGGAGGAAGCGCAAGACCCCACACAACCGCTCATCGAACGGGTTAAATTCGTCACTATTTGCGCTTCAAATCTGGATGAATTTTTCGAAATTCGCGTAGCCGGGATCAAGCAACAGATTGAGAGCGAGACGAGCGACGTTGGTCCTGACGGATTAAGCCCTACCGAAACATTCGATCGCATCCAGAAGACGGTGCGCCAACTGGTGGGAACGCAGTATGCGCTTTGGAAGGACGACTTGCTCCCGGAACTGGCGAAACACGACATTTACGTGCGCGAAATCGGCGAACTTTCGCCGAACCGCGCGGCGTGGGCGCACCGCTACTTTCAACACGAAGTTCTTCCGATGCTCACGCCACTCGCTGTGGACGCGAGCCATCCCTTCCCGCGTCTGTTGAACCGCAGTCACAATCTGCTGGTGCGAGCGAAGACACGCCGTCGCGGCGAGCCGCTGCACGCGATTGTGCAGGTGCCGCGAGTGGTACCGCGACTTATTCTCCAGCCGCGTGGCACCGGTACAAACGAGCCGTGGGTGTACATTTATCTGGCGTCGCTCATTAAGCAGCACATCGGCGAATTGTTTCCCGGGCTGATTCTCGATGGAGTGCATGCATTTCGCGTTACTCGCAACAGCGATCTCTACATCGACGATGAGGAAGCGGAAAATCTTTTGCGCACCATCGAACAGGAACTGCGACGCTCCAGCCGCGGCAACGCCGTGCGCCTGGAAGTGGAAGCCGATTGCCCAAAAGATTTTCTCCAGTTGCTTCTCGACTTCTTCAATTTGTCCGAAGCCGACGCTTACAAGTTGGATGGTCCGCTATCGATGACGCATCTCACCCCGCTGGTTGCAAACGATGCGTTTGGGAAGCTGAAAGACCGTCCGTTTCAGCCGGCGCGCGATCCGGCGTTGCCGCCGCATGTCGATTTCTTTGAAGTGTTGCGACGCCAGGACGTGCTGCTGCATCATCCTTACGACAGTTACGATCAAGTCGTCGAGTTGGTCGAGACAGCGGCAAGAGATCCGCAGGTTCTTGCCATTAAAATCACGCTGTATCGCACAAGTGGAGATTCGCCCATTGTTGAGGCGCTCATCGATGCGGCCAAAGCAGGAAAACAAGTCACCGCGATTGTTGAGTTGCGGGCGCGTTTCGACGAGGCAACCAACATTCAGTGGGCGCGGGCCCTGGAAGAAGCCGGCGCGCATGTGATCTATGGCGTGGTCGGTCTCAAAACGCATTGCAAGGCGCTGCTGATCGTTCGGCGCGATGCTGATGAGCTCAGGCGGTATGTCCATCTCGGCACGGGAAATTATCACCCCCGAACCGCGCGCATTTATACCGATTTCAGTCTGCTCACCAGCGAACCGCAACTGAGCGAAGAAGTGGCAACCGTCTTCAATACGCTGACGGGTCTCGCCGGTTACCCGGGATTGAAAAAGTTGATGGTCGCTCCGTTTGATATGCACAGCAGTCTCATCAAGCTGATCGAACGGGAACGCGATAATGCGCTCGCTGGCAAACCGGCCCGAATCATTGCGAAGATGAATGCTCTGGTCGATCAGGAAGTGATTGAGAAACTGTACGAAGCATCCTGCGCGGATGTGACGATCGATCTGGTGGTTCGCGGGATCTGTTGTTTGCGTCCGAAAGTTCCCGGTCTCAGCGAAAACATCCGCGTCATTAGCATCGTTGGCCGGTTTCTCGAGCATAGCCGGATTTTTTATTTCGAAAATGCAGGTCAGCCGCGGGTTTTCCTTGCCAGCGCGGACTGGATGCCGCGCAATTTTTTCCGCCGAATAGAGATCGCCTTCCCAATCGAAACCACGGCGTTGCGAGATCAAATCATCAATGACGTTATCCCGGCGTTTCTGAACGATCGCGTCAAGGCGCGCGAATTGCAGCCCGACGGGTCGTATCGGCGTTTAAGACCTGAAGGTACAGAACCGCGACGCCAGGCGCAGTGGCAATTTCGTGAGGTCTCCCGTGAACGTATGAAAAAGCTGGGTGGTTCGACGAAGAAAGCGCGCGCGGACCGGCTGGTGCCCATTGCGGTGGTACATGACGTCGCCACCCCGGCACCGACAAAATCGGAGAAGCCGTGAAAAAACGGATTCTCGTCATCGACGTCGGTGGCTCGAATGTAAAGTTGATGATTTCGCGCGCGCAGCGGCGAAAAATCAAATCCGGTCCTGACCTGACGCCGCGGGAAATGGTGACTCAGATCAAACCGCTGGTGCAGGATTGGACCTTCGACGCCATCTCGATGGGATTCCCGTCGCCCGTCCGCAATGGCTGCATCATGAGCGAGCCGAAGCATCTCGGGCCGGGATGGACACGATTCAATTTCGAGAAGTCGTTAGGCAAACCGGTCCGCATTATCAATGATGCAGCCATGCAGGCTCTGGGCAGTTTTCGCGGCCGGCGGATGTTGTTTCTTGGACTGGGCACCGGACTGGGATCCGCGTTGATTTGGGAAACGAAAGTGTTTCCCCTCGAGCTTGGCGACCTTCCTTACGGCAACGGTCATATCATCGAGTATTACCTTGGCAAATTGGGAATGAAACGCCTCGGTGAAAAGGAATGGAAACGCGAAGTTCTTCGCGCCGTCGTGCTATTGAAGAAGTCGCTCATCGCCGATTACGTCGTCCTCGGCGGCGGAGGCGCCAAGAAATTGGACGAGCTGCCCGACCGCATTGAGTTGGGACATAACCGAAACGCTTTTCTCGGCGGCATTCGCCTTTGGCAAACCGACTCGCACACGCGCGGTCCAAAGTGGCAAATCCTGTGAACAATGAAGTCTGTCATGTCGAGCGAAGTCGAGACATCCCGTGAAGTTGCCTGTAAACTATGCCACGGGATTCCTCGACTTCGCTCGACATGACCGTTTAAACCATGCAACTTTATTTTCTCAGACACGGCGAGGCCGATTGGCCGGACTGGACAAAGCCGGATGACCAGCGGCCGCTCACGGGTTTCGGTAAAAAGGAAGTGCGCCAGGTGGCGAAATTGCTCGAGCGCCTCAAGGTGCGGCCGGATTTGATTGTGACCAGTCCGTTGCCGCGAGCATCGCAGACGGCAGAGATCGCCGCGGAATACTTGAGGGCAAAGCTGCGTGAGGACGAAGCGCTCGAACCTGGATTTGGGATGAACGAGCTACGAACTGTCCTCAAGCGCCATCGCTCAAAGGTTTTAATGCTGGTCGGCCACGAACCGGATTTCTCAGATGTGATTTCGAAATTAACCGGCGCTACGCTCAAGCTTTCGAAAGCGGGGGTCGCATTGCTCGACGTCGATTCAGAGTCGGATGACGGAAGACTTCTTTGGCTCTTCCCACCCAAGTTCGCCCGCAAATTGAAATAATTCCCTCAGTCGCCTGCGCAAATCCTGCGGCGGAACAGACTGCTTGCAGCGTCGTTGCTAAAGGCGAGACACTGACAAGTGTAGATATTCGATCACCTGGGCGAAGCCGCAGGCGACGCACTGCCAGCGGGCGAAACGCTTGCGCCAGAACTCGGCGCTGCGGAAGCGGCCGGCGAACTTTGAATTGGCGAAGTGGCCGGCGACGGTTTCGCAGGCGCAGGCGACGTTTGTTGCGCGGCCTGCTGTTTCATGAGCTCGCGTCGAAAGGCGGTGCCAGCAGTGCTCCGGTGTGCATACAAGATCGATAACCCAAACGTGAGTACAAAAAATATGCCAGCCATCCAGGTCGTAAATTTCACCAGCACGTTTGTCGTTTGTGCGCCGAAAATATTTTCGGTAACCCCTCCGCCAAAAGCGGCACCCAATCCTTCGCTCTTTGGTCGCTGCATCAGAATGACGAGCACCATGATTGCAGAGACCAGCACGAAAAGCGCGAGGCAGACATTAATCAGCAAGGTCATTGGGAGGCGAAATATGAACGCTAAATGACGAATGACAAATGACGAATGACGGCAAATGACGAATGTCGAAGCACGAAGGAAACCCGAATGACGAAATGCGAAAAGACCCGGGTGGCGTAGAGAAACTCCCTGGTCATTCGTGCTTCGTCATTTTGATTTCATCCCAAATCCCGTCCATCTCTTCAAGATCCACATCGCCGAGTCGCTTTCCGCCCGCTTTTAATTCGTCCTCCAGGCGATTGAACCGCTCGACGAACTTGTCCGTCGCACCTTGTAGCGCGGTCTCCGCGTCGACATTGCATTTCCGCGCCAGGTTAACTACGGCGAACAGCAGATCACCAAGCTCTTCCGCGACCAGTTTATTTTGTTGCGACTCGATCGCCTCTTTCACTTCGCGAAGCTCTTCTTCGATTTTCGCGATAACATCACGGAGCTCATTCCAGTCGAAATTCACCCGCGCCGCTTTGGACTGGGCTTTTTGTGCGCGTACGAGGGCGGGGAGAGCTTTAGGTAAACTGGAGAGGTAATGTGAGTCGCCTTTTTTCTCTTCGCGCTTGATGGTTTCCCATTGCTTGAGCACGGCGATGGAGTCGCGCGCCTCGCTCGTGCCGAACACATGCGGATGCCGTCGAATGAGTTTATCCGACACTGTGTCGATAATCTCCTCAATGTTGAAGCGGCCGGCTTCGGACGCGATCTGGGCGTGCATGACGATCAACAGCAAAAGATCGCCGAGTTCCTCGCGAAAATGGGCATCGTCATGTGCGCGGGCGGCCTCGCCCACTTCGTATGCTTCTTCGATCAACGCCGGCAGCAACGACTCGTTTGTTTGCTCCCGGTCCCATGGGCATCCACCGGGACTGCGCAGTTTGGCGACAATGTCGCGGAACTTCGCAAAATGATCGGTAATTTGTGATTGGGAACCAGACATCAGCGAATACAGTTGCGATGTATAACTCTCACGGATCGCGAAGCAATCGAGGCGGAGTCATGATCGCACTTTGGTCGTTTCGCCGCCGGCGCGCTTCAAAAGCAGAACAATCCGCAAAAACGATCAGACCTCACGATCCTGGGCGGATCGGCACTGTTCGGTCGCCGTCACTCAACCCCCGCGCTGGGTTTGAATGGCATCGCGGATCGCCTGTTGCCGAATTCCCTGCAGTTTTTTGTACTGCTCAGGCGAAAGGATCGCCTTCATTTGGGGATCGGTCTGCTGATGAATAGCCTTGAGCTGCTGCATTTTCTGAATTTTCGAAAGCGAATTATCGTTTTTGATTGCCTGTACCTTTGGTCCTTCGACGATGAGAATTGGTAAGACCTTCTCCTTCTGTTGTGGCGTGAGGTTAAGCTGTTGTGCCACCGCTTGAGCCTTTGCCATCGCCCCCCCTCTTTGAGCAAACGAGCTTGACGGTAGCACTGCAAACAGCCCGATGGATAGAGCCGAAATAACGAGATAGGTGCGATTCTTCATGTTTTCTCCTTTGGTTTGGCGCGCCATCGTCGTGACGACGCTGGATCAAGTCAAGCTTAATCGCGGCAGGACGGATCGCCGGGAAATGGTGCAATAATTCTCCTGAACAGCTTCCAAATTTATGCCTACAAGAGGTGCCACTTCAACGTTCGCGATCTTCCTTTTGTTTCCCATAAACGGCGTCCGCCTAGAAATGCATTTTCATTTTGACCACGCACGATTCCCTTTGGTAATCGACCGAACCGATGCACCAGGCCCCCGCCAAGGACGACATAATCAGCGATGAACGCTCGCTTCAATTGGTTGACCGCGTAAAGCACCTCGCGTTTCCACCTTTTCTTCCCCAGCATGTCCAGGCCGGGGATACCGAGATAGTCCTCGATGATCTTTCGGTTCGGGTATGGAAGGTCGCCCAACTCAAGCGACATAAGATTTCTATCCCAGACAAGCGCGGATCCAAGTCCCGTGCCGAGGCCAAGAAAAAGCATGCGTCCGCCGTCCCGATGGCTGCCTAGCGCTTGCATCGCTGCGTCGTTGACGATGCGCACCGGTATTCCCAGCGCACGCGCAAAATTAAAATGAACCCAGTCTTTGCCCAGGTGCTTCGGGTTGCGGAGAATTCTTCCGTCTCGCACAGGCGCCGGAAAACCAATCGACGCCACATCAAATTTCCAGCCGCGCACGGTTTCCTTGAATCCAGCGACGAACTGTTTCGGAGTCATTCGTGGACCGGAAACAAATTGGCGCTCGACACGCTGTGACATGAGTAGTTTGACAAAGCTGCCGCCGATATCGACAACGAGAATTCTCTTCTTCATCAGCGCGCCTCCGCCGGGTGGGACGCGAAGTTTATCGGCCGCGCCCGAACAAGCGGCCAAAGCCTGACTTCGGTTCTGGCTGCGCTGACGTGCTGGAAGGCCAACACTCTACGATTTCAAGCGCCACGAACCGGAAGAGCAATTGCCGGGCGGATTTGAGATCGAGCCGCAAGTTTTTCGCAATCTGCTGTACCGACCGGGAACCGTTGAATTGAGACCCGAATTGAGCCTCATCAGAAGTCAGTTTCAACTTCTGGACACGATCAAAACCTTCTCTTGTGAAAGCCGGAATGGATCCCGGATCGAATCCTGCTGACTGGTCCGGGTTTTGGACGATTCGCAACGTTTCCAGGGACCAGTCGTCCACGTCCGGATCGCCGGTAACGTCGCCGAACCCGTTCAATAGTTCCGCGTTTTTTTCGAACATGATCCACACATTTGGGGCCGCCCACAATTGAGAGAAGAGCGTTTGGCCATAGTGTCGTATCAAGTCCAACGCCGGCTGCCGCTCGATCGATTCGCTACGGGCAAGTGTTAACAGAAATGGAGTGCCGTTTTCTCTCTGCTGCTCGCGAGCATTCGCAATAATATCCGGATCTACATTGGCGAGAATTGTCGGATTATCGGGACAATAGAGATCCGGGTCGCGAGTTGTGACCAGAACAATCTCGCCGTCTCGCGCGAGAATATCGATTGATTCCCGGTCCCAACACGCTCGCAATAAACCAGTCAGGTTTTCCTTCCCGATTGCTCGTATCGCAAGATTTAACGGAAAAAGATTTGTGCGCCCGCAAAAATAAACATCAGCCGTTTTTGAATCCTTGGCCTCTGCAGTTTCCGTGGCCGTGGCATCTGCAACGGGCTCGGCCCAATCGGAAGAAGGCGGCGTTGCGCGCCACCAATCGTCGGACTGGAAAGCCTCAGGGCTCGTGTCGGTCTCCGGCGCAGACTCCTCCCCTTGCCGAACGGTTGGCCGATCGATCTGGTCGCGCTCTTCGCTATTTGAACTTTCCATTTGGGCTATTGCTAGCTTGGGTTTGCCGGCTACTGGTGCAAATCCTGTGCCGTCGTAACCAAAGCCCATATCAAGGCTGTATCAAGAACCCAATCTTCGCAACGGAGAAGTCTCGCCCCTTTCTGAAAATCGCTGCGCCAGCTCGCGTCTGCTTATCTTACCTCGTTCGTTGGCCGGAAGTTCGTCGAGGATGAAGATCCGCTTTGGCACCTGCCAGGGGCTTAACCCAGTACGGCAAAATCGCAAAAGGTCGGTTTCGCTTACGGCGGGCGATGCCAGCACGCATGCCGTCACTTCTTCATTTCGTAATTTTGCGCCGGTAGGACAACCGAACACCACCACCTGTTGCACGCCCTCAAAACGCAGCAAATGCGCCTCTACTTCCGCAGGATTCACCTTTTTACCCGCAACATTTATCATGTCCGAAACGCGACCGACGATCTTCAGCGCCGAATTGTGCCGCGACAGAAGGTCATCCGGAACAAAAGCGCCATTACCAAGTTTCTGTCCGTCCGGTTCGGGGAAATAGCTGTCGCTCACCGCTCCGCTTCGCACGCGGATCTGGCTCACGGACGCGTTTGGATCAACAAATTCAACCTCAACACCCTGCATCGGCAGGCCGACCAGACCGTCCTCAAACGTCGTGCCATCGCAATCGTAGCAAATTCCGCCGCACTCCGACGCGCCATAAAAGGAATGGATCGGCTGCTTAAATTTCCCGAAAAACTTTTTGGCCACCGCATGCGAAAGCGGCGCACCGGCAGAAATGAAGAGCCGAAGTCTGGACAGCGTGGAAACATCATTCATCTCGCAAAAAGCCTGGTAAAAAACCGGAGTGCCCGGAAAAACCGTCGCCTCCGTTCGAGCCAGATCGGTAAGAACCGCTCGCGGTGTCGTGTCGCGGCTCACCACCATGGCTACGCCGCGCGCGATTAAGGGGGTAAGCAAATTGCTAAATCCATAGGAGTGAGAGATGGGGATCACGCCAAAATTGAGATCGCCATCTGAAATGCCCATCGTGTCGCAAATCTGATTGCAATCGGCCAGCAATTGATGACTGCGAAATCGAATACAGCGCGGTGCCGCTGTTGTACCGGAAGTTAGTTTTAGAAAGGAGGGCCGATTTTTACCCCAATCCGGAGTCACGTCGGCTGTCCTTAGTGGAATAAGTTCCGGAGAAGCTCTGTGGGGGGCTGCGCACAGTACGGCACTGGCGCCGCAGATTTCTACCGCCGCATCGCGCTGTTGATCGCCGAGGGATTGGTCAAGCGGGAGAACGACCAATTGCTTGCGCAGGCATGCGATGAAGACAGAGGGCCACTCTTCGTGATTGCCAATTTGCACCGCGACCACCGCGCCCTGGGGCAACTTAGCGATTTTAGTTTCGAAACCGCGCGATCTCTCTTCAATATCACGAAAGCTGAGTGCAGTTTTGCCGGTTGAATCGAGAACTGCAGCGCGATTACCTTTGTGAGAGAGGGTCTTTTGCCAGGCGGCCAGCAATGAATCATCCGATTTCATCGCTTGCAGAAACTGCCCTGTGCGGATAGATTCCGCGCTTCCTTTAGAAGATGAAAGCAGGCATTCATCCAGAATACTACGAGACAGATATGGTTTGCGCATGCGGCGCGGTGTATCACACCCGCTCCACGCGTCGCGATATTAAGATCGGCATTTGCGCCGCTTGTCATCCCTTTTTCACCGGCGAACAAAAGTTTGTCGATACCGCAGGCCGCGTCGAGAAATTTGCACGGCGCTACGGGAGCACTAAAGCCGCTCGCGCCGAGAAGAAAGCTTAGCTCGTTCTAACCGGGGTCGGCGATCCCGGTCCTTTGGAGCCGCCGTCAACCGCCAGCGGCTATGACATGGATCTAAATTCCCTTATTCAACTCAAACGCCAACGCTTCGAACAACTCGAGCGCGAAATCGCGGATTCGCGTCTGTTCGATAACCGAAAGCGCGCCGAGGAAATCATGCGGGAACACGCGAATCTGAAGGACTTGCTCGAAAAATGGCGTGTGCTCGAAACGATCCGCAAACAGTTGGATGATAACCGGGAGCTGGCTGTGTCGCGAGATGTTGAGATTGCGGCCATGGCTGACGATGAGATTCCGGAGCTCGAAACACGCGTCGCCGGTCTCGAACGCGATGTTCAGGTTGGCTTGCTGCCGCCGGATGAAACTGAAGAGCGCGACGCGATTGTAGAAGTTCGTGCTGGAACCGGCGGCAATGAGGCGGCCATTTTCGCCGCCGATCTGTACCGGATGTATCACCGCTACGCAGAATCCGCCGGGCTGAAAACTGAGGACCTCGAATCGAGTCCTTCAGAGCTTGGCGGATTTAAAGAAGCGATCTTCCGAGTTTCCGGCGAAGCAGTCTTTCGAAAGCTTCGCTACGAGAGTGGTGTGCATCGCGTGCAACGTGTGCCCACGACCGAGACACAGGGCCGCATTCACACCTCCACGGCGACTGTGGCGGTATTGCCCGAGGCGGAAGATGTCGATGTCGAGCTGAAGCCGGACGATTTACGGATCGAAGTATCGCGCGCGGGCGGCCCGGGCGGCCAGGGCGTGAATACGACCGATTCGGCCGTGCAGGTGATGCATATTCCTACTGGCATGATCGTTCGCTGCCAGGACGGCCGGAGCCAGATCAAGAATAAGGACCGCGCGTTATCGATCTTGCGGGCGCGTTTACTTGAGCACAGGCAGCGCGAGGAAGCGGAAAAATACAGCGCGCAACGTCGCGGGCAGATTGGCACGGGCGGCCGCGAAGAAAAGATTCGCACCTACAATTTTCCGCAGAACCGTGTCACGGATCATCGGATCGGTTTGACGCTTTACAATCTGGATCGGGTGATGGACGGAGACCTCGGCGAATTGATCCAATCATTACAAGCCGCCGATGTAACCGAGCGTTTGAAGGAATCCGCTGCCGTCGCATAATTCTCTTGGTGCCGCAGGTGTGGTTGTCAACAGTCCGCGAACGTTTGCACACTGAACCGTTCTTGACGCAGCGATGTCGGTTGTTGTACTGCCTGTCTGGAGGCCGTCGCGTTACTTTTTATGGCTGCATCTGATCAGCGAGGGCGGGAGAAACATGGAAGAGAGCGGTTTGATCCGCGAATTCTCGACCGCAGCGTTATCGCGATTCCGCTGCTTAAGGAAATCCGGGAAGACGAGAATGAAGTTCATGCCGTTATAATAGATGTGAATCTTGATTACCAGGGTGGGCGAGACGCCGGCCGAAAATGGATTCGGGAAACGATCGAAAGCCTGGCCGCCGGGATCGCATCGGGGAACAGGAAGGAAGGCGTACGCGAGAAGAAAACGAATTTGAGCAATCAATATGTTTTCGCTCGTCTCAATGGAAAAGTGATTCGCGAACTCGTCCGGTTGGATGTCGAGCACGCGGCCAAGGAAGCGAAAGCAACGAAGAAAACGCGGCAGCCGAAGAAGGGCGGAAGCGACTCAGTGCAGGAGGCCAGAACCACGCCATATCGTTTTCGCACCATCTACCGGATCTGGCCCGATTTCCAAATCTCGCCGTGCATAACAAAATCGCTCGCCACTGTGAAAGCCGATGCGGCGCAAACCTCTTTCTGCGCCCGCGGGATGAATATTACATGGGCTATCATGGATTCGGGCATCGATGCCGGTCATCCGCACTTTGCGCGACACGGCAATGTCGACCCTGCTTCTCAGCTTCACGCAGATTTCACCGATACATCAAATGTTCCGAAAGGCCTTAATGCTGCGTTAGTGGACCGTTTTGGACACGGCACCCATGTGGCGGGAATTGTGGCAGGAGAGCAACTGGCGGACGGCACCAAAAGTCAGGCGCGAAAAATGCGTGCGGTCACCCGCTCGGTTAAGGGGTACGAAGCAGGGGATGCAGATACGGTGGAGACTCATGAGGTGGTGCTCGATTCCATTCGTGGCATGGCTCCTCGTTGTAGTCTCGTTAGTCTGAAAGTGCTTGATGACGAAGGGAACGGCGAGGTTAGCAACCTGATTGCCGCAATCGCCCACATCCAGGAAAAGAACGGCCACGGTCGTTTAAATTTGATTCATGGAGTGAACATCAGTCTCGGGTACGATTTCGATCCGGAGTGGTTCGCCTGTGGGCAAAGTCCATTATGCGTTGAAATCGATCGCCTGGTGCGATCCGGCGTAGTGGTGGTAGTGGCTGCCGGGAATACGGGTTATGGCGCGCTGGCCGCGCAACAGCGGACAACCAATGCCGGAATGCAAGTTACTATCAACGATCCTGGTAACGCGGACCTGGCCATCACTGTGGGTTCGACGCACCGCGAGATGCCGCATGTTTATGGCGTTTCGTATTTTTCCTCCAAGGGTCCTACCGGCGATGGAAGAATGAAGCCCGACGTTGTCGCTCCGGGTGAGAAAATTCTCTCCGCCGCCACGGGAAAATTGTTAGCCGACAGGGCAGAGGGAAGAAAGTGCGAATACGTCGAGGACAGCGGGACCAGCATGGCGGCGCCGCATGTCAGTGGGATTATTGCAGCGTTCCTTTCCGTGCGACGGGAATTCATCGGCCAACCGGAACGGGTAAAACAGATTTTTGTTGGCGCGGCTACCGACTTGAACAGAGAACGCTCTTTTCAAGGCGCGGGCTTGGTTGATCTTATGCGCGCCATCCAATCGGTGTGAATATGAATGTAAGGGAATTATGAATAATATCGCCGGCATACCGTATGTCGCTGCCCGCTTTGACAAAGAAGGCGCGGCGTTGAACAAGCAAGAAGTCACGATGCCTGCGGACACGACGGATGTTATCGTCGTATCCCACGGATGGAATAACACCGATGAACAGGCAGAGCGGCTTTATACTGACTTGTTCACCAACTTTGCTGCGGTCGCATCGGATCAACTTCAGAAGAAAAAGATCGCAATAGTGGGGGTCGTCTGGCCTTCGAAGAGATTCACCGATGTCGTTGAAGCTGCCGTTGCAGAACAAACGCGCGGTGGCGGAGCGGCGTTTGGAACGAGCTCCGGTGCAGCGGACGATACGATTAAAGCCAAGCTCGATATCATCGCCACAATGTTCGACAAGAAAGCGGCGAAAAAGATCGCAGCTGCGAAGAAACAAATCGCAAAACTGGAAAGCGATCTCGATGCGCGCCGGAAATTTGTCGATGAGCTGCGAAGCTTGCTGGACGAGAGCGCTGCCCACGAGGAAGACAATTCTACGCTCTTCTTTAAACTCGATGGATCGGTAATGCTGGAAAAGTTGAAGATGCCAACGCCGCTGGTCTCTTCCGTAACAGGACGTGGAGGTGGCGCCGCATCGCTTGGCGCTCATCCAGCAACTACGCCGGCGGGCGGCGCAGCAGGGCTGGGTGATATTTTTTCGGGAATCAAATCCGGGGCGATTCGGTTTCTAAATTATTTCGCCTACTACGAAATGAAAAAGCGCGCCGGGACGGTAGGTCAGAAAGGCGTGGCACCGATGCTCGATCGGCTGTCAGCCCACACGCAGCGGATTCATCTGGTAGGCCACAGCTTTGGCGGTCGCGTTGTGACCGCAGCCGCAGCCGCATCGACAACGGATAAATTGCAAACCATGTCGCTGTTGCAGACCGCTTTTTCACACAACGGTTTTTCAAAATCGATGAATGGATTCTTTCGCAGCGTGGTTGATAACCAGCGCATCAAAGGTGCCATCCTCGTTACCTACACGCCAAACGATCGTGCTGTAGGGATCGCTTATCCGGTTGCTTCACGGTTGTCCGGCACGGTTGCGTCCGCTTTGGGGGATGCAAACGATAAATTCGGCGGACTCGGCCGAAATGGCGCGCAGAAAATGGAGCCCGGCGAAGTGGTAACCGGGATCGATCGGCTTCTGGCAGTGGGCGGCAACTATACCTTGCAGTCCGGCCGTTTTCATAACCTGGAAAGCAGCAAATACATCGTCGATCCAAATGGCGGGGATGCGCATGGCTTTGTGACGGGCAAGGAAGTTGCCTGGGCCATCAGCCGCGCGATGGCATAGCTTCGATTTTCGACAATATGCAAAAGCTATGATGAGCATCTGAAGTCGACGCGACCGCACGTTCTCCGGTCGCACATGGTTACCCACAGAAAAACCGCTGCATTATGAACATGCGCTGCATTTAACCTGCCTGATGACTGTCCTCCAGGTTCTTTCATCGACCACTGCGTATTTTCAGAACCACAACATCGAGAGTCCGCGTTTAAATGCCGAGCACTTGCTGGCGCACGTGTTCGGCCGGCAGCGGATCGAGTTGTATTTGGAATTCGAACGCGAGCTAACTGAATCTGAGCTCGCACCCTTGCGCGGTCTGGTTAGGCGCCGTGGTAAAGGCGAACCACTTCAGCATCTGCTCGGCACCGTCGAGTTTTGCGGGCACACCTTTGTTTGCGACAGCCGTGCGATGGTACCCCGACCGGAGACCGAGCAACTCGTTGAGCTGCTGATTTCCAATTTTAAATCCGAAATTGCAAGCGCGCGCATCGCAGACATTGGCACGGGTAGCGGTGTAATTGCTCTCAGTCTGGCTCTGGGACTTCCCGGGGCCGAGATTGTCGCGGCCGATGTTTCTGAAGATGCTTTAGCGCTAGCCAAAGAAAACGCACAGCGCCTGGGCCTATCCAATCGTGTTCGCTTGGTGAAAAGTCATCTTCTTGAAAATACGGAAGGAATCTTCGATCTGATAGCAGCGAATCTTCCCTACATCTCGACGGAACAACGACAAAGTCTTTCGCGCGAAGTTTTACATGATCCCGAAGTTGCGCTTTTCGCGGGCGCGCGCGGTGACGAGTTAATGCGGGAATTGATTGTGCAAGCTCCCTCTCGGCTCCGCCCCGGTGGAATATTAGCGCTGGAGATTGGAGCCGGTCAGAGCGAGGCGCTCATGTCGGCATTAACTGAAAAGAATTACCGCGACATTTGGACCGAAAAGGATTACTCAGGGACAACACGTTTCCTGTTCGCGAGGTATGGATAAGATTCTGGTGCACGGCGGCCGCCGCCTTTCAGGTGCGATTAAGGTGAGCGGCTCAAAGAATTCCTCACTGCCGATCCTGGCGGCGACATTGCTAACTCGCGACACCTGCATCGTGCATGGAGTTCCTGACCTGAGCGACACGCATTACATGCTGCAAATCCTGATGCACCTCGGCGCGCAGGTGGAACGCGCCAGCGGCACGGTGAGCGTGACAGCGGAAAAGATCAATTCGGTCGCGCCTTACGACATTGTTCGAAAAATGCGTGCATCGGTCTGTGTTCTCGGGCCGTTACTCGGCCGCTGCAAGGAAGCCAAAGTCGCTCTTCCCGGTGGCTGCGTGATCGGGGATCGCCCGATCGATTTGCATCTGAAAGGCTTCGAAGCCCTCGGCACTGCTGTACGCGTTGAGGGTGGCGACATCAAAGTTTTCGCCCTGAAATTACTCGGGGCAAAGATTGGCATGCAAGGAACATTCGGTCCGACCGTGCTCGGTACGGACAACGTCATGATGGCAGCCGTGCTGGCTGACGGCACGACCATCGTCGAAGGAGCGGCATGCGAACCCGAAGTCGTGGATCTCGCAAATTTCCTCAACAAAATGGGCGCGAAGATCCAAGGCGCGGGGACCGACCGGATCGTCATCGAAGGGGTGCGCGAGTTGCACGGAGCGGAACACCGGGTGATACCGGACCGAATTGAAGCCGGAACATTTCTCGTAGCAGGCGCAATCGCCGGAGATGGAGTGACGGTAAAACGCGTGGAACCTGAACATGTGCGTGCGGTTACTGACGCGCTGGCGCGATGCGGTTATGCCGTCGATGTCGCAGGCGATTCCATTTCGATTCTGCCCAACGGCAGTGCCAACGCATTGGAGATAGTAACCGAACCGTACCCTGGTTTCCCGACCGACATGCAGGCCCAAATGTGCGCTTTGCTTTCGACGAACAGAGGCACGAGTTCAGTGACGGAAAATGTTTTTCCGCAACGCTACATGCATGTAGCTGAGCTGAAACGCATGGGGGCGAAGGTGAATCTGGAAGACGCCACTGCGGTGATTGAAGGAGTCGATCATCTTCTCGGCGCTCCAGTGATGGCCAGCGATTTGCGCGCGTCAGCCGCACTGGTTCTCGCGGGATTGAAAGCAGACGGTGTAACCGAAGTGAGCCGCGTTTATCACATCGACCGCGGGTACGAACATTTAGACGAAAAGTTGAGTGAGCTTGGTGCGCATATTGAACGGACGAAGTCAGAATAGGCTGGTACATTTTGTTTATTCTTCTTCTGGCGAGCAGCGAGTCGTTGAGCGAAACTTAAATATGGATCAACAATCGCCGACTCCATCTACCTCCTCTGATGTGCGAACCTGGTGCGTGCTCTGCCACGCCAGCGCGTTGCTCGGAATATTCTTTCATTTCCTGGGACACATTCTCGGACCGCTCGCCGTCTGGCTGATAAAACGCGGCGACTCGCCCGAGATCGACGCCTACGGAAAAGAATCATTGAACTTTCAGATCTCGATGCTGATTTACGACGCAATTGCGGCGATTCTCTGCATCATTCTCATCGGCATTCCGATATTGATTGCGCTTTGGGTGATGAACACCGTGCTCGTGATCATCGCATCGGTAAAAGCCGGTCAGGGAGAGTTCTACCGCTATCCGTTCACGATCCGGCTGATTAAGTGAATGGCTCCGCCACGTTACACGGTTGAATCGTTGAAGCGAAAATCCGATGTAACCGTGTAACGCTTGGACGAATTACGTTTCTCCATTCGCGAGCGCCCGCAACGTCTTCAAATTGATCACGTCCTCGGCGAGGTCTTCCCCCTTTGGTGTTTCCAGCACTTTCGGGATTTTACGGAAGCGCGAGCTGCGCATGATAAAGCGGAACCCATCCAGCCCAATCTGGCCTTTGCCGATGTGTTCGTGTCGATCGACACGGGAACCGCGACCTGTCTTTGAATCGTTGACATGAATCGCAACCAAACGTTCCCGGCCGATGAGCGAATCAAATTCGCGAAATGTTTTCCGCATCGAGCGTTCGCTGTTGATGTCGTAACCGGCGGCGAACAGGTGCGCAGTATCCACGCACACGCATAATCGCTCAGGCTCGCGCACGTTCTGAATGATGTAGGCTAAATGCTCAAATCGATGGCCGAGGCAGGAACCCTGGCCAGCCGTGACCTCGAGCGCGATCTTTGTTTTTACTTTTGAAATCTTCCGGAAGACATCGTCGATCGAACCAACGATTTTCTCCAACCCGGCTTCTTCGCCGGCGCCGAGATGCGCGCCTGGATGCATTACGAGAAACGGCAATTCAAGTT
Organism: uncultured Verrucomicrobiae bacterium; assembly: GCA_963753675.1. Classification (GTDB taxonomy): domain Bacteria; phylum Verrucomicrobiota; class Verrucomicrobiia; order Chthoniobacterales; family UBA10450; genus Udaeobacter. Next base: position 161,153 of record CAVWCZ010000004.1, on the reverse strand, counting down.
GGTCTGTCCGGACAAGTTCCTCGGCAAGCGCCCGCATGGAATTGGCGTGAAACTGCGGGTTCGTGGTGGCGAGGTTGATGAGATAATTGGCGTGCCCGAATACGGACAACAATTCTCCGCGCTGGACATGATTGAGAAAACTACGGATTTCGTCGCGGGTCAGCGGACGGGCAAACCATTGCATGTTGTTTTTGACAAATATTTGCATCGCCGTGCATTGGACGGAGCGGGCGCGCTCGATCGCCATGCTTGCCCCGCCGCGGATGGACATGTGCGCGCCGAGAAGAAGCGTCTGGATCGACGATCCTGAGAATGGGCGAACTGGCGGCGACCTCGTATCGCCCTTTCGCCGGTTCGCCCTCTCGGTTTTCTTCACTATCGAATGTCTAAAACCGCTGGATGCCAGTCGGGTTTCTTTAGGCTTCCAGTGCCGGCGTATTCGAAGAGTTTGTACATCGGCGTGAGCAATATGCCCGGACCCTTCATGTTCAGGCGCACATTGAAATCGAGTTTGTCGTCCAGAAAATGGATGTCGCCATTACCGAGCATGCTAAAGAGCGCACCGGCAGCCTCAAAATCATCTGTGTGAATGATGCCGTTCTCGACCTTGAAATCCGCGCTTGCGTCGCGCGCGATGCTGTAGCCGCTGCCGGGAACGATTTTGTTCAGGATTCCTGAAAGCGGCCCAAAAATCGGGATGGCGAAAACATCGCCGTTACTCACCTGGATTTTTCCCTTGCCCCGCATCGTGCGCCAATCATTGCCCAGGCCGTTGAACTCGTACGTCCCGCGCAGCAAACCCTGGGAGGTCTTGTAGTTGAAGTACAAATCAGTCAGACGCGGGAAATTGATGTCTCTCATCGACAGAGTTGCGCGGTACTTGGGATTGTTTCGTGCCAGGGAGATGTCAGCATTCCCACCGAGCGTGCCGGCGAAAAGATCCGCGCGCAGGTCGGTAATTTGCAGGCGCTCGTTTGTAAATAGCAGTCCCGCCGAGACGCGATCGAACGGCAGCGTTTTCCCGAGAAAGACATAGTCCATTCCGCCCGCACCATCCACCTTCACCTCAAGGCGCGTGTTCTTGCCGCCGCCAAACTCGTAAACGCCATTGGCGGTTACGTTTGGAGGACGCCGGAATTTGTAGGGGACCACAGTTTTCCAGGCTTTTGGGTCAACCCAGAAAATTACGTCAGCCGGATATAATAAGCTACGGATGTTCGAAACCTGGACCTCATGTTTTTTGAAGTCATAAGTGAAACTGCCCGAGCCGGCACCTTCATCGCGCGTGACGTGAAGATCTTCGCAAGCGACTGCTCCATCAGCGAAACGAATTCGCGCCGTAGCGCTATTCATCCATGTTCCGCGAAACCGGGTCCGGCCCAAGGTCACCGTCCCGTCGCCCTGCCAATTGGCGGGATTGCGATCTGTCCCGCGGATCGTCATTCGGATCGCGGGCGTTCGGCGCCATTCCCATTCCCGCAAAAACTCACCTGCCTTGCCGGGAACAAGAGGGCGAACTGCGTCCGGCGACAAGGTGCTCTCAAGATTGAGTCGAAAATCGTTCGGAGCCTCGAGAACATCCGCCCTGAGCTGGCCGGTTTGATGGCGCACGCGCAAGGCCCGAATGAATGTGCGCTGGCCATCCCACGAAAAGTCAGCTGTTAGATCGGAGAACGGCACAGTCTTATATGCAAATGGGCCAAAAGCAGCATGTCCGACGATGTCCGGTCGAAGTTCTCGCCCGGCAAAATGCAGGGAGCCTGTGATTTCGAGCAAAGGAGGCGAATGAAATTCCGTGTCTGCAAGCGGTTCATGCAAGCCGATCGCATCGAAGAATGCCTTTAGATCGAGGCTGCTGCGAATCTGGAACTTGGCGGTGTTGGTTTCCCGGTTCCAATCGCCCCGGCCGGCGAAAGTTCCTGTGCGGTCGCTCCATTCACAGTGCGCAATATCCAGCCGCTGGTTATTCCATTCGCCGGCAGCCGAGAGATCTCTGATTTCATAGTTGGCGAGTTGTAATCGATCTCCGCGCAGCGTCGCTTCGACATGAGCTTTTTCGATTTCCGCGACGTCTCCGCTAAACTTCACCTGCAACCAAGGAGGTCCTCCGGGAAACTTCAACTTTTGCAGTTCGTTCAACACGCGTTGCGCGATTAACAATCTTCTGTGCCATTCTTCGGGCGAAAGTGACGACGACGGTTGATAATTCTCTCGCTTGATCAACTGCCCCCTGGCCGAGATCCGAATCCCGCAAAAGACTCCTTCCGCTTGACTGACGTAAATCTGTTCCGGCGGAAAATAAACATGTGCGCGCAAATTGGTCAGTTGCGCCCGGCTGGATTTGCCCTCAGCGGTTTTGAGCGGAAACGTAATTTGGGCATCGCGCACGTCGAGCGCGTTGAGAAACGGTTCGTTATGCACCAGCGCGGCGTAATTGATGTCGAGGGAGATTTCGCTGATCAACGCCAGGGTGTTTTCGCGGTTCTGGTAATCAAAGATCCGTACATGTTTGGCGACCAGACCACGGAATGGATCCAGCGTCAGCCTTCCAATGTGTGCTTCCACACCGCGCTTGCGCAACTCTTCCACCACGCGGGAGCGCCATTCGCGGCCAAACCCCCGTCGGGCGAGATAGTAGCCGCCGCCGAGAATCGCAACGAAGGCGGCGAGAACCGCCAGGCGCATCGCAATGGCAGCAATGTGGCGCGCACGGCGCAATCGCGTAGGTTGCGGCGAACGGCGAACTTCGGTTGGTTCCAGAACGACGGACATGCTTAAGGTGAGGTGCTTAGCCGTTGAAGCCTTGGCTGGATTGACCAATTTAACGGTTTAACGGTTCGCCGCTTCAACATGATTTCAACCTCCGACCTACCCGCCGTGAACGCCACGTGTAATCTCGTGAGCACGGTCTTCATTTCCATGGGTTGGTATTTCATCAGACGGGGCGAATGGCGTCGTCACATGGTGTGTATGATCACAGCGCTGGCTTCGTCTCTCTGTTTTCTGGTTGGTTACATCACTTATCATGCCCGGGTTGGCGAGAAATCTTCGGGATATAGCGGTTGGATTGCCGCGGTTTACTTCCCGATCCTCGCCTCACATGTTCTGCTTGCGTTTGCGACCTTGCCGCTGGTGATTTTGACGCTCGTGCCTGTTTTCCGCCGCCGATGGGACCAGCACAAACGGATTGCGCGCTGGACGATTCCAATCTGGCTTTACGTCTCTGTTACCGGAGTATTCGTGTATCTGATGCTGTATAAATGGTTCCCTCCCGGCTCGCATTAGGCGGTAGAGTCTCTCTGCCCTCAGCAGAGGGCTCTGGGCCCGCGTAGTTCCCGATGCTCTCCTGGCGGCGCACGTTACGGCCCGAAAACAGGAAACGGTTCGCGCCAAAATCTTGCGCTGGGCGGCGATTTGATGTTTCATCACATCGATGCGCCACGACGCATTAAGGAGATTTTATGGTGACGATTGCCACGTTTAATGATCCGGCCAAAGCACGACAGCTCAAGCGGCGTTTCCAGGATGCAGGGCTCGAGGTCGATGTTCACAACGAGGCGCCCTTGCAGGAGTTCGGCTTTATGTCTAAGCCGCAGGCGAACGCGAAAGTTATGGTAGACGACGCTGATTTCGAGAAGGCGCAAAGTTTCATGATCGAATGGGAAGCAACGGATCCGGACATTTCCGCTGCCCTGATTCGCTGTCCGCAATGCAACTCTTCGAACATCGAATATCCGCAGATGACCCGGAAATTTTTGACGCCCGCGCTCGTTGCGGTGCTTTGCGCGATCAAAATAATTCCGAAAGAATTTTACTGCCAGGATTGTCATTTTACCTGGACGAACCTGGAACAGCCCACGATTGGCCGGCTCTGGCATCGGTTTTTCCCCGGGGGCGAGGCGGAACGAGGCTAAAGTGCAGACCGTTGGAGCGTTGAATGGTTAAAGCGGGGGATCGCGCGAGGACTTGACGCTTTAACGTTTCAACTCTTCAACGTTTCAACAGTATCCAAGTCGTGAAATGGCTTTTTGTACTAGTGTTGGCCCTGGCCATCTTCGGTGGTGCCGCATGGTTTGGTTATAACACGTTCGTCAAAGAAGAAATCGAACTGCAAAAAGAGCAGCGCGGCGAAGTCACTCCTCCGCCCGTGGTGGACGTCAGCCTGCCGGAGTTTCAGGCGGCGGTTAAACTGCGCCAGGATGGAAAACTTACGGAAGCGCGCGATGCACTGGTGTCTCTCATTCAAAAATATCCGGGTGGAAAACACCTCGATGAAGCGCGGGATTTGCTGGGCGAAGTGAACGTTGAGATTTTGTTATCGCGTTATCCCTCTCCGGAAAAGATCGAGTACGTAGTGAAACCTGGAGACGTGCTGGCGAAGATTGCGCGCAAGTTTAAAACGACGCCGGAACTGATTATGCGGACGAACAATATGAGCAGCACGATGTTGCGAATTGGGGACCGCCTGCTCATTTCAAATCCCGATTTTTCGATGGTGATCCAACGCAAGGCGAACCTGGTTGTACTTTTAAATTATGGGAGGTTCTTCAAGCAATATCACGTGCGCGAGGCGAAGCTCCCGCAGAAACAAGCGCCCAAGATCACGACAAAAGTTGCCGAAACCATGGCTTGGAAGAATGGGCAACGCGTCGGCCTTGGCAGCAAAGATTATCTGGCCAGCACGAAGTGGATCCGGCTTGCCAGCGGCGCAGGTTACACCCTATACGCAGTACCGGATTCAACGCACCCGAATCTGGAGCAACCCGCTCCGCCGACGGGGCTCGGTCTCGCCGCGACCGATATGGAAGAACTAAGCACGCTTGTAAATAACCGCACTCCGGTCACTATTATTGACTGAGGGTGTTGAGACGTTGAAGTCGCAAGAGATTTCGTTCTCGAAAACTGACATTCGCCCGGCCTACTTGACGCTTTAACGCTTCAACGCTTTAACCTTTAACGCCCATGGAATGGCAACCACTCGATTTTGAAAAGCCGATCTTTGAACTGGAAAGGCGGCTGCTGGATTTAAAAAGTCATTCCACAACACACGATGTCGATCTCGGCCCGGCGGTGAAAGAACTGGAGGCAAAGCTTCGCGAAACCTCCCGACAGGTTTACCATAACCTAAGTGCATGGCAGCGAGTGCAAATTGCCCGGCACACCCACAGGCCTTTCGCGCTCGATTACATTCAACGCTGTTTTACGAACTGGGTCGAATTACACGGGGATCGCCGCTTTGCCGACGATCGTGCCATGCCCTGCGGTGTAGCCATGCTTGGCGCGCAGCGATGCGTTGTCATCACTCACCAGAAAGGGCGCAACACGAAGGAGAATTTGATGCGCAATTTTGGGTGCGCCCATCCGGAGGGTTACCGCAAAGCGCTGCGCCTGATGCGGCTGGGCGAAAAATTCGGGATGCCGGTTATTTCATTGATCGACACGCCAGGGGCTTTTCCGGGAATTGGATCGGAGGAACGCCACATCTCAGAGGCAATTGCCGTGAACCTTCGTGAAATGATGAGGCTGCGCGTGCCGGTCATTGCGGCGGTCATCGGCGAAGGAGGGTCGGGTGGCGCGTTGGGCATCGGCGTCGCAGATCATGTATTGATTCTCGAGAACGCTTACTACTCTGTGATTAGCCCCGAAGCCTGCTCCGCGATTTTGTGGAGGGACCGACGTCATGCCGCCGAAGCCGCTGAGGCGCTCAAATTAACTGCTCAGAATTTGTTGAAACTCGATGTCGTCGATGAAATCATCCCTGAACCGGAGGGGGGCGCGCACCGCGATTACGAATTTGCTGCTGCCAAGCTTGGCGAAGCACTGCGCCGTAACTTGGAACGAATTTCTCAAATTCCGATGGCAGAATTGCTGGAAAAACGGTATCAAAAGTTTCGCCGCCTCGGCGTTTTTTCCGAAGCCAAAACGGTAACTGTCCCGGCCCACTCTTGATGTGATGTTTTGGAGTTGGGGCAAATCCATAGGAGTTTTTTGGCTCGGCGTTTTCGCCGTTGTCACAGTGGCACATGGCCGGGATTCAACGTCGCCATTCCGTTTTGACCGGGACACATTCGCATTCGCTAACCAGACTGTGTTCGAATATCACGAGGGACACGCTTCTTTAAGGAAATCCTCTGCGACGAAGCGAGATGCATATAATCGGCACTGTTTCGTGATGTGCCGAACGGCCATGCAATTCAAGAAATTTGCGCGCTTTGATCCACGCAGCGCCCCCTTGGATGATACTGCATTGGCGGATCGTATTCGCGCGGTGACACATCAGCCGGCTTGGACCGAACCGTTGCCGGAAAATCAACGAATTATTTTTCCAGGATACAAAGACCTGAAGGAAATGAGCAAAGCGCGTCGCGAACTGGTGCAATTAAACATCGGCCATGGTTGGCCGAGCTACTTTCGAATCAGCAATATGCGGATGGTTTTTCAAGACGGTAAAGGCTACCAGGAAGAAACTCGCGACCGGCTAAACGCTGTTTTGGCGCGCGGCGAGTTGTTCGTTGCCTTTCTTACCACTTATCCCAGCCTGAGCATCAATCACGCGGTCCTGGTTTATAAGCGAAAGGCTTCTTCGCCCAATTCCGGAATTGAGCAGTACCTCGTTTACGATCCTAATCATCCGGAATCGCCACGCGATCTCACCTGGTCCGCACACGACCGCGCTTTCGCCTATCAAAAAGATTGGGACTTTGTCGGGGGCTATGTCCGAGTTTACCAAACTTACGGCAAACCGATGCAGTAGGAGCGATTCTCTAGTCGACGACAGATGCCAAAGACTCCATCACCGCCCAAGCCGCCACCGCCACCTGCTCCTCCTCCGGAACCCTTGCCGCCTAACCCGTCGCCATTTCCGCCAGTTGGGAGATAGGTCATTTCGCCGCCGGAAATAAAAAGCGTAGCGCCGGCTCGACGCGCGCCGCCCATGCGGCTTCGCTGTGATCGGCTCCTCTGACTTCGAGATAATTGAGATCGACACCGAGCCGCCAGCCTTTGTCGATCAAGTAATCGCACAAGTTACGTGTATGCTCCCAGCCCGGTTCGTGCGTGCCGGTGTCGAGCCAGATTTTTAACGGCAGCTTTTCACCCATGATGCCCACAAGGCGGAAAATTGCGTAATCATCCCACCAAATCGATGGCGACATTACAATCAAACGTGTGAATACCTCTGAATATAGAATTCCAATCGCTAACGTGGCCAGACCACCGAGCGATGATCCACCGAGTCCGGTAAATTCTGCATCCGGCATCGTTCGATATGTCTTGTCGATGAACGGTTTCAATTCCCTGATCAAGAATTGCCCATACATCTGCGCTAAACCACGGCTGCGCCTTCTGCGCTGATCTTTCACTTCGATCACACCAGGTGTTGGCGCGTACTCATGAACCCGTTCTTCGCCTATGTTTGCGACCGCCACGATAATGAGCGGCTCGATTAGTTTTCGACGGATCAATCGCTGAGCGGTTTCATCGACGCCCCACTCGACTCCAGCAAATGAAGTGGCTGCGTCGAAAACATTCTGCCCGTCGTGTAAATATAAAACCGGATAACGTCTCAACGAGAAGCGTCGATAACCAGGCGGCAAATAGACCAAAACATCGCGACGGTTACCGAGAATCTTGGACCGAAAGGCGCGGTGCCGTTTAATATTTCCCGTGAGCGTATGCTTTGTCATGCGGAGCGAGACGCATCGTAGCAGATGAAATGGGATGCAAGCCTTTCGTTCGCCGCTGGGCGAATCCGCCGCGGCGGGCTTGCGATTTCATTGCAGGAGTATTCGAAGGGCATGAAACATTGGCTCGATGACGGAAAATGGCGGGGCCACGACTGGAATATTTACAGGACATGCTGCCATATTATTTGTCGAAGTTGTGACAGCGCATCTTCGACAGTCATCCCGAGCAAAGCCGAGGGACCCCGTGGGCCTACCATCCGGTTGCTCCGCGGGATTCCTCGACTACGCTTCGCTTCGCTCGGAATGACCGAACATGAAACTGGTAATCGCCTCCACCGGCGCCAGCGGTGCGATTTATTTGCAACGATTGCTTGCGCAGATCGATTGCGCGGCGCACGAGGTGCATCTCGTTCTGAGCGCCTACGCCAAAGAGGTCGCCAAGCAGGAACTGGATAATCTCAAAATTCCTTCGAAGGTTTTGCGGCATGCTGGAGCCGATATGAAGGTACCGTTTGTCAGCGGTTCGTCGCGTTTTGACGCGATGGTGATTGTCCCCTGTTCGATGGCCACGCTGGGACGAATCGCTTCCGGTTGCAGCGACAGCGTGTTGTTGCGCGCTGCCGATGTTTTCTTAAAGGAACGGCGCAAATTGGTTCTCGTGCCTCGCGAGACGCCGTGGAATTTGATTCATGCGCGCAATGTCGTGACTCTGCTTGAGGCTGGCGCGATTGTTCTCCCGGCAATTCCTTCATTCTACAGCCGTCCAGATTCCGTCACCGCAGTCGTCGACACGGTCGTCTGGCGTATTCTCGACCAGATTGGGTTACCTAGTTCACGCGCGTACCGTTGGGGAAAGGAAAGCGTGGTGGCGAAAACGTCGCGAAAGAAAAATTGAAGATCGAAGGCAGGCTAGCGCGGTGGCTGATCGCGTTCGGAGTTCGTTTGTTGCGGATGTGGGAGCGTACTCTGCGTTACGAAGTTGACGATCGAGCGGGCATCCTCGGAAAGCCCGTAGCCGAAAATTACATAGGTGCGCTCTGGCACAATCGATTGCTGATATTCCCGTTGGTGTTGCGCCGTTTTTTTCCCGATCGTCGTGGCGCCGCCCTGATCAGCGCCAGCCGCGATGGAGATTTGCTCGCCGACGCAATTCGCCGTTTTGATTACGAGGTCATTCGCGGCTCCAGCTCGCGCCTGGGCGCGAGTGCAATCCTTCAACTTACCGACGTGCTTGCATCAAAGCGCGATGTGGTGATTACCCCGGATGGGCCACGGGGGCCTGTTTATGAGCTCGGTCCGGGCACCATTTTTCTGGCGCAGAAATCCGGTGCTTCAGTGTTGCCAATGAATCTGGAATATTCGCGCTGCTGGCGGCTGGGAAGCTGGGACCGCTTCATTATACCGCAACCATTTGCCAAAGTGCGCGTGCTGATCAGTTCCCCGCACCATGTCAAACCGACCAGCACCCCCGGGGAATTTGAAGCTGAACGAGTCGCGGTGCAGGACGCAATGATGGCGCTGGTTGAAATGCGCTGACTCTTTGTCATCCTGAGCGGAGCGAAGCAGAGTCGAAGGATCCCGCGGAACTGCCTTAAGGCGATGCAACGGGATTCCTCGACTACGCTCGGAATGACAAACGCAAGCATGGCAAAGATTATCGATGGGCGCGCAATCGCGGAGAAGGTGTACGTGGAACTTCGCCGTGAAATTAGCGAACTAAAAGCAAAAGGCGTAACGCCCGGTCTCGCGGTCGTTCTCGTGGGCGATGATCCAGCTTCGCGCGCTTATGTGCGGTCCAAGGACAAAATGTGCCGCGAACTCGGTTTGCACTCCGTGAAGCTGGAGTTGCCGGCGTCAACCACTCAGGCCGAACTGCTCGCGCGCGTGGACGAATTGAACCGGGACCCCGGTATTCATGGCATTCTTGTTCAATCCCCGCCGCCCGAGCATATCGACGAATCAGCAATCGTGCGCGCGCTCGATCCACGGAAGGACGTGGACGGATTTCACCCCGAAAACGTCGCGAAGCTCGTCCTTGAGGACCCAACCGGGTTTGTGCCGTGCACTCCACTGGGCGCGCAACGCTTGCTTCTCGAGAGCGGCATTGAGATTAGCGGCGCGCACGTCGTGGTGCTTGGTCGCAGCATGATCGTTGGCAAACCGATGGCGCTTCTTCTGATGCAGAAAAACAAAACGGGGAACGCCACCGTGACGGTCCTGCATTCGCGCAGCCGCGACCTAGCCCAAGTCACCCGGTCCGCCGACATCATAATCGCGGCAATCGGTCGCGCGGAATTTGTTACACCCGACCATGTCCGCGAAGGAGCCGCGGTGATCGATGTCGGAATCAATCGGGTGGAAGACGCCGCGAGCAAGCGCGGTTACCGTTTGGTTGGGGATGTAGCATTTGATGAAGTGTCGAAAAAGGCGAGCGCGATCACGCCGGTACCCGGCGGCGTCGGGCCAATGACCATCGCGATGTTGATGGCGAATACGGTCAAAGCGGCGAGACAATCTTTGTGAACACGGTCATCCCGAGCGAAGTCGAGGGATCCCGTTGAGCTACCCGGAGCTTTTTCAGCGGGGTTCTTCGACTTCGTTCCGCTTCGCTTCACTCCGCTCAGAACGACGGCTATTTTGCGACACAATTTTCGCCGTGAGAAATCTTAAAATAGAGGGGTTAAACCGTGCCGTGCGCACGAAGAGCGAGCCAACACGCGGTCGCAACACGGCAGCGCGCGCGAGGCAATTGATCCATAAACGGCCTCGGTACATTTCGGCGTAAGCACGGGCAAATTCGCGCGACGCCGATTGCCGATCATCGCCGCGAAAAGCTTTCACAATCGCGTATGCGGCGAGTTCGCCCGACCGCAGAGCGTAGTAAATTCCTTCGCCTGTGAACGGTTCGACCACGCGAGCAGCGTCGCCGATAAAAAAAAGATTTTCGTGTGCGCAGTGCACAGGTGATCGCGTAAGCGGAGTAATTGTACGCCAGGCTTGATCGGCCGTGATTTCAAAATGTGATTCCGCCCATCTTCGCAATCTGGAAATTGTGGCGGGCATTCCTACGAGGCAAAGATTCAACTCGTGTTCATTTACTGGCGCCTGCCCGGAATAACCTTCTGGGAGAAATTGCAAAACGATACGCTCCCCAAAATCTTTCTGCAGCGGGACGAGAGTTTGCAGTGCCACGCGTTCGCGCGTCGGACGTGGCAACAAATTACAAAGGCGCGCTACGGTGGAGTTGCGTCCATCCGCGCCGATCAATGTTCGCGCGTGAAAGGTTTCGCCGGCTGCTGTTTCAATCTTCCAAGAGCCATTTTTGGTCAATGATGTGACGACGGTCTGCTCTCGCACATCGGCGCCTAATTCGCGTGCGCGCTTTAGCAACAAATCGTCAAGAAGACTACGTTTCACCGATAACTCGCAGTACTCGCCGGTCGGAAGATCGACAATTACTTCGCGCCCGTCGATCGCGATAAACTTGACCGACGTAAGCTTGGAATGCGGGAGCTTTCGGACCGGCTGCGCAACGCCGAGGCGTTCCAGCACCGGCCAGCACGATGGATTTAAGCAATCGCCGCACACTTTTTCGCGCGGAAATTTTTCTCGCTCGAGTACAATCGTTTGCAGGCCGGCCAGCGCACAAAACGTAGCGCAGCTCGATCCAGCTGGTCCACCACCGACGATTGCAACGTCAAACTGTTTCATACCGTTCTTTTTCGTTTGTCATGTCGAGCAGAGTCGAGACATCTCTGATTCTCCAGATTAAATCCAGAGATTCCTCGGCTTCGCTCGGAATGACAGAAAAGCATTGAGTGGAACCGTGAATCCGCACTGGCGCGCGGTTTGATCACGGAGCACTATTTAGCATGGGCTGGTCGATTCCAATCCTGCGTGTGGCGGGAATTCAGTTGCGGATTCACATAACGTTCCTGCTGCTGATCGGATGGATAGGCTTTGCCTATTATTCACAGGGCGGCTCGCCTGCGGCGATAGGCGGAGTTTTGTTCATTTTATTGTTGTTTGCGTGCGTCGTGTTGCACGAGTTCGGGCATGCTTTAGCTGGGAAAGCTTTTGGGATAAACACGCCTGACATCACTTTGTTGCCCATCGGCGGAGTGGCGCGATTGGAACGCATTCCCGATGAACCGGTGCAGGAACTCGTGATTGCGGCAGCAGGTCCGGCCGTGACGGCACTTATCGCGCTCGGTGCATTTATCGGCGGTGGTTCGTGGGATTATCCGCCAAGCACGAAGACCAGCATTCCGGATCTTCTGTTCACGATGAACGTAGTGTTGCTCCTTTTTAATTTGCTGCCGGCATTTCCAATGGATGGCGGCCGGGTGCTGCGCGCGCTGCTCGCCACGCGCATGAGCTACGCGCGCGCTACGCAGGTTGCCGCCACCGTCGGCCAGGGATTCGCATTTGTGTTCGGCTTTTATGGCCTGCTTTTTAATCCATTCTTAATTTTCATTGCGCTGTTCGTTTACATCGGCGCGTCGCAGGAGGCGGCCCTTGCGCAGATGAAAGACGTCTCGCGCCGCTTTCCAGTTTCGAGCGCGATGGTACGCGAATTTCGGACGCTCGCCGAAGATGCCTCGCTTCAGGAGGCAGTGGACGCACTGCTGGCAACCTCTCAACATGATTTTCCGGTTGTGACTGACGCGGGAAACGTTGCCGGTTTATTAACGCGTCAGGATCTGATCGCCGCTTTGCGCAGGAACGATCCCGGCCTTCGCGTTGGCGACGTGATGCGGCGGGACATCCCCACCGTGACCACCGGTACGCGTTTTGAAGACGCGTTTCGCATCATGCAGGAGTGCAATTGCCCGGCGGTGCCTGTGCTCGATCGCATGAAACGGTTGGTCGGATTGCTGACGCCGGAGAACGTCACCGAATTGATGATGGTGCAATCGGCGATGCCGCGACGCCGTGTTGTGAGCAACGCGGTAGCGTCCGCTGTCTCAGCGGACCGTATGTCAGGCTCGCTCCCGCCTACGAACTGATGCGCATCGGCATCAGCACGTAGAGAAACGGCGTCTGAATCTTCAGAACGCCCGGGCTCATTTCGTCGATTAAATCGAGGAATACTTCGTCCTCGGAAAGCGCGCGCAGCGGCGCCATTAGAAATTCCGGATTGAACGCGATGGAAAATTCGCGGCCTTTATACGCCACAGCAAGCGATTCCTTTGCTTCGCCGACTTCGGGCGTGTTTGCAGAGATGTCGAGGTTGTTTTTGCTGAAATTCAGCTTTACCGAATGCGACTTGTCGCTGGCCAAAAGCGAAACGCGCCGAAGGGAATTCAAAAACATTTCCCGCTCGAGCTTTACGCGTTCTTTCGCCTCGCCCGGTATCACCTGGCGATAGTTTGGGTAATTGCCTTCGATTAATTTCGAGACCAGAAGCGTCTTGTTGAGATCGAATGCGATCTGCCCATTGGCCATGCTCACCTTCACGTCGCCCTCGTCGGTAAGCAGACGCTGCAGTTCTGTTACCGCTTTGGTGGGGATAATCAGCTCGGATTCGTGGCTACGCGGAAATTCCAGTTCGATTTCCGCCATGGCGAGGCGTCGTCCGTCTGTCGCCGCCAGCGTGAGCTTGTTGTCCTTAAAACTGAACAAAACACCGTTGAGCACGTAGCGGGTTTCGTCGGTAGAAATGGCGTAGGAAGTTTTGCGCAGCCCGTCACGCAAATCTTTCTGCCGCATTGTGACTACTTTCGCGCCTTCAAATTTTGGCAGAGGCGGAAATTCATCCTCGGGCAATCCAAGAATCTTAAAAAAGCTTTGCCCACTCCGGATGGAGGCGGTGTTCTTTCCATCGACATCCACCTGAATCTCGCTCGACGGCAATTCGCGGATGATATTGAAAACGCGCCGAGCCGGGAGCGTGGTCGCTCCTGCTTTGTCTACGTGCGCTTCACAGGTGCCACGCACGCCTACATCCAGATCGGTGGTGGTGAGATATAAATCGTTCTCGTTCGCCTGCAGCAAGACGTTGGAAAGAATCGGGAGGGTTGTCCGGGTGCTCACGACGTTTTGCACCTGTTGCAGGGCTTCGAGCAGTTTTTCTTTGGTAACGCTAAATTTCATGATCAAGGGCGAGCGCCTTAAGATGTAAATGCTTCGAATTTATTCGGCAACCGCAATCTCTCATGCCTGCCCCTTGTGCCGTTGGACCATTCCGTCTCTACCGCTGGAGCGAGCTGTCGATGTAGGAGATCGTCTGGCGAATATTGTCCTGCTCGACCATTCGTTTCTTTACCAGTTTGCAGGCGTGCAGGACCGTGCCGTGGTCGCGTCCGCCAAAGGCATCGCCGATTTCATTTAAGGACGCTTTTGTAAGCTCGCGCGCCAGATACATGGCCACCTGCCGTGGAAAAGCAATGCTGGCCGGGCGTCGTTTACTGGTCATATCGGCAAGACGCACGTCGAAGTGTTCCGCCACGCGCCGCTGAATTTGTTCGATCGTGATCGATTGCCGCCCTTCTTCCTGCAATATGTCCTTCAGCAAATGCTCCACCGTTTCCTTGGTCAGCTCCTTGCCGCTAAGTGACGCGAAAGAAGCCACACGCATAAGCGCGCCCTCCAGACGACGGACATTTGTGCGGATGCGGGTGGCGAGAAATTGAAAAACATCTTCGTGCAATTTGATCTGCATCGTGTCCGCCTTCTTTCGCAGGATGGCCAGGCGCGTCTCGATATCGGGCGGCTGAAGCTCGGCAGTGAGTCCCCATTCAAACCGCGAGACCAGCCGGTGTTCCAGGTTTGCGATTTCCGAAGCCGGCCGGTCGCTGGAGAGCACGATCTGTTTGTGCCCGTCGAAGAGAGTGTTGAAGGTATGGAAAAATTCCTCCTGCGATCGCTCCTTGCCTCCTAGAAATTGAATGTCGTCAATCAGGAGAAGGTCGGGCTGGCGATAGCGCTTCCGGAATTTCACCAGATTACTGTGCTGAATTGCGTCAATGAACTCATTGATGAACAACTCACTGGAGAGGTAAATCACTTTCACATTTTTCCTCTTCGCCCAGACATATTGGCCGATGGCTTGCATCAGATGTGTCTTGCCGAGACCGACGCCGCCGTAAATGAACAACGGATTGTACGTCCGCGCCGGTGCCTGCGCGACTGCAAGGCTGGCTGCGTGCGCAATTTCGTTGTTCGGTCCGACCACAAAAGATTCGAACGTGTTTCGCGGATTGAGGCCGGGGACAGTTGCGCTGGATCGTGCGCCTACGACTTGAGCGGGCAACGCTTCCTTTGCCGTGTGGGCATCCTCCACAGAAGTTTGGACGCCTGTTCCAGACGGAGTGCAAAATCTTACCGAACGCGGGGCCCCGAACGTGATAGTGATCGCATTCTGTAGTGCCGGCATGTAATTACTCTCGATCCAAAGCTGATAGATGTTGTTCGGAACAGTAAGCGTAATCGATTTTTCCTTCGCCTCGATCAACTCGACAGTTGAAAACCATCGCTTGAAACTATCAGCGCTAATCTGCGGCTTGAGCACAGCCGACAATCGCTGCCACAATTGAGCGCATTTCTTGTCCATAGCGAAGTTGTTAACAGTGTTACACAAATGCCACACTGGCCGGGGCGATGAGAAATCGCACCCGGCAAACGGCTAAACATCGATCCGTTTTCCAGTGTAATTTCGCTGCGTAACGTGAAAAAAAATTGCCAAAAACACGTAAATACGAAGGAAAACCCCCAAATACGTCGCTGGTTGTCCTTCTGCCGGCAAGGCCACTCTCATGGGCAATCGATCGTTTTGTCTTGGACCTTGTCGTATTGTTCATTCTCGCTGCTGGAAGTTTATCAGAAATGTTCACAACTTATTCACATGCGCATTTTGGCTGCCCTCGCCAGCGGGCTTGAGACTAGAAATCGGTGGCGAAATCGACAAGAAAAAAATGAATTTTATTTTCAATCGCAAGAAAAAAATTTTCTTGACTAAGAAAATGAAGCGCACGCCTCGGTGCAAGAATAAAAAGTTGCCTCTTCGAGAAAATTTTCGCGTAACAGGAAGCGCAATCGGTCCGAATTGGCCACGACGAATGATTTGGCTCATCGGCTCTCCTTGAGTTGACCGAATCAACCTGTGCGCGCACTTTTCCGCCTCTGTGAGCGACGGCTAAACGCTCAGTGAATTGGCATGCAGGCAATTAATACCGACATTATGAGGCGGCTTTCAACGCGCATCGCGCGTTCGAACCGGGCGATAATTCGCCGGTTCTTCATGCTTGGGCTTATCGCTCACTTTGCCTTTTTTCCGGCAAACGCGAGAGCGGTCGATGAATTAGTGCCGCCGTTCGGATTTCGTTGGAACGATTCAATGGCGCGCGTAGAAGCGGTGCTGCACGGGGCGAAAGCCAAAATCATTTCGCGCGGGAGAAAAGAGAACCGCGATGTCTGGACTGTGGAGGGACTCATTCATCCCGGACTCAAGCGCACCGTTTTTACCTTCAAGGAGCGAGCGCTTGTCGCTGTGGAACTTCAATACGAATACCCCGACTGGTCGATTGAACGTTATAACCAGCGGATGGGGGAAATTCGCAAATATTTCGATGAAAAGTACGGGACCGGAAAACTTGTGTCTCGGTCTCGTGACCACGATACCGATGTGATCCAGACATTGGTCGGCTATCAATGGATGGTCGGTACCACGATGCTCGAACTGTTTTATTTTTCAGCGCAACACGACAATCTCGTTTACCGCACGATCTCCGTAACCTACAAGGCGCTGTAAGACGTTCCGCGATCTCGTGCGGAAGCCACGCGGAAATTAGGCTCGGAGTTACGAAGACAACATCAAGCCTTCGTAGGTCTCAGCGACGATCTGATCAACGACTGCTTTCATATCCTGAGTGCGTTCCCACATAGCCAGTTGCCTGTCTGCTCCGGTGCCTTCTCGGGTCATTCGTTCGACATGCGCCATTTCCCTCTCACTGCCGAGTTCTCTAACCTCAGTCGACACGAATTCGAGCAGCTCGGAAAGCAGAGTCCGCTCGTCCACTTCGGCTTCCCGTCCGAAGTCGATCAATTTACCATCGATGCCGTAGCGGGCCGCGCGCCATCGATTTTCGTCAAGAAGACGGCGCCGATAGATCCGGAAGGTGATGTTTTGGTGAAGCAGCTTGTGCAATTTCGCGATCACAGCCTGAATGAGTGCCGCTATAGCTAGCGTGTCGTCCACGCGTGATTGCGCGTCGCACACGCGCACCTCCAGCGTATCGAAGAACGGATGCAGCCGGATATCCCACCAGATTTTTTTGGCGTTATCAATGCAACCGGTTTTGACCAGGAGTTTGCAATAGTCCTCATATTCAGAGAGCGACTCGAATGAATCCGGTATGCCGGTGCGTGGAAAACGCTCGAACACTTTCAGGCGATAACCTTTCAATCCGGTGTTTTGCCCGACCCAGAACGGTGAATTAACCGAGAGTGCGTAAATGTGCGGCAAAAAATATCGCGCCTGGTTCATTACGTGGATGGCTGTCTCGCGATTGGGAATGCCGACGTGGACATGCAATCCGAAAATCAGATTCGCGCGCGCGAGCGATTGCATGTCTTTCACGATTTCCTGGTAACGTTCGCCTTCGGTGATGAGTTGATCGCGCCAGTGCGAAAACGGATGCGTGCCCATCGACGCGATCTTTAATCCGCTGCGCGCCGCCAACTCCGCCAGTTTCGTGCGCAGTTCGGTGACGTGATTCCGCGCGGAGCCAATCGAGTCGCAAATTTCGGTACCCAGCTCAACCACCGACTGGTGCATCTCCGGCTTGATCTGCTCCTTGAGCGTGATTTTTCCGCCTTCAAGAATTTCGTGAATGTGCGAACGCAGTTCGCGCGTCTCTGGATCGATTATGGCGAACTCCTCTTCAATCCCAAGAGTGAAGACGTGCTCTTTCGCAGTCATAGCCGGGCGGGAATGTCCGTCAAAACTACGGCGCTGTCATCCCGAGCGAAGTCGAGGGACCCCGTTGCAATAACCATGGCTGAGATAGCGGGATGGAAAGCCTGGCCTCGCGGACTTCGTCCGCTGCGTTGCAGCTTCGACTCCGCTTCGCTCCGCTCAGAATGACAGTGCCTCCGTTTTGATGCTACCCGGATTCGCCTAGCGAACCTCGCGTCACCGCTGCTTGCAAAAATTTGCCCCAGCTCAAGTTGTCGCGGCCGGGAATGAGTTCGCGGGCTTTGCGAATGGCCATTTCGGACACGGCTTCCAGCACCCATTCGAAATTCGCCTGACCGATCCATGCCGCTTCGCAATCCGGGGCCGGATTGCAAAAATCGATCGCAACCGGTATGCCGTCGCGCACAGCGAACTCGACCGTATTCAGGTCGTAGCCGAGAAATTGATTTAACCGGAGCACACCCTCTTCGACGTGTTGCAGGATTTCCTTCGGAGCGTGCCATTCGGTTTGGTAGCGCTGATGAAACGGGTGCCGCGGCTCGTAGGGCATGATCCGGACGTGACGCTGATCGATCGAATAGCAACGGAAATACATGTCGAACTTGATTTCCTCCTGGAGCATCATCACCAACTGTGCCGTATCGTTGTAAGCACGGAAGAATTCCTCCCGGTTGTGCAAGCGATAAACGTTCTTCCATCCACCGCCGATAAACGGTTTGAAGAACGCAGGCCAGCCGACATAATCAAAAATCGATTCCCAATCGAGCGGATAACCGAGGTTGCGAAATGATTTTTCGTTCGTGTCCGGTGGCAACTGATGTGACGGCAGCAAGACGGTGCGTGGAACCGCGACTCCGATCTTGGTTGCCAGTGCGTTGTTGAAAAATTTGTCGTCCGCGCTCCACCAAAATGGGTTGTTTAGCACAGAGGTGCCGGTCAGGGCCGCGTTCTTCAGCCAGCCGCGATAAAACGGAACGTCCTGCGAGATTCTGTCGATCACTACGTCGTACCCGCACGGTTCACCCTGGATCACCTTATCGATCCTGACGAACTCGGCCATAATGTCTTTGCCGCCGGTTTTCTGATTTACCCGCTCCACAAAGGCCGGGGGAAAACTCTGTTCTTGTCCAAAAAGGATTCCGATTTTCTTCATAGTTCGTTATCTGTCATTTCGAGCGAAGCCGGAGGCGAAGTCGAGAAATCTCTGGAACTCTCAGAGTCAGCAAGAGATGTCTCGAGTTCGGTCGACATGACACAGAGACAATCGACTTGCCAAATCTCATCAACGCCAGCCTTACCCCGGGCGCTTCGCAAGACGCGCAATGAAGCCGTTTTACCTCGTTTGTCCAGAAGATCCAGTTCGAATCCACGTGCCGAGAATCAGAGATTCCTCGACTGCGTTTCGCTCCGCGAAACTTCGCTCGGAATGACAAACCGAGGGTTGAAAGGTAAGATACGCGATGGTAAAAAAATTACTGCACACGCGTTATCGCGTGCACGACCTGGAGAAGACAGTCTCATTCTACAAGGACGTCCTCGGTCTTCAGGAAATTCGCCGACATACTTCCGGGCGCGGGTCGCAACTCGTCTTCCTCAAAGCGCCCGGTAGTGAGCAGGAGATTGAGATCTGCAAGTTCGACGAGAGCGGACCGATAGTTGTGGGCCCCGATCTTACTCATCTAGCCTTTGAAGTGGACGACCTGAATGAATTCGCCAAGCATGCTGCGGCAAAAGGGTATCCATTGTCGGATGGACCGCATTCAACCAACGGTGGTAAAATTGCGTTCATCGACGCGCCGGAGGGATACGAGATCGAGTTGATCGAGCACCGAAAAGAATGACGCTAACTGTCATTCCGAGCGGAGCGCAGCGGAGTCGAGGAATCCCGATGTGTTGCTTTTGTGTTCTGCCACGAGATCCCTCGACTTCGCTCGAATGACAGAACTGAGAACACTTGCGCAGGTGAACGTTTGGTCGCTAATTTTCCGTCCATGATTTGGCGCAATCGAATTTCGCTTTTTTGCGTACTGCTCCTGAGCTCGGCTTTGAACGGCTGGGCACAGGACACAGTTGATTCTGATCTGGTACGCCCCGGCGGTGTCCATGGACCAATCCGGAAGGCGAAGGCTGTCACGCAGAAAGACCTGGACGACGATACCGAAGCGGCGACCCCGAGGCCCAGGAAATCAAAATCGAGTCATGCCCGGTCGCGACGGACTCACTCAAAATCGAGGGAATCGTCGGACACAATTTCCGCGCCCACCGAGTTTACGTCTGACGGAATACCGAAGACCAGCGCGGCTTCAGTCATTGTAGTGGACGCGAATACCGGCAGGATTTTGTATGAAAAAAACGCGGACCAGGTACGAGCGCCCGCGAGCACGCAAAAATTGCTGACCGCCTTGATTGTGGCCGAGACCGGTTTTCTCGATCGGCCGGTGACAGTGCAATCCGTCGATACAAGGTGCGAACCGGTGAAGCTGGGAATCAAGCCTGGCGAAACCTATCAGCGGATGGACCTTTTGCGGGCGTTGCTCGTGAAAAGTCCCAACGACGTTGCGCGCTGTCTGGCGCGGGACAACGCTGGCAGCATCGATGCGTTTTCCGATATCATGAACAGGCGCGCACTTCAGCTTGGCGCTGTGCATTCGCACTTTGTGAATCCAAATGGTCTGCCCATACCGGGACAATATTCGAGTGCCCGCGACCTCGCGACTATTGCGCGAGCGGCGTACGCAAACCCAACGATCCGCTCGATTGTATGCCTTCCACAGCTTGTTTTTCGTTATGCAAACGGACGCACGCGTGAACTTGAAAACACAAACAAACTTCTGCGACGGCTCCCGTACTGCAACGGAATGAAGACCGGTTATACCGACGCGGCAGGAAAATGTTTGATCGCAAGCGGAACGCGTCCGGGCAAAGATGTCATCGTCGTTGTACTGGGCGACAGCTCCAGCCGGGTCTGGCGCGACGCGTCGGCTTTACTCTCCTGGGGACTCTTAATGTAACAGCCGACGACGGGATTCGAACCCGTGACCTACGGTTTACGAAACCGTTGCTCTACCAACTGAGCTACGTCGGCGCGGACCGGCCAAAGATTGCATCCACCAGCGCTTCATACAAGCGAAGTGCTGGCCAGCGCTCGTTCGGTACGCGTCTCACCCACCTTCGCCAAGGCTACGGCGCGGCAGGCAGAGACGCGGCTACAGAGGCAGCACGAACGTCTCGCCAATTTCACGCAGCGCGATGCGCTCCGGAGTTTTGCTCAGCGCCACTTCAAAGCGCTCAATGGGTTCGCGGAAAGGCTCGACGCTAAGGCGAAACGTTTGGTGATGCACCGGAACAATGAAGCGCGCTCCGGCGTCATTGGCCATTTGGACTGCCTGCTCGGGGGTCGAATGCGAGCGGATCCACGGATTGTACGCACCGATCGACATGATCGCGACGTCGATGGGGCCGCGTCGCGGCAGCATTGCGAAGTTATCGGTGATTGCGGTGTCGCCGGCGAAGACGATGCCGCGTCCACTTCGCTCGATTAAATATCCGTTGTACCCGCGATGTGTGTCGTGTTGAGTGCGTGCGCCCCAGTGCCTCACCGGGAACGCGGTAATGTCGATCTCGCCCTTTGCAGTGTTTAACGTCCTGGTCTCGCCCCAATGGAGCTCGGTGACGTTGGAAAACCGGGTTTGCTTTAACAAATCGCCCGTCGCCCGCGCGGTGATGGCTCTCGTGGACTCATCAAAACAACGCAGCGTCCGCAAATCAAGATGGTCGAAGTGCGCGTGGGAAAGAAGAACGAGATCGATCCGCGGCAACTGATGAAAGCTCAATGCGGGAGCAATGATTCGTTTCGGACCGATGGTGAATCCTCCCAGACGAATGCCTACCCTGGGAAAAAGCACGGGATCGGTAAGAATGGTAACACCGAAAAAATTGATGAGGACGGTGGAGTGTCCAATCCATGCCAACGTGACGCCCTTATCGCTCCATTTCGAGGGGTCGGGTTTAGTTGAGGCAGGGGCAACCGGGCGCCAGCTTTCGATGATCCATTCCCGGAAAAGACGACCAAGCCAGCGCCGCACTCTCGAGCTGCCGGGGGCGGGTTGGAAAGCTGGTTTGATTCCGGGTGTTCGCATAACGCGCCTTAATCGATGCGACAACACATCGTAGGCCGAAACAAGTTCGTGCGAATTGCACCCGAAGCGCTTACCTCGTTTCGCGAAGGCTCGCGAACGCGACGCCGTCATTGCGTCAATTCGCCTTAGCTGTCGCCAAACAATCCCTTAACAGCCTTCCAGAGGGTTCGAGCCGGCTTGGGCGAACCGGCGCGAGCCACGAGCACAGGAACATTAGCGCGGTTTACGATGCTCCGTGTTAAGTCCCCCATGATGTAATGCCGCAGTAAACCGCGCGCCTGCGACGTGCCGGTTACCAGCAGGTCGTAATTGCCATCGCGCACTTCTTCAAATACCTGGTCAATCACGATTCCATGCCGGAGACGTACTTCCGCAGAGACACCGAGCCGTTCGAGTTCCTTTTTTTGCCGGCGCAGATTGGTTCCGAGCTCTGATTTTGATTCGAGCAACTGGTCGACATTTTCTTCCATGCGTACGAGGTCGGCGTACATCGCGGGCGGCTCAGCCATTACGTGCAGCAGGGTAACTGATGCGCCAACGGCCGCCGCCAGTCTGCCGGTAAAGTGGACCGCTTGCTCGATGAACTCTTTTCCGCCCGTGCAAACCACGAAACGCTTCAATTCTTTGCGTTCGCCAATGGCCACCAGCACTGGAGGCTGAACGGTCTTGATGACCTCATAGGTTTTCCTTGAGCGCCAGTATTCTCCCACCGCGCCGGTCCATCGCGCGCCGATGATGACCAGATCGTACTTGCTCTTCGAAGTCCGATCGAGAATCTGGTGTATCGGTTCACCGGAGTGCACCACGATTTCAGGTGATATGCCGCGGCTCTCAAGCGAAGTCGCATGTTGTCGAAATGCATTGAGCAAAGGCTGTTCGGCCTCTGATGTTTCAGCGATTCCAAGCAGCGTCGTCTCAGCTTTGAGCGGCCCGGCCAACAAGCCGCCCAGCTGAATTGCGGTTTCAGCTGACGACGTTCCGTCGCTGCAAATCAAAATTTTCATGGCTAGAATTTGTGGCCGCTCACTAACGTGTAAATCACGATGGCTACTCCGATCAATGGCAGCGGCACAAAAGCGAGCCGGATTTTCGGCCCGGCAAAATATTGGGTAGCGACTACGCCGATTTGCGCGCCTATGACTGCACCGGTGTGCATGACGAGCGCAATCAGAATATCAACATTGCCCTTGATGGCGTGGGTAAGCGTTCCGTAACTGGCCGAAATGACGATCTCAAAAAGATCTGTTCCCACGGCGAGATGAGTGGGAATGCCCAGCACATAAACCATCGACGGCATTCGTATGTAGCCCGCGCCGCCGCCCAGAAAGCCGCTAAAGAACCCTCCGACAAACGAGACCAGGAGAATTGTCCATAGAGAGATTTGCCGTATGCCCGACGTAGGCAGGTCGATCATCGGCCAAAGTTTCAGCCGTTGAATTTTTTTCGTCACGTGTCCGAACGCGGATTGGTCTTTTTTGACATCCGCGTTCTTGCGACGTGATCGCCGTTTTTTGTCTAATCTCAATGTTTTCTGGCTCTCCCAGAGCATGAAGATCGAAATGCTAAAATAGACAACAATTGCGACCCAGCTCACGACGGTGTTCACGTTGCCAGCGCGCTTGAGTGCCTGGATCAGTTGCGCGCCGGCTTCGGCGCCACCGATGGTGCCGAATGCCATGAAGAGCCCTAGCTTGAGATCGACGTTCCCTAGCGTGCGATGCTGTCTGGCTGCGACGATCGACTTGCCGACAATGTGCGCCAGATCGGTTCCCACTGCGTAATTCCAATCCACTCCCATCAACCGCAATGCCGGGCCGGCAATGAAACTTCCGCCTACTCCAAAGAACCCGCCCAGGATGCCAATAACAAATCCGACAACGGCCAGATAGATCGGGTTGATGTGAGTGTTGGAGATTGGGAAAAACATGAGTTATCTCCAGAAACGGCGCAGAAATCGAAACAGAAGCGTCGTTAGCGCATCCAAAAAGACGGCCTGCCCGACAATCAACAAGAGTGCGACCGCGGCATAGGTGACGCGATGCTGCGTTTCGAGCCGATACAACCATTTGTCTAAGAGATGTAGTACCAGCAAGACGTACGCGGTGACAAATGCGCCATAGATCACGAGCTCGATTGCGAAGACGCGCAGGCTTTTGGCACCTACCTTGTTCATGAAAAAGCGTTGAAGAGTTAAAGATTTAGACGGCTAAATGGTTCCGGTCTCGCTAAATGGTCGGCCATCATGCTCTTTTCGCTGGAACGATTCAACGCCTTTGATGTTCGAGGAAATACGTGCCAGCGGTACGTTGCGGTTGCGTATGAGCCAAACAGTGGGCAGATTATTGCGTCAGGAGCCTTTCTTTCCTAACGTTTCACTTCACTTTCAGGGAAACATGGCCGACGCCGCAAACAAATATCCAGAAAACGTACCCGGCAAATTCTATGTCGATGATCAATGCATTGACTGCGACTTGTGCCGCGAGACGGCCCCCGCCAACTTCAAACGGAACGATGACGGCGGCCACTCTTATGTGTACAAGCAGCCGGAGACCCCAGAAGAAGAAGGGCTTTGTAAAGAGGCCATGGAAGGCTGCCCCGTCGAAGCGATCGGTAACGACGGGAATGGCGCGTAATTCTGTAGCGGCCCCGAACGCCTTCGGGGCCGAATCCAATGGGTAACCAGCGTAGTCGACGCTCAGAGAGCACCGTTACAGTTCCGGTAGCTCTCACGATCGCCGGCTCGGATTCCAGCGCGGGTGCAGGTATTCAGGCGGATCTGAAAAGTTTTGCCGCTCTTGGAGTTTATGGATTGACTGCTGTGACGTGCATCGTCTCGGAAGTTCCCGGGAAAGTGTCGCGAATTGAAGCGGCTACCCCGGGAATCGTTCGCGACCAAATTCAAGTGCTGCTGAAAAATTTTCCAGTCGGCGCGATAAAGACTGGTCTGCTCTGTTCGAAGGAAATCGTATCCGCCGTGGCGGAGACGCTTAAAGACATCGGATCAGGTATCTCACTCGTGATCGATCCCGTGATGGTCGCGACCAATGGCGACCGCCTTTTGGAGCCCGCAGCTATCGAGGCTTACAAAAACGAGCTTTTCCCGCTTGCGACACTTATCACACCAAATCTGGACGAAGCGGGTTTACTTTTCGGTACAAGAATCACCGGGAGGGCCCAGATGGACAAAGCGGCTAAGGCGCTCGCGAAGAAATTTGGCTGCTCGATCCTGCTGAAAGGTGGCCATCTTCGAGCCAAGGATGCTGTCGACTTGCTTTTCCATAATGATCAATTGACAGAGTTTTCCGCACCTTTTGTGCAGGGTGTAGCAACGCACGGCACCGGATGCACCTATTCGGCAGCAATCACCGCTGGCCTGGCCTCGCGTTTAACGATGGAAGAGGCGATTAAGCGGGCCAAGGGATTTGTGACCGAGTCGATCGCGCAGCATTTTCGCTGGAAGTTGGGTTCTGCGGAAATCGATGCTTTGAACCATTCAGCGTTCCGTTCTTCGGTCATCCTGAGCGGAGCGTAGCGGAGTCGAAGGACCCCGCGAGATTAGCTTAAGGTTCCGCGACGGGTTCCCTCGACTCCGCTCGGGATGACGGTGTCCAGTAGCAGCCTTAGCTCTTTGTTTCCCAGCGTCTCAACTGCAACGCTTCGAACGCAGCTGCGGTTTCCGCCTGTTTCTTGCTGCGGCCGCTACCCTGACCAAGAACAATATCTTCCCACACGACTTGTGAAACGAATGTCTTCTCATGCTCAGGCCCGCTCTGCGAAACTAATTTATAAACCGGGCTGTATGGCGAAATGCTTTGCAGCAGTTCCTGGAGATCGCCCTTTGGATTGATATCCCCCGGCTCTTCCGCCAGCTTCTCGAGATCGGCGCGGGTCTGCGTCAGAATAAATACCTTGGCTACCTCGAGGCCGCCATCGAGGTAAAGCGCGCCAATCAGGGCTTCAAATGCATCTGCCAATGTGGACGTGCGTTCGCGCCCGCCACTGGCTTCCTCGCCGCGCCCCATCAAAATGTAGCGCCCCAATTTGAGCGCAGCAGCGTGTGTTTTTAGTGCGTCCCGGGAAACCAGCCGTGAACGTAACTTGGTCAGTTCCCCCTCGGCCGCGACTTTAAAATTGCCAAATAAATATTCGGTAATGACAAGCTGCAGAACGGCGTCGCCCAAAAATTCCAACCGCTGATAATCAAAATGATAATTTTGCGCTTCATGACCCAGGCTGGGGTGTGTGAGCGCTTCCGCCAACAAAAGCGAATTGCGAAATTTATAGCCGATACATTCTTCGAGCGGCGTCACGCCACCGATTTTGATCAAAACCGAAGAATTTCGTCAACTCTTATGAACGCGAAACGAACCCCCTAAGGCTCGCTGATTAGAGCCAAGCTTCCGCGTTCAATGTTTCTGATAGACTTCCAGCGAGGTCACGACATCCAGGGCTCGCTGTAACGCCGGATCGTGCGCCGCCGGCTTTTCCGGGGCTCGACCGCGGCGTTGCTGTGCCGCTTCCGCAGCCTCTAATTCGGGATTCGTCCCCGCCAAAAGCGCCGCTTCATTCATGTGTGGACGTCCCGTATCGTAAATGAATGAGCTCAATCCTTTTTCGCTGCTCGATTGAAAAATTTGACGCTTTTCTGCCAACGACATCTCGACGGGCAGATCCGGTTTCACGCCTTCTGGAAACAATGAACTGCCGTCCGGCGCAATCATTTCCGCCACTGCCAGGCGTACGACTTTACCGTCCGGCAATGCCAAATCCGAATATTCAGCCGCGCGGCCTGCAGTTGATTGCCCGATGACCAATGCTTTGTTGTAAAAGCGTAGCGCAGCCGCGATGGCCTCGGCCGCTCCAGTCGTGTCGCCATCGGCGAGCACCATGATTAAGCCACGGAATGCCGGCTCACGATCGGAAGTGAATACCCGATCCTGATGCCCCGTTGGTTTACGCAACGTAAAGATCGGTTTGCCCTTTGGACAAAACCGCTTCGCGAATTCCGCCGCGAGGGGCAAATCATTCGTTGCAGGACTGGCGCGGAGATCGACGATGAGATCGTTCACTTTTTTTCCAGCGAAACCGCTAAGGGCCTTGTCGAGCGCTTGGAGATTGGCGTTATTCAAGGATCCGAGGCGCACGTATCCAACGCGTCCGGCTATGATCTCAGTATAGAAGGCACCTGGCGTGGCAGCAGGAATGCTTTCTTTTCCGCCTAAGAGAGTCACGCCGCGCGGCAACCGCACCAGCAGTCCCTCGACGGTTGCCCGATTCAACTCTGTATCGGTGATCGCGTCGGGGTCGGTGAAATTACCCTTCAACAACGTAATGAATGCCTGCAGATCGGCTGGGCCTAGTGAATTAACCAGCTCTTTTACCGTAGGCGTAGCCGAGGGCGAGGGCGGTTTCGTTTGAGGCTGCTGCGCTTTGCCTGATGG
Organism: uncultured Verrucomicrobiae bacterium; assembly: GCA_963753675.1. Classification (GTDB taxonomy): domain Bacteria; phylum Verrucomicrobiota; class Verrucomicrobiia; order Chthoniobacterales; family UBA10450; genus Udaeobacter. The sequence continues at coordinate 133,969 of CAVWCZ010000004.1, read as the reverse complement.
CCCAGCGGATGTCGGCGATTGCGCGCCAAGATTTGAGCCAAACACGGAGACGACAACTACCGCCAGGAAGAATCGAAACATCACAATGATTCCGTGATGTTAGCTGCAACTGCACTCAGAGCAATGTCGCGCCGGTAATGACAATTCTCGAAATGAATTCGCGATACCGCCTCATACGCGCGCGCCCGAGCCGCGTCCATGGTTAAACCGAGTCCTGTGATGGCAAGCACCCGACCCCCAGCGGTTTTCAGCCCCCCATCGCGTTTAGTCCCTGCATGGAAAATGCAGACATTTTGAAGCTTTGCTGCGTCGTCTAGACCCGAAATCGATTTACCCGTCTCGTATTTGCCGGGATAACCACCAGAAGCCAGCACTACAGTGACGGCCGCGCGGGGATCCCATTCGATGGAACACTGATCGATAGTTCCGTCAATCGTCGCCTCCAACAACGGCAACAGATCCGATTTCATCCGTGGCAAAAGAGCCTGCGTCTCCGGGTCGCCGAACCGGCAATTGAATTCCAGCACGCGCGGTCCTTCCCTGGTAATGATCAATCCCGGGTACAGGAGTCCGCGAAAAGTGACACCTTCTTGAACGAGAGCATTCAGCAAAGGCCGCATGATTTTCGGCTCGAAACGGGATTGCAATTCGCTGTTCCAATTATCAGCCGGACTGAAGGCGCCCATTCCGCCGGTGTTCGGTCCTTCATCTCCGTCTAATGCCCGTTTGTGATCGCGGGCGGATTCCAGCAGGAGATAGTTTTTCCCGTCCATTAATGCATGCAGCGAGCATTCTGTGCCTCGCAAAAATTCCTCGATCACGATCCGCTGTCCGGCCGCCCCAAAGCGGCGTTGGTTCATCATTTCATCGATTGTCGCCCTTGCCATGCGGGCATCCATTGCAATGACGACCCCTTTTCCGAGCGCCAGGCCGTCCGCCTTTATTACCACTGGGAACTTAATTCGCTCACAATAGCGAAACGCTTCGCTGATGTCAGAAAACGTGCCTGCTTCAGCGGTGGGAATGTCATGCGCTCGCATCAACTCTTTTGCGAAGATTTTTGAAGACTCAATTCGTGCCGCCGCTCTATCCGGACCAAAGGCGCGCAACTTCTCGGCCTTAAACAGATCAATAATTCCAGCGGCTAGAGGATCGTCCGGGCCGACGACCGTCAGATCAACGCGGTTCTCCTTTGCGAATCTGACAAGCGCCTGCAAATCGTGTGCGGGAATCGGAACATTTTCGGCACTTTCGCCGGTGCCCGCATTTCCGGGCGCGCAGAAAATCCGGTCCGTGTGCGGCGATTGCAGCAGTTTCCACGAGAGGGCGTGTTCGCGGCCTCCACTGCCAATAACGAGAATTTTCATCGGATAAAGTAGCGTAAGCGTCTCGGTTGCGCGGGAAATCGCAAGGCAGAGGCTCGCGCTACTTTTGTGCTCTTGATTCCGCCGGCAGGATCGGCAATTCCAATTTTTCGGTGTGCCGAATGACTGTAAGAGTCGCGTTGAGGCCGATTTGCTCTCCAACCAAAACCTTGTGCAAATCGTGGACACTGGCTACAGGCTGGCCGTTAAACGCCACGATTAGATCGCCCTGGCGCAAGCCGGCCCGTTCAGCGGGGCTGTTGTTCTCAATTGAAACAACCAGCACGCCAGTCTCGAGCGGCAGGCCATAAAAACGCAGGACCCGCCGATGGATCGGAACATTCTGTCCGGCCACGCCGATATAACTGCGGCGGATTTTTCCGTCTTTAATGAGCCAGCCTGCTACGAACTTTGCCGTGTTACTGGCGATGGCGAAACAAATGCCCTGCGCCGGCCGGATCATTGCTGTGTTTACGCCCACAACTTCGCCGGCCGAGTTGACCAGTGGTCCGCCGGAATTCCCGGGATTCAGCGCGGCATCGGTTTGAACGATGTTGTCGATTAACCGACCCGATTGCGCGCGCATTGAGCGACCCACTGCACTGATTACGCCGGCAGTCACGGTCGCTTCAAAACCGAGCGGGTTTCCAATCGCGACGACTAACTGTCCTACACGCAAATTTTCAGAATTGGCCAGCCGCACATGTGTAAGCTGTGGTCCGTCGATTCGAATAACGGCAAGATCGGTGTCAGGGTCGTCGCCCGTTAATCGGGCCGGATATTCGCGGCCATCCTGCAGATTTACAGTGATCTCAGTCGCGTCATGAACGACGTGGCTGTTAGTCAAAATGAATCCATCCGGCGTGATCACGAACCCTGAGCCGTTCCCGCTAACCTCACGTGCTCCGCTGTCTCCGGCAGCGTTCCGGCGTTGTTTTACCTCAATGTTGGCGACCGCCGGCGCAACGCGCGCGACGGCGCCCACGACGGTGCGCGAATACGCATCGAGCAAATCGCCGTCGTCCGGTTGCGTTTCGCCGGGAGCGGATCGGGAAGCTTTGAGACCGATGTCATTCAGGATGAAATCGAGGGATTCGGAGTTCTTTTTTGAGCGGGTTACAATGCTTATCATCCTAATTTCGGGTTGCAAAAACTATCAGTCAACTACATACCGTATGGAGGTATACACCCTGTTTAGAATGTTCCTTCCGGCTTGCGCCTATGACCAAGTTGTTTTACACCGGGGCCATGCCAAAAGGATCTTCGGTTCCCTCCGTGCTCGATCCACGGTGTCCATCGCGGCTCGTGCTTGACCGCATCGCTGACAAATGGACCGCACTCGTCATCCAGATTCTCGCCGGAGGTACCATGCGTTACGCTGCGCTTCAGCGTGAGATCGGCGGGATTTCGCAAAAGATGCTCACCCAAACTCTTCGCAGCCTCGAGCGCGACGGTCTGGTCCGACGCACTGTTCATCCTGTCGTGCCCCCTAAAGTGGAATATTCGCTAACAAAACTGGGACGTACGCTCATTGAGCCGTTACAGGGGCTGTGCCGATGGTCGGAAAAACATCTCGCGGAGTTGCAGGCCAACCGCGCGCGAGCAAAAGCTGTAGCCGCAGGCGTTGACCGCGGTAAATGAGAGACTTTTCTGGAAACCGGGGTCACCGCCCCAGGCTACAGCAGCAACTGACTCATGCAGCAGGCTGAAATAATTGTCCTTCTGTTTACGGCGGTCGCGGTTCTCGCTGTGCTGGCGTGCAAGGTTAGGCTGCCGTATCCGCTCGTCCTGGTTCTTGGCGGACTCGCCTTGAGCTTTGTGCCGCGACTGCCGGAGGTCACACTCAATCCGCAGGTTGTATTTTATTTTGTTCTCCCGGCTCTTCTGTATCCGGCTGCGTTGTTCACATCGTGGCGTGATTTTCGCCGAAATTTGCGGTCGATACTCATGCTCGCCATCGGTCTGGTGCTGGCGACAACTTTGGCGGTCGCCTGGATCGCGCATTCGATTATGCCGACGCTTCCCTGGGCCGCCGCTTTCGCGTTGGGGGCGATTGTTTCCCCGCCGGATGCTGTTGCGGCGACGTCAATCATTCGCCGGCTTGGGGTTCCGCATCGCATCCAGGTAGTTTTGGAAGGTGAGAGCCTGGTGAACGACGCGACCGCGCTGGTGGCGTTGCAATTTGCGATTGCCGCATTGGTTACAGGGCACTTCTCGCCCACTGATGCAGCGGGTCGCTTTGTCTGGGTGGCGCTCGCCGGAATAGGAGTCGGATTGCTGGTTGGCGTGATAATGCGCTGGGTGCAAAGCCATCTCGATGATCCACCGGTCCAAATCACCATCTCGCTCCTGACTCCGTTTATCGCTTACCTGACGGCTGAACAGCTTCGTGCCTCTGGCGTTTTGGCGACGGTTGCCGCCGGCATTTTCCTTGGATGGCATGTGCCGTTGACGATCAGTGCCCGCACCCGCCTGCAAGCTTACGCTTTTTGGGAAGCGGTCGTTTTCCTTCTCAACGGTTTCGTCTTTGTTGTCATTGGCCTGCAACTTCCGGATATTCTGCGCACTTGGAATCGCGAAACTCTCGCCGGAGCAATTGGCAGTGCCAGCGTGATCTGCGCGACCGTGATTTTAATTCGTTTTGCGTGGGTGATACCGGCGGCCTACCTGCCGTATTTGTTCGGCAGCAGGTTTCGGCCGCGCGATCCAATTCCATCGTGGCGACATATTGCCATCATCTGCTGGACAGGGATGCGGGGCGTGGTCTCATTAGCGGCGGCGTTCGCGTTGCCGTTAGGATTACCCGGTGGCAGGCCATTTCCAGGGCGCGACTACATTTTGTTCGTCGCGTTTGCCGTGATCCTGGTCACACTCGTGCTTCAAGGATTGACCCTGCCGCTGTTGATCAGGAAACTCCGCATACCGCCCGATGGAGAGACCGACGAAGAGGAGCGTCTGGCGCGATTACAAGCAAACAAGGCCGCGCTCGAATGGATCGACAAAGCGCGGACAAACAGCAATTTTTCCCCGGACGCGGTTGGCAGGTTGCAGGCGGAATACGATGAGCGGATCGAGCAGTTGGAATTTTGCGCATCCAACCCCGACGATTGTCGCGGCGAGATCGCCACGCCTCAATATCAGCGTTTGCAATACGAAGCGCTAAGAGTTGAACGCGGAACCATTATCCGATTGCGAAATGAGCGCGTCATCAACGACGACGCGTTACGCCGGATTCAGCGCGACCTCGATCTGGCGGAGGCACGCCTGACCGGCGAGTGAACTGTAGCCGCGGGCGCTGACCGCGGTTGATTGCGAGGAGTCGCTGAGCGGCCGGGGTCAGCGACCCCGGCTACAGTGCCTAGCTTATCCAGTCGCTCCAGAAGAAAAGATCGACATCACTCAATAAATTCCAAAACAACAAAAACAGCGAAAAACCGTAACGACCTGGCCAACTTTTCGCGCGTCCACCAAGTTCCGTCGCGCAAGCTTTAAGTTCCTGTTCAAAGAACCTGGCTATTCGGTCGCGCACCTTTGTGACCAGCCGTAGCTTGTCGCGACCGGCGTCGCTATTCTCGTTAGGCTTTAGTCGTCCGCTTGGTTTCCCGGGATCGCCGCCCAGAAAATACAGGATCGTTCGACGCAGTTCCGCAGGATTTTCCTTCAGGTCGTCGAAGAAATAGACCCGAAAGTTTTCCGGACGGACGTAACGCTTCCATCGCGCGACGACCTTACTGGGATGCGACCGTATTAGCACACCGGGATTCAATAAATTGCGAATCACCTCTTCCGGGTCCGTAGCGTCAAAGCGATTGATCGTTCCCAGGCGCACGCCCATGCACAGTTGTGACCACGCGCGCTCGACGGGGTCGCGAGCCAGAAACACAACCTTTAGATTGGGGAACTGGTTCACCACTCGCTCGACGATTTCATCGTTCAGAGTCGAGTAGGCCGGTGTGATGTCACCGGAAATGAGCGAACGCTTCGACGCAAATAGTCGGCCATACTCCTCCAGGGCCAGGTGTGATCGCTCGCTCAAGCATCTGACATTCTCAAGGAAGTGACGACCCGCCTTATCTCGGGCGCGTGCAGAACGTACGGGCGGGACTCTGCTCAACTCATCAAAATAATGCAATTCCTTTACGGGAGGCATCCAGAAGTCCGGATGTGATTCGAGTTGCCGGTAAAGCCATGAGGTTCCGGCTTTTTGCGCTCCCACGCACAAGAAATCCGGGCACGGATCACCGGTCAATCCGCCAGGAACGTCTCCGTTCTGCCGGTCGCTGTTCCGATGATCTCTGTCACGACCGTTGACGTCGCGCGATTCGAATGGCCAAGCCCAACGCACGGTGCATTATTTTGCTTTTTCCGGTGAAAAGGCAAGCCACAATGGCGTTCCTGCGATTTCGAATACCACTGACCGGCGCGAGCGCAATGCGAGAGAATGAGCGATTTCATAGTTGGGTCTCATGGCAGCCGCTCGCCCGTTTTAGAATGTGGCTCCGTACCAGACCGGGTTTCCTCCGGCTTGCTGCGCACTCTGCTATCTTGCTCGTGCTATTGGCTCCGTCGATCTGGATGCTTAACACGATTCCTCCGCTTTGGAGAGATGTTGATGCATACTTGCAACTAACAGGGCCACCAGGGCCCGAGACGATCCTGCAATACGGCCCGCTGTATTGTTTTGTCGCCCGCATTCCGCTTTATATAGGATCTGCAGGAGAGTGCCTTATAGCGCGGGCTCCCCTTCCAAGCCTCTCCTTCTTTGTTCATCCGGTGTTGAGTGATTCGGGCGTTTTCCTGCTTATCGCGTTCCAGCATCTCGCTCTGGCTTTTACATCTCTCTATTTGATCGCTGCTGCAGCTCGGTTGCTATGGATCCGTTTCATCCTCGCGGCAGTCTGGGCGCTAAATCCGCTCTTTTACGCCTTTGCTCATTGCATAGGCACTGAGACGCTGAGCATGATTCTCGTTCTTCTGATCGGGGGAACGGGACTGAGGATTGTTAGGTGTTCCCGCAAGGTTTCCGGGAGAGAATGGCTTCTTTTCGGTGTTCTTTTATGGCTCAGTGTTCTGACGCGGCACATTAATGCGATTCTGGCCGGACTGTTGCCGCTGACTTTTTTTTCCCTCAGCATACACCGATTTATTATGAGCAGATTTGCTCCGGTTCTACTACTTCGCCGATGGCAACGATTACGGGCGAGCCAGGCGCTACAAAAAGCAATGCTTGCTGTCGCCGTTGGCGTCGGCTGCATCGTCCTTGCGAACGTGTCTTTACGGGAATTGTGCTACGCCGTTAAGATACCTTACAGCTCCCCGATCGGTCCCGCCTCTGTCGGGAGACTCAAATTTCTTACCAGGCTTCCTGTTGAAAAACGAAACCAGTTACTCGACAAGGCGGCTAAAAACACCGATTCCGCAGACGTTAAAAAGGTGATTTCGTTACTGCGAGATTCGTTCGTCGACGGAAATGCGACCTGGGATGGGAGGCTCTTCAAGCAGAAGGCGCGAACATTGCTTTTTTCACCCGAAACGAATACGAAAGAAAAAGAGCTTTACGATGTGTTCAACCGCACGGCTTGGGCGATTTTTTATCCACCGGACAAGTTATTCCTGAGTGCTATTGCAAGAGACCTGAAAGCCTCACAGAGGATCACGATCCCAGACGTTGTGAGTTTCCTGTTCGTATCCACCAGGTTCTATTTTTCACATCGCGAGACAATGCCGCAGTGCGCGTCATTGGTCACTTTCCGAGATACCAACGCGGATCAAGTTTTCACCATCTTCAAAAAACATTCCTATTTACGTCGTCCGAAAAATCTGAGCTACCGTGCTCTCTTGTTTTTATGGTGCATACTTTTTGCGTTATTGGTGGTAATCGCGCGGATGCGGAAGCAACAGGCCGCCGGCATTGTATCATACACTGCCGCCCTAACGATGATCGGTTTATTGATGATGCTTGCTAATTGCGTTCTAACTGTATTGCTTCCGCGCTATACGCTTCCAATGTGGGAGCTGACGATTATCTCGGCGACGATCCTGTTCGGAGAGGCCGTCGACACCTTTTTTTCTTCTAACCAGAATTGTTTTGCCTGCGACACTGATGGTACCGTATCGTGAAGGTGCAGTTTTTTTCGGCACTGAAAGATTTTAATTGATATGGACGTTAGCGGCACGATCGGTGCGGTTCTGAATCAAAAGAGCCACGAGATTTATTCCGTCTCGCCGACCGCGACAGTGTTTGAAGCTGTGAAGTTGATGGATGAGAAAAATGTGGGCGCTCTGCTGGTTATGGAAGGGGAGAAATTAGTGGGAATCATTTCCGAGCGCGATTACACCCGTAAAATTATGCTGCGTGGCAAACGTTCCCGGGAAACCGGGGTCACGGAAATCATGTCAACCAGCGTGACTGTTACCCATCCCAGGGAGCCAGTTGCGACTTGTCTTCGCCTTATGACCGACAAACACATTCGCCATCTGCCGGTGCTCGATGGCGACAAAGTCGTCGGCATAATTTCGATCGGCGACCTGGTGAAACACGTGATTTCATGTCAGCAAGCTGCCATTGCGCACCTGGAAAGCTACATTCAGGGCGGATTCGCCGCGGGGTGATCTCTCCCGTCATCCCGAGCGAAGTCGAGGGATCCCGTTGCGTTACCTTAAGGTTGTTCTGCGGGGTCCCTCGACTCCGCTGCGCTCCACTCGGGATGACGGAAGTCATAGTTTCCAAACAGTTTCCCCACGCACAATTGTTCGCACGGCGCGGCCTTTGAGTTTCCATCCATCGAAAGGCGAATTTCGCGAAGCTGATTGAAACTGATCCACGCTGACCGTCCACTCCAGATCCGGATCAATCAGCGTAACATCGGCTTTTGCGTTAATGGACAAAGTGCCCGCATCAATCGCCAGCAAACGTGCGGGCTCGACAGTGTACATCTCAATCAACCGGGCGATGTCTATCGTGTCGTGTTTATGCACGAGCAGATCGAGAAACAACCCGAGCTCGGTCTCCATCCCAACAACGCCAAACGGGGCTGCATCAAATTCCACTTCCTTTTCGAAATTTGCATGCGGCGCGTGATCGGAACAAAGAACCGAGAGCGTTCCATCGGCGATTCCCTCCAGTAGCGCATCGACGTCAGCCTGCGAGCGCAATGGCGGGTTCATCTTGTAATTCGTATCGAAGTCTTGGATCGCTTCATCCGTCAGCGCAATGTGATGCGGGCAAACTTCCCCAGTGATTTTCACACCGCGCGCTCGTGCTTCACGAATGAGCCGGACACTGCCGGCCGTGGTGACGTGCTGGCAGTGGATATGATGGTCGCTTAGTTCCGCCAGCAGAATGTTCCGCATAACGATCGCCTCCTCGCCTGCTGCGGGCCAGCCCGGCAAACCGAGCAGTGTGCTCCAGTAACCTTCATGCGCGACACCGTTCCCGACGAGGTTGTAATCCTGGCAATGATCGAGCACGGGCACGCCAACCATCCGGGCGTATTCGACGGCACGCCGCATCAATTCGTGGTTTTGCACACAGTGGCCATCATCGGTGATCGCGACTACGCCCGCTTGCGCCAGTGAACCGATCGGCGCGAGTTCTTCGCCCGCGAGATTTTTTGAAATCGCGCCGGTTGGCAAGACGTTCACGCACGCAACGGCTTCGGCGCGATCTTTAATCCACGCAATGGTGCTCGGGTTATCCGCCGCCGGTGAAGTGTTCGGCATGCAAACGACAATTGTAAATCCCCCGGCTGCCGCAGCGCGCGCACCAGATTCGATCGTTTCCTTGTGACTGAATCCGGGTTCGCGTAGATGCACATGCATATCGATCAAGCCCGGTGCCACGATCAGGCCGCGCGCGTCAATCTCTTCAATTTCTGATTTCTGATTTCTGATTTCTGATTTAGAACCGACGATTTCTCCGTCGGCGATCAACAAATCGGCAACCTCATCCCGTTTGTTTGCGGGATCGATGATTCGGCCGTTGCGAATGATGGTGGCGCTCCCCGGAACAGAAACCGAATGCGCGGCTTTCATGTTGCGATCCCTCCGCACAAATACAGAACCGCCATCCGAACGGCGAGACCGTTGGTGACCTGGTCTAGAATGACGCTTTGCAATCCATCTGCGACTTCGCTATCGATCTCGACGCCGCGGTTGATCGGGCCGGGATGCATGATCAAACAGTCGGGCTTCAAAAGCTTCGCGCGTTCCTTTGTCAGTCCAAACAAGCGGATGTATTCGCCGAGCCCTGGAAAATATTCTCTGCGCTGACGTTCGTGCTGGATCCGCAAAAGATTCACGACATCTGCTTTTGGGAGCACGTCCTCAATCTGGTACGAAACTTCGACCCCGAGTTTTTCAAACTCGCGCGGCACCAGTGTGCTGGGGCCGATGAGAGTGACGCGGGCGCCCAGCTTGAGTAGACCAAAAATGTTCGAGCGCGCGACGCGACTGAACAGGATGTCGCCGATGATGGCCACATGCAGTCCCGCGATTTTGCCCCTGCGCTCGCGGATCGTGTACAAATCCAGAAGCGCCTGAGTGGGATGTTCGTGCGCGCCGTCGCCGGCATTGATGACGCTGGATCTCAACCGATCCGCGAGAAACTGCGGCGCTCCAGCGGAACTGTGGCGCAGGACGATAATGTCGGCTTGCAACGCCTCGAGGTTGCGGGCGGTGTCCTTGAGCGTTTCGCCTTTCGTCAGGCTGGAAGTGGTTGCCGAAATATTGATCACGTCTGCGCTCAAGCGGAACGCAGCGAGCTCAAATGATGTGCGTGTACGCGTGCTCGGTTCTACAAAAAAGTTCACCAGGGTCTTTCCGCGGAGCGCAGGCACCTTTTTGATTTCCCGCGTCCCGACCTGCTTGAATGCGTCGGTGGTCTCGAGAACGAAGCTGATTTCGTCGGCCGATAATTCGCGCAGTCCGAGGAGATCTTTACGTGTCCATCGCGTGCTCATGATCCGAACGTCCACGGCGGCTGCGATGACGGAATCCGGGGAGCGCACGCGTCTCGCGTGCTGGTTTCGGCGTTCCGCCGAAACGAACTTTTCGTGTGTATCAACCTATACCGAGTTATGAACTTTAAAGAAAAGTCCGCGATCGCGAGGACGCGCTCGCCAACACGCTGGCAGCGTGCGCTCCCCGGAGGTTGCGCGATCACATTCATTCTTTTTCCAGCCATACTGCGTCCGGTTGATTGTCGGTTTCCTGCAGGCGCACTTGAATGTTTTCCATCGAGGCGGTTGGCAAATTTTTGCCGACGTAGTCGGGTCTAATTGGCAGCTCGCGATGGCCGCGATCCACCAGCACAGCGAGTTGGATCCGCGCCGGACGACCAAATGAATTGATGGCATCCATGGCCGCGCGGACGGTGCGACCGGTGTAAAGGACATCATCAATGATGATTACCGTGCGGTCCTCCAGCGGCACGGGAAGTCTCGACGCGCGCACCACAGGCAATTCCGAACGCGTTCCGACATCGTCACGATGCATCGCCACGTCGATGACGCCGGTTTCGAGATTCGTCTTTGCGATGTCGCGAACGAACGCGGCAACGCGAGACCCAATCTCCACACCGCGCGACGGAATTCCAGCGAGCACGACGCGATCGAGGTGCGAATTTCGCTCGATGATTTCATGCGCAATCCGTTGCAGCGCGCGACGAATTGCTTCCGCGTCCATGACTGGGACGCTGGCGGATGAATTTTGTTTTGGTTTCACGGTTTCCTTGGCGACCTCGCAGGATCGCCTTAAAGGTACAAAAAATTAGGAGGCGGCCTGTTTAGTGCGCGCCTCCTTTCGTCGCCGCTCTCGCCAGTTGGAGCGATGTTTCACGATCCAATCCAGCAGAGCCTTTTCAAAGCCGATGTCCTTCCCGGCTTTTTCGCTTTCGATCCACTTGTGTTTCAAAATTTCCGCGCGCTCTGCAAGGAACTCCTTGTAAAGCGCAGATTCTTTAACGAATTGCGCCTGGTCGGCCTCCGAAGTGGGCATGTCCGGTTCTTCTTTCATAAGATGTTCACCTAGTCAACTCCGAAACGGTCCGATCACCGCAGCATCTAACATCCAAATTAGACGGGGGAATCGCGCAATCTATTTAAAACTCCGTTTGCGGACGGACCCGCGGATGCATTTTTTTACTGCAGAGTTTTCCGAATTCCTTCAACGATCCGTTTGAATTCAGCAGTTACAGGCGATCGCCGATCTTCGCTCACGATGGGAATTCCGCGATCGCCTCCTTCGCGCGTAGCGATATCGATGGGAATCTGGCCGAGCAACGGGACGCGCAGGCGCTTCGCTTCGCGTTCGCCGCCACCGGTGCCGAAAATGTCGTAGCGCTTGTTGTCCGAGGGCGAGACGAAGTAACTCATGTTCTCGATCAATCCCAGCACGGGCACATTGACTTTTTCGAACATCGTCGCGGCTTTACGCGCATCGATCAATGCTACTTCCTGAGGCGTAGTGACAATGATCGCTCCTGAGAGCGCAACGGTCTGGACGATCGTCAGCTGAATGTCGCCTGTGCCCGGCGGCAGATCGAGCACCAGATAATCCAGTTCACCCCATTCGACCTGACGAAGAAACTGTTGAGTGTATCGCGTCACCATCGGCCCGCGCAAAATTGCCGGCGAAGCGTCGTCGAGAAGAAATCCCATCGACATCAATCGCAACCCGTATTGCTCGATCGGCACGATCATGTTGTCGTCTGTCGCCGTTGGCCGTTCACGCGTGCCGAACATGAGCGAAATGCTCGGGCCATAAATGTCGCAATCACACAAACCGACGCGCGCGCCGGTTTGCTCCAGCGCGACGGCCAGATTCGCGGCGATCGTTGATTTGCCGACGCCGCCTTTGCCGCTGGCCACGGCGAGGACGTGTCGCACTCCCGGAATCCGCATCGCCGCCGTGCCGGCGCCCGTGCCGCCGGGGGGCGCCTGGATATCGATCAACACCTTGGCGCTCCGGACTCCATCGATGCCGCGGAGTGCGCGTTCTGCATCGGTTTTGATCGTCGCGGGAACATTTGGATCGTTAGTCGCGATCGCGAGCTGCACCTTGATATCGCCACTTTCGGTCTGGATCGACTTCACCAGTCCGAATGAAACGATGTCGCGAGTGAAGCCCGGATACTTCACCGTCCTCAACGCATCCTTCACCTGTTCCTCTGAGATCGACATATTTTAAACTTAGCTACCCAGCGCGAGACGTAAACCAATGTTCCAAGGTGGATCGTCTTGTCCTCAAGACGATGGCAATAGCCGGAGACGACTTTGTCGCGAATCTGATAATCAAAGATCAGGGTCCGCCGGCGGGCGCCGAACCCTGAAGAAGATCAATACGTTGATGTGTTTGTTTGACCTCTACGACCAGCCCCGAGTAGTTCCATTTACCGAGCGACTTGTGGGCTGATACGTAGATGGTTCCCTTTCCCTTTGGACCGGAGATGGGAATTGCCAGATTGGACTCACCGGACGCGCCATTGACGTTCGTGCTTCCCGACATGAGAAACCCGTCTTTGATAGGCGCCCCGAGAGCCTCGATCACAGCGGGGTCCGCCTTGGCTCGGGCCAATGCTTCCTTGTAAACGTCGGTCGATTTCATCGCGCTGAACACGATCACAAGTATCGAGCCAACAAAAATGACGAACATCAATGCCACGGTGAAACAGCCGAGCGGCACGAACCATTTCCAGTTTCGCTTCCACCAGTTCGGTCTCGGAGTCGCAGGCTGCGTGAACGGTTGATCCACAGATTTCTTCTACTTCAGCCACGAAGCGGTTTGCAACGCATCTCTGCAGGGAATATCGGCTGCGCTCTGTGCTTGAGGAGTCGACCATGGCGAGGCACATTGTCTTCATGAAAATACAGTTCTCTTCCCGAATTACGCTCTTGGCCGGTTTGATCGCGCTGTTGAGTGCCTGCGCCACAGGTCCAACTTCCAAGCCGGTCTCACTGGTCGGCAGATGGAGCAATTCACTTGGCACAGTCTGGATACTTAAGGCCGACGGAACATTCCAGGTCGATCTCAGCAGAAATGGCAAACCTGACATATCGGGCACTTACACCGTGTCCGGTGATATGCTCACGATCAACGAGGTACGCGGAAACACTCCAAAAGTGTGTAAGCAACCAGCCACCTACAGGTTCGAACGAGTGGGTAATGAGCTGCGCTTCACGTTAGTGAGCGACAAGTGCAAGCTGCGCATCAAAAACGTGACGCGCCCCTGGTTTCCGACCTGATCGGAGATTCCGCAGAATTCTGGTATAATTACGCGGCAGTCTCGTTGTAGCGGTGCTTGTGCCAAGCGCCGACTAACAGTTAGGCGTTCGCCGCGCCGAACGCCTCTACAACAATTTCAGATAAACCTTTTCGAGTCGCTCCGCTTGCTGGGACAGATCGAATTTTTGTCGGATTGCGTCGGCGCCGACGCGCGAGATCTCCGAAAGGAAATTTGGATCTTCCGCTGCATCCAGCAACGCTCGTGCCAGCGCTTCGTGATCGCCCTCTGGCACGAGCACGCCGCTCACGCCGTTATCAATCGCTTCCGGAATCCCGCCATGCTTGGTGGCAAAGACCGGCAGGCCCGCGGTCATCGCCTCCAGCATGGAATTCGGAACGCCCTCCTGGTTTCCGTCATGACCGGTCTGACTGGGGTGGAGAAAAATGTGCGAGCGATAATAAATCTCGCGCAATTGCTCCTGCGAAACGAAACCGGTGAACGTGACGCGCTCCGAAATATTTAGTTCGCGCGCCAGACGTTGAAGTTCGTTGAGCAACGGCCCTTCGCCGGCGATCGTCAGTGTGGCGTTTGGATATTCCTGAAGGAAAACCGCAAAAGCGCGAAGGGCAACTGGCAGCCCTTTCTTCTCGATCAGCCGACCGCTTTGCACAAGTCGCCATTCGCTCTCCTGGTTGGGGGACGGGAAGGTCCGTTCGCGAAACGGAAATTCCTCCAGCGGAATTCCCGTGCGCTGGATTTCAATCTTTTCCGGGTCGCAACCGAGATCGACGAGCGCACGCCGCAGCGATTCCGAGCGGACCAGGACGAGCTTTACTTCCTGCAGCATCTGCAGCGTTACCTCTCGATAGGCCAGCTTGCCCATGTCGACCATGACATCGGCCCCGTGAAAAGAGACGATCGACGGATTTTTCCAGGCACGAATCAATGGCAGGAGATGGACTGCGATGTGGCCAAAGTAAATGTGCAGCAACTGTGCGCGCGTTTCGTTTAGAACAGCGAGTAACGCGCTCAGTTCTGCAGTCGAAATCTGCCACGGCATATCGCGCACTTGCTTGAGCCAAAACCGCCGGAGGAAATGCGTTCGCGGCTTGGGAACAATGTGGACGGCGTCAAACGAATATCGCCCGGCATTTTCCCGTTTCTGCGCAATCACGATCGGCGCGCACCGTTTCAGTGCCGTGATTTGCCGGTAGATATGCAGCATCTCCGGCTTGAGAAATGTCGCGCAATAACAAGCGATGACGGGGCGGAACTCGGAAGATGGAACTCGCAACGTCCAACGCTCAACGCTCAACGCTCAATGTTCAACTTCGCACTTCATCGTCGTCCTCGCGCTCGTACTCGTCCTCGATTTCCGCTCGGGCTACCGTTCGAGGACGAGTGCGACGACGAGCACGAGAACGAGAGCGAAACTCAAATCGAAAATTGCTCGCGCACTTCCGTCGGCACGCGAACGGGACGACCGGTTTTCGCATCGATCGGGCACCAGAGCGTCCGGGCTTTTGAAAGTACCTGGCCGCTGCTGCTCCGCAGGATTTCCGTGAAGCGCTCGAAGGTAAGCCGGGTGGCTTTTCCGACCCACGTCCGGAGCACGATTTCGTCCCCGAGTACCGCGGGCACTTTGTAATCGATCTCATGCCGCAACACGACCCAACCGATCGTCTCCTGCGCTTTCCCGCTCGCAATCGCTTGCCAGTGGGCGGTGGCAACCTCCTGGATCCACCGCAAATAAACGGTGTTGTTCACATGATTTTGCCCGTCGATGTCTCCCGGCATCACTGAGACGGTCATTTTAAAAGGTGCAGAAGACATGCGGTGTTTACAATTCATCTCATAGACGTTTGTAGGGCAACCGCACCGGTTGCCAACCTTGGCAGACGGAGCGCCTGCCCTACAATTGGTGAATGCATCGAGCGTTTGGCAACGGCCATCGTTATTCGTGCCCGGCACACGCATTCAGACGATATTAAATCGCCGCATCAATTCCTGGCGCGCTTCCATCGCCAGCGTTGGGTTCATCCGACTGAGCATTTTTTCACGGCGTTCCCGATCCATTGCTGCGAGGTCGCGCACGAGCTGATTACGCGTTTTCCATTTCGCGTATTTGCTCACGCCAATGCCGAACGCGAGTAGTATGGAGAAAATCCAGACCGTAATGTCCGTCCCGGTGATGAGGAGCATAAACGTCGAAAACCGTTCGCCTAACGTTTCGCCCTTTTACAACAGAGTTCAAGCAGCACGCGGGGAGCGCGGGCGCCCCGCCCGCCCTTTTCGGCGCCCCCGCCGAAAAGCTTCCCAAAAGTGTCCCGCGAGGCGCGTGACAGAGCGGGCGAGGGGCCCGCGCTCCCCGGAAAATCATCGTGCAGCCGTAATTTGACGTTCCGAGCTGGGGGCGGAAATTTTTCCGATGCGTGTACGTGGAGGCATGCTCGCTGTTGTGTGCACTGGTTTGGCGTTCGCCGGTGCGCGTGTGGTGCGAGCTCAGGAGGCAACCTCGGCGCATCTTCCGGATCAATTTCAGACTGGCGCACTGACTTCGTCTTCCAAAGCGAAAAAGAAAAAAGCTGAAGGAAATTCGCAAACGCTGGCAACGGCGCCGAAGCAAAACACGCCACCTCCGCCGGAACAGACGCCCGCCGTGGAAGAACTGCCGCCGGTCCTGACGACTGAAGAGAAGAAGGCAGGGCCCAGTGAGGCGGTTGCAGCCAAGACATCAAGTTCAACGCCTGCGCATCTGACGAAGTCAACTCCTCCTCCGGAAGAATCCGCGTCGATGGAAAGGAAGCCACGCGCAAAAAGGCTGTCGCGACCGCCTGTCCAAGCCGAGGCGACCAACGTGCCGGAGCCCGTTCCGGTGTCGCTGTCGGTTGCCCGATCCATGGCAACCAAGGCACCTTTGCCCAAATACCCGTACGAAGCGAAACGCCGCAACCTTACCGGAAGCGGCGTTTGCGTTCTGACCGTTGACACGGCAACCGGCAAAGTGACCGACGTAACGATGACCCAAAGCACTGGCAGCCGGTTCCTCGATAAATTTACGGTCCAAACATTTCAAGACTGGCAGTTTAAACCCGGCACAGTGTCCCAGCTCCGCGTACCGATTAGCTACGAATGAGCGTGATGGACGCCGCTACCTAACGACTCGGTCGAATCGACGGGTTGGACAATGAGGCTTATCGCCGGCCTGCCCGTCGAACGACAAAGGCATTAGCTTACCAGCCCCAGTCCTTCCAGGAAGCTGTACTTGTCCCAGTCAACCCAGCTCTCGACCAGTTTGCCGCCTTCGTAGCGATCGGTCTGGACTCCAGTCCAGGTAGTGGTCTTACCGGTTGCTGCATACTTTTCGAACTTCCCCGTGTTCTTCGCCGTCACGCGCCATCGCGAGCAGACGTAGTCGCCGTCAGCGACCTGCAGAAGGACCTCCATGTTCACATCGGAGAACCCCTTGTGGAAATCGGCGACCAACCCCTTCCATTCCTCCAGGGATTTCGTCGATGTACCGCCTGCGGCATCGGGCATTTGGTGATTGATATACTGAGGTGCAAAATAATCCGGCGATTTGTGCAGAGCGTTGTCTCCCCAAAGTTCGAGTAATTCCTTCGATGTTTCTTTGTGATCGGCTGTCATGGTAATCCTTTCGTTAGTTGAGGTTGTTGTCGGATGAGAAATTGACCCGATTTCGGGCATTCACGTGCCCCAATCGATTTTGTCTCATCATATTTATGACTGTGACGTACCGGCTGGTTTGTCAAAATTCGGATTTTTCGCTGTCGCCCGCTGCGGGCGCTCAGCGGGGCGCAGTGAGCTGTGCCATTAGCCCGGCCATGCCAACTACATCGATTGCCTCCGCGATCTCGCCATCCCGGATCCGCAGGATCGCAGTCGAGACAAAAGTCACCGATCGGCCGGTAGCGGCGATGCCAGCGAATTCGCCCACGTGGGTGCCCGCCCACTGCTGGTGCGCTGCCACCAGATCGCCTTCTGCAATGAGAACGACAATCTCGTTAGCGAGCGGTTCGAATGCGTCGAGAAACAGTTGCACCGCCTTTTTCTGACCAGCGCGCCCGCGCACCTCGCCATTATGCACGAAGTCCGCGCTCAGCAGATGATCGATCGCGTCGACGTCCCGCTGGTTGATGACCTCGGCGTAAAACCGGCGGACGACATCCTTGTTGGCTTCGAGATGAGGCGTCATTGTGCCAGAGCTGGATGTTGAGGACATGGAATTTTCATGATGACCGATTTTCGCCCATGCCGATCAGATTTGGCCATGTCGTGTCGGGTAGTAAACGTCTGGCAACTTCATCTCTGGAGCCCGCTACAGCCATCTTCGAACACGACGCTTGTACGTCAGATAGGTCTCCCCAAACTTCTTCTCGAGGTATTCTTCTTCCGGGCGAATAGCTAGCCAGTAGAGTGCACAACCAGCAAGTGGTGTGAAGAGGAGGACCCACCAACTGTTAACAGCCACGCCGACTCCGATGCATACGAGCAGCATCTGAAGGTACATCGGATTACGTGTAATTCTAAAAGGGCCTCTGACCTCAATATGAGTAGTCGGTTTCCACGGATTCTCGCTCTGCCCTCCCGAGCGTATTACCAAAAATGACCATACCCCGAAAACGAGAAAAGCTCCGACTGCGAGACCACCGCCAATGTAGTACCGGGCAGGCGTCGGAAAATAAACGTTCTTAGTTATCGGCCAAATAGAGCTAAGAGCGACGCCTAGCAGGATCGTGATCAGCGGAATTGCCGGCGGAAAAAATCGAACTTTCGCAGCGTCTTTTAGCTGTTCCATCTTCTTCGGGTTTTAATGTCAACTCTGACGATCTGATCTAGACCTCATTTTGCTATGGGGCGGAGAGCGCACTAATCGTAACGTAATATCCGTCCGGATCTCGGAGTGAAAACTCGGCAGTCCCGGTGTTGGGGTTTACGTGGGGCTCCTCCTCGAACCGGGCAACGAGAGCGCGCGCCCTCGGCAGCGCCATGTCGAAATCATCGACACGGAAAAATAAAAGAAGTCCATTGCCAGGCCGCGGGAGATCGGGGCTCATCAAGGAGGGATGCTCGTGGGCACCCCAGGCGTGAAGGCAGAGCAGGACAGTTCCATCCGAATCGAGGATTTGACCGAAGTAGTCGTGAGCGGGCGCTGTTTCCCGCAGGCCAAGGAGCGACTGGTACCACTTAAAACTGCGGCCAACGTCGCTTACCCCAATAATTGTCCAAATGCGTTTCATCGCATTGGTCTAGACCTTATGGCTGTGGGCGCTGGGTGAGCGGGAGAGCGCCGCAGTGGAAAGAAAAGCGGTGTGTTTGCCGTTCATTTTAGCTCGCGGGTTACTCTGGTTTTTGCCGAAGCAGAGCCGCACCAAGGCGGGGACACAAGGAATCCGGAAGCGTTGCAGTGTAAACAATTCGAACTAGCAAAACACACCGTGTGAAAACTGAACTCTATATTGGGTGGATGTCGATAAAGAATGGATGGTAATTGCGCTGACCCCGCCACGGCGGGTAAACTAAGGAAGGGCGCACTGGCGCGGGGCAGGATCAAGGCGCGATCAGCAATGATCTGCACGCGCTGGAAAAGTTACTTGCCCAGTTGCGCAAGCGCTACGGACCCGAAGTGATTATCCGCGCGTGCGGGTCCGTGCGGGTTTACAATTGCCCGGCGTTTGCGGCAGCTGGCAACGGCCAGCGGTTGGCTGGAGCGTCTAGATGGCATGAAGGGAGCGGGTGAGCGGTTTACACTCACCCGCTTATGAAAAATACAATCGTTCATGACGAAGGGGCGACCTCACTCGAGGCCGTCGCAACTAAAGTAAAACCCACGGCGGCCGTAATCAAGATCGGTCTGGACGTGCACGCCCGGCAGTATGTGGCAGTGGCACAGTATGATCATCTTTTGCCCAAAGCGGCGCGGCGGCTGGCTCCGCCTGAATTTGTGCCCTGGGTGGAAGCGTTGCTGCGACGCGGGCACACTGTGCACGTAGTGTATGAAGCGTGCGGTTTCGGGTTCAATCTCTATCGGCAGCTGATCGCAGTGGGAGCGCACTGCTATGTGATTGCCCCGCGCAAACTGGACGAAGCGTGCACCCGGGTGAAGACCGATCCACGCGATGCGACCACACTCTGTCAGCGTCTGTCGCGTTACCTGGAGGGCAACACACGGGAACTGGCGGTGATCCGGGTACCCAGCCCGGAGGAGGAGCAGGCGCGGCATGTTTCACGCCAACGGATCCAGTTAGTGTGTCACCGTCAAAAGCTCGAAGCGCAGGGACGCTCCCTGCTCATCAACCACGCGCTGCCGGCACCGGCTCACTGGTGGAAAGAGCAAACTTTTTCCCGTTTGAGCCGGCATCTGCCTGCCTGGATTATCAGCCGCCTGCAAATGGCGCGTCCAGCGCTTTTAAGCTTGCAGGAGCAAATTGATGCCCTAACAAGTGAATTGGAAGCGAGCGCTCCCTTCAGTCTTCCACGCGGCGTGGGCAAGCTCACCAGCGTGGTGCTCACCCGCGAGATCTGCGACTGGCATCGGTTCAACAATCGGCGTGCCATCAGTTCCTACACCGGGCTATGCCCGGGTGAACGCACCACTGGCAGCAAGCGCATCCCAGGCAGCGTGACCAAGCGCGGTAATCCGCGGGTGCGCGCCGCGTTAGTCGAGTGCGCCTGGCGAATGGTACGTTTCCAACCGCAGTATCCGCCGGTGCAAAAACGCCTGGGCGTACTGGCCCCGCAGCCGCGGGGTTCACGCCCCATCGGCGCCGTGCGCAAGAAAGCCATCGTAGCGGTGGCGCGCCGGTTGGCGGTCGATCTGTGGCGCCTGCACACCGGCCGCCGCACCGCAGAACAACTCGGCTTGAACTTTTAAAAACTTTTTGGTTCGAGGGGAACAGTTTGGAACGTGGCGTGTGTCCGGGATCTAACCTGAACCGTAAACACACGACGAGCTTCGTCGCTTTAGATTGGACCGCGCCCACGTTCCGCTTCACCGACGGCATAAGTCACAGTGCGCTGCCAAAACAAAAGAGGCATGCGCGGATAGGAGTATCAGCCGGTCGCCGCGGCGACCGCGCACTTGAAAGCGGAAACGTTCTCAAACACCAACCAACAACCGCCTAACCACCAACCACACCACCCATGTAATAAAACCTACTTATCCAAACTCACTCCTTGACACCCTTCATAGGGGCTAGATGACTGATCATCGATGTAAAATGTGACGTGGCAGTGAAACGAGTTCGCCGCTCTCATTGCCAAGGCAGTTTCTCTTACCAACGATCCCGCCCTGATCGAGAGTTCCATCATCACCATGCAAGCGCTCACCCTCGCGATGCGCGCCGCTCACACCGCCATCAGCCGCTACGATCACGAAATCGCTCGCACCTTTGCCCACCATCCTGACGCCTCTCTCTTTGCCGCGCTCCCCGGCAGCGGCACCGCTTACAGCGCTCGGCTCCTGGCTGCATTCGTCGAACTTTTCAAAGAATTAGACGGCCACTTCCTCAAAGGACACGTGCGGAATGTCCTCGATTCTGTTCTTCGCGTGCTCCACAGTAATCCCGCAGATCTTTCCCGCCGCGTCCAAATCAAGGAGCGTGTCCTCATCGAGATCGCGTGTCTCTGCCACGTCTGTGCGGCGAAACTCGATGTACAGTGTGTCAGTATCTTGAAAGTAACGAATCTTCATGGGCGAAATGAGCGATCAAAAAATGCGTTGTGCACGGTCTCACCATCGGGAAGAAGTATAACCCGCAAGTAGCGGCCGTCCATCTCGGCGATAGGCGCCCAGCGGCGAATTCGACGATCGCGCTGAATGTGCTCTCGAACCGGATGTGCAACGACATGCTCGATCCACTCGATGCGAATCGCCGCGCGATCTGGGCGCCGGCGCATGTGTTCGAAATAGCGTGTGAAGCGCACTCGCACAGACTAGAGCAGAATGGATCAGGCAAAAGATAAAGCCGTCTAACGAGGAAAGAAGTAAGCTACCGCCACCGAGAGCGAGCGATGCTTGAAGTGAGGAGGTTGTAGTTATCACAATGTGGGCGCAGAGCGGGTGGCGGTTAGCTCGACTGACTGTTAGGTGCCTGGTGATTTCGGAACTGAATTTAGCGGCTGATGGCGGTGTGAGCGGCGCGCATCGCGAGGGCGCCCTGGCTTACAAATGGATTCCTATCCTCTTCCGCTGCTGGACGGAACGCACCCCTTATAACGAACTCCGTTATCGATGAAATCGAGTTTCCGCTCCAAAACCCGCTGATAAAGAAACAACACCGCGCTGAAAGCCTGATTCTGAGTAGAGGCGGCGACACGTTTCTCAACGGCGAGATGTGTAAGAAAATCGCTGATCTCGCGTTCGCCCATGTCGTTCGGATGGCGTTTGCCATGAAAAAGTATGAAGCGACGAATCCAATCGACGTACGCCTGTTCGGTGCGGAGCGAATAGTGTTTCACCCGCAAATGCCAGCGTACGCGATCGAGTAGTTTTGGGGAGGAGGCGACTGCGGCTGTTGTGGGAGGCACATCCGAGATCGTGTCGAAAAATTTGAGTAATTGCAAGATGGCATGCAGGGAAAAAATCTGATGGAACTTGGAAATTTGTGATCGCAAATGTGTTGTCACATTGCTTGTAATGGGGCGTCCGGGGCGGCGCTGTTTTTTTGCTGCAACACGGCGACACAGCGCCGTGGCTACAGCGCTCACGTTATTTTTTTCTGTGGCCGACCATTTCAGCCTGAAACGTGCGGCGATCGACGCGGGTAAGGTTCTTTTCCATTGCCGGTGTCAGCAGGGAAATGTGCGGAATTTCACAGAGGTACTCGGCGATGAACCAGGTCGGTTTATCCGTGGTCATCCAGTTTCGATGATCGAATCGCGCCAGGTTTACCGGACGCGAGTAACGCCGCAATGTGCGTTCGCCGCGGAGGTTGAAGTAAATATTGAAGTAACTCATGGCCAGCTCGCGCAGGCTGCGATAGACCGGCTCGCGATAACGGCACCCGGTGAAATTGGATTTCGCCACCGCGCCCCAGTGGCCGCGCACTTTAAAAATCGCTACGACATGATCGGTGTCCTGTTCGGCTTCCAAATCGAAGATCAACGGTGGAAATCCGAGGACGCGGAGAGCGGCGGCACCGAAGATTCCGCCCTCGAGACATGATGCGGTGCGATCGTGCAGGACCCTCCCTGGCGACCACGCAGTGTAACTCAGGTTGTAAGGGAGGGAATCGAGGAATTTCTGAACGCCCGCCGGCGTTTTCAACGCGCGCAACTTGCGCCATTCGGACGGCGTAAAACCGAATCTATGAGTGCTTCGCACGAAGCAAGCTGCAATATTCAACATCCAAGCTCCAGAGAAATTCCACGCTCGAAAATGTCAGGTCGAATGTTGGCTAACGAATGAACGGGTGTAGCGTGCGCTGTCCTCAGCGCATTATTTGCGTGGCGCGTGGCGGGCACGAATCCGCTGAGGGCAGCCCCGAACGCTTTCGGGGCTACAGCGCTCGCGGCGATTCGGGGGTATGGGTTGGTCAGGGTAGGCGGATGTGACTGCAAAAACCCCTCACCTTAGTCCTCTCCCCTTTACGAAAGGGGAGAGGCGAAACAAGATAAGCAATAGCATTACTTGTAGTTAATCACGCGTGCGTTGTAGCCACGGCGCTGTGTCGCCATGTGACTGGGAAAGGGCATTATTTGCGTGGCGCGTGGCGGGCAGGAATCCGCTGAGGACAGCGGACTCTACAGCGCGGACGCCAATGGGCGCCTGTCTCTTGTTTTGATTTGCACGAACGGCACATTAAGGCGCAGTGGTCCACGTTGACGGATTACGAACTGCTTCGACAACTTGTCTGATTGCGTCGATCACCAGTTGCGGCTGCTGAACCTGAATGTAGTGCGCGCTTTTGGTCGCGACTTTATGTTTGGCATTTCGCGCAAGTATCGCCAGTTCATCCTGTGCTGTGTGCCATGACTTGTTCAGGGCTCCGCGAAACTCCGCCGGCAACGGCTGCCATGGGCTGAGATCGAACGGTTTGCCTTGAGTCAAAACAAACAGCGGCATCGGACGAAGCGGCTCCGTGGCAGCGGCTTTTTCCATCTGATCCAGGCTGGCATTTACATCGAGCGTCTCAATGTCTTTGTATTTTTCGAGGCCGGGTGTCGGTTTCGTGAATCCAAAGTTCACATAGAATTTCCATTGCTCTGGTGTGAGGCCGGTCCTGACCTTTTCCGAAAGCGCATCAACAAGGACCATTCCAACAACCTCGTTCGGATAAGTGCTGGCGTATAAGCGGGCAAAGATGCCCCCGAAGGAATGCGCGGCGAAAACATACGGGCCTGGAACGTGCGCCGCCTGAAGCAAGTTGTGAAGATCGGATACCAGGTCGCGGGCTGTGCGCGGCATCGGGGCGGGAGTGCTTCGGCCGAAATGATCTTTATCAAGGAAAGTTCCCGGCCGGTCATAGGCACAAACTCGCGTGAACCTGGCAACCTCCGGGAAAACGCTGCTCATTCCACGCTCGAGTTCGGTGCTCCAAATATCGGCATCATTTCTGTAACCGGACTCGAGAATTACCGTCGGGCTCCCGGAGCCACGGCACTCCAGAAACATTTTCCGCCCCGCGCCGATGTCGATGGAGCGTGCAAAATTTTCCGGGGCAGAGACTGCGACCGTCCTGTGCTGACCGGGTTGAGATGTGGGAGTGCCCCTGGTATTTCCTTCACCGCTAATCTTGAGATTTTCCTCGACCGATTTGGTGGCTCTGGCGTCGGGCACCAGAAGGGGCAGCATTGAAAGCAGAAGAACCGTGCGAGTGATGCGCACGAAGGTCTTGCGGATCACTTGCAGATATGGGCTGTAGTGTGCGCTGTCCACAGCGCATCTGATCAGTGGAGGAGCGGAAATCCGCCGAGGACAGCCCCGAACGCTTTCGGGGCTACAGCAAAGGCTGCCCTCGGAATTGCGTGGGAGCTCTTGCTTCAAAGCGCCGCTTAGCGATCGGACTGCTTCGTCTCCTTCACGCGTGTGAAAATGCCCATCGATTCGCTCTCGAAGCTCTCGGCATTGCCGTCCTCACCGATCATGAACGTTGTGACGACAGGAGTCTGGGTCGCGCCAGGGAATTGCATCATGAATGCGCCGTTGTTCCAGTGCTTCAATGTGGCGGAGTACCTGGCCGGACCGAATTGCATTTTGACACCATTGCCATGCGGTACGATTTCGCAGCGACCGTAATAATCATTTTCGTAAACCCCGAGGAGCGATTGCAGCGAGCCGTTGAATTTGCCTGGATTTTTTGGTGCTGGCGGCGGCGCCATCAGTTTTTTCAGTTTCTCGTTTAGCGCGGAGATCTTTTTCTCATCGGCTTCAGGATCGACGCCCAAAACTTGATTCAAGAAATAAGCGCGCACCGCTTCGGGAAACGCGGTGAGATTGAGGTTCGCCAGAACGACGATGCCTGCATTCTTGTCCGGCACCAGGACGATAGTCGTGCGCACACCTGCGAGAGCCCCGCCTTTTTCGATAATCTGGTGCCCTGCGTAATCGTAGCTGCCGACGCCGAGCCCATAATAGAAACCTGTCGTATCGCTGATCGGCGGCAGATCGGTGAAATCGATCGCCGAGACCATGCTGCGCTTGAATAGTTCGGCGACCGTTTCGGGTTTCAAAATGCGTTTGCCATTGTAGGTGCCTTTGTTCAAGAGCATCAGCATCAGTTTTGACATGTCCGCCGCGGTAGATGTGCCTGAGCTGGCCGCGCCGGTAACGTCGAGTTCTGATGGTTCGACGACGGCAATTTTTCCATCGACAAATGCGTGTGCGGCCGTGGCATTAGGATCTTGCAAAGCCTTGATTACCGTCCCGGAGCGCGACATTCCCAGCGGCTTCAACAAGCCCTGCTCAACCAGCTCGTTCCACGATTGTTTTGCGCAACGCGCCGCAACTTCGCCGGCTACAAAAAATCCCGGATTCGAATACTGCGCCACCTCGCGCAAGCTATAGCGCGGCTTGAAGTACCGGAGCCGTCGCAGGATTTCTGCGCGGTCATAGCCAAAAAGGTCGAGCTGGTCTCCGGTAAACGCCGGCCAACCGGTGCGCATGGCGAGCAGATCGCGTTCGGTGAGCCAACGCGTCATGTATGGATCGTACCCAACGAATTCCGGCAAATAATTGAAGATCGGTTTGTCCCAATCGAGCTTGCCTGCGTCTACCACGGTTCCTGCAGCCGCGCCGGTCAATGTTTTCGTAACGGATGCGAGCTGAAAAATCGTGTTCTCATCCACGGCGCCGGGTTTTGTCGCGTTGCGTACGCCGTATCCCTTTACCAAAGCCACCTTGCCGTCTCGCACTACTGCAACCGCCGTGCCGGGCACTTCGTACTCTTTTAACGTTCTGGTAATGAAGGCATCCAGATCGGCGACTGCATCGTTTGCCGTGGCGGTGCGGGGATTTCCGCAGAAAAGCGATGCCAGTGTGAACAGACTAAAAAAGCTAAATTGCCGAGAGAGTTTCATAAGTTCTAAAGAGCGAGAGGTTACTTAGAGACCAGGAGCGAACGCAACTCTGAAGATCAGCGCGTTGTAGTGTGCGCTGTCCTCAGCGCATTCCCAGATCAAGTTTTTCAACGATGGCACCTGGTCTCCGCTGAGGACAGCGGACGCTACATTGAAATCACAAGCCCACGTCGTAGGTGCCGACAAACGGCAGACGAATTGCGACCGAACCGGGCTCCGACAATGCATCGGGCGCCAGCGACAAGGTTACTCCGTGCGGCGACAACGCATAGCCGGGATCAATTACATGTTCGGCTTGTGTGGACTGAACCTTGACCGACACAGGTATCGTGCTGGTCAAAGCGCCAGCCGGAATTGTTACGACGACGTTGACCGCGTCCGCTGCGAGCATACCTCCTGACGGACCGATGCGAACTGTCTCGGTAGAGATGGTGTGTTGTGTACTTAATTTTTTGGCTTTTGCCTGACAGCGTCGGCGGCAGGTCAGACCAACGGCTATTCGCTATTGCGTTTCTGAACGCGCCTCCCACATTGCGGACTCACGCGTGTGGCGAGAAAGCGCCGCTACAACCCAATGGGATGTCTTGCGTCGAAACCGCGCGGCGGGCGATAAGCCGCATACCAACGTGGCGCCCATTTTCCGCGAAAGCGCTCGAACGGCGTCGTGTCGAGACGCAGCCCGGCAATGACGGCGAAGGTGTGACCCTCGCGGGCGTAGATCGTGATCCACTTTCCGGCTCCGCGCTCGCCGTAGCTGCGAAATTCTGTTGAGCTCATCGGCGAATTAATCAAACCAGCTGCGGCCAGCACGTATGAAATTGTGCCGGAACAATCGTACGCGTGATCTTTAAACGATTTGTGACCGCCACCGTACCGATATCGCTTGTGGCGAAGCTGGTTCCCGGCCCAGATCGCGCGCTTCACCGCCGCCGGCGCCTTCTTCGGCGCGGCCGCTTTCCCGAAACGAAGCCGCGCAACCTTCCCGGACACCAGGGGCCCAGACGTTGGAAACAAATCCGCCGCGGCGGACTGTTGGATCAACGCGAAAATTGTGAGAGCGGCGAGAACTAAGCGATAGACCGGATTGATAAATTCCTCCGGGACTGTGTTCTACAAAAGACGCCAGTTCATGGAAAGAAAAAAATTTCGTATGCTGTTACGTGTGCCTGGAGTTGCGCCGAGGACAGCGCACGCTACAACCGCTCTGGCTGGCTCGCTGTGCTGTAGTGTCCGCTGTCTTCAGCGGAGTAGTGGAATCGGCAGGCAAGATGCCCGCCTGCCCCACAGGCAAGATGCCTGTGCTACGAAAAATTTGTGATAAACTGGCGGCATGATCCGCGCGATCGCCTTGCCGGTGATGTTTCTCACCAGCGCGATGATCGCACTGGCCGCGGATGAATCGGGCAATTCCGACGAACCCGACGCGTTCGATGTTGAGCCGCCAATACTGAAACAAAATCTCTCCGACGAATTGGCGGCCACGGTGGGAACGCCCGACGGCGAGGTCGCACGCTGGGAGAAAAAACTGGAGCGCGCAGAAAAAAGTGCAGCCGGCGCGGAACGCCTCTGGAAAATTGGCGTGCTTGCGAAAGTCGAGGTCGAGCAGCGAGCATTGAAGGTCGTCAAATACGAAGCTGAACTGGCAACGGCGCGAGTCGTCCAGGCAAAAGACCGCGTTTCCGAGCACGAACTTCGCGTTGCGTCCGGTGAATCCACGAAACAAGAGCTGGACGTTGCCAAAGCAGCGCTGGCGCAACTAATCGTTGCCGAGGAAGCGGCAGTAGCGAAACGCGAGACCGCCGAACTCGAATTCGCCGAAGCGAACCTGCGTCGTCAGCAGAGGTTGCTAAAGCTTGGCAGTGCGCATAAATCCGACGTGATCAACGCCGAGGAAAAACTCGCCGAACTCAAGGCGCCAAAATAGTAAACAGCAGAGAATTGGCGAATCGGTGAATGGGTGAATGGGTGAATGTCCGGTGAATCGGCGAATCTTGCGTTCACGTGTTTTTCCGCATGCCAATCACCCACTTCTCGGGGTGATCGATCATGCGCACGAGTTGGCCGATGATGTGTTCGTACGTGTCATCGATTGCTTGGAAATCGGCGCGACTTATGTAGCCGTGACGAAATGCAAACTCGATGTGCACTTGCGTTTCCGCAGCCTCGCTTTCAGAATCGCTTAGCTTGGAAATGAAAGCTGCGGTGTAACGCCGCTTGTATTACAGACGAGAGATTTGGCGTAGCAACGTCTTCATTTTTTGCTCAACGATAAACACGTAGTCCGGTTTTGAGCGCGTTTTGATAAACATCCAAATCTCGAAAATGCCGGATGGGTTTGTTCGTTGTCTCTCTGATCTGCCCGTTCGGCTTCTCGTTTTGCTTCCTGTCGTCAGTCTTCATGTTTCTTCGCTTTGCCGATTCGCCCGTTCGCCGTTTCTCCCTTTCGCTCTGAATCTAATATCCCGCTGCCTGGCCGTCTTTGCGTGATTCGCTGGCGCCGACGTAAACACGCTGGCCATTGTGCATTTCGACTTTGATCGCCTGATAACCGCCGTACCCGCCGACGTCGAAACGCATGTCGTGCCCTTTTTTGCGTAGCTCGCGCACGGTCTCGTACGGAATGCCGCTCTCGACTTCAACGTAACCACCGTTTTCCATTTTTTCGCCGGTCGGTTCGTTGTCGCCTTCGTGGTGCCACCGGGATGCATCGCCTGCCTCCTGCACGTTCAAACCGAAATCGATCTGGTTTGTAAGCACCTGCACGTGTCCCTGCGGTTGCATGTCGCCGCCCATTACGCCGAACGCTTCCCACGGTTTGCCATCTTTCATGACGAAGCCTGGAATGATGGTGTGAAACGGGCGTTTCCCCGGCGCGTAAACGTTCGCGTGCTGCGGATCCATCGAAAAAAGTTCCCCGCGATCCTGAAACATGAACCCAAGACCCGGCACGACAATCCCACTGCCCATTCCGCGATAATTGCTTTGAATCAGCGAGACCATGTTGCCTTCGTCATCGGCAGTGCACATGTAAATCGTGTCGCCTTGATCGAGTGCTGGATTGCCAGCTGCGACCTGCTTCGCCGCGTGATTTGGGTCGATCAATTTCCGTCGCTTCGTTGCGTATTTTTTCGAAAGCAATCCGGCGAGCGGGATTTTCGCAAACGCCGGATCTGCGTAAAATTTCGCGCGATCGGCCCACACGATTTTTTTCGTTTCAACCATGGCGTGCAGCGTCTCGGGTGAATTGCGTCCCATCGCGCGCAGATCGAATCCTTCGAGAATGTTCAACATCTGAAGCGTGGCGATGCCCTGACCGTTCGGCGGAAGTTCAAACACATCGTAACCGCGATAGTTTACCGAGGCCGGTTCAACCCATGTCGAGGTATGTTTTTCGAAATCGATTTTCCGCAGAAAACCGCCGTTGGCGCGCATGAACGCGTCGATTTTGTCGGCGATTTCGCCTTTGTAGAAAGCGTCTCGTCCTTTTTCGCCGATCAACCGGAGTGTTCCTGCCAGGTCCGGATTCTTGAAAATGTCGCCCTTCGCTGGTGTTCGTCCTTTGCCGTCAAGCGTAAACGTTTTCAGAAAAGCGCCCGGCAAACCTTTGTAAAGGGTTGGACCAAACGCCCAGTAGTAGGCGATCAAGTCTGTTACCGGAAAGCCGTCTTCTGCGTAGTGAATCGCCGGCGCGAGATCGTCGCTTAATTTCAGTTTACCAAATTTTTTGTGCAGTTCCGCCCAGGCATCGACGCATCCGGGAACACTGATCGGCAACATACCGCGTGGCGGGATCTTTAGCGTTCGACCCTCACCAGGCGCTTCGCGTCCGGGTCGGGATCGCGACGGGGTGGAGCGTTGAGAGGATTGAGGTGAGGGTGGCCGGTGCAATTTCTCGAGCTCGGCCTTCATCTGCTCGTAGCTCAGACCGAGCGGGGAGCGGCCGCTCCCGTTGATGCCGTAAAGTTTGTTGTCTTTCGCGCTGTAAACAATCGCGAACAGATCGCCGCCGATCCCGTTGGAGACCGGTTCCATCAAACCGAGCGTCGCGTTTGCGGCGATCGCCGCGTCCACGGCGCTGCCACCGCGCTTTAAGATCTCAAGGCCAACCTGCGTGGCTGCCGGAACGCTGGTGCAAACCATGCCGTGTGTCGCTAAAACCTCGGATCGTGTGGCAAAATTTTTGCCGGTTACACGATCAATCTGTGAATAAGAAAGTGGAGCCGCGGCAACCGCGAATAGTGCAACAGTCAGTCGCTGAATTCTGCGCATCCCTGATATTATTGCCTTCCACGCAAAGAGCGCACTTGAATTTTGGGCGTCCGGCTATATCTCATTGCCGCCAATGAAGATCTCTGCCAATGACCAACGAGCGATCGGAGTGATCATGGTCACCGTGGGATTGCTCTGTTTCCTGATCGGCCTCGCCGGGCACCTTAAAGAAAATTATCATTCCCGCGCCGAAATCTCAGCCACTGGTTTCACCGCAGCCGCCGTTCTGGCGGGGATCGGTATCATCCTGTTTTTGGTTTCCTTAAGAAAGAAACAAGGCTGAGTCTGGCCTCAACCAGGTAGGGGCTGTTGACCTCAACAGCCCGGGCGATTGCGGTCAATCGCCCCTACCAAGCGTGTCTAAAAAGCGGACCCGGCGGCGACCCCTTTTGAGATCGCCGCCTTTTCCCTAGTCGCTCTGAACGAGCGGGAAATTAGTCCTGCAGTGCGTCGTGCAGTTCTTTCCTGGCGTTCGCCATGTCCTCATGCGCTTTTTGGATCGCATCGAGTTTCTTCTGCTGCTCAGGGTTTAGTAGCGGGCGAATTTGCGACAGTGTGGTTTTCATCACTGTTTGCATCTTCTGCATCGCTTCCTGATGAATGGCGGCGATTTGCGGTTTGGCCGTATCCAGGATCGGTTGGACCTTCGTCTGTTGATCAGCCGTCAGGTCTAACTTCTCGGTTAGTCCTTTAAGACCGAACTCATGGCCACGCCAGTGTCTGCCATGGCCGGGGCCAGGTTGTGCCTGCGCGACGACAAAGCCACCAAGCGCGATCGCACCGGCGACTACAACTGCTAATACGTTTCGTTTCATAGTTAGTTTCATTGTTTGTTTGCGAAGCGCTCTTCACGCTTTGAAGGATATGACCGCACGTCCATCGGGGCGGTTACAATTTTTTTCTTTGTCGTGTAATTTGTGTCATTCCGAGCGAAGTCGAGGAATCTCTCGATGTAATTCCGATCATGAGGCGCGATTACAATTTTTGGATAATTTCAACAGATTTCTCGACTCCGCTCGAAATGACAAGGCCATGCAGAGTAGCGATTGGCACATATAAACTTGTAACCAAATCGTAGCCACGCCGGTCATGGTGAATAGTGTGGATGCGCTTTCGATCACATGGATGATTCTGACCCTGGCGCTCTTGTTAAGGCTGCGCTTCAAAACGACGATGATGCAGCTCGCGCCCTGGTTCGGCGGCTTTATCCGCTGGTTGCCAGGATCGTCCGCTCTCATCGTGCCCGTCGAACGCCGGAGGAGGACCTTTGCCAGATGATTTTCATTAAAGTATTCCAAAAATTGTCGCAATTTTCCGGGAACGTACCGCTGGAGCACTGGGTCTCCCGGGTTGCGGTCAATACCTGCCTGAACCAAATCGAATCCGAGCGGGTGCGGCCGGAAGTGCGTCATGCTGATTTGAGTGTGGAAGAGCAGGCGGTGATTGAGAATCTGGCAACCTCGAACGAAGAACTTGCTCCCGATCAGCAATTGGCGTCCCGCCAACTTGTAGAGCATCTTTTGGCAGCGCTAAAGCCGGTGGAGCGATTGGCGATTGATTTGTTATACTTGCAAGGCCGTAGCGTGGAGGAAATACGCAGGATCACCGGTTGGAGCGCAGCGCTCGTCAAGGTGCGGGCATTTCGAGCGCGGCAGAAGATGAAAAAACAACTCGCGGGAATTTCGGCGAAAGAAAAATGATGAAGAACGACAATGTCGATCGGTTGCTGCGATCTGCCGCACAGGCGGGCGATGAGAGTCCGGTGGAGATGCCGTTCGGATTCGATACTCGCGTGGTCGCTCTCTGGCGCGCTGCTGGTCCGAAAGCGAATGGGGTGGCGCAGCTGCTTCGGCGAGTGGCCGTGTTGTCGGCTGTGGTGATCGTCATTTCAACAATCGGTGCTGTTCGTGAAGCAAATCAGAGCCGCGAGATTCGCGAATCGCTTACAAACGAATTCGCCATCGCCGACTCGGCGATTCAAGACGAATTTTTGAAATGAATCGGTCGCTGCAGTGGAAACTCGTCGCGGGATTTCTTCTGGTATTTGTCGCCGGTGGAATCACTGGTGCGTTTGTAGGGGGGGCGTACGCCCGGCATCATTTCTTTGAAGTTCGTCACCCCGAGCGGATCGGCGCGCGAATGAAGGAAAGACTTCGCACCGAACTTAATCTCACCCCGGAACAACTCGCCAAGATTTCGCCAATCATCGATAAGACAGCTGTCCAACTCAGAGATGTTCGGCGAGAAACAGGACGACGGGTCCATGAAATTCTTAACGACGCGCATCAGCAGATGGCCGCGACGCTGACAGAGGAACAGCGTCAAAAACTAGAGCAAATTGAAGAGCGACACCGTCGCTGGCGCCACCATCGTTTCCACGAAGGTCCACACAAAGGCCCGCCAGAAAAACCGTGATTGAGTGTAGTGTCCGCTGTCCTCAGCGGATATCCGGGGGTGAGCTAAGCAGGAGGTTTCCGCTGAGGACAGCGCACACTACAGCAATCTTGGTCTTAGAAGCGGAGATCCGTTCTCGAAAAAGATTCGTTCGCGCTCGACGTTCGCGCCGCGACTGCGAAAAAGATCGCGGATTTCGGGCGTATAAAAGTCGCCATCGTAGCTGGGGTTTAGTCCAAAAAAGATCTTGCCGCCCGGCGCCAGGTGATCTTGCAGATTGTGCAGAAGAGAGTCCCATTCCGCCGTTCCCCACCGTTCTTTTGATGGATGATAAAGATTAAAGTTGACTGAAAACCCTGTGATCCAATCGAATTTTTTTCCGAGCTCGGGCAGTGGTTCGAAGGCATTTATCCGATAAACGACTCGCGGAACTCCGAACAATTCCAGCAGTTCGCCAAACAACGGAACGCGCTCGACATCGAGGCCCAGAACGGAATGGCCAAGATTTTTGAGAATGAACAAAAAGAATCCGCCGCCGCACCCCAGGTCGAGTATCCGTTTCGGCGTCGAACGATGAAGGTTCAAATCCTGCACCCGCTCGCGGTTCAATCGCAACCACGGCTCGATATTTGCGTATTTGGCGTAGCCCGCGGTTGAATTCGCGTAGCGCTGCTGGATTTCGCGGGCGCGTTCCCGATCGACCTGTGCCAGCATTGGCCCCAGAGGTACGCGAAAAATCGAGCGTTGCGCTCTTCGCCAGCCGCGCCGGTACGTCAGCGGCTCGGTAAATTTGAGGATCTTACGGGAAATTTTCATTTCAAAAATCGATCAACTGTAGGGCAACCGCTCCGGTTGCCAACCGTGGCAACAGCAGGCGACGCGCCCGCCCTACAATTTATCTATGATCTCGCGTAAAAGTCGCGGTCCGCGATATACCAGTCCGGTGTAAAGCTGAACCAGGTGTGCGCCTGCCTCAAATTTCTCCCGCGCAGATTCAGCGTCACAGATTCCGCCGGAAGCAATCACGGGAATTGTAGATTGCGCGGCGATTTCACGCACCAACGCAGTCGCCTTTTCTCGCAACGGCGCTCCACTCAAACCGCCTTCCTGATGTACATCGGGTGAAATCGATGAGTGATCGAGCGTGGTGTTTGTCGCAATGATTCCAGCCACGCCGTTCTCTTCGCAGACTGCGAGAATTTCTTTCAGTTCAGCAGCCGACAGATCAGGTGAAATTTTCACCATGATCGGTTTTGGATCGGTCCCGACTTCACAGGCGATGGCGTGCAGCAAGTGCGCGAGCTTTTGAGGTTCCTGCAACTCGCGCAAGCCCGGAGTATTTGGTGAGCTGATATTTAGCGTGATGTAATCGGCAAACTCCCTAAGCAAACGAAATGAGTAAAGGTAATCGTCTGCAGCTTGTTCGAGAGCCGTTACGCGGGACTTGCCGATGTTGATCCCGACTGGAACCGCTGGCCATCTTTGGCTCTCACGCTGCGCCCGTAGTCGTTGAGCAATGACGTCGGCGCCGTCGTTGTTAAATCCGAGGCGATTGATCAACGCTTGTTGCTCGGGTAATCGGAAGATGCGCGGCTTGGGATTTCCCGGCTGCGCCTTTGCGGTCACGGTCCCCATCTCGATAAAGCCGAACCCGAACGCTGCCCACGCACGAAGAGCAACGCCGTTTTTGTCGAGGCCGGCGGCAAGTCCGATCGGATTTGGAAACTTCAAACCGAAGAGTGTTTTGGGCTTGGACGGCGGTTGAAAAGACTTGAGTGCGCCTAACGCGAGATCGGACTGTGACATCCTGCGAAGCAAACCGATGGTGAGATGATGCGCGGTCTCGGCATCGAAGGAAAAGAGCAGCGGCCTAACGAATCGCTCGTACGTTTCGCAGCGCTTCATTTCTCATTAACACCCGGCTTCAGCTGGGTGCCTACATGAACGCATGACTCAAGCGGTTTAAACGGCTTCCATTCACGTGATCTCGTGCTCAATGGACTAATTCTGCTCCTGATCGAAATCCTTGGCGCGCCCGGCGGTCGCGCCCTGCCAGTTTCTTTCATTTGCCGATGCAAAACTGGCTGAAAACGGAATCGAGAATCTGTTCCACGTCCACGACGCCGATGACTTCGCCAACTGCGCGCAACGCCTGATCAAGATCAACCGCGACGTACTCTCCAGATAGACCATCGCCGAGTGCCGTTCGCGCCCGATCGCAGCATTCCAGTGCGCGGCGGAGACAGTCGCGATGACGAGTATTAATCGCGATCGCGCTTTCCGGCCGCAGATTTTGATGGCGAATGCGGGCCAGAATTTCCTTTTGTAATTGCGGCAGGCCTTCTCCGGTCGCGCACGAAAGCCGTAATGCAGGAACATCTTTCCAGTCACTGTGCTCGGGTAGATCGCTTTTATTCAAGATTACAAATTCGTTCGTGTTATCGGTTCTGCCATTGAACTCCGAAAGCTTTCGCGAGTTGAAGTGCGGCGGCTTCGATGCGTTGCGATCAGCAATGTGCAAACGCAAGTCTGCGTGTTGCAGCGATTTTTCCGTGCGCGTGATGCCTTCGCGTTCCAATTCGCTTTCCCAAGCGCGCAAACCTGCGGTGTCGACCAACCGGATTGGCATGCCCTGAAGATTCACGTTTTCCTCGATCGTATCACGTGTCGTGCCGTGCGTGTCGCTGACGATGACCCGATCGTACCCAAGCAGACGATTCAAGAGACTTGATTTGCCGGCATTCGTCGCTCCGTAAATGACTACCCGAACGCCTTCGCGCAGCACGCGCCCCTGATCGGCGGTCGCAAGCAAACCCGCGATTTCTTCACGAACGGAATCGAACCGGGCGCACAGTGTTTCGCCTTCCTCCGGGTCGATTTCTTCCTCAGGAAAATCGATTGACGCATTGATGTGCGCGACGAGCGAAATCAATTGGTCCCGAATTTTTCGGATCTGATCGCCCAGTCGGCCCTCGAGTTGTTCACTGGCCGACCGAAGTGCGAGATCCGTTCTGGCGCGGATTAAATCGATTACGGCCTCGGCCTGAGTCAGGTCCATCTTGCCGTTTAGAAACGCGCGCTCGGTGAATTCGCCGGGGCGCGCTGCTCTTGCGCCGCCGCGAAAACATGTCTCCAACACTTTGGCGGAAACCAGTGTGCCGCCGTGACAACTGATCTCGACCAAATCTTCACCGGTGTAACTGGCAGGTGCACGATGAATAGAGACCACCGCTTGATCGATCAACTGACTTTCTGCGCTGCGAATCTCGCCCACATGCTGAACGTGTGATGTGAACTGCGATGGTCGTTCTTTGCCACGAAAAATCTTGTCAGCGATTTGGATCGCGTTTGCGCCGGAAATCCGAACGAGTGCTATAGCCCCTTCACCAGGCGGCGTAGAGATAGCAGCGATGGTGTCTAAAGCAGTCATGTCTTTGGAAAACAATTGTAGGGCAACCGCTTCGGTTGCCAAATGCGCTGGCCGGATCCCGTAGGAACGGCGCGCTGTGCCATCCCTAGCTTTGGTGGCAGACCAGTTCGCTCAGTGCCGCGATTAATTTCTCGTTTTGTTCCATTGAGCCCACTGAAACGCGGACCCACTCGTGCAAGCCATAACCTTTGAGCGGACGCACGATGATTTTCCGTCGCAGAAGCTTCTCGAATACCGCACAACCGTCGCCCACATTCACCATCAGGAAGTTCGCAACTGCTGGCACAAATGGGATTCGCAGCCCAGCAAGTTTCTCCTGCAAATAAGCGCGGCCTTTGTCTACCACGCGCTTTGTTTTGCGCAGGTGCGCTTCATCATTGAGGGCCGCAAGCGCTCCGGCGTGAGCGATGCTGTTGACGTTGAATGGTTGCCTCGTCTTATGAAGCACCTGGATCATCTCGGGAGGAGCCACGGCATATCCGATTCGCAGGCCCGCAAGGCCGTGAATTTTCGAGAACGTCCGTAGCACCACGACATTTCGCCCGCTGCGAACGAATCGGAGCGTGTCGGGCGGCTCATCAAGAAATTCGAAATAGGCCTCGTCGAAAACGACAACGATGGCTTGGGGAACTCGCGACATGAAACGGTCAATCGCACACTGCGAAACCAATGTGCCGGTGGGATTATTCGGGTTTGGAATAAAGATCACCCGGGTTTTTGGCGTGATGGCCTCCAGTGTTGCTTCCAAATTCTGCTGATAATCAGGGCTGGGCGTTTCGATCGTGCGCACGTTGAACGCGGTAGCGAGCAGTTTGTAAACAATAAAGGCGTAACGACAGGTGATTACGTCATCGCCTGGATTCAGAAATGCGTGGCCCAGAAATTCGATTACTTCATTCGATCCGTTGCCGAGGATCACGTTCTCCGGCTTGAGACCCAGTTTCGTCGCGATTGCCTGGCACAGATAAAATCCGCTTCCATCGGGATACAGATGCGCGTTGGGCATCGCCGCCCGCATCGCCCGGACTGCTTTTGGAGAGGGCCCGAGCGGATTTTCGTTCGAAGCCAGCTTGACGATTTCAGCTGGATCGATGCCGAGCTCGCGCGCGGTTTCCTCGATCGGCTTTCCCGGTTCGTAAACGGCGAGATCTCGCAATTGCGGATTTGCAAGATCCCAGATCGAAGTCATGCGCAGGAGATTAAATGGAACTCATGGACTTTCCAATCGCATCTCTTTTGTTGTTCTTTCTCTGGCTGTCGCTCCTGCTCGTGCTTAAAGCCGGTCGGAACGAGTATGAGCACGAGGAAACCCCTCTGTCGCTTGTCGTGTCACAATTTTGGTCCCGGCAATTCTGCTGCCAATGGCCTTAACGAGTTACGGCAAGAAAAGTCAAAATGGCGAAAGGCAAACTGCTCAAAAAGCGAGGGCGATTTTTCAGGCAAGCACTCGAGGACTGAGACAAGGGTCGGCGATGACGAGCATGAACCGGCTACAGACCGGTGGCTTACACAAATGCGCGGCAACCCTACGACTGGCGCGCCCTACTTTTGGAGGGAGGGTGTCCTCTGATCAAATCGAAGTGAATTCGCGAAGAGCAATTAATCTCGACATGCAGCTAAAATCTTTCCGAAGCTTCACGCATATGAAAACAACAATTCGGATTTTTCTCACGGTACTCGCGTTCCTCTGGCTGGCGGCTCCCGGGCGCAAAGCACACGCACTCAATCCGCCGGCGGAAGGGTGCTATCCCGGGTTCACGACAGCGGAAGGGTGCATGCCCTTAACTTTCTTACCACCGGCCTTGGAAATACAGCGCTTGGTTGGTACTCCCTTAATGTCAATACGAGCGGCAACTTCAACACCGGTGCTGGCGTTGGAACGCTGGTCCTCAACAAGGCTGATTCCAATACCGCAGTTGGCGCTGGAGCGCTGTTGCTCAACAACACCGGCACAGAGAACGTGGCCATTGGAACTGATGCGCTTGTCTATAACGGCAGCGGCAATGCCAACAGTTCTGTAGGCGCCTTTGCGCTCTTTAATAACATTGACGGAAACGGCAACAGCGCCCTTGGCAATTCCGCTCTCTTTGAGAATATTCACGCCAGTGATAACACCGCCATTGGTAATGGCGCACTCGGCCTTAACGACGCGACCGGAAACAACTTTGGTATCCACAACACCGCAGTTGGAGCTGGGGCGCTATCCAGTAACACTGATGGCGATTCAAACACCGCCGTTGGCTATCAGGCGCTCTTAGTCAACGAAGGCGGATCCGGCAACACAGCCAACGGCGTTCAAGCACTCTTTAACAACACCACCGGACCCGCCAACACAGCTAGCGGTTATCAAGCACTCGCTAGCAACACCATCGGCGATAGCAACACTGCTATCGGTGCCGATGCGCTCTCTAGCAATACGGACGGCTATTTTAATACGGCCGTTGGTGCAGGCGCGCTCGGGAACACAACCGGCCGGGGCAACATCGACGTCGGCGCGCAGGCGGGCCTCAAGCTCACGACGGGCGATTTCAATATCGATATCTTCGCCGCCGGTGTTGCCGGCGAGTCAAGGACCATCCGCATTGGCGACGTAAATCAGGACACCACTTATATCGCGGGCATCAGCGGAGCAGTCGTTCCAGGAGGTGTAACAGTCATTGTTGACGCCGGCGGTCACCTTGGCACGGTAGTCTCTTCACAGCGGTTCAAGGACGAGATAAAGCCGATGGATAAGGCGAGCGAAGCGATCTTTTCACTCAAACCGGTCACGTTCCGCTACAAAAAGGAGATTGATCCGGCAGGCACATCGCAGTTCGGACTCGTTGCCGAAGACGTTGACAAGGTGAATCCTGATCTGGTCGTGCGCGACAAAGAAGGAAAACCCTACAGTGTCCGCTACGATCGGGTGAACGCGATGTTGCTCAATGAGTTCCTTAAAGAGCACAGGAAACTGGAAAAATTGGAAGCAACCGTTGCAGAACAGCAGAAGAGCTTTCAGTCGAAACTTGTGGAACAGGAAAAGCGAATTGAAGCCCTGGCCTCCACTTTTCAAAAGGTGAGCGCACAAATTGAGACGACCAAACCTGGATCGCAAGTGGCTGTGAACAACCGGTAAAGCGAATATCGACGCGTAAAGTTGTAGCCGGCATCGTTGATGCCGGTCTTTGAAACGAGGGCCTCCCGGCCGGGATCACCGATCCCGGCTAGAGCTGTGCGCTGAGATTTTTCTCGACAGCGTGAGGGAACTCTTCGGAGACTTCACGCATATGACCACCAGAATTCAATCCATTCTCATTGTACTTACGCTCCTCTTTTATGGGCTTTTTCCAAAAGCGCAGGCGGTCGTCCCCGCCCCTGATGGAGGTTATCCCGGAGGCAACACGGCAGAAGGGCAAAACGCGTTCCTTGGCCTTACCAGCGGCGGTTTCAATACGGCAGTTGGTTGGTTTTCGCTCGAGAGCCTTACCAGTGGCAGCTTCAATACCGGTGTCGGCGCTGGAACCCTTGTGCTCAATAGCGGAGATGAAAATACGGCGACGGGCGTTGGAGCGCTCTTGCTAAACACCACCGGCAGCCAAAACACGGCCAACGGAGCATTAGCTCTCTTCAACAACACCACCGGCACCGACAACACGGCGACCGGGTGGCGAGCGCTCTTTAGCAACACGACCGGCGACCACAACACAGCCATCGGTCTTCAATCGCTCTTAAGTAACACCACCGGCGCCGACAACACGGCCATTGGGTTAAACGCGCTCGCGTTCAATACCGTCGGCTTCTCCGACACGGCTACCGGAGCTTTTGCGCTTCTTAGCAACACAACTGGCAGTAACAACACGGGCACTGGCACTGGTGCGCTCTCTATCAACACAACCGGAAGTAACAACACGGGCACTGGTACTGGTGCGCTCTTTAGCAACACGGAAGGTACGCGAAACACGGCCACCGGCTCCCGAGCGCTCGAGAACAACACCATCGGCAGCCTCAACACGGCCATCGGTGAGTTAGCGCTGGCGACCAACACCATCGGCACCAACAACATCGCCTTGGGCGATGCATCCGGCATCAGTGTCGCTACAGCCAGTAACGTTATTGCCATCGGGAACGCTGGTGCGGACGTCAGCAACAGCTGCTTTATCGGCCGCATTCGGGGGGTCACAACCGCACACGCAGACGCCGTACCCGTCCTGATCGACTCCGCCGGCCAGCTCGGCACGATGAGCTCTTCGCGTCGGTTTAAAAAGGAAATCAAACCGATGGACAAAGGCAGCGAAGCGATCCACGCGCTTAAGCCGGTCACGTTCCACTATAAGAGCGACACGACAGGCACGCCGCAATTTGGTTTGATTGCGGAGGAGGTCGCCGAGGTGAACCCCGACCTGGTGGTGCGCGACGACAACGGCGAGATCTACACCGTACGTTATGAGGCGGTAAACGCGATGTTGCTCAACGAATTTCTGAAGGAGCACCGTAAGGTTGAGAAATTGGAAGCGACCGTTGCGGATCTGGCAGCAGAACTGCAGCAAGTAAAGGTGCGAGTGCAAACTAACAGGCCGTTAGCGCGAGTGGCCGTCGCGAATCCGTAAAGCGCGCCCGCGCACAGAGACGTCCATTGTCAGACCGCGCGACTACGCGCAACCGTGAAATC
Organism: uncultured Verrucomicrobiae bacterium; assembly: GCA_963753675.1. Taxonomy (GTDB): domain Bacteria; phylum Verrucomicrobiota; class Verrucomicrobiia; order Chthoniobacterales; family UBA10450; genus Udaeobacter. The sequence continues at coordinate 93,101 of CAVWCZ010000004.1, read as the reverse complement.
GCGCGGGCATACTTTGTGGACCGTAACATCGGCCAAGTAAACGAGCCGCAAGCGGAGTTCGATCTCGACACGGTGGCAACGTTTTTGCGAAGCTGCGCTTATGAAAACGAAAATTCCATCAATTCTCATCGTACTGCTAGGCGTGGCTTTTGCTGTCTCGCCAAAAGTGCAAGCGGTTGTCCCGGCACCGGACGGCGGCTATCCCGGAGGCAACACGGCGGAAGGGCAGAGCGCTCTTCTTGGTCTCACCACCGGCGGCTTCAATACGGCAGTGGGTTTCTTTTCGCTCAGGAGTAACACCACCAACAGTTTTAACACAGCCCTTGGCGCTGGGGCTCTCTTTGTCAACACCTCAGACGAAAATACGGCCACTGGCGCGGGGGCGCTTTTAAGCAGCACCACTGGCTCCTTAAACACGGCCAATGGAGCGTTTGCCCTCGTCAGCAACACCACCGGCAGCGGCGATACGGCCATCGATGGGGAAGCGCTCTTTAGCAACACCACCGGTGCCTTTAACACGGTCACCGGTGGCCAAGCGCTCACTCTCAACACCGAAGGCTCCAGCAACACGGCCACCGGTTTTCGCGCGCTCGTGAGTAACATCACCGGCAACGACAACACGGCCAACGGCGATGATGCGCTCAATCATAACACCACCGGCGGCTTCAACACAGCCATGGGCGCAGGAGCGCTCCCAAACAACACGATCGGGAGATCCAACACGGCTTTGGGCATAAATGCCGGCACTGGCGTTTCGACGGCCGATAACGTTATCTGTATCGGCGCGGACGTTGATGGTGAGAACGCGAGCAACACCTGTTACATCGGCAACATTTTTGGCGTGACTTCCGTGGGAATCGGCGTTTTGGTTAATTCAGCGGGTAAGCTCGGCACCACGACTTCTTCCCGACGGTTTAAAGAAGAGATAAAGCCAATGGAGCGAGCCAGCGAAGCACTCCTCGCCCTTAAACCGGTTACTTTTCGTTACAAGAAGGACATTGACGCCGCAGGCACGTCTCAATTCGGACTTGTGGCCGAAGACGTAGAAAAGGTAAATTCTGACTTGGTGGTGCGCGACAAGGACGGGAGACCTTACAGCGTGCGGTACGACCAGGTAAACGCGATGCTGCTAAATGAGTTTCTTAAAGAGCACAGCAAGGTGGAGCAGCAGGAATCGATAATCACGCGGTTAGAAGCAACGGTCGCAAGAGAAGAAGCGGCGACTGCGAAACAGGGAAAGGATTTCGAGAAGGCGATCAGGGAGCTAAAGAAAGAAATGCGGAGCGTTGCCGTCCGGTCTAAAGAGCAGGATGCAAAAATTCAAAGGGTCAGTGAGCGGATCGAGATGAGCAAGCCTGCGCCGCAAATGGTTCTGAATAGTCAATAAAACCGAGCGGTAGCGGAAAAGGTAGCGCGAGCCTCTGGCCCTCCGCGGTGGGCGGGACGCATGCTACGTTCCTGCGGCGCGCTGGGGAGACCGTCGCTCCTTGCTGGCTCGATAATTTTCTTGCGACCTGTTGTTGCGCCGAGTCTTTTAACGTGATGGAGGTTCCACGCGATCCTGCAGCTTCACGTTACGACCATGTCGGCAAGGGTCTACGCCGGAGCGACCTTGATTCCGATCCGATCAAGCAATTTGCCAACTGGTTTACGGCCGCAATTGAGGCGGGCATCTGCGACGTAAACGCAATGAGTCTCGCTACCGCAAATCGCGCTGGCAAACCGTCGGTGCGCATTGTTCTGCTGAAGAGTTTCGATCAGGACGGCTTCGTATTTTTTACCAATTATGAAAGTGCGAAAGGGAAACAGCTTGAGGCAAATCCTTACGCCGCGCTTGGGTTCTACTGGATCGAACTGGACCGGCAGATTCGCATCAGCGGGAAGGTGGAGAAGACCTCGCGTGAAGAATCGCAGATTTATTTTCACTCGCGTCCCGTCGGGAGTCAATTGAGTGCATGGGCTTCACGTCAAAGCTCAGCGATTGATGCCCGGCGCGTCCTCGATGCGCGCATGGCCGAGATGACCGAACGCTTTCGCAACAAACCGATCCCATTGCCGCCGCACTGGGGTGGTTACCGCCTTACACCCGATATGATGGAGTTTTGGCAGGGCCGGCCGAATCGGATGCACGATCGGTTTCGTTACAGCCGACAGGCGGACGGGTCATGGCACATCGATCGACTCTCGCCGTGATCGCTGCCATTTATGGGAAAGATTGAAATTGTCCGCGGCGATATCACAAAGCTGGACGTAGCTGCGATCGTGAACGCGGCAAACCGTACGCTTCTCGGCGGAGGCGGGGTGGATGGCGCGATCCATCGCGTTGCAGGCCCTGACCTGCTTGCTGAATGCCGCAAACTTGGCGGCTGCGAACCTGGCGAAGCCAAGCTCACACAGGGGTATAATTTACCCGCGCGGTTTGTCATTCACACCGTGGGCCCGATCTGGCGCGGCGGAAAATCTGGAGAAGCGCTGACGCTGACGGATTGCTACCGGAACTCCCTGCAGCTCGCAGCGGAGAACGACATCAAAACGGTCGCGTTTCCGGCGATCAGTTGCGGCGCTTACGGTTATCCGATCGACGAAGCCGCGCAGATCGCACTCAAAACCACACGTCAGTTTCTCGCGGCGAACGATGCGATCGCGAAGGTGATATTTGTGCTCTGGGGCGAAGATATTTACGAGGCATATCGCCAGATAACGTAGCGGCCTCCTTGTGGATAGCGCAATTCGGATGTATGTTTAGAACAGTCAGCGCTGTGTTTCGAGTGCAAAACAATTACAGAATAGAAACGCAATCGCGCCTCGGCATCCGATAGAATTTTGTATGAATCCGAACGAAAACGATTTTACCAGAAACGAACCTCTTCCGGCGCAGTTTCAGCCGCACGAAGAACAAAATGGCCCCGCGGGTCGTGAGCAATTTCGCCGCGCAACGCAGCAAGTCTCTACAGAAGTGAGCCAGGCGTGGGACCAAACCAGGGAGAAAGCGAGCCGTGCATTGGAGCGTACCGAACATTTGGTGCGCGAAAATCCCGTCCCCACTATCCTTGGCGCACTCGGCCTTGGAATTGCCATTGGTCTGGCCATCCGCTACATCGCTCCCGTTGAAAGCAAACGCGAAATCGAAATCGAATCGCCGTTGGGGAAATTTAACTGGAGCGTTCTTTCGCTGCCGTTTCTCTGGCCGCTGTTCAAATCGGCTCAGGAAACAATATGACAAATCGGCCGATGTTGTGGCGGATGCGATGAAGGACGGCGTTAAACGGATAAAGAAAATGGACGTAGAACGTTACGCAAAGCCGATCCGTAAACGCTGGAGATCCTGGGCGCGTTGAACGCCGGTGGGGGTTCGCTAGAATCGATGTGGTCTGACCGGGGACTTTGAAGACCCCACGCCGCAAGCCTCTCAATTTACGAGGCTTTCGTCCGTCGACATTTCGAGAAAACAGTTAATGAGCTCGGCAAGGGCGCGGGGATACTGCGCCATAAATGCATGGCCAGCGCGAGGAAATTGAGCAAGCCATGCGCCAGGAATTGAATTAACGAGTTTCAATCCATTTGACGGAGGGATCACAATGTCCTCTGCGCCTGTGGCGATTAGCACCGGGATGTGTATCTCTCGCGATTGGCTGGCGGCGCCCTCGCGATGCCACGCATCCATAGCTGCAGCCTGGCGTCTCAACAGATCGGGAGACAACTGCGCGCGCGCTGCCGCCACGATGTCGCCGAATTGCCGATAAAAAGATTCGGCGACATCGCCCGGGAAAAGGAGGAACAGCAAGCGACGGGCCTGTTCGTGAGGCGTGCCGGATGTGTCGACGAGTAGCGACCAGACGCTAGTCGAGGCCAGAACGGTATCGGGGCCGCCCGAGTCGGTCGATAGCAAGATCAGCTTGTCGACGTGTTCCGGGCACTTCGCTGCCAGTGCCTGCGCGATAAATCCGCCCATTGACCATCCCAGCACACTCGTCCGCTTGAAACCAAGAGCCTTGATTACGTGTGCGGCGTTTTCGGCAAGGCTGGCGATGTCGAACGGCTGTCCATCATCCTTGGAGCCGCCGATCCCGCGATTGTCGAGCAGAATGAGCTCACGGGAAGATGCGAGTCTATCGATGAATGAGGGGTCCCAGTCTGCAATTGTCGCGGCGAAGCCATTGAGAAGCAAAAGCGGCTGGCCACTGCCGATTCGCCGATAGGCGATTTGACCGCCGTCGACCGCAATAGTTGGTAATACCTCAGTTTTCATCAGATGGTGTCGACCTGAGAGTTGAATCTTGACGCTGAGAGATAAACGTTCCCCGCTTATGGGAAGCCGCAAGATAGTTCAATCGTTCGCGTTCATTACCCTGATCGGGAGTGCTTTGGCCGGGTGCGCCTCCCGCAACGGCGCGGATGGCCCCTCCGGTATCGACCAAACGATCCCCGGGGCAACCAAATGGGGCCATTACAACGGCGAGCCGATAACGAAATGGAATTCGGACGGCCGAACCATGACGCTGTTAACTGAATTGCGCTACACCGATCCGCATGGTGAAGTCTGGACCGCTCCGATCGGTTCGGTTGTCGATGGCGCATCGATTCCCCGCTATTTGTGGTCGATCATGGGCGGACCATTTGAAGGAAAATACAGGAATGCTTCGGTGCTGCACGACGTCGCCTATGGCAAGCACAAGCGGCCATGGCAGGACTGCGACCGGATGTTTTACTACGCCATGCGTTGCAGTGGCGTGGGTGCAGTTGAGGCCAAGACCATGTATTACGCCCTCTACAAGTTCGGACATCACTGGAAGTTTCCGATCAAACGCGGGAAACCTGTGAAATATGAAGGCGCGCTGGTGGCGAGAGGCGAGGAAATTCCGCGTGCTATTCCGGCGAATCCGGCACAAATCAGTCAGGCGCGCAATTGGATCAACAGCACCGATCCCAGTCTGGAGCAGATCGAGCAGCGAGCCCAAGCCGAGGGACAGTAAGATGTCCACAAATCTGGCGTTCGAGCAGCGCCATTTGTTAGTGGGGAAGTCGTTAGATAAACCCTCGTGGCGTCGGTTGCGTTCGGAGAGAGTTGAATTAACGGGTCCAGCTCGGATAATCAAGGACCAGTGTTCCATGCAAAACCGCGAACTCTGCCTCCAAAACTTTATGCAACGGAACAGAGGGATTGGCCGATGAAGCTTCCTTCGTCATGGCGGGCAAACGCGGCGTTCTGCGCAACAGCGGCTACCAAACCTGCGGTGATGCGTCAATCTCTACTCCGGATGAAATCCTCTTAACGGCGTCGCAGCCATAGCCGAAAATTTTCAGTTGCTAGAAAAGACCGTGAAGTTGATCCGGCTCGTTTGGCGTCGTAACCTGAGCCAGATACAACGCTGGAAGGAGCGAACGAATGCCAAAATACCTGATTCAGGGATCCTATTCGGAGCAAGGTTTGAAGGGGGTGCTCCAAGAGGGGGGATCGAAACGCCGCGAGGCTGCCGAGGAATCAATCAAAGGAATCGGTGGGCGACTGGAAGCCTGCTACTATGCCTTTGGGAGCGACGACTTTATAATCATTGCGGATCTGCCGAGTAACGTGGATGCGGCATCCTTGTCGTTAGTCGCCAATGCAAGCGGAGCCGTGCACTCGCGAATAACGGTGCTGATCACGCCAGAGGAGGTTGATCAAGCCACGGAGAAGATGAAGAGGATCAGGTTTCGCCCTCCCGGAAAGTAGCGCTGTGCGGCCAGTTTGAGTGCGAGTGCTGGCGCAGAAAAATGCTGCGCCTGATTCAGATCCGTTTTGCCACGCCGCCCACTCCCACCGGCTTTATTGAGATCGGCACATGGCAAGGAAACACTGCCGAAGAGAAACGAGTGAGGGCACGAGAGAAAAACATCAAAACCGAACCCGAAATTTTAGCTTCATTGCCAGATCAGCCTGCAAGCAAATAAAGCAGCCGTTGATCCCGCACAATGGAAAATCGACGAATCGGTTGGCTGTGGTACCCGCGCACAACGTAACGCTTGCAGCAATCGCTGCGATTATGGCTAGCATTGTTTGCTCAACAGGTGAACACAAATCGCCCTTTCCAATTCCAAAAACGCCGTCAGCTTTTCATCCGGGACGCCCGCTTTCGCGCAGCCCAAAGTGAAACCGCGCTTCTTGCGCTAGCGCGTCGGTGACGGCGCAGGACGATTCAAATACGAGGGTGGCCCGTTAGTGGGTTCTTCCGTAACGGTCGTTCCCTCCTGCTGACAAGAAGCGATAAACGCCGTCGCAACGAAGATACCTAGTAAAGACAGTATGTATTTCTTCATAAGTTCGGAGTTTACGGATCGAGTGCCACAGAATGTCAAGCTTCCACAAGCACAACGGCGATTTCAGAGAGTGGTGAAAGTCTTACGACAATAAACTCACTGCAAACTGGTGAATCGCCCGTTCCGCTTCCAGAAACGCTGTCTGGATTTCATCCGCACGCACGATGAAACGCTTTCCGTGGCCATGAGCGTGCACAGTCCAGATCGTTCGACCGTTCGCACCCACGACTGAGACGCAGCCCCAACTCCAACCAGTTTTGCGGAGATTGTCGGCGGCCAGCCGAAAAGTAAAATGCGCTTCGGCAACGATGTCTTCCCGCAGTCTTTCTGCGGCTTGTATGCCGCGGCTCCAAGTGTGTACAACGTTTAAGGCTTGCGGGGTTCGCCCCGTTTCGCACTGGATTTTTGCGATTCCAGAGCGACATATTGCCCTCATCAATTCTGCGCCCGTAGCTCAGCTGGATAGAGCAACGGATTTCTAATCCGTAGGTCGGGTGTTCGAGTCACCCCGGGCGCGCAGCTCGTGATCGAGAAGCCATTTCTTACGCCACAAACCGCCGCCGTATCCGCACAAGGTGCCGTCGGCGCGGATGACGCGGTGGCACGGAATGATGATGCAAATCATGTTTGTACCGTTCGCGCGGCCAACTGCGCGCCGCGCATTTTCGTCTCCCAGGCGTTTGGCCATCCATGAATACGAACGCGTTTCACCAACAGGAATTGACTGCAAGATTTTCCAGGCACGCAATTGAAAGGGTGATCCCACCGGCGCGAGCGGAGTATTAAACTCCAGTTTCTTACCGGAGAAGTAGTCCGCTAATTGCGAACGTACCGTTTCAAGATGTCGATGTTTCCCGGGCACTACATTAGTTCGCAATCGGTTCCGCAGTGTCGACAATTCACGCTCGGTTGCGCGCCGGTCGATGAACTCGAGCAGACGCAATCCTTCATCATCCGCGACGGCTATCATGGCGCCGAGCGGCGTATCAATTCGCTCCGCAAACAGCGGGGCTTGCGTTTTCGCGTTCGTCGGCGATTCGCCAAAAATCTTTGTGAATGCTTCACGAAAACCGCTCTCCGACTCAAACCCGCTTCCGTTTCGCGCTTCATCAACGCGACCGCGTTGCCGCACGTGGCTCAAAGCAAGGCCGATCCTTCGCGCGCGATGATACGCTTGAAATGTCATTCCGTAATGGCGCTTAAACTGTCGGCGTGCAGTGGAGGGATCGATCGATAGCGCTGCCAGCTCCTTGTCAGTCAGGCGTCCGCCCGGCGCGCGCTCGACCTCAGTACGCAGACGCTCAATCAATTTCGGCGGACGCGCGTTCGGGTCGAGTGGGTGACAGCGCAAACAGGGACGATAACCGCTTTCCAAAGCCTCGTTAGCTCTGGAAAAAAAATCGACATTCTGGCGCGCCGGTTTTTTGGCCGTGCATGTGGGCCGGCAAAAAATTCCGGTCGTGCGCACGCCTACGTAAAAGATTCCCTCGAAGCTCGGGTCGCGCTTCACCATTGCGCGATACATCGTTTCAGGGGGTGGAAGAAGTTCGAGTGTCTTCATGTCCAAAAATTACGCGCTCACAGCCGTTCATGCATCGACGAAATTCGAGCAGCAAATTTCAAACGTAGCGCGAGCGTCCTCGCTTGCGACCGAAACAATTCACAGGGCGACTCGATCGAATGGCAAGCCGGAGGCATGCACTACTCTGAGAACTCGGAAGGTGAAACAGCCGTGGGTAATGCTACGGACATCCACGAAAGCAACGTCGGAATTATCGAACAACTCTTTAATTACGGCTTCGGGTTCACTGCCAGCCACAACTTTCGCGTCGATGATCTTGTAATTTGAATCGTAACCGCGAAACACGCGATCGCTGCGAAACTCCGCTGGGTATTCGTCAGTGGTGCTGTAGCGGTCGCACTTCTCAGCGTGAACAAAAACGGGTCCGGTCTCGGAATACGGGTAGCCAGACGGAATAGCGGAATATGGAAACAGAATTACTCGCTCGCCAGGTTGCGCCCAACGCAAACAGTGTCGGCACGGAGCGCTTTCGGGGGAATCTGCCGTGACCATCACGTGGTCCGATGCGCTCATGTTGACCACCCGCCGCGCTGCCTCTGCGATTTTGGTCGGAAGAGGAATGATGCGAAACCTCGAATTGCTCATGAATGACAGCTAAACGTATCGCATTGGCTCGTGCATCGGCGAAATTCAGGCAGCGAATTCTGCAATGGTAGCGCGAGCTGTACCGCCAACGCCGCGGCGGGCAAGAGGCGTGCGCTACCTTTAAAAGCTTCCACGACCGCGCGGGCGACTTCCGCAACAACCGCGGCGCGATCATCCGTTGGTGCCGTGGAACTAGTCGAGTAAATAGCAATTACGATCGGGGCCCGCCCGGACGGCCGAATGATAGCGACATCGTTTGTCGCGCCATTGCCGCATCGCCCTGTTTTATCCCCGACGTTCCAGGTTTTTGGAACGCCGGCCCGAATCATGAGTGCTCCGGTCTCGTTATGCTGCAACCAGTCTTCAAGCTGATGCCGGGAAGATTCGGATAACACGTGACCTAGCAATAGTCGCTGCATATCCGCGCACATCGCCGCAGATGTTGTGCTGTCACGTTCGTCTCCCGAACCGGTATTATTCAATTCCGGTTCTTTGCGATCGAGCCTTGTCATTTCGTCGCCCAGGCTGCGCGCGAAATTCGTTAACCCTGCCGGTCCGCCAATTGTATCCAACAAAAGGTTGCCGGCTGTGTTATCACTCTGTTCGATTGCGGCCGCGCACAATGCGCCAAGCGTCATGCCGCCATCTTTCAAATGAGCCTTCGTCACCGGTGCATATTCAAGGATGTCCTTCGCGTCGTAATGCACGAATCGGTCCAGCTTTTCTTTTCCCTGATCGACCTGCTTCAACACCGCCGCGGCTGCGAGGAATTTAAACGTGCTGCACATTGGGAAACGTTCCTGCGACCGGTAATCGAAACGTTTACCGCTACCCGTATCCAGCGCAGCCACACCAATCCGGCCACCGACTCGTGCTTCGATGGCTGCAATCTGAGTGGCGAAATCGTTTCGTTCCTGCGTCGGGCTTGCCGCAGCCGATCCGTCCGGCGTACTCGCCGCGAGTAACAAAAGCAAAGCGAAATGTAGCGCGAGCGTCACGCTTGCGACTGCAACAAATCTCAACTGCGCCAAGAGAGACTCCATTCGGCTGGCAAGCCGGAGGCATGCCCTACCTTCACCATCGATGATAAGCGGGATGACCTTCCTTCACCGCGACAAAAACTCCGCGACAGGTGGCGCACACTTTGCCTCCGGCAGTCAATGTGCCCTCCACAGTCGCGCGGTCACCCGTGATCTCCAAAACTTTCGCAGAGAGAAGAACCGGAGCGTTCGTAGGAGTTGGCCGCAGCAGCTTGATGGCGTACTCCGAAGTGACTGTGCAGGGAGGGCGATCTTCGCCTGCGCGCTTCATCAGATGATAGGCGGCCGTCCAGTTGCAGTGACAATCAAGCAACGTGCCGATAATCCCGCCATTCAGGATTCCATCGAACGCTTCGTATTTTTTATCCGGTTTCCATTCAGCAACCACTTCGCCGCCTGCTCGCGATTCATCGGAGTTCCTCACGAAGCTGCGAACATGCAATCCATTCAAATTCGCCGGACCGCAGCCGAAGCAGGAGTTTTTCGGCGCGTACTTTTCCTGAAGCGATTGTTGGCTCATGACAAAAGGTGGATCGGCCTCTCCGATCGAAGATTCGCCGAGGCGAAAGACGATGGCAAACGCGATCGCCGAAGGCGCAAGATTTATCACTCACCAAATTGGTCAACCGGGGGTGCCGAATCCATTACCAACGCGTTGAGGACAACGCGTTCCACCTTTGCAGTTAATGTTGAGGCGAGCCGGGATAAGGCCGGAGCGGTGGACCGACGTAAAGCGAGCGCGGCCGAATTAAACGATTGTAATCGTGTTGCTCGGTCACGTGCGCACACCAACCGGCTACGCGCGACGCGGCGAAAAGCGGGGTATTTAGCTCCGGAGGAAATCCCAGCAGCCAAAACACCGGCGCAGCGTATAGATCCACGTTAGCGCAAAGCTGTTTCTCCCTTTCCATCACTTCCTCGAGCTTCTCACAAATCGGCACCCAATTTTCTTTGCCCGTGCGTTTCCCAAGGTCGCGCGCGATCTCCCGCATCGCCGGCACGCGCGAATCGCCTTTCTTGTAAACCCGATGACCGAAGCCCATGATTTTGCCCCTTGTCCCGAGTTTTTTCATTAACCATGCTTCCGCCCGATCCGGAGTTTCGATTTCCTCAAGCATCTTCATCGATTCCTCATTCGCCCCGCCGTGCAACGGGCCTTTCAAAGTAGCAACGGCTGAAGTCACTGCTGCATAAATGCCCGCCAGCGTGGAAGCGGTCACGCGCGCGGCAAAAGTCGATGCATTGTATTCGTGGTCGGCGTAGAGATTGAAGATTGTATCGAGCATGCGGGTTTGCCATTGCTCCGGAACTTTGCCGTTAAACTTGTAGAAGAAATTCGCAGACTGGGTCAGCTCCGATTTTTCGGCGTACGGTTGTTCGCCCCGCGAGATGCGCCAGCCGTCGGTGATTAACGTTGAAACACCGGCGATCAACCGGATCGATTTACGAATGTTGGCATCGTGCGAGTTGTCGTTCAGGTCCTTGTCGAACGCGCTTAACATCGACACGCCCGTGCGCAGCATGTCCATCGGATGCGTTTCGCCTGGCAGGAGTCGCAACATTTCTGTTACCGGCCCCGGCAATTCGCGTTGGCTGGCGATTTGCTCTGTGAACTCTTTCAGTTGCTTTGGATTCGGTAACTCACCGTTAAGCAACAGATAAGCGACCTCCTCGAAAGTGGCCTTCTCGGCCATTTGATGAATGTCGTAGCCCCGATACATCAACCCGGCGGCAGGATCGACCCAGCAGATCGCTGTCTCGCCGGCGATGACCCCCGCCAGCCCAGGGCTGTATTCTGGTTTTGTTTCAGTACCCATCTTGTTCGCTGATTCTAGCAACGATACGCGCGACGACAAATAGTCAGTCGGTTACGCCCAACCATTTCTCCGCAGTTGGATCGTAATCCAGCAATTTGTAAAGCTTTTCACGCGTCTGCATTCGATCGATCCATTCCTTTTGCGTGCCGCTCTCTTTCAGTGCGTGAAGGAATTCCTCGCTGGCCTTCATCGACACGCGAAACGCGCTCTGCGGGAATATCACCATGCAGTAACCGAATTTGGCCAACTCTTCAAAGGAAAGCAGTGGGCTCTTTCCAAACTCCGTCATGTTCGCCAGAAGCGGCACATCGATCTTCCTGGCAAAATCGCGAAACTCCTGTTCACCTTGCAATGCCTCAGGAAAGATCGCGTCCGCGCCCGATTCGACGTAACGCTGCGCCCGATCAACTGTTCGATCAAAATCCTCTATCGCGCGTGCGTCGGTCCGGGCGATGATCATAAAATTGGGGTCCTGTCGCGCAGCAACCGCTGCTTTGATTTTTCCTGTCATCTCCTCGACGTCCACAATCGATTTCCCGGCAAGATGTCCGCAGCGTTTGGGAAACTCCTGGTCCTCGATGTGGCACCCTGCCAGACCGGCGGCTTCGAGTTCGTGAATTGTGCGCGCGACATTTTCAGACCCTCCAAACCCGGTGTCTGCATCGACGATAGCGGGAATCTTCACGGCCCTGGCGATGTAGCCGGCCAGGCGCACCACTTCCGTCAGGGTGAGCAAACCGATATCGGGAACGCCAGCGGTCGAGTTCGCCATCCCCGCACCGCTTATATAGACCGCCTCAAACCCGGCTCGCTCCACCTGTCGGGCTATCCCCGCGTTCGGCACGCCGGGTATCAAGACTGCGCCTTTCGCAATCAACTCACGCAGTCTCTTGCTCTTACTCATCCTCTTGCTCCTACTCTGCGAAATGACGAAGCACGAATGACGAATGACGAATCAAAAGGCCGTCATTCCGAGCGAAGTCGAGGAACCCCGTGGCGAAGACTTTGAGGTAATTCAACGGGACCCTTCGACTTCGCTCAGGATGACAATGTGGTCCGTGCTTCGTCATTCCTGCACCATCTCTCATTTGTGATTTGTGATTTCCAACGCCTGCATCAATTCGTCGACGTTTTTCGCTTCGTCCAGGTTCCAGACAAGCTTGATGATATTTCTAGCCGGGTTCTCGCCGATGAACGGTCGAACAAGCGCAAGAAATTTCCCTTCTACTGCGGAATCTTTTAACCGATTTTTGGCATTGCCGAGCGGATAATCGATGCGCTGGGTCAATCGCCGGCCATCGGTAAGATCAATGTGCACGATATTCCCGACCGCATCCGGGTACATCGCGCTCAATTCCGCGTTTCGTGCCACCTTTACATTCTCCAGGAACTTCCAGACCTCTGGATCCTTGAAACGTTCCGGCTCGAACTGGCGATCGGTGATCTCACCATCGATCAACGCAATGGCCGTGATGTAAGGCAAACTGTGATCGGCTGTCTCGCGCGTTTTCGGTGTCCATTTCTCCGGCTCGCTTCCGATGATGTCCACGGAAGCGTCGTGACTCTCGATCACGACGCCTTTGACCTTCGAGAGATCGCCAATCTCACTTCGCAAAGAAAGCGCCGCTTCAATCGCGCTTTGGCTGTGATATTCCGCCGGCCAATATTTGATGCTTGTCTTCAAAATCATCGAAGGCGCGCCGCGAAATTTATCACCGACCTTGCCGAGCGAGACGCCGAGTTGTTTCTCAAATCCCATTTCTCCTTCAAAGATTGGCGCGGGCCCGGTCATTCCGTGACGTGCAAGCAGTGCAGAAAAGACGCCATGGCGCGCCGCGTTTGCGAAAGCCACGCCTTTCCAATGCGAGAGTTCGCCTGCGCGTGCCTGACGCATGGCTGCGCCGGCGACCCCGGCAATGTTCACTGCGTGCCGTGTCTTTGCCGGATCAAGCTTCATCAAACGCGCGCAAGCGAGCGCGGTCGAGAACGTCCCGTAGGTCACATGGTCCCAGCCCCGTGCACGAATACTCGCCGCGTCGCATAAGCGACATTGCACTTCATAGGCAAGCGCGATTGCTGTGATGAGTTCCTGTCCACCGGCGCCGACGCTTTCCGCCACCGCCAGTGCTGCAGAAATATTGTCACTGGGATGCGCGGGTTCTTTCGAGAGGTATGTGTCGTTGAAATCGAAATACCGGATACCGCACCCGTTGGCGAATGCCGCCCAGTCCGGCGGCGCCTTGTGGCCGGTGCCAAAAATTGTCGATCCCTGTTTCGCTGAGAAATCAGCGGCCACTCTTCGGGCGATCGCAAACGGTTCTTCTTTCCAGGCGCCGAGCGCGCAGCCTAACGAATCGATCACGCGCCGTTTGACTTCGTGCACCACTTCCTTGGAAAGATCTTCAAACCGGAGCGCGCAGGTGTAATCAGCAAGTTGATGAGCAAGCGTTGTTTTCATTAAAAAATCGGGATTCCAATCTGCCGATGAATGAGCGTGCGGCAAGCGGACGTTCTGGGGAGCGCGTGCGCCTCGCACGCCGGTGATGGCGCCCTCGCCATCGCGAACTTTTCCCAGCTGCGGACTGTTTGAACTGCCTGGAGAAAGCGTTTCGGCTAGGGGCCGAAAGGTGCGCGCGAGGCGCACGCGCTCCCACAGTTGCTCCCTAGAGCCCAATACTGCAAATGTCGATCCGTCGATTAATGCGGCGGGATTTTTGGAGCCACGGCTTCAGCCATCGATTTGAGCATTCGGCCTAGATCGCTGTTGGTGGAGAGGACCATCGTTGTGTCCTTTTCAAATGCGGCGCGCATCACGTCGAGACTACGCAGGAACGAATAGAGCTCCTGTGCATCAGGCGCACCGAAAGCCGCGGCGTAAATCGCAGCCGCTTCGGCGTCGGCTTTGCCCTCGGTTTCGAGGGCATTCTTCGTGGCGGTGGAACTAATCGAGGCGATGTCGCTTTCCTTTTGGCCGCTGATGTTTGCCGCTTCGCCGCGCCCCTCGGACCGGAATCGTGCAGCGATTTGGTGGCGCTCGCTCGACATTCGCTCGATGATTTTCTCAGCGACCGCCGGATTGTATTTGCTCCGTTTGAAACGTTCGTCCAGCAATTCGATTCCGAAGTCGGCGATCTTTTGGCGTGTGCGTTCGGTAATCTGTTTTTCGATTTCGCCGCGCCCAAATTCGACATCGGGAATCGTCGTGGGCAAAGCGGCGCCGGTTTTCTCCAGCTCCTCATCGCGCACAGGTTTCCGCCCTTTGGTTACGCGAATGATTTCGACCAGATCATGCGTGGCAACTGCGGTACGGGTTTCGCTGCCGAGTATGTCGTCCAGGCGCGACAGAGCGCTTCGTTCATCATTGAGCCGGTTGTAGTAGAGCATCGGATCGTTGATCCGCCACCGGGCGAAACAATCAACGATGATGTAGAGCTTATCTTTGGTTGGACATTCGGTCGGCGGCCCGTCCCAGGCGAGGATGCGTTTGTCGAACCGCTGCACTTTATCGAGGATCGGCAGCTTCATCTTCAATCCCGGCGTGGTAATGGTGCGAACGATTTTGCCAAATCGCGTGATGATGACCGTCTCATATTGCGGCACGACGAAAAGCAGTGTTCCCCATTTCAGCGCAGTCAAAATGAAGAGAATACCGAGGATTGACATGATCGGGCTTTGCAAAAAGCGAACCGCAGCGGACACGGCAGCCGGGCGTGGAGTGACATCGATCACGTTCATGGCGAGTTCCTCGATTCTCCCGGCGTCTGAAGCGGCAGCGTCTGCAGAATGTTCTTCAAGCTGTCGTCCACGATAATTTTCTTTTGCAAACTCGGAAGGATGGCTTGCATCGCTTCTAGATAAAGACGGCGCCGCGTGATCTCTGGCGCCTTGCGATATTCGGCGAGCAATAACGAAAACTTTTCTGCTTCGCCCTTGGCCTCGTTCACGCGGCGAAATGCGTACGCTTCGGCTTGTTTCTCGCGCTCTTTTGCCTGGCCGCGCGCATTTGGAACAGCATCGTTATAAACTGCCCACGCCTGGTTGATTGCTGTTTGCTTTTCCTGTTGCGCCTGGTTGACGTCATTGAACGCTGCCTGCACGGCGGGCGGGGGACGCACGCTTGTGAGTTGCACTTGTTGAATCTGAATTCCCAAATCGTACTGCGAACAGAGATCCGCCAGCCGTTTCAATGTCGACGTCTCGATGTCGTGCCGCCCGATTGTGAGCACTTCGTCAACGGTGCGATCTCCGATGACTTCTCGCATCACGCTCTCCGAAAGATCACGCAAGGTTTTCTCCGGCTCGCGCGCCCCGAACAGATACATCTTGGGATCAGTAATTCGATATTGCACTACCCACGGGACAAGCGCGGTGTTTAGATCGCCCGTGATCATTGTCTCGGTTTCCTCCGGCTGCGGATCACCCTGATACATGTTCGTCGCGCCCGAGGTAGAGAAACCGAACTCGAGTTTCTGCAACCGTTGGGTAGGTACGATGTGAATCTTGTCGACGTATGGAATGGCATAGGTCAAACCGGGATTCACAATGTTGTGATAAGCCCCAAACCGCGTCCTCACCCCAACAGAGTTTGCGGGAATGGTCATGAATCCGAACAGCAGCGTGAAGAGCGTGGCTGCGATTCCGATGCATGCGATCAAACCGAGAATCAAACGCACCGGTTTTATCGGAAGATGTTCGGCAATGTCCGGTCTCTGCATACAAAGTTTCTATTTGATTCGAAAGCTGTCGCCGAGCGCAAGCTGAATCCTCTGCCTTCGGGAAGCGCATGTGCTCCACAGACCTGCCCTTGACTCGCTCCGTCCGCGCTTCAAAACTGACCAATGAATATCAGAAACGCGGTCTTGTCAGCGGTTATTGGCTTTGCGACGTTCATATGCATGGCTGCGGCGGAATCTCAAACACAACCAGAAGTCGGAAAGCCTGCACCGAATTTCAGTCTGACTACCGGCGACGGATCGCAGGTAAGCCTGAAAGATTTCCGCGGTAAGTGGGTAGTTCTTTACTTTTATCCCAAAGATTTCACCAGCGGTTGCACCCTTGAAGCGCGCAATTTCCAACGTGACCTCGCGAAATATGGTGATGCCGGCGCAGTCATTCTGGGAGTGAGCGTCGATACCGCGCAATCGCACAAAGATTTTTGCACCAAGGAAGGGCTGAACTTCAAACTACTGGCTGATCCTGACGCCAAAGTGTCGACCGAATACGGTTCGGTGATGGATTATAAGGGACAAAAACTTGCCGCGCGCAACACCTTCATCATTAACCCCGACGGCGATATCGCCAAGGTGTACACTGGCGTGAAACCAGCTGAGCACAGTAAGCAAGTGCTCAAGGAGCTGGCAGAGTTAAAGAAGAGTTAAGTAACCTGCGCGACTTTTTTGTGCTCACAGATCACACCGAGCTTTGGGCGTCTTTACACAGAAACAACGCGCTGGCTAGCGTTTGTGACGGGTCAGTTCTTGCAGTAATTCGATCTGGATCTGCTGAATCTCAAATAGCCGGTTGTACTGCCGGCGCAGCAAGTGATCGAGTTTCTCGTGCAAATGCCGGATTTCCAACTCGGCCTTCAAATTGATTTTGTAATCATTCTCGGCTCGCAACCGATCGCGCGCCTCGGAACGGTTTTGACTCATCATTATAACCGGCGCC
Source organism: uncultured Verrucomicrobiae bacterium (assembly GCA_963753675.1). Taxonomy (GTDB): domain Bacteria; phylum Verrucomicrobiota; class Verrucomicrobiia; order Chthoniobacterales; family UBA10450; genus Udaeobacter. The sequence goes on along the minus strand of CAVWCZ010000004.1, from coordinate 76,113 downwards.
TGCACCGCAGCCAGGCAGGAGAGGACCAGATTTAGCAATATAAACGGATAAGGGTCGAACGCGCGTGTCGCGAGCATGATGCCGTTGATGGTGATCCAGACGAGGATCACCGCCCCAAACGTGATCAGAAATTTCCAGCTCCCGCCGAACTCGGCGATCTGGTCAGAGAGTCGCTCGCCAAAAGTGAGCTTTCTTTCGAACTGGCTGCTGATGTCGGCGGAAAGAATCTCGTGTTGCTCCAGGCTTTCCACCACTTCCTGGTCGAGAGCGGAAAGTTCCCCAATCTCGTCTTCCAGGACTTCCTTGACGTAGTCCTTCCGGAAGTCGCCCAAATCCTCGAAGCAGATGAACGCATTGTTATCGAGGCCGGGGAGTTTCTTTTTGATGAACTCGAGGAGCGACGGCCGAATTAATTCGGCGATCATTCCGCTTTGCGGCGACTTCGACTTTTTGCAAATCTGGCAGACAAGTGGTGCGGTGCTCATCGGACTTCGCTGCCGAATTAAGCCGCTTCTGCGGGATTGTCGATTCCGTGTTCAATCCTGTCGATTACGGATGGCAAGGTTACGCGTTAGTCTTCGGTGTAGTCGGCTGCGCGTTTCTCTTCCTGGCCGCGATAGCGAGGTAGGGGCGATTGACCCATTCGGCTTCGCTCAGGGCAGGCTCTCATTCCCCGCAGGCGATCGCCTGCCTCTCCAGGCGATTGATTAAGCTAACACTCCGAAGGCCTTCGCGAGCAGGCGGCTGCCGCTACAGAAGCTGCGTAGCCGCTAAAAATCGTGTTTGCCTTTTCCCAGTCAATGCCTATAAACTCTGTGCCCTCCAATTGAAATTCTCAAATTTGCCAGACTTCCAAAAGGTAAAGAAAGGCACTGTAGCCGGGGCGATTTTTGCCCTATGCCGGGTGCTAGTGGTTGGAGACAACTGTGTCGCTGAGGAGGGCACGGCTGCCATCATCGCGCGCGACAAAAGATATCGTGTTTGCGCCCGCGCCCATAATTTCTCTGGCGCTCGAGCGCTGATTCGCAAACATCAGCCGGATGTTCTGTTGATTGAGCCGTTCCTGGAAGACCGGGACGGGATCCAGTGGATCAAACAGATCGCGACGGAATTTCCGCGGATCCGTATTCTGATTGTGTCCCGCCAGCCGGAACGGATTTACGCCGAGCGCGCGCTGCGGGCCGGTGCGGCCGGTTACTGGATGAAAAACGGTTCGCAGGAAGACCTTTTGCGTGCGGTGGAAACAGTGGCCGGAGGCGCAATTTATGTCAGCCCGGCGATTAGCGCACTGGCAGTGGAAAGGTTTGGCTGCCGCAGGCAACTTCCTCATGTGCTGGACGCCCTGACCGATCGCGAGTTGGCAGTATTTTCTCTGATTGCCGGCAAACAGGGCGTGGGGCAGATCGCGGCGGCGTTTGGCATTAGTCGCAAGACAGTCGAGAGCCACTGTGAGCATATTAAGGCGAAACTTGGCTATGCCGACTGCAACGCGCTCAAGCGCGGCGCGCGCGAATTGTTGGGTAGGTCCGTCAGTTCATCCCCATCGCGAGTACGGGCAGCTTGACCTCAATCCCCCAGGCGATTTTGGGTGCCACGAAACACGCCAAAGGACGCCGAAAATTCTGGAAGAGAGGAAGATTACTCACCACCGGTTTCGGCACCGCTTCGAGCAGATTCTTCCTCTTCGCTACGTTCAGTAAAAAAACCGTATTCATGCGAATTCGTGCCTGCCGAGCCGTAACTCTGTGAAGGCTGGTTCACTCGTGGTTTGCGGTGCAGAGTCCGCGAAGCTGCGGCCGGGATATCGATTAATGCGAAGGGTTTGTCATATTAGCCGTCGCCGCTGCTTCACAAGGCTCGGTATTGCGAGATTGTTAGAATCGTATTACCATGGAGCGTATGAAGACGCTGACTGTAAAACTACCCGATCAGCTATTCTTTGAGATCACCGGTCAGGCCCGAGCTCGCAATATCTCCAAGTCCGACGTGGTCCGGGAGCGGCTCACCCAACAGGCTCCGCCGCTAACGAGGCAACATCGGGGCTCGCTCTGGAGTCGGACCGAAGACGTGGTCATCGATTCCAAGGCGCTGCCGCGCGATCTTTCAGCTAACAAGAAACACCTGAAAGATTATGGCCAAAACCATTCTCATCGATAGCGGCTGCATCGTAGCCGCTCTGCATCGACGCGACCAGCATCATGCCTGGGCACGAGAACACTTCGAGGTCTTCATCGACCCGTGCGTAACGTGCGAAGCGGCATTATCCGAAAGTTTTTTCCTCTTGGAACGGGCCCGCGAGGGCAAGCAAGCTCTCTGTACGCTGCTGGAGCGCAAGATTATCTCGGTTGGATTTTCTCTACAGGACCAGGTGACGGGAATCCTGCGGCTGCTTCGGCGGTACGACGATACGCCCATGAGTTTGGCCGACGCTTGCCTGGTTAGAATGGCTGAGCTGATTGATGACTCCGTGATTTTCACAACGGACAGCGATTTTCGCACCTACCGCAAGCACGGTCGCCAGATCATTCCTCTAATCACGCCCTATTATCGTGTGTGAGCCGCCAGCGGACGCTGGCCGGAGCGGAGCGACAGCGCCGGGTAGGGGTGAGTCGTCCCGCGAACCTTGAGGGAAGCGAACAGCTACATTATTATCCTCTGTCCGTCACTCCGCTCGCGCCTGTTGCGGGTGGCCGTCTGCTCGCTCGTTACCTCGTCTCGCTGGAACATTGGCGGCCACCCTCAACCCGGCGAGGGCGCCGGGCATCTCCACCTCCCGGTGGGTTAGCTCTTACAGAGGATATTAATGTAGGAGGAGTTGGCTTTACCACCAATAGCCAGCGGATGGTCAACAACGCGGCAACGCTCGAAACTTACAACAAAGGGATGCTGACGCCCGGTTGCAGCGGATAGATCGTGGCCGTAGCCACGTCGCTGTGCGACGTTACATTCGGTAGGTATGGAGAGCCCTCAGTTCATCCCTATCGCGAGTACGGGCGGCCTGACCTCAATCGCCCGGTAATCTTCGGGCTATAGGGGATTTGATCGCGCAAAAATAGGGGATTTTCCCCGATTGCCGGGGAAGGACGAAAGTCCCAGTTTTAAACCCGTGACACGAACCCACGCTGAGATGGGGCGCGCCAGTCGGGCGCTTGCGCGCCGGCGCGTGCACGGCGCTTCCACAACAATGCAGATCAAATCCGCGTGTGCCGATCCCCGTGAACCTGCCCTGACAAAGCACATCCAAAATCCACAGTCACCTATGAAAACACGAATTCCTCTTATTCTGATCACGCTGCTCTGCGCAGCAATCGCCGGTTTACAAAGCGTTCGTGCGGCGACGAAAACCGTCATGAACACCAATGGCAGCGGCATGGGCTCGCCGACAGGGCAGGCAGCCGCGCCCGAGCCGATCAAGCCCGATAAAGCAACGCGCGCCCGGGTTAGCGAAAGTTACGGCAAACTTCCGCTCAGCTTCGAAGCCAACGAGGGTCAGCAAGATCGACAGGTAAAATTTCTCTCCCGAGGCAGCGGTTACAATCTATTCCTTTCCAACCGGGAGACAGTGCTGGTGCTGAGCAAGCCGGAGAAGCCCGCGACCCCGCCTGCCAGGAAGGCGACTCGTTCGCAGAAGAAGCCCAAGGGGCAATCGACCGTTCTACGCACGCAGCTTGTGGCTGCAAATCCAGAGGCCAAAGTGACCGGCGAGCAGGAGTTACCGGGCAAGGTCAACTACCTCATCGGCAACGAGCCCTCGAAGTGGCGCACGAATGTCGCGACCTATGCCAAAGTGCGCTATGAACAAGTCTATCCTGGCATTGACCTTGTTTATTACGGCAACCAACGGCAATTGGAGTACGATTTCGTGGTGGCGCCCAAAGCTAATCCTGCTCGTATCCGGCTCAGGGTTGCCGGTGCGCGCAAAATGTACGTGAACGGAAAAGGCCAACTGGTGGTGAAGACGGCCGGAGGTGCTGTGCGCTGGAATAAGCCCGAAATTTACCAGGAAGTGGACGGCCAGCACCGATCCGTGAAAGGCAAATATGTGCTCCGGCGTGGCCATGACCTAGGCTTTGAAGTGGCCGCTTACGATACGGCCAGACCACTGATTATCGATCCGACACTGGTTTACTCCACCTATCTCGGGGGCAGCGGGGAGGATGACGGCCAGGGCATCGCGGTGGACACGTCCGGCAACGCCTACGTTACGGGACGGACGTTGTCGAGCGACTTTCCCACTACCGCTGGGGCCTTTCAGACGACCTACGGCGGTGGCGGCTACGATGCCTTCGTGACCAAGCTCAATTCTACCGGTACCAACCTGCTCTACTCCACTTATCTCGGGGGCAGCGGCGACGATCGCGGCCAAGGCATCGCGCTGGACAGCTCCGGCCACGCCTACGTTACGGGACAGACGCTTTCGAGCGACTTTCCCACGACTCCCGGGGCCTTCCAGACAACCCTCGGTGGTAGCCACGATGCCTTCGTGACCAAGCTCAATTCCACCGGTACCAACCTGCTCTACTCCACTTATCTCGGCGGCAGCATACCCGATTACGGCAACGGCATCGCGGTGGACACCTCGGGCAACGCCTATGTTACGGGATACACGTCTTCGAGCGACTTTCCCACTACCCCTGGGGCCTTCCAGACGACTTACACGTACGTTGATGCCTTTGTGACTAAGCTCAATGCCACCGGTACCGGCCTCCTTTACTCGACTTATCTCGGGGGCAGCGGTGGCGATTTAGGCTGGGGCATCGCTGTGGACACCTCCGGCAACGCCTACGTTACGGGACAGACGCAGTCGTCGACCGACTTTCCCACCACTGCGGGGGCCTTCCAGACGACCTACGGTGGTCGCGAAGATGTCTTCGTGACCAAGCTCAATTCCGCCGGTACCAACCTGCTCTACTCCACTTATCTTGGAGGCAGCGATTTCGATTATGGCAACGGCATCGCGGTGGATTCTTCCGGCAACGCCTACGTTACGGGAGTCACGTATTCGGACGACTTTCCCACGACCGCTGGGGCCTTCCAAACGACGCACAGAGGTGGTGGGTACTCTCGCGATGCCTTTGTGACTCAGCTCAATTCCACCGGTACCGCCCTTCTCTACTCCACTTATCTCGGCGGGGGCAGTGAGGATTACGGCAACGGCATCGCGGTGGACACCTCCGGCAACGCCTACGTTACGGGATCGACGCAGTCGAGCGACTTTCCCACTACCGCTGGCGCCTTCCAGACGACTGTACGGTGGTTACTTTGACGTCTTTGTGACTAAGCTCAATTCCACCGGTACCGCCCTCCTCTACTCCACCTATCTCGGGGGCGGCTTTCCCGATTTCGGCTACGGCATCGCGGTGGACACCTTCGGAAACGCCTATGTTGCGGGATACGCGTCGTCGTACGACTTTCCCACTACCGCTGGCGCCTTCCAGACAACCAACCATCCTGGCTTCGATGCCTTTGTGACGAAGATTGATACGGCGGCTACGCCAAGACCAACACCGACGCCTACGGCCACGCCAAGGCCCAGCCCTACACCGACGCCGACACCGACTCCAACGCCGGGAACTCCTATGCTGGGCAACATCAGCACTCGCTCGTTTGTTCAGACAGCTGACAATGTGATGATTGGAGGCTTCATCATTCAAGGGACCGGGCGTAAGACGGTGATTATTCGCGCCATCGGCCCCGAGCTTACCGGATATGGCGTTCCCAACGCGCTGAACAATCCTACATTAGAGCTGCACAATCGCACTGGCGCTTTGATTGCTTCGAATGATAACTGGCGGCAGACAATCATCGGCGGGATTATTACCAGCGATCAAGTGGCCGATATCCGGAACAGCGGCTATGCTCCGGGTGACGGAAGGGAGTCGGCAATCATAGCAAGTTTGCCAGCTGGTAACTACACCGCCATCTGTACGCGGTGTGAGCAACACCACAGGAGTCGCACTGGTGGAAGTGTATGATCTTAGTCCCGGCACTCATTCCAAGCTAGATAACATTAGTACTCGCAGCTTTGTCCGGACGGGTAACAACGTGATGATTGGCGGGTTCATTGTTCAAGGGACTCAACCAAAGAGGGTGATTATCCGTGCCATAGGCCCCGAGCTCACTCAATATGGCGTCCCCAACGTCTTGGTTGATCCAACACTGGAACTGCACGATGGCACCGGCGCTTCGATTGCTTCGAATGATAACTGGCAGCATACGATCATCGGCGGGATTATCATGAACAACCAGGTCCAGCAAGTCATCAACAGCGGTCACGCTCCCATGGACGCCAGAGAATCTGCCATCATTGCAAGTCTGCCAGCAGGCAACTACACAGCAATCGTGCGCGGTGTTAACGGCACCACAGGAGTTGCTCTGGTGGAAGTGTACGCTCTGCAATAGCGGAAAGTTATCATGTAAGTTCAATCCCCATGAAACTGAGACTGACAACGGCTGTGATGACACTCTTGTCCACCTTGTTTTTGATTCCCGGGTCGGTGCAGGCCGATGATGCTGCAATCAGGAAGCAACTAGTGGGTACGTGGAAAGGGCCAGACGGTCAGACTATAGTGGTCAAGGAGAACGGCGTCATGACGGACTCTGATGATCCTGGGGGTTCGCAGAGATGGGAGATCAAGGATGCAGCGTTTCACACATGGCGCGTTGAGAAGAATAGCCAAAGATGTTGTGAAAATTTCTTTAAGATCATCTCCCTCACTAAAGCAAAGTTGGTGATTCAGGATATGTATCATGGTCGACACACCGGAACTTGGACCAGGAGGTAAAGCAAGCCCCGGGTCGAGCCCCGCGCACACTCCCATGAAAACATCCGATGCCGCAGTTGCCGTAGTTAAGACATACTACAAGAAGCAGAAAGTCACGCTCCTCAAGGCGAAGCGCGAACGTGGTTGGATTCGACCTCAAGAACCCCGAAGAGACGCTCTTCGTCGAAGTCAAAGGGAATAGGGGTCACCCATTAGGGCGCGGGTCAAATAGTAAAAAGCGTCCCGTCCCGATCTTTTTGTATCGGTTGCTCCTTCGGCGTTTCAAAAGGCAAAGCTTCAAAGTAATTGTTGATGGTCATGGAAAGGACGCGACCCACTCCTGGCAACTGAAGCAGGTTTTCGTAACAGGGCAGTTGCCGCATTTGCGCAAGCTAGGAGACTGTTGAAATACAGAAATTGCTCGTAGTCTGCTCCTCCGGGCCCGATCGGAACATAGGCTTGCAGCCTGTGCGGCCAGCGGGTTTGAAACCCGCTGTCTCGCTCGTTGGCAGCGGAGTGCAACTCCGCTGGGCGCACAGACCTGGAGGTCTATGTTCCTACGTTCACCCGACAACCGTGCGCAGTATTTCAACCTTCTGTGGGTCGCTCTTGCGTAGATTCGCCAGTTCTGTTTTCTCCCAGCCAAGCTTCTTTAGCCGTCGGGCTATAGGGGATTTGATAGCGCAAAAATAGGGGATTTTCCCCGATTGCCAGCGGTGGAGAAAGTCCCATTTTCAAACCCGTGACACGAACCCACGCCTTTGGTAGGGCGCGCAGTCCTCTGCGCGCCGTCCTCCCAGATCAAATCCGCGTGTGCCGATCCCCGCGAACCTGCCCTGACAAGCCATATCCAAAATCCACAATCACCTATGAAAACACGAGTTCCTCTTATTCTGATCACGCTGCTCTGCGCAGCAATCGCCGGTTTACAAAGCGTTCACGCGGCGATCACCGACCTCGCTTGCTTTGCCCTCGCGCCGACAGGGCAAGCAGCCGCGCCCGAGCCGATCAAGCCCGATAAAGCAACGCGTGCCCGGGTTAGTGAAAGCTACGGCAAACTTCCCCTCAGCTTCGAAGCCAACGAGGGTCAGCAAGATCGACAAGTAAAATTCCTCTCCCGAGGCAGCGGTTACAATCTGTTCCTTTCCAACCGGGAAGCAGTGCTGGTGCTGAGCAAGCCGGAGAAGCCTGCGACGCCGCCTGCGAAGAAGGCGACTCGTTCGCAGAAGAAGCCAAAGCGCCAATCGACTGTTCTACGCACGCAGCTTGTGGCTGCAAATCCAGCAGCCAAGGTGACCGGCGAGCAGGAGTTACCGGGCAAAGTCAACTACCTGATCAGTAACGATCCCTCAAAGTGGCGCACGAATGTCGCGACCTACGCCAAAGTGCGCTATGAACAAGTCTATCCTGGTATTGACCTTGTTTATTACGGCAACCAACGCCAACTGGAATACGATTTTGTGGTGGCGCCCGGAGCTGATCCTGCTCGTATCCGGCTCAGCGTTGCCGGTGCGCACAAACTGTGCGTGGACGGGCAGGGCCAACTAGTGGTGCAGACGGCCGGTGGCGCCGTGCGCTGGAATAAGCCGGAAATTTACCAGCAAGTGGACGGCCGGCGCCGATCCGTCAAAGGCAAATATGTGCTCCGGCACGGCCATGAGCTAAGCTTTGAAGTGGCAGCCTACGATACGGCCAAGCCACTCGTTATCGATCCGACGCTGGTTTACTCCACTTATCTCGGGGGCAGCGATTACGATCTCGGCTACGGTATCGCGGTGGACACCTCCGGCAACGCTTACATTACGGGACGCACGCGGTCGATCGACTTTCCCACTACTGCTGGGGCCTTCCAGACGTCCAACCATGGTGACAACAATGTCGTCGTGACCAAGCTCAATTCCACCGGCACCGGCCTCCTCTACTCCACTTATCTCGGGGGCTTCGCTGACGATTGGGGCTACGGCATCGCGGTGGACACCTCCGGCAACGCCTACGTTACGGGATTCGCGAGTTCGCCCGACTTTCCCACTACCATTGGGGCCTTCCAGACGACCTTGCCTGGCGTTGAGGCTGCTTTCGTGACGAAGCTCAATCCCACCGGCTCCGGCCTTCTCTACTCCACTTTTCTCGGGGGCAGCTATGTCGATTACGGCTACGGCATCGCGGTGGACATCTCCGGCAACTCCTACGTTACGGGAATTGCGATTTCGAGCGACTTTCCCACTACTGCTGGCGCCTTCCAGACGACCTACGGTGGCGATTTCGATGCCTTCGTGACCGAGTTCAATCCCAGCGGCTCCGGCCTTGTCTACTCCACTTATCTCGGGGGCAGCAATGACGATAGGGGCTACGGCATCGCGGTGGACACCTCCGGCAACGCCTACGTTACGGGAATGACGTCTTCGAGCGATTTTCCCACTACTGCTGGGGCCTTCCAGACGACCTACGGTGATTGCTTCGTTACCAAGCTCAATTCCACCGGCACCGGCCTCCTCTACTCCACTTATCTCGGGGACAGCTTGTCCGATGGCGGCGAAGGCATCGCGGTGGACACCTCCGGCAACGCTTACGTTACGGGAATGACGTCTTCGAGCGATTTTCCCACTACTGCTGGCGCGTTCCAGACCACCTACGCCGGCGGTATCGACGGCTTCGTTACCAAGTTCAATCCCGCCGGCTCCAGCCTGCTCTACTCCACTTATCTCGGGGGCAGCAGTCAGGATGACGCCTACGGCATCGCGGTGGACACCTCCGGCAACGCCTACGTTACGGGATACACGCAGTCGAGCGATTTTCCCACTACTGCTGACGCCTTCCAGACCACCAACAATGGTGGCGACGATGTCTTCGTGACCAAGCTCAATTCCACCGGCACCGGCCTCCTCTACTCCACTTATCTCGGGGGCAACGATTTCGATTTCGGCTACGGCATCGCGGTGAACACCTCCGGCAACGCCTACGTTACGGGATACACGCGTTCGAGCGACTTTCCCACTACCGCTGGGGCCTTCCAGACGACCTACGCTGGCGGTGACTTCGATGTCTTCGTGGCGCAGATTGATACGGCGGGCGCGCCGACTCCTACGCCCACACCAACGCCGACGCCGCGTTGTGTGTTATCAGAAAGCTATTGGAAAAACCAGCAGCAGTGGCCGGTGAATCAGTTGCAGCTTGGCAATCAGACCTACAACCGGCAGCAATTGCAATCGATTCTGCAACAACCAGTCCGTGGAAATGGATTGGTTTTATTGGCGCGCCAGGAAATCGCTGCAAAACTGAACATCGCCAACGGTGCGGATGGAAGCTGTATCGAGCAAGCATTGGCAGAGGCCGATGCGCTGATTGGGGATCTGATTATCCCGCCCGTAGGCAATGGATTTCTGCGGCCGAGCGGTTACCAGCGCACTCTTACGGGCTACAATGGAGGCTCGTTGTGCGCTGCACCCTGTGTTTTGTCGCAGCCAAGCCCAAGTGCGACGCCACGCCCGCGCCCGACACGGCCGCCACGGCCGTAATTGTGAAAAGCCTGCGGTGAACAACTGAGGCGGCGAGCAAGTAGATGGGTAGGTTGCCGCAGTGCTGTTGCGCCGGCCATCGGTCGGATATCAGACATTTGCGCCAGTTGGCCTGATGCGCGGCTGATTTTTTGCTTTTGCCTTAGCGGCATTCGCCAAGGTCGCGCACGGCCGGGTCAGCTACGGTTCTTGCAACACCCACCCAGTCTTAGTTTTTTCCAAACCGCAACGATGCCGGACCTCGGCAAAGGTTTCTTTGAGGTGCCGAAGGAAGGCAGCGTCACCCGCAAGTATCCAACCGTCGTGGCAGATTTCGAGCGCGAGCCCGTTGGCCTTGTTAATCATCTGCAGGAATTGTTCGGCAGTATAGACCAGCGGTTGGACGCGACCTGATGAGCAGCGGTACACCCTCATCCAATCAACAGGGGTTGCGAAGATTACTGCGACATCGGCGTCGCTATGCTGCGTGAATTCGCCCGTAGCGAGCGAACCGAACAAAATCAGAGCCAGAGGTTGAAGGCGGGAAACGCATTTCACAAACTGCTGCAGCTCCTCGACGTGCGGGTAGCGCTCGCGCAACTGCGAGAGGCGCACGCCCGCTTCAGGCAATGATGCGGTTGGCAAATCCGACAATGTTTCGGGCATGGCTGATACACTCCGTCGCTAACTTCTCATCATAATACTGGGCCGGATAGCCTTCAGCAAAGCCATTCGGGTAGCGGGTCTGGATATAGTGGCGATCAAGTTCCCGCGCCGCCTCCGCCAGTGGCTGCGGAACCTCAGCCAATCTTTGCACTTCGTTCAGTAACTGAACGACCGAGTGGTGTCTCTCTTCCCTGTTGAAAAACAGCAACACCGCCTTGAGAGCTTTCTCGGCAGCTTGTTGTGCCTGAAAGGCCGCCCATTCATAAGTACCGTTTGCCAAACTGTTCCCAGCGGCATCCAAGTCGCGTTGCGCTTGACTAAACCAATCTTGGTGACGTCTAGGCATGAGCGTTCATTTTTTGCTCCGATTCCTGGTTAAGAAGCAGAGAACACGTCCTTCGAGCATCGCATCGCACATAACCAATGGTTCATTTCTAATCTCGTGCAGAGCATCTTGCAATCAACGCGCGAACAAGCCGGCCCGAGCTAAATACGAGTATTTCGAGACGCCGCGCGGTCGCCAGGGGAGATAACATCACCTACTATTCCACGAACTTTTCTGAGCCAGCGCCGCGCCCATGTGCGTACTCCGTGGCGAGGATGGCGAGGCCCAATCGGAACCACGATGAATGCCAGTTCGGTTAAACCAGCAGGGCAATGCCGATCAGCAGGACGATTTCCATCGCGATTAAACCGCGAGTCATAGTTAATCTGGACCGTTTTCGCGCCAAGCGCTTTCGGAGTGCGGGGCGCCCTCGCACCGCTTTGTCCTTGCGTAGCGGACCGAAAGCGACGCGTGCGCACTCCAAAAGCTATCGCGAAATGAAATTACGCGTTTTGATCTCGCCAAGGGCGGCGCGCAAACGGTCAAGAAAAGGCAATTGCGTGGGCTTCAATTTGCGTCTGGCAACTTCTTCCGACAAGAAGCAGGCCTGATCGACTTCTGGAAATTTTTGGTACTTTCCCGAGCGCGGCGGCCATTCCAGCTCGAACAAGTTTGATTTGCATTCAAACGAGTCCGGCAAATCGCCTTCGAATGCCCAGGCGTGCACAAATTTTCCGCCTTTTTGCTGGATCCAGCCGAGCTCAATCCATTCCCTGTCGTTTTCCGGGCGGCATCCTACTTCCTCTTCAAATTCAATTTGAGCGCGCGTCAATAAATCTTCGCCGGGAGCGATTTCGCCTTTTGGGATTGTCCAATAGCCGTCATCCTTGCGGGCAAAGTGAGGCCCGCCCGGGTGTGCCAGCAGAAATTCGAGTTCGTTGTTCCTGCGCCGGAACATAAGCAGACCGGCGCTGATACGGCTTCGCGATGGCTTAGACTTTTTTGGCATTATTTTGCGCCGACAATATGCTCGACGCATTTTGTAAAAAGTCAGCTGATTTGCTTGTCAACCTTCGAACAACGAATTGCATTTTGTCAGAGGTGGATCGGCTTCTCCGAAGACGATGCCAGATCAATCGCCGAAGACGCAAATATCAGGGCAAAGCCGCACTCATTTTGGCAACGCGTTGGGGACAGCGCGTTCCACCTGTTTACCGCCCCAGAGATGAGTGTATAAGCGAAAATCTGCGTAACCCAACTTGTCGATTCCGTTGTTGACCCCGAAAGCTTTCGGGGTTGAACGCGCAGCGTATCTGTCTTGCGCGTCTCTCGCCTCTCCCTTCGCAAGGGAGAGGGTAGGGTGAGGGTTGTGCTCGTAGTCGCGTCACCGCCAGAAAATCCCCTCACCTTCATCCTCTCCCCTTAACGGAAAAGGGGAGAGGCGAAATAGCGACGCAAAGCTTTCGGTGTTGAACGTCAAGCAGCCGATCTTAACATTGCCATAATGCGTGTGCTCGCGATTGATGCCTCTTTGCGCAACACCGGTGTCGCAATTGTGGATGCAAATAACGGAAAACCATCGCCTGTATATTTCGGGACCATTCACAACACGAGTGCCCTGCGTTCGTCGTCCTGCCTGGTCGCGATCCGCGATCGGCTTGTGGACCTAATTCGTGCGCACGAACCGAACTGTTGCGCGCTCGAGTCCGTTATCTATGTCCAAAGCTATAAGACTGCCATCATCCTCGGCGCCGCCCGCGGCGCCGCTATCCTGGCTGCGGCCGAAAACGGACTGCCGGTTTTCGAATATTCGCCGAGACGAATCAAACAATCTACCGTTGGCCGCGGCGCGGCGGGAAAACACCAGGTGGCGTTCATGGTGCGCGCTCTTCTCGGTCTTACGGAAACGCCGGATGCCGATGCTGCTGACGCGCTGGCGATCGCTCTCACGCATTTGCGCGCGGACGAAGCGGCGGCACGTGGTCTCCCGGGAGGAATGCAAATATGAGTACTCTTCGGTCAGGTAGGGACGCCGCGCTGCGGCGTCCGGTCGGCGCGCGCCGACCCTGCCTCTATGTGCGCTGGCTCGGCCGAATGGAATTTTCGCCCGCACTTGCGTTTCAGGAAGAAATCGTGGGAGCGAAACGGCACGATCCTTCCTTGGAAGATCAACTACTGCTTCTGGAACACGAACCGATTTACACAATCGGTCGCACTCCGGACCGATCCAGCTTGTCCGCCACGGGACTGACTCGCGGTAGCGAATTAAGCGCCCCGCACTTGCCGCACCCGCTGTATTCAATCAATCGCGGCGGACAGGCGACGTACCACGGCCCGGGTCAATTAATCGGTTATCCAATCATCGATCTGCACCGGTGCGGCCAGGATTTGCACAAGTATTTGCGCTGGCTCGAACAACTGCTCATCGACGCTCTCGCGGAATACGATATCAGCGCGAACCGGCGCGAATCGCTCACGGGCGTCTGGGTAAAAAATCGCAAGATCGCTTCAATCGGAGTCGGCGTGCGGCATTGGATCACCATGCATGGGTTCGCGTTGAACGTGTGCGGCGATCTCTCGCCTTTTGATCACATTGTTCCCTGTGGCATCGCCAATGTCGCAATGACGTCGATGCAAAAGGAAACCGGGAAAGCATTCACGGTTGCCGAGATCGCCGGAGCTGTTGAGAAATTGGTGTTCGATAAGATTTCTGAGCTGCGTACCGAGGGCGCATTGAGCGCCGCAGGCGCGTCATGTTTGTAGTGACCGCCGTTCGAGAACGGAATCAGCTCCGGTAGGAGCGGCACGAGGTGTTGAAAAAATGGCGGCGCGCAAATAGCTGGCGTGATTCGTTAAATGGTTACATCATTACATCGGATTTGCGTTTTTAACGGTTTAACGCTTCAACGATTTAGCGTGGCGAAGCCATGATTCCACTCGAAGATAACCCCGCGGACATCATTGGAAAAGCGCAGCGCGGTCTCGGCATTTCCGATTCGGAACTGGCCGAAAAGGCTGGCCTCAGCTCGCAAACGATACGTAAGCTGCGTGAGAGCGAATTCGATGAATCATCGCTTCTGAGTGTGGCGCCCATCCTCGGCTTGGACGGGCGCGCGTTGTGTGCGCAGAGTGAATGGCATCCGGAAAAGATCGAAGCTGACGGCCTGGCGCAATTCAACAGCGACTATAACGGCATGGCCGTTAATGCGTATCTCGTTTGGGACCCTGGCACTCGTGCCGCAGCGGCTTTCGACACAGGCGGCGATTCCAAGGAGATGATCCGCTTCGCGAAACGTCATAAACTCGATGTGCAACTGATTCTCCTTACGCATGCCCATCCCGATCACGTTGCAGACCTGCCGTGTCTGCGTGAAGAAACTGGCGCAGATGTTTTTTCGCCGGCGCGCGAAGCCGTTCCGGGTGCCGAGCCGATCGACGAGGGAAAGAAATTCCGGCTTGGAGATCTGCAAATCGATACCCGACTTACCTGGGGCCATTCGCCGGGCGGAATCACTTACGTCGTGACAGGGCTTGCCCGTCCGATCGCCATTGTCGGCGATTCGCTCTTTGCCGGATCAATGGGCGGCGGAAATGTTTCGTATCGGGATGCATTACAAAACAATCTCGAGAAAATCCTGACGTTGCCGGACGAAACAATCATCTGCCCCGGACACGGTCCGATGACCACCGTCGCCGAGGAGAAACAACACAATCCGTTCTTTGCGGGGAAGCTCTAAAGAAGTTTGATGGGCGAGGTTTGACGTTTGATGTTGCGGGATGAAGAAATCCGCAGAATTACAGAGTCGGACCAAGCAGTTTGCGCTTCGTGTTTTAGTTTTGATCGATCGCTTGCCCAACACGATCGGTGGCCGGGTGCTTGCCAATCAACTCGCTAGAAGCGCGACGTCTGTCGGGGCGAATTACCGCGCCGCGTGTCGAGCGAGATCAAGAGCTGAGTTTGCTTCGAAGTTAGGAATATTGGCTGAAGAAGCCGATGAAAGTCTCTACTGGCTTGAGCTGGTTCGCGACGGAAAGTTTCTTTTGGAGAAAAAGATTGCTTCTCTGCTGGCGGAGGCTGACGAACTTACCGCCATTTTCACTTCGGGTCGCCGCTCGGCATTGCGACCTCAACCATCAAACCTCAAACTTCAAACGTTATTGTCATGAATGTTGGATTTGTCGGAGTCGGCCGAATGGGCGCGAACATGGCGCGCCGGTTGAAGGATCGTGGTTTTCACGTCACAGCGGTTTACGATACGAACCGCGCCGCCGCTACGGCGCTGGCATCGGAGCTTGGGTGCGCCGCCGCACAGGATCTATCCGAAGTCACAGCAGAATCCGATGTGATCTTCACCGTGGTGACCGACGACAACGCGATGCGCAAAATATTCGCCGGGCCCGGTGACAATCTATTGATCAACGCGGGCGGCAAATTGTTCGTCAATTGCGCCACGATCTCGCCGCAGATGCACGTCGAAATCGAAAAGCTGGCTGAGAAAGCCGGGGCTCAATCGCTCGAAGCCTGCATGGCCTCGAGCATTACGCAGGCGCGCGAAGGCAAGCTTTACCTGATGTGCGGCGGCAGCGAGGAAGCATTCCGAAAAGCCGAGCCAATTTTGAAAGAGCTTGCCGCCCAGATCCGATTGATCGGCAAAGCCGGTGAAGCTGCGAAAGTCAAAGCGCTGGTTAACATGGTGATGAACATCAACACCGCCGGCCTGGCTGAAGGCCTCGGCCTCGGCGCGGCTCTCGGTCTTGACCTAACGATGCTGCGAGAAGTTTTCTCGCAGACCGGCGCAAACTCGCGCGTGCTCGAAACCGACGGCGAAGACATGCAGAACCGCGAGCACAGCTGCTTTTTTTCCGCCGCGCACGCCGCGAAAGATAGCGGAATCGCACTCGAACTCGCGCGCAGCCTTGGTCTGGACTTACCGCTCGCACGCGCAACCAGGGAACAATACGACCGCATGATCGACGAAGGCCTCGGCGATCTCGATAAATCCGGCATTGCCGAACTCACCTTTAAAGGCCGATCCGCTTCACGCCAGAAGGCAGCGAATTGAAATAATCAGCTGGATCGCCCAGCTCCTTCATTTCGGACTCAAATGAAATTAGGCGCCAGAATTGGAAGGAGCTGCCCCCCTTAGCCGGGTTCGGCGCCATAGACATTCCGGCGACCGCGTCTGATTCGGGCGGTGTTGAGATTTGGAATCTGTAACCCGGGTCGGGTATCCCAGCCAGTGATTCGTAAATCGCTGCCTGGCGTTCGTAATACCTCGAATCACCTGATGGTAGGCATTCTTGGAACCTCCGCTCCCAGAAGGACTGGCGGGTGTCGAAACAAATTCCAACTTTTCGGGAACTCTCTCCCACCGTATCCGTAGTAGGCAGTGACAAGATAGTAAAAAGCGTAGCAGAAACTCAACCCCCCAGTGAACTAATCAAGCACCGGCTAATCTCGGTGAGAAAAGGTTCGCGCGCCCAAGACGGAAGGACTCCGCCATGGCGGACCTGAGGAATTACAAACAAAAAATGAAAATTATGAACACAGTACTACTAACGTTATTGAGCCTTGGCGGATTGGTGATGAACCAATCGGCTTTTTCCGCACCACTGCCTAACCGGCCTCTTCCCGTACCCGGAGTAAGATCTATGCCGGTGCCGCGTCCAGCCGTGCCACCTGGCCCTGCTCCGGCTCCAGCCGCCGAGGCGGTTACGATTTCGTATCAAACATCAGCAGCATCGAATATCGCTATCACCGTCACCGCTGGACAAACCGGTACGCCGACAGGCTTCTCAATCCAGTGGATGACGCTGGCCGACTACGTCGCCCTGGGAAACCGGTGGCCTGCGACGTTAGAGATTCCCAACGCGGCGGCTCCAAGTTTCTGCAAAGCAACCTTCAGGGGCATCGTGCCGTCGTCGGGTTGCACGAGTTACAATTTACTCCCCGGACAAAGCATTACCATCACAATCGGCGATGACAGCCTGTATGATAACTGCGGGGCATCCAGCGCTTGTTCTGGGGCTCCCCTGCTGTGTAACACGGCATATGTATTCCGTGCCCCCGCGCCCGTAGCTTCCAGCGGTGACCCCGGGGTGAGCAACATGATTACGTGTGCGACGCTGCCGTGCGTCGGAGGAAGCTCATGCACGTATTCACAAGGTTACTGGCGCAACCATCCAGATGCGTGGCCGGTAACCAGTCTCACAATTGGAACAGTGACTTACCAAGCCGCGGAACTCATGGCTATCCTGGATAACCCCGCGGCTGGTAACGGTCTTGTGATAGTGGCTCACCAGTTAATCGCAGCGAAACTGAACATAGCCAATGGAGCGGATCCGACAGCGGTCGAGCAAACGGTAATTGACGCGGACGGCATGATCGGAGGGTTGACCGTACCGCCGATTGGCAACGGTTATTTGTCACCGGGCCAGACCAGCAACTTGACGGAAACCCTCACAGAATACAATGAAGGAACGATTGGTCCTGGACACTGCAACGACTGACGAAGTGCCACGGTCTTACACAAATAGAGAATATACTGGCTGTAGCACTGCGCGGGGAAGCTGAAGGCTTCCTCAGCAGCGTCAGCGCTTGCTGGCACAAGGGGATCAGCCCTTGGATTGCTGTGCCAGTCTTGATTGCTGCATTCTCGACTTGCGATACCCGGCGCGAGAACCCCGGCGGTAGCTTCTTCGCTGGGCACCGCTCCGGCAGCGATCGACCGACCCTCTATGTGCAGTATTCCAGCAGCGGGCGGAAAATTCCCGGCTTGCCTAACAATCGGATAAATGAGATGATCGGCGGCTGTGAAATCCGAAGCATCTCAGGCGAGCGCCCGCCGTCCTGACCGCGACGGCGTGTGACGGCGCGTAGCGGCGGTGCAACCACTGGAGAAAACACCCTCTGAAGGCTTTTACACAAAATAATTGACGCTACCCCGCTGAGAAAGTTGCCGTAGCCGATTGCGTTGTTGATTCCGACCGTTCGTTTCGGCCCTTACGCAAACGAGACTCGTCAAGGCCTGGCACGAGCCGGAATGGCAATTGTCTCACTGCGCACGATGAACAACTGGAACGCAATGTCGCTGAAATTTCTTGCCGCTCTGATGATTTGGGATCGCGCGACCTTTGATCAACTCAAACGTGAGACAAAGCGCTGCCTCGAACTGACTCATTCATGGCAAGCAACAAGTTCGATCTGAGGACCTGCTCTCTCCTCAGCCAACTCTGAAGCGGACGTCACGGATGGTTTTGCCGCAGAAGCGTTTTTTAAGTTTGAGCAGGATCTCGGACTTGGAAATCTGTTCGAGTTCGTAGTGCAATGCCGGTTGGGGCACACGGACGTAGAGAATTCCCTCGCGCAAGGCGACCGGGGTCGAGTGCGCGACGAGGAAGTGGCCGACGATTTTCGACCAGGCGTCGATCACTTCGGTCTCTCGCAAGCGCTCGCCTAACCCTCGCTTCCGCCACGCATTACCAGCGGAACACTCGAGTGCGAGTTAAAGAGCAAATAACTCGGACTTTCCCTCAAAACCCTTTAACTCGAATTCACCAAGCGAACGTGTTGGAGCCATGTCCCCCAGCTTTATGTGTGCCGCCTCGCTCAGCGCGCACGGCTCGCCTAACGAACTAGCCAGTTTTTCCAGGCGAAAGATCAAATTTACTTCGCCTCCCATCAAGCTTTCTTCGCCCATCGAGGCGACCCCGCCAATCGCGACCGCTCCGAAGTGAAGAACGAAGCGAAACTCCGGCCATTGTTTTCGCTGTAATTCTTTGAAGGCGGAGATGACCGCCGCGATCTCTTCTAGACTCGTAGCGGCATCCGGCCAGTAGGCAAGAAAACCGTCGCCGAGATATTTGTTAATCATGCCGTGCCGATTTTCGATGATCTCATTGCAACTGAAAATCCACCTACCGAGAAGAACATCCAGCTCCTGGCTCTGAACGTGGCGACTGAGGGGCGTAAAGCTGCGAATGTCCGCGACCAGCAGCCAGCAGGGAACACTTTCGATTTCCCGCAATGTTTGTTGCATCACGTCCGTTTTGTACTGCTCCGAAATGGCGAGCGGCTGGCGGAACTTGAAAACCTGATCGCCGATTGTGATTTGATCCCCATCGCTTAGTCGAAAGGGATGATGAATTCGCCGTTTATTCAGAAACGTGCCGTTGCTGCTGCCAAAATCGATCAGCCAAAGTTCGCCGATATTTTGTAGATGAATAAGCGCGTGCCGGCGGGACACTTTCGGCGAGTCCAACACGATCGTGTTAGCGGTGGTCCGTCCGAGCGAACAACTACCATGGACCGGATGGCGTGTGCCATCGGCCGCTTCCAGCCAGGCACCTTCCTCTGAGGGCGCGTTCACGCCGGAGCATCCTATCAAAGCCTCCTGTCAGACGCAAAGGTGTCGCGGCGGGCTATTTTCTGTGGGCAAGACTCAACAGCATTTTGGGGAGCGTCCCCTCTAGCTTTCACCTTCCTTTCGACGGTAATGTTGTATACTTTGGCCAAAGTGAGCAACGAACGCGCAGGCGATGTCATGGCCGCGACTTCGCGTGAGTTTGTCAGCGGACAAAAAGTTTTTGGCCGCTACACGCTGATCAGGGTTCTCGGCCGAGGCGGAATGGGAATTGTGTGGCTGGCGCGCGATGAAGAACTAGAGCGCGATGTGGCGCTGAAATTTCTTCCTGACTTGATGATCCAGGATCGTGCACTGTTTGGTCAGCTCAAGCGCGAGGCAAAGCGCTGTCTCGAATTGACGCATCCAAACATTGTTCGCATTCACGACTTTGTACACGACGAACGCTGCGGCTGCATTTCGATGGAGTACATCGACGGCGAAACCCTATCGAAGTTGCGCGCCGAGAAAGAACACCACGTGTTTGAACCGCACGAGATCGCCGGCTGGATCGCTCAGCTTTGTGAGGCGCTCGATTACGCACACAATCGCGCGCGGGTGATTCATCGTGATTTGAAACCTTCCAACCTCATGGTCAATCAACGAGGCGATTTGAAAGTAGCAGACTTTGGTATTGCACGCAGTCTGGCTGACCCGGCGACTCGATTAACCTTGCAGCAGAGTCGCAGCGGGACGCTCGTTTACATGAGCCCGCAACAGCTAAGCGGCGAGCGCAGCACACATTTCGACGACATCTACTCGTTAGGCACAACGGTGTATGAACTGCTCACGAGCAAGCCGCCATTCTATTCGGGCAATATCGATCGGCAGATTTGCGAGCGAGTTGCACCTTCGATGACGGAGCGTCGGAAAGAATTCAACATCGATCCCGCGCTCGTTCCAAAACTTTGGGAAGATACCGTCGCAGCTTGTCTGGCAAAAAACCCGACGCGGCGGCCGCACTCGGCGGCTGACGTTGCACAACGGCTTCAGCTTCCGTCAGGGTCGGCAAGGATCGCGACCGCTCCTGCGCGGCCTGCAAATAAGAAACTGCTGCTCATCGGTGGCATTGCAGCGGCATCGGCGCTGTTGCTCGCTTCCGTGTACTTCCGGGAATCTACGTGGCGTACGGCATCAGTGTTACGAGTGCCTGCGATTCCGGAGAAATCCATCGCCGTTTTACCTTTTGAAAACTTGATCGAGATCAGGAGAATGCCTTTTTCGCCGACGGCGTCCAGGACGAAATTCTTACAGATCTGGCAAAGGTCGCCGATCTCAAGGTGATTAGCCGGACGTCGGTGATGCAGTATAGGACAGGCACAACGCGAAATCTGCGCGAGATCGCTAACAAGCTCGGCGTTTTGTACGTTGTCGAAGGGAGCGTGCAACGAGCTGCGAATCGCGTGCGGGTGAGCGCGCAGTTGATAGATGCGAAAGCGGACATTCATGTTTGGGCGGATCGTTATGATCGTCCTCTCGATGATGTTTTTGCGATCCAAAGTGAAATCGCGAAAGCCGTCGCTGACCAGTTGCAGGCTAAGTTATCACCGAGAGAGAGGGCAGCCATCGAGCAGCGGCCCACAGCGGATCTTGCTGCTTACGATCGGTACGTTCGTGCCAAGACGCTGCTCATAGCTAGCACTGATGCGCGCCAAGGGGAATATCTCTACCAAGCTATTCGATTGCTGGACCAGGCCATCTCGCGTGATCCGGCTTTTTTGTTGGCATATTGCAAGCTGGCATTCGCCCATCAGGAACTCTATTTCGCGGGCTTTGATCACTCTGCTCATCGGCTGGCCCTAGCGAATGAAGCGATGAACAAAGCCTTGGAATTGGGACCCGATCGAGGGGAAGCACACCTTGCAGCCGTTTGGGTTTACTATCACTGCTATTTTGACTACGACCGCGCCCGAGCTGAACTTGCCATCGCGCGGAGCACGTTGCCTAACGACCCTGACGTCTTCGCCTTGGCCGGTTATATGGATCGACGCCAAGGGCGTTGGAAAGAGCATATCCAAAATTTGGAACGTGCCCTGCAGCTCGATCCTCGGAACGTAGACATCCTTCAAGGCTTGGCTCAAGGGTATCAATTTCTCCGGCGATTTTCTGATATGGCCGCGGTCTGTGATCGCATCCTGGCCGTCACTCCCGCTGATGCACTGATGCGTGTAACTAGAGCCTCGGTGGACTTTGAATGGCGTGCAGACACGAGCCGGGAGCATGCTGTTATTCAGGAGGTTATCGCCGAAGATCCAAACGCAGGTGCCGCTTTTGCGCAGGAGTGGCTCCTCCACGCTATTTGCGAGCGCCGTAGGGAAGAAATCGGGTCGGCTTTGGCTTGGATGCCTCGTGAAGGAGTTACCTCAGCAACAGTTAGAATATGCCGTCCGTTTTTTGCCGGTCTGGCCGCGCGCGCTCTCCAAGACGACAAGGCCGCAAGTAGCGCATTTGTTGCTGCGCGCGCCGAAATGGAGAAAATTGTTCAGGAAGAGCCAGATTATCCCCAAGCCTTGTCTGTTTTGGGAATGTGTGATGCTGCGATTGGCCGCAAGGAGGATGCCTTGGTTGAAGGCAGACGGGCAGTCGAGCTGCTTCGACGCGAAAAGGACCCTTTGACCTCCGCGGAGTTAAGAAAGTATCTCGCAGTAATCTATGCTTGGACTGGCGAGAAAGAGGCTGCGCTTAACGAGTTGGAGGCACTTTTGCGAATTCCGGGTCCGATCAGTTATGGACAGCTGCGATTGCACCCATACTGGGATCCGTTGCGCAGCGATCCGCGCTTTGACAAGATCATCGCGGAGTCCACAAAACCTGTAGAGATCAAATAACGTGCGGCTTTACTCAGTTCTTGGTTAGCGGGCTCTATCCGCATTCGCGCAGAACCCCGCGTGTCAACAGATCGTCGATCGCCCTGCTGACCGTCGGTCTATTGGCCGCCGGGAATTTCGTTAAGATCCACCTCTTTCGCCGTGGCTTTATAAGTAGACTAACTATTTCCGATACATTATCGCCAATTCGTAGAGTCCCGGATTCATAGGTGGTCTGCCTTCGATGGACAACAAAATTATTCGTTTTGGACTGTGTGGATATTGAACGCCAGTCTTCCCTTCCGTCGTTGATCTGGTCAAGTGCGCTCGGAATATCAAAAGTGCGTCGAAAAAGCGTCGCTTCATCGGCGAGACACATAATCCTTTCAGTTCCGTTCATTCCGTTTTGGAAATTCGACCTAGCTTCTGGCTGCAGTGCGCGTAAGTGCGCGAAGGCAAACTCGACTAATTGGCCGACCAATTTCTGGCTAGTTTTCCTTTCACTGATCAAGCAAAGCAGTTCTTTAAAGACCCTTTGGTAGGTGATCGTATGTCTCTGGCAACGCGACAAAAGCGTAAAAAAGAGGCTTGAGTATGTGGTTTCAAGACATTCTATCACGACTCGCAGCAATGGCCCCCCGAGTGCACACAGACAGGGGAATATGCTTGTTACACCAACGATAGTTTTCCGCGGTAGTTTAGTCTCATAAAAGTGATGATTCATAAAGACATCAGGGTTGCCGCGGAGCATTGCCGACTCATCCCCGGCCAGGGTGGGGAAATTGAAGTCACTAATGTGTCCGTCGGTACAAAAGGCGACTTTTGTTTTCCTCATAAAGCGCGGTCCCTGGCTCCGGTGTAAGCAGATGCAATTGCAGACAGGTCGTCGTTGGTGAAATTTGGTGACAACGATCCAAACAATCCAAAGTGGCTTTGAGGTCTGAAAGCGTTTCGTCGGGGAATCCTGTAATAAATGAAGTTGTTACATTGATTCCGACCTCTTTCGCATTTGTCAGGGTTGGGGCAAGTAAGCTGATATCTAGCCGCTTCTTCACCAACTCCTGAAGGCTCGAGGATCCTGTCTCGACTCCAAAGTAGATGCCACGGCATCCAGAGCGCGCCATCTCACGAAGTAATTCTGAATCAACGCAATCGATGCGAGCCGAGCACGTCCACAAGAAGCTACAGGGCCTTACTTCCTCGCAAAACTCGAGCACCTTCCGACGATTAACGGTAAAAAGGTCATGTTGCAGCGAAAAATCCGTGATGTTATAGTCTCGGTGAAGAGATTTTAGCTCGCTGACAAGCTTCCCGGCTGGCTTAACCCTGTATTTCCTCCCAAAAAACGTAGCTGTAGAGCAAAAAGTACAATGAAAGGGACACCCGCGTCCTGCCTCCACTCGCATTGAACGCAGCTTGAGTTCGCGTATCGGATAAGAGTGAAAGGCCGGCATTCGAAGTCGATCGACGTCCATTAGCCCGGCGTCCATCGTTGAACGACAGACGCGGGATCCATCCTGATAACTAATCCCCGGTATCGCTGATAACTCATTCCCCGAGTCAAGTGCATCCAGAAGGGGAACAATTGTCTCCTCCGCTTCGCCGCGCACGAGCACATCGAAATCGGCAAATTTTGTCATGATCGGCGACTCGAGCACAGTTGGATGTGGGCCACCCAACAAAATAAGCGCTTCGGGCCTGCGCTGTTTAAGCCGTCGCGCGATTTTTACAACAGCGATGAAGTTGCAACCGAGAGCGGTCAGTCCGACAGCGTCCGGCTCAGTTTGGAGCAACTGTTCGGCGACATCATCATAGATTGAGCTATTGAGCGCCAGGTGTCCTCTCTGCAACTGCAGCATCGGGTCGTAGAGAAGCGGTACATGTCGAGACTCCTCAATTTCCGCAATCAACGAGATCAACCCAAGGTGAGGATAGAGAATGTCGTCAGAGGGCAATCCACTGCTATCTAAAAGGAAGTTCTGCACGAACACGATCTTCATGAATAGAAGAATCTCGCTCGCGATATTTTTGAGCGAGAGGCTGTGCTTAGGAGTAGTTGTGGGCCCCGCAGAGAAGTCTTACGCTGTTGGTTTTGGCGGCTCAGGGGGGCGCGGCGGATGAGGGGGATGCGGGGGATGAGGGGGGGGCGGCTCTTGAATTGGCTGATTTCTCACCCGCACGTTAGGAATACCTTTCACTTCTATTCCCACGATTTCAAACTTCGGCACGTCGTGCTCTGGAATGCTTTCGCTCGCTTTTTCCCCAGTGAAGGGAATCGCGAGCACGTCTGGCGTCTTTCTCGAGCCTTTTCTTGAATCTTTCACCATATGCATATGGATGCAGGATTTTGATTTCGCTTGTTTTTGTCAAGCGTCATTTTGTTGCCACGTCGGCGACGCGGCCGGCGGCATTGGAAAATGCTATACATCGACTCCACCACTGCAGAGTCACGATATCCACCGCCGCGGATTTAGAGGATACAGTCTTCCGGAATTTTCGTGAAACACTTCGCTGTGTGTCGGGAAGGTTTGCTTTCGAGCGCTAACCGGTTTGGGAACCGGCTATCCCGGATAACTTTCGGGGAACGACGACAGTGAGGAAGCGGCGTAGACCGCAAGGAAAAAGTCTCCTTCGGCGAATAGTGACTATGATGGCACACGTCGCCTTAACGCGAACACACCGTAAGCCATTTCACCGTTCAGGACGGACGGATGCTGAATTTCGTACCGGAAATCGTAGACGTTGCACAGTTCCAGCGATGGAACCGAAGCGAGCAACCGACGAAATTGCCATGCCGTGTATGTGCGCAACTGAAATTCGTGCCGCAGGCGAACTTCTTTAGACCCGTGGCGCACCAGCAGGCACGCACGACGGTGCTCGATCCGGCGGCAGAGACCGCTTCGTATCACGCGCAACGTTACGGCCACTTTTGTCTTTCCTCGCCGCTGCTTCCAGCGCCGGGTGTTCTCTAGGTCGAAATGCGATGGCAGCAGATGTAAGCCGAGGACATAGATGCCGCCCAGACGAAGGCTGCGGGCGATACACTCGAGGTGACCGCGCGCCGCTTTCTCCGTCAATAAATGGCGAAACGTGTTGACGGTGCAGTAGGCCGCATCAACCGATCGACTGAGGCGAAAATCGGACATTTCGGCTTTGAACGTCGCGGCATGGAGGCGCTGCCGTGCAAGCCGCCGTCGAAGGTAGGTCAACGCTGGCTGGCTGACATCGAAGCCGATCACTTCATAACCTCGGGCGGCTAACTCGGTGATTAATCGGCCACTGCCGCAGGCTGGCTCCAGGAGCCGGTGGGCGTCGAAGAGGCAATACTTACGGCAGGCGGCCTCGATGAAGTCGGCCTCTCGCCTGGTGTAGGCTGGAAGGGCAACGTCGTAATATTGCGGATAATCATAGCAGTTTCCTACGATAACACGCCTTTTTTCCATTGCTACCTGTTCAACCAACCCGAAACCGCACGTCGCGGATGGTTTTGCCGCCGAAGCGTTGTTTTAGTTTTCGCAGGATTACGGACTTGGAAATTTGTTCGAGTTCATAGTGTAAGGCCGGCTGCAGGACGCGCACGTAGAGAACGCCTTCGCGCAGTGCGACCGGGGTGGAGTGTGCAGCGATGAAGTCTCCGACGATTTTTGACCACGCGTCGATTACTTCGGTTTCGCGGAGGCGCTCGCGTAACCCGAGGCGTTGCATCAGCTTTGGCATTACGTCCGACGGGCGTTGCCACCGGTCGGGTCGCAGTTTTCGCTCCGGCAAACCGCGCCATTCGGCGATTACGGCGGCGCGAAGGGAAGGGTTCATAGACTATTGAGCTTCGCCTGCCAACAACTCAGTGGCAATTGCGGCCAACCGCGACTTGCGCCTCGCGCATTCTCCGTCGCAAAACAGTGAATTGCGCCAGGTAATAGACGAGCGCGACGCAAAGTACCGAGCTTGCGAGGAGCAACAACGTATACAGCCACTCGGAATGCTGGCCAATCCAATCGCTTTCGCCTGCTGCGACTTTCAATGCACGATCGACGTCGCCGCCCGAGTAATCCGTTCCGTAAATCCATTTTGCGATGCGCAGTTTCGTATCGAGAACGATTAGAAGATTCGGATGGGCAAATTCTTTTCCTGCGCGGCCATATTGAAAGCCGATCGATTCGAGAAGCGCGTCGATATTTGGCTGGCTCGAGGTCCCGACAAACCAGGCTAACGGGATGCTCTCGCGCGTGCGATAAGCCGCCAACTTCTCCGGCGTATCGTTACTGTCGAACGAGAACAACAGCACGCGAAATTGTCGAAGATCAGCGGACGAATCACTCAGCGCGTTCTTCAGTCGGTCAACGTTCGCCAAACATGCGCCGGGGCAGCGAGTATAAATTGGTAGAAGAATAACAGGGAAGCCTGCGAACTCCGATAATTGACGGGCCCGGCCGGTCTCGTCAGTCCAGGAGATTTTTGCGACAGATTTTCCATGCTGCGGCGAAACTTCTTCAACAGTTGTCCCGAAGGAAGTCGCATAGATCAAGGCGACGAAAATGACAGACAGGAAGAGTTTCATTTCTGCGACGTTACGGGTTTCGCGCGCTGGTAATTGGCCGGGGATTATCGGGGGAGTACCCGGGCGCACCGGGGAAATTGCTTCGAATTGTTTGGGCGATTGGCGCAGCGTATGCAATCACGAGCAAGAGCGCAGTGCCGGCCAGCCATGGTGTGAACGTTTGCACTGCCGGTACGCTCTCGTTGTGATAAGCCTCGGACTCGATCAACTCCAGGTCGCCTTGCTTAACTCGCTTGCCGAAAAGCGTGGCGAAGAAAACAACGAAAAACATTACGGCCGCGATCGTCATGATGGTTCCGCCAATACTGCCGAGCACGCGGGCTGCAGCCCAATCGGAATGGTAGAGCGATGAATCGGGATTCGTGTAGGTCAGTCCCATATTGGTCCGGCGCGGTTCGCCGCCGGCGCCGCCGATGAACAGGCCGGTGGAAAAAATCATAATACCGAGTGTCCAGATGTACGGCACCCAAACGTTCCAAGTCGGTAACTTGATCTTCTTGCCGGTAAGCGTCGCGACCAGAAACAAACTCATCCCGATGTAAGCAAGAAACACAGGACCGGCGACCGTTTGATGGAAATGCGCAGGCAACCAGGAGGTGTTATGCACGACAACATCGAGGTTGTAGGACGCGTTGATTATGCCGGTGACTCCGCCAAAAATGAAAATGACTAACCCCGCAAACAGGTACGAAAACAACCAGCGGTCTTTATCGAGGTACGGAAGCCTGGCCCACCATCCCAGCAAGCCCCGACCACCCCGCTCGCGAGCGCCATATTCAAGTGACGCGCCGATGGTGAAGGCGGTGACGAAACTCGGAACCGCCACCAGCATGGTGAAAAAGGCGTGCACGAACTTCCATGTGCTACTGATTCCCGGTTCGGTGAATTGATGATGAATTCCGACCGGGGCGGAGTACAGGACCAGCCAAAGAAAAGTCAGGCGGCCTGCGAAATCGGAAAACAACTTTCCGCCAGCGAGCTTGGGCAACATCGTGTAGTACATGACGTAAGCCGGCACCAGCCAGAAATAGACGAGCGGATGTCCGAAGAACCAGAAAAGCATCCGCGCCAGTGGCACGTTCACGGTCGCGACCCAGCCCATCGACCACGGAATGAGCAGGAAAATGAGTTCGATTGCCGCTGGTATCGTAGCGATCAGCCAGATAATGAACGTTGCGAAAATGCCGACCACGGCGAGCGGCACTTTCTCGCCCGGATGTTCCCGTTTCCAGGCAAAGTAAGGTGGCAGCCAATTGAAGAAGGCAATCCACGAACCAACGACCAGCAGGACTACGCCGATGTAAAAAGCCGGGTGTGCTCGCAATGGCGGATAGAAAGTGTAGAGGACCGTTGCTTTTCCTAAGAGAATAGCAGCCGCCGCGAGCAGGGTTCCGACGATCATCAATGCGAACGAAAGCCACGCGACCGGCATGTGCAGAGGCCGCCGGAGATAATAACGGATGATCGCGTAGCCAAACGCGACCGCGAAGAAAGTCGTGAACACGATCGCATTCACGACTCCGTGTAATGTGAGACCCTGGAAATAATCGAGTCCCAGAAATTGGGAACGATGAATCATTCCGGCGCGATACAGCACCTGCATTAAGCCGTGATAGATTCCCAGGATCAACAGCACCATCGGCAGAATGATCTCGATCAGGATCATTCGTTTGAGCCCCGGCTCGATGTGGATGGCGCGTTCGGTCACATTCATCAGTTCAATCGGAGCCCTGCCTTATTTTGCGAAGCTTTGGAGTGCGATGCGTCCCCGCATCGCTTTTGATTGAAACGATCCCCAGCCGGAAAAGCGGCGCGAGGACTCGCCGCACTCCGAAAGCGCTTCGCGCGAAACTCAATTTTGTTGTCGAACTCATTGCACGGTTTTTAGGTAATCGATTATTTGGTCGATCTCTTCGTCGGTGAGATCGGTTTTCGGCATTTCCTGCTCAAACGTTCCGGCTACGATGTTTGCCTCGGGATGACGAATTTTTTCACGAATAAAAGCGCCATTGACCGTGACGGTGGACCCGTCTTTCAGCTTTTGGGTTTGACCGTATAAGCCTTTGAATGTCGGCCCGATTCCCGGCTGGCCATCAAGCGAATGGCACGTGGTACATAGATTTGCATCGAGCAGCTTGTAGCCCAGATGCGAAGGTTCCGCATGAGGCGGCGGGCTTGGATTTGCAGCAAAGGTCGCAGAGTCCACGACGTGCAGTTCGGCCGCCATCTGATCATGACCGGTGCCGCAAAATTCGTGGCACAGCAATTGGTAAACGCGCGGCTTATCGAATTTGATTCGTGCATAATTCACAACGCCCGGCACGGCCATCAGGTTGAGGTTTGTGCCCAGCATAATCAGGCCGTGTGTCACGTCGGCAGCGCTCAGATAAATGTCTACTGTCGATCCTGCCGGAATGGTCACGTCTTCCGGCTCGAACTTCCACATGCGGGCCACGTAATGCAGTTCGTAATGCGTCGGCGAACGAGCGATCAATTCGCCTTTCTGAAAGGGCTTAATATCGGTGAGGCAGGTGGGCAGACCAACATGAAAAAGATTGATCGCCAGCGTAGCGAGTGCCAACAGCACAAAGACAAACGCCATGGAGATCCAAATGATCCGCTTTTCCAGTTGCGTGGCGCTCAGTTTATTCATGCTCGAGCAACCATGATCCAGTAAACGACCAACCAGAGCGCGCCATAGAACAGAATCAGAATTGTGAAGAAGAAAATTGCGCCACTGGGAAAGAATCGTTTGGTGCTTTCATTTTCGTCGGGGTTCATCGGTTCAAAATTGTCTTTCGAAAATCGTGCCAGATGGGCGAGATCGACAAAAGCGAAAAATGGAAGACAGCCAGCTTGGCTGTCTCGGCGGACACGCTGCTAGCGTGTCGAGGCAAGGCGATAATTCGCCAGGCTTGCAGCCTGCCGGCCGAGTCAGGCTGGCAGCCTGACCTCCGGTGCGCTATTTTTCCATCTGACGAAGTTTCAAATACATCGCCAACATTAAGATTCCGATGAGCGCGATGCTCACAGCGAGACCGATCTGACGGTATTTGTACTCTTCACCGGCTTGACTAACGAGCGTGTCGGTGCGTTTAACGGCTTCTTCTCCGGGTGCCGCGACCTGCTGAAAAGTATTTCGGCTGAACGAATGCACATAAGTCCGCGACTTTTTCAAAGCGTCGCCGAGCTCCGTCAGTTGGTTATTGATCGGATCGACATCCAGGCCCTTGGCTGCGAGCTTTTCCGAGACCGCAATAAATCCGGTGCGCGCCTGGTCCATCTGCGTGATGGTATCGTGAAAGTAGTCCGCGGTCCTGATGCATTCGGGATGATCTTTGGCGTATTGGCGATGGCAATCGCCGCATAACTGACCGGGTCCGGTCGCCAACATGGAATCATGCGTTTTGGCTATGGCGTGATTCCCATGGCACTTCCCGCATTCGGGCCAGTTGTGTTGATCGAATGCCAGCTTGTGTTTGCTGCCGTCGAACAAACTCGAATTGGCCGAGTGACAAAGGCTGCAACTTCGACTCACCTGCGTGACGCCGGGAGGCGTGGCAGCGTGGTTGCCATGGCACGTGTTGCACGCGGGCGCACCGAGGTCTCCGCGCACGAGCAGCGCGCGGCCGTGGATGCTGTCCCGATATTCCGTAAGCTGATTCGTCGGGAGCGGCGAGCCGTCAGGGAGCTTGAACCCGGCCATGGTTTTCGCATTGGCATGACACGCGCCGCACGTTTCCGGTACGTGTTGCGCATAGACTTTTGACTGTGGGTCTTTCGCCGGGCGGATGCCGTGAACCCCATGGCAACTCACGCAGGACGGCGCGCGGTCGTCATGTTGCTCAAGTAATGTCCGGCCATGCGGGCTATCCTTGAACTTTGCCAGCTGATCGGTTGGCAGCGAAGGATTGAACTCATGCATGATCTTTGGATCGGAATGGCAACGCGCACAGAATTGAACAACCCAGCCGCGATTCTTTTGCCGGTCTTTGTCCGGCCATTCCTTGACGAAATCATGACCGAAATCGGCCGAGGGATCGCCTCCGTGACAACCGGCACACGAGAGCCCGCGTCGAAAATGGGTGTCCTCGACGATTTCCTTCAGATTCATGTGGGCCGCCGGTTGGTTTGAACCGGTCGGGACAGAAAAGAGAGTCTCTGCTGATTGAGCCTCGGAGTCGGTGTGACACAGAATGCATCTGTTCTGCAGGACCAGTTCCATCTTTTGCGAACGCAATTGCAACCCGAGTAAAGTCGCCAGGTGTTCCGGGCGCGTGATGACCTGTTTTTGGATGAGATCGTTCAATAGGGCGCGAAGATTATCATTAAGGCCGTTGAAATAAGCCTGGTCTTCTTGGCTAACGATCGGTTTGCCGTTCGCGTCTTTGGCTTCGAGCATCGCGGTCAGCTTCGGACTTGCTCCAGCCGAACTTTGGTCTGCTGCACGAACGGCAACCGAAGTCAAAAACACGACGAGAGCAATTGTAGCCCTTCTCATCTTCTGTCACTCGAATGCGCTCGCGAGCGGGTCGCATATGAAATTACGATTGCGACTGCCGCCAGCGCGACCGAGATCACGCCGGCCAGCAGATAAGAAACACGCGCAAGGCCGTGCAACGCGACCTGCAACAGCACGGCCACGGTGAGGATGAACCAGCGATGTTCGAATCGCAAATATCGAACAACAATAACCACCGCTCCCGCGGCCAAAGTCCACCATGCGCAGACGCGTGCGACATTATGCAACGCAGTGAGTTCATCGCTTATTCCGCGCGCTCCGATGTCCCAGCCCATGAGCGTCAGGTAAGTTAGAAAAAGAATCGCCGCCCAACCGAAATCGCTGAACGCGGGCGACGGTTTATCGTGGTAAGCGCGCCGGTCGAGCCACGGAATGATGGCCCAAATGCCGAACAAAAGCGCGATCAACAACAAACAAACTTGCGGGCCTTCCAGACCAAAGAGGTGCGGCGGAAATTCTTTCAGCAGCTGATACTCCCACAAAAAATACCATTCAGGTTTGATGCCTGGATACGCCGGCGCGAGAGGATCTGCTTTTTGACCGAGTTCCCAATCCATTCCCGGAATGCCCGGTCCGTACGGGAGAAAAACCGCCAGCGCCGCCAACGCCATCAAACACGCCAACCACAACAAGGCGTCGCGCATGGCAAAGCTCGGGAAAAATTTCATGCCGCGCGGCGCGGCCCTTTCTCCTACTGGTGCCGCCATTCCCTGGCGCTGAATCAAGAGCAAATGCAACCCGATCAAGCCGACGAACGCGAGGGGCAAAATCACCACGTGCGCGGCAAAAAATCGGTAGAGCGTGTTAATAGTGACATCCTGTCCGCCCCGCAACACCTGCAAAAGCCAGTTGCCTAACAAGGGGACCGACTTCACGATGTTTGTACCCACGGTTGTCGCGAAATAGGCCAGCTTGTTCCAGGGAAGCAGGTAGCCGGAGAAGCCGAAACCAAGCGTGAGCAGAAACAACAGGTATCCGGAAACCCATGTCATCTCGCGCGGGGGCCGGTACGCTTTCAACATCATCGTGCTAAACATGTGGAGCGTCAGCGAGATGATCATCAGGTGCGCGCTCCAACTGTGGATCGAGCGGATCAGCCAACCGAACGGCACCTTGGTCGTAAGAAAACGTATGCTCTCGTACGCGGTCGCTTCACCCGGTTGATAGTACATGAGCAACAGCACACCAGTAACGACCTGGACAATGAAAAAGAACATCGTGATCCCGCCCAGGTAGTACCAGCCCATCCAATGCGAACCGATGGGGACTTCCTTGTGGCGCAGGAACTCGAACAGCGGCGTGAGCTGATATCGCCGGTCCAGCCAGCCGCGCACCCCGCTAGTTTTCTCGGCTGTGAGGTCTACGTCGGGATTCATTTTAGAAGTGCCCGGCCCGTTGGAACCCCTCACCTTCATCCTCTCCCCTAAAAGGGGCGAGGAAATTCAATCGCAGAGAAATGAAAGGCGAACGTCGACACGTTACCGCCACCAGTGCAGATTCATCGCCTTTCCGCTCCAAGGGGAGCGGGCTACGGCGAGGGGTCAAAGCTCTCAAAGCAGTCGTTTGCGCCAATTGCGAAATGATTCTCACGTTTTCTCTTCAGAGACGACGATTCCACCGTCAGGTTGACGTTGGACAGCGTATTTGGTCAACGGCCGAGGGGGTGGACCGGATAACACGCGGCCATTCAGATCGTCAAAGCGGCCATCGTGACACGGACACCAGATGACTGATTGCGCCGGCAAAAATGTGACTGTGCACCCTTCATGTGTGCACTTCGCACTGAACGCGTGCAATTGATCGCCTGCCTGAAAAACCAAAACGCGTTGTCCGCTCACAGGGACGATCACGAATTTATTCTGCTCGAGTTTCGATGCTTCATCGCGAGTCAATCGCGTCGGCCCCGTCGGACCAGTCTGCGGCAACGGTTTGAGATAACGAATGATTGGGTATGCAATGCTGATCAGCCATCCGAGAAAACTCGCGCCCAAAATGAGATCGAGAAAATGCCGGCGTGTTGTCGAAGAAGTGGCCTCGCTCATCATACGGTGGACGATCATGAACAGTTTCGCCGGATGGCACTGCGCATTTTTTCGGGAAATTCGGCCATTCCGCGAAATCGATTCATTTCAAAGTTTTTTATGCGCTAGAAAAACCGATTCAAGCTCTGTTTCGGTACCGAAGCGTGCTCAGACCTGCGTTTGTGACGATAAATATTTGTGAATACCTGCCGCGGCCTTGCGGCTGTCGCGCACAGCGCGCACAACAAGATCCGGACCCCGGACGAGGTCGCCACCGGCGAATACGCCGGGGACACTGGTCATCTGGTTTTCGTTGACGATCACGCCGCTCCATTTGTTGACCTCGATTTTGTCAGAATTGCCTGCAGCGAAAATCGGCACCGGATCGAATCCGTAGGCGATTAACACGACATCGATTGGCAAACTAAATTCGGAGCCCGAAATCGGGCGTGGTTTGCGGCGGCCTTTTGCATCAGGTTCGCCCAATTCCATTCGGACACAGCGCGCTTCGCAAACCTCGCCGGAAGTGTTCCCCGACAATGAAACTGCATTCGTTAGAAACTTGAACTCCGCGCCTTCTTCAACCGCGTTAAAGTATTCACGCCGGCTGCCGGGCATGTTTTCGAGGTCGCGCCGATAAATGCAGATTGCTTCATGTGCACCGCAGCGGATTGCGGTGCGCAAGCAATCCATCGCAGTATCGCCTCCGCCCAAGACAGCGACGCGTTTGCCGCGCACTTCTATCGGCAACTCGTTGGACGTCCCGACATTTTTCTGAATCAGAAATGGCAGCGCGTGAAACACGCCGCGTAAATCGGCGCCGGGGATGTCGAGCTCCTTCGGTTTTTGCGCGCCGATTGCCAGATAGACCGCATCGAATTTCTCTCGAAGGCTCGACAATGGAATATCGCGCCCGACGGTCACGCCGCATCGAACGACTACTCCACGCCGACGCAACAGATCGAAGCGGCGGTCGACGATCCTTTTTTCAAGTTTGAACGACGGAATCCCGTTAACGAGCAAACCGCCGGGACGCGTTTGTGCTTCAAAAATTGTGACCGCGTAACCGAGCTTCGATAATTCATCGGCACAGGCCATTCCACCGGGACCACTGCCAACCACAGCGACTTTGAAACCGTTCGGCGGAGCGACTCCCGCATCGAGTGCCTCATGTGCAAACGCATATTCGTTAATGAACTTTTCGACCGCGCCGATTGATACCGGGTCCGAGCGCGCGTTCAAAATGCATGCGTTCTCGCACAAGCGGTCCTGTGGGCATACGCGGCTGCAAATCTCCGGCATGTTGCTGGTGGAACGCGAGAGCGCGGCAGCCTCGAGGAACCGCCCTTCGGCAGTGAGCGCGAGCCACTCGGGAATTCGGTTCCCGAGCGGGCAACCGTCTTTGACGCACTGCGGGTCCGCGCAGTTGATGCAACGACTGGCTTGCTCGCGCACAGTGGCTTCATCGAACAAGCCGTAGATCTCGTCGAAGTCACACGTGCGTTCGTCGGCAGCACGTTTCGGCGGTGCCTCGCGGGCAATATGACGCCAGTTGTGTTTTGCGGGCCAATTAGGTGGTGCGTTTTCCATTCGCTCTAATGATCCCAACGAGCCGTGACGTTGCCTGCGCACGGGTTGGCAAACGCTGTGCATTTATTGCACCGGGCATCAGGGGCAGCGCATTTACTGGATGGGCGCCTGGCCTGCGCGTAACGGTGATGGAATTTGCCGCGGACCGCCACGCGAAGGGACGTGCGCGGTCTGGAAACTGCGCCATTTTTCAAGTGGCATCGCAGCAACGGCCATCAAAGCAAGTTGGCTGATCATGAATCCGACCAGCCATGGAAACGCTTTTTGCATGAATCCGTAGGAATGCAGGCCCACGCCGAGCATGTTCACGCCGAACCATGAGAAACTGGTGACGATGTTGCCGAAGAGCGCCATGATCATCAGGCCGCGTTGCCGGATGAAGCCGCCCCAGCGGGCATGCAAAATGATCGCGCACCACAGCACGATCAGCACGGCACCGTTCTCTTTCGGGTCCCAGCCCCAGAAACGTCCCCAGGATTGGTCGGCCCAGATTCCGCCAAGAACTGTCCCGACAAAACTGAACAGCGTGGCGAAACAAATGACACCGTACGTCATGCGCGCGAGCGAATCGGCAGTTTGCTTTTTCAACGAGCGCGTGAACACGCCGCGCACGACGTAGATAATGGCCAGCATACCGGCAAGGAACATCGCGGAGTAACCGGTAGTGATCGCGACTACGTGAGTGGCCAGCCAGATGTTCGTGTCGAGCACGGCTTGCAACATTTCGAGTGTATCGCCGCTGCCGGCGAGATGATGGGCGATGATCAACGTGACAAAACCAATCGCGCCCGCGCACGCCGCGCCGATTCCGTCTTTAAAAATTCGTTCAAGTATCAGCGCGACAATGACCGCGCCCCAGCCGATGAAAATCGCAGAGGAATAAAGATTGGTGACCGGCGGTCGTTCCTGCAGATACATCCGCGAAACCAGGCCGAAGGTGTGAATGGCAAGCGCGAGCAACAGGATGTAGAACGCTGAACGCCGGAGCGGGGCGCTCCACCCAAGCCATGATGCGCACGCTAGAAGGAAAGCCAGCACGTAAAGCGTCATGCTTTGAGTGAATGGTTGAAACCAATTGAAGAAAAACTCGAAAGACGCGCGCTTCGTTGCGTTCGGCTGCCCTTTCGCGAACCAATCGGCCATGAATTGCGCATGTTGGTTGAAGACCGCCTGATCCCCTGCGCGATAGGCGTCACCGACGGTCGCGTATTCAGCCACAATGGGATGAATTTCACCGGTGCCTACCGAACGGAGCAAACTGGCGCCGACGGAACGCCATTCACCGTTTCCTGCAGCCGGGGGCGCTAACCCCGGAAGGCCCTTTGGCGGAACTGCCAGGAGGTACGCCATCTCCGACAGTCGTTCGTAACGCTGAATCAGCTCCGCGACATCATTGAGTTTCTCCTTGTCGAAATCTTCGCCCATCGCGCGTTTGCGCGCTGCCTTTGCTGCACCCGGCACGCTGCTCTCGAAACCCTGAAGTTCGGCAGCGAAATTCTCTGCGCCCTCTGGTTGAACACTATTTTTCAGCCGCTGATACAGCGAGAGGCTGTTACGCAAATTCAGGATCGCGCTCTGGTAGGCGGAGCGCTGAACTGCTTCGAGTTTCTCGGATTGCGCGCCTTGTTCATCGATCTGCTTCAGAAAAGGCGCAAAATCGGCGAAGCTAAAATATTTCCGGTCGGTTTGTTGCCAACCGAACAAGCCCAGCACGTCGGCGTTCTGGACGACGAACACTGGATATTGGTCGGCAACGGCACCCTTGAAAAGGACATCGGTGAGCCATTGCATCGCACCCAGGGTTCCGCCGTCCTCCAGCGTCAGTTCCTGTTTGCCGTGAATGATCAGGAGCGAATTGCGCGCGACGGTGTCGAGCGGTTTGACCCGGCCTCCAACGAGCACCGGGATTTTTCCGAATTTCGCGAAATCGAATTCGTTCTTCGCTGTCTTTGGGGCGATCCAACTCGGGGCGATTAATACCACTGCAAAGGCGAAAATGATTAAAGGTACGAAACGTTTCATGCCACTGCCCTCCGTCGTTGCCTCGAAAACCCGACCAGATGAAAACCAAATTGCACCAGCAGACCGGCGGCGACAATCACGCACGCTACGTAAGGCGCGATGAAACTCGGGTTGTGCACCACCTGCAAAATTGTCGCGGAATCGTCCGGTTGAAATCCGGCCTGATAAAATGTTTCGCCGCGATAACGGAGTGGATGATTCATGTAAATCAAAACGTCACGGTCCACAGAACGCTCCGGATCGATCAATGTGATTTTACTCGAGAAATTCTTCGGGATTTCGGTCCCGGCGTACTTTTCGTGCGTGAACTTCTGCAACGTAACGCTATAAGGCTTGTAGTAACGCGACGGGCGCATCGTGATCATCCATGTGCGGCCGCCGCATGCAAATGTCTGTGGCGCACCAAGTGCGTCCGAAACAAGCCATGTGCCTAACGAACCGCCGTCTCTTGGCAGAATTTCGATTGCAGCGCTCGGCACGTCGCGCTCATCGGCAGCGGTCGCGGCCGGCGCAGGCTCGACGGCAATCATGGCGCCGGGGCCCTGGTTGGCGATCGGTTGCGCACCTTCACCCGCCTGGCTCAACATTTTGAGACGCGAATTTTGGTAAAAATTCCTGACCACGATCCGGAACGGCAAACTCGGATGGTCGATCACACGATTGTGCCGCAGCATGCTTTCGGGAATGGCGGTCACCTGATCGAGATCATCGCCGCTCGTGTCGATCACGGCGAGTTCTGTTTCGCGCATGTCCTCGGAATAATTTTTCGCGTCGCCATTCGACAGCCGCATGTGGCTCTCCACAGCGAAAAGATCGGTGAACAGGCCGCCGGCGAGCATGATGATTAATCCGGCGTGGGTGAGATGAATCCCCAGTTTCCTCCAAGTCCAGCGGAAGCGTTTTATGTGCGCGGCGATTAGATTGATCAGCAGCACGGCGCCGATGAGATGACCTCCTGGAAAAATCGGTATTTGGAATCCGCGTCCTTCCGGTGGCCACCAAACGAACATGCTTTGGAAATAACGCTGCTGCGCTTCGTGGATCCCGATGTGCACCTGCGCCAGCGTCCCGGCAAAAATCAGCGCCATCGCTGCCGCAAGACAAATGATTGTCAGCTTTAGCGAAGTGATGATGTCGAGGAGTTTGTGCAGCATGTTTCTAAAATCGGACGGATTCGACAAATTTCACGAAATTCGGTTTCTCTTTTTCAACGGCCGCGCTTGGCCCGGTTGCTTTGAAAAACCAGACACGTCCATCGCGGTGCGTCCAAGCTGCAATGGTGCGCGTTTCGGGACCGGCGATGTCGGTGATTGAAAACGTCGTGTCGGCGGTTTTGAGAGGAGCGACTTGCGATGTGACGGCGCTTGGATCAACCGGCGCGAGACCAATTTGACCGCGCCACCTGTTGATGTTGTCCGCATCGCTACCTCCCTCGCCCGGGAAGGTCACAATCGAGATGTCGATCTTTCCCTCTTCTGCTGGCGCGCTGTAGCTGGCGTAACGCATCGAGGACGGCGGCACTTCTGTCCAGCTTTCCGGCGCTGTCCAGTGGATCCGCGGTGCGTTGGAATCAGCTGGCGGCCCCGCCGCCATTTTTGGGGGTTCATTTTGATTCCGGGCATTACAAACTGCCGCGACCCATTTAATGAAGTCGCCCTTCTGCGCCTCGGCGAGTTCGGCGTTGCCACGCATTTTGAAAAACAGGGTCGAATTACCGGTAATCACCATAGCGGCCACGATTCTGCCGTCTCTTGCCGGATCGGCGTTGTTCGGGAGACCTGCAAGGTCAACGATGGTCACATCGCCCAGCGAGGTGTGCAGTCGCTGCGCCATCTCGCCGAGCTTTTGTTCGGTGATCGGCGGCTGACCGAGTTGACCCAGCCAGCGGTTCACATTCTCAAGGACGTTCCCGGCGGCCGCGCCGAGACTGACAAATGAAATGTCGGCGACGGCTCCGTTGTCGCCTTTTACCGTAAAACTTGCCTGACGCATTTGCGAAAGCGGTTGCGGTTCCCAATTCGGCGGTGTCGTCACCGCGGTTTCTGTTGCAGGCGAAAGACCGCCGGGCATCCGTGGCGCGGTCGTATTGGTGGGCATGGCGCCTTCTTGCTGAGGTGCCGATTCCTCCAGCGGCGCCTTGGAAACGCGGTAGACCTTGATCTCCGAGTTTTTTTTGCAAGCCGACAGCGCAGCAAAAACGATGATGCAAACAACAACAGCTTTGCTACCCGGCCACTTCGATTGTCGCTTTTTACCCAGTAACCCCATTTTCAGAGACATTATTATTTCTGAGGTCCGCCCGTATGGCAATCAACGCATGAAAAATCTGAATATGGAGCGTCGATATGAATGAAGTCGTATCCTGCTGCATTGATTTGTTGAAGCGCTTCGCCGCTGCCTTGTGCGATGATCAGGTGACACGATTTGCAGTCGCTGGCTTTGATTGAGTTCTTACCATCGGCAGTGACGTGCTTGCCGTCATGACAACGGAAGCAGCCGTTCCAATTCTTATGGCCCACAAAATCCGGATACGTTCGCCAATCGACTTTTACCTCCGGAAAGAAGTTCTCGCGATAAATCGCCTGCGCCACGTTGATGATTGGATTCGCCTTCGTTGGGTCTGGATACGCTTCGCGCAGAGAATTCGCGATGCCTTGTTCCGCTTCGGCTCTGGTGGAGTAAGGCTTGACCAAAGCAGCGACTACTTTCGATTTCACCCACGGCGTCTTGGGGTCGAGCCGTCCGGTCGATAATGCCAGATCAACGGCGTCATTAGGCGTATGGATCTTGTGCGCAGGCCGACTATGGCAATCCATGCAATCCATTCGACGAATTTGATGCTTCGCCGGATCGTCCTTGAACTCCGGATCGCGGTACTCAGTAGTTACACCCTGGGCGTTCGTCATTCTCACCCACGGAATGGACAGAAGCTCGTCGTCGGTGGCGACGTATTCGATCTTGTTGGCAATATTCATATGCCAATGAATTCCACCGGCGGGACCATTTGAAGGGTCGCCCCCGCCGACGTTGAGCAGAAGGCGAACGGCAAACGGCGTATTCTTTTCATCCGACAGGTAATGCTGGAACGTGCGGTCCACGTTGCCGACGTATTTCTTGGGCCAATGGCACTGTTCGCAGATCGCTTGAGCCGGACGCTGATTGTTTGGCAGACGAATAGGACGATCAAAATCATTGCGAACCGTGTGATAAAGTTGTTTCACGCCGTTGACCTTCGTCTTGAAGTACGCGGCCGCGCCCGGCCCGACGTGACACGCTACGCAGTCCACGCTCGCGTGGGCGGTGTGCTGATAAGCGACAAACTGCGGATCCATCGGTAAATGGCAGGCTTTTCCGCAGAACTGGACTGATTCCGTAACCTGATAGGTTTGATAACTTCCAAGCGCGGTCAAAAATAAGAATCCAACGCTGGCCGCAATGAAGAGCGCGAGAATTCTTCGGTCGCGTGGTCGCGACAAATCAATCTTGATAGCGAGCGGCTCGGCCGCTTGCACAGCATGACGCCGCGTGCGCCAGCGAATAAGCGCACCAAGGAAGGTAACAAAAATTCCAAGAATGAAAAATACCGGCGCGACCGCGTAAGCCAGAATGCCGACGTAAGGGTTACGATGGCCGGCGAAAAGATCGATCCCGAAGAGGAGGAAAAAAGCAAAGAGCGCGCTGGCGGCGAGCACCATTCCGGACCAGCTAAGCCAGTTCCGGAAATTGCGCCTGAATGGCTGGGGCTGCGCGGGAGCTGTAGCGTCAGGCATCGCGGCAATTATTTACGGGTGACGCGAGAAGTCACCTCGACCCAACCCGGTGATTGCCAATGTCGGAAGTCACTCCGGTCCACCACGCAACTCGAGAGTACTTCCCTCAAAATTTTCAGCGCGACTATTTCTTAAACGAACGCACGTAGGCCACAAGCGCCTTGATGTCGGCATCGGAAAGTTTGCTCCCAAATGGTTTCATCGTCTGCTTGCCGTTCGTTTTTACGCCTTCCTTAATTGCTCTTGCCGCTTCGGCATCGCTGAAGGCCGCCTGGACTTTTGCGTCCCGATAATCTTTGACGCTCAATTTCTTGCCCATCATCGTGCTGCCGCTGCCATCCTTGCCATGGCAGGAGGCACAATGCTGAGCCCAGAGTGCCGATGCATCGGCTGCAAAACCAATGCCCGCTGACCCAATGATGATTGTCGCGAAGATGAATAATTTTCGTTTCATATATTAGTGGCCTTTCCTCGGAAGATCCGACCTGAAACCTAGCTTCTCAAATCGAGATCGAAAAAGGATTTATTTCTTGAGCGTTCGAACGTAAGCAACAAGCGCTTTGATCTCTTCGTCACTAAACTTGCTGCCAAAAGCTTTCATGGTCGTTTTGCCATTCTGCTTGATTCCATCTTTGATTGCCGTGGCAGCCTGCGCATCGGTGAAGGACGACTGTTTTTTCGCGTCCGTCAGATCCATCGCATTAAGCATTTTGCCCATCTTCGTGTCGCCCTTGCCGCTGGCGCCGTGACACTGGGCGCAATTGTTGGCCCAATTTGTTTTTGCATCCGCCGCGCGTAGCGCCAATGGCGCCGCGATTAGGAGGCTGACGCTAAGTATAATGATGGTTTTCATGTTGGATCTCCGCAGTGCTTGGTTGTCTAGAACCTAACTTGAAGGCTCGAAAAGAGCGAATGTGCGCGATAATTATTATGACCGCCAGAGGTCACGTCGCGATAATCAAAAAATCCATACTTCAACGTCAGGCGCGTGTTCTTGCTGAGTCGACGCGCGATAGTCGCCGTGACGGCGCTTTCGGTGGCGCCCAGACCGTATGGCACCGCAACCGCAGCGTTCTTGTAGTAATCGTTAGCGCAGTAGAAGTAATAATCAGCATAAAAATCGGTCTTATCGTCGATGATGTAACCGATTCCGCTGGTTACCGTCCAGTAGTCGTTCCTAAAGTTTGGCACCGATGGGCCTGCGTTCGGGATGAATTCGATGTTATTCGCCGGCGTGTCCGTTTGATTGAACACGTAGGAGAAGTTCGCCTGCAGAAAGAACCGGGGCAGGGGATTCCAGTTCAGCGACTCGCTAATAACGTGCTTTTTGATTTCACCGGTCTGCAGCTCGGCAAAGGTATCGCCATCAAAGTACCACTGACTGTCGATCGCGGTATGCACGAAATCGTAGCGTGTCACCAGAGCAAGCGTACCAAGGCACGTTGGCAGCTTCGGCCGTAGAGTCATTCGAATATTAAAGTCATTGATGTTCCAATCCTGGTTGACCAGACGTGGGAAGTCTGCGCTGAAAATATCTTCGCCGTAAGACGCAATTCGATAAAAGTACTGCCCCGCAAGACTGAATCGCATTGTGGGATTCCACGTGGCGCCTAACGTGTATTTTTGGCCAAGCGCATTGGTGTCTTTATCCAGAGGCACCACTTCGTTTACTGACTGAAACTCATTGACGTGACCCCATTCCTCTTCCCACTCGCCTTCAGCGTAAAAAAGCCAGTCCTTAATACCGGTGTAACGCATCTCCAATCGCTCGGCGAAAAGGTTGTAATTTGCCCACCTCCCGCCGTCGACTGGTTCTCCAGGTGGATAGTGGAATCCACCGGCCGGATTTGTCGGAGTGAACGGCGGCGTGTTCGGCACCGGTTCCTCTGCGAGAAAAGTCGATTCAGTGTCCATATTCTCATGAGTAAACCGGAAACCTGTCAAAATAACCAGGTTCTCGATCGGCATCCAAAACAGATTGGCGTTAAACAAATTTTCCTTGACGGTGGCAGTTCCGGCCAAGTCGATAAACGCGTGGTCACGTACATTAAGCGTCGGCACAGGCTGTCCGAACGCCTCATCCCAATGAGTCCCGGTGATACGGGATCCGGAGAGATCGTTTTGCAATGTGGTGTAAGAGTATCCGGCGGTGAACCAGAGGTTATCCGTAATGCGAGTTTCAGTGATCCCGTGCCCGCTGAACAGGTCCACATCGTCATTCTGTTGTTGAGTGACCTTGCGCTGCTGGCCCGGTGGCGGGACGACTGGCGGCAATTGACCGGCGCCGCGCTCCATGTTCAGCGAGTAATCATTCGTGTTGTGCTCGTAACGCATCCCCAGCAAAATGTCGGTGTTACCGAAGGTCTTCGATGCCTCGAACGAAAATATGTCGCGCTTCTCATCGATATTGCGGAAGGAGGGGATGATCTTTCGCGTCGAATTATACGGAGATTGCAGGCCAGTCA
The DNA here is from genome assembly GCA_963753675.1 of uncultured Verrucomicrobiae bacterium. GTDB lineage: Bacteria > Verrucomicrobiota > Verrucomicrobiia > Chthoniobacterales > UBA10450 > Udaeobacter. Next base: position 32,707 of record CAVWCZ010000004.1, on the reverse strand, counting down.
GATTTGTGTCGCCCCAAACAGTCGAATCTTTCTGGCCAAACCGGAATTCATGGTCGTAACGGATCGTGATTTCGGGCCAATTTGGTGCTCGCAATCCCAGTTCGATCCATGCGTCCCCGCGATCAACGTGCATTTCGGGATAGGGCGGATTGAAAAACACATCGTTGTGCGGAAAAAACCCGGCGTTGCCGTCGTACCAACTGCGAAACTCGGTGTACCCTGCCTTGATGTAGCCGAAATTCGGCTTCGCCAGTTGCACAGTGATGTCGTAGTCGTTGAAATCCCAGAGCGCGTGACCGTCGACTGAAAACAAGCCGTTCTTGTCAAAGGTCCCTTCGAAGTGCAGATCCTGGATGCCGCCATAAACTTGATCACCCGGTAGCCGGTGTTCCTGTTCGAACTGCGCGCGGTCGCCGCTCGTGATTACGCCGCCGATCGCGAGCTCGATCCAATTCTTGTATTCTTCCGGCTGCTCTTCCGTGGCAGTGGCAGTCATCGCTTTACCGTCGGTACCGGCGCGAACCCCTGCGGCGGCAAAAGTTCCCGCAAAAACCAGCACCAGGAATCTGCGAGAGGTGTTTGTCATAAAATCGGTATCAATATCTGAGCAACGGTGTCACGTTGGAGCCGTGCGGTTCTTCATGGCAGCCAGCCGACCAGCACGTCCCCTGCTGCAGGAAGCTTGAGTGATTGACGTCTCCGATGAAAATGGCGCCGGGCGCTCTTTGCTCCTGGAAATGGCATTTCAGACACAGCGTCGCGTTGCGTTCGTTCAGCAGGCGCTGGTTGACGGACCCGTGAGGCGAGTGACAAACCGTGCAGCCTTGCCGCACCGCCTCATGTGGGTAAACAAACGGGCCGCGTTGCTGTGTGTGACATTCGAAACAGGTTTCGTTGCGGCTCAGGAAAGCGAGGCCGCCGGCTTTGAGCGTCTGTTGGATGTTGGTGCCACCGCCTTTGATTGCGATTCCCTCGTGCGGGTTGTGACAATCGCCACAACCCATCTTGCCTTCCAGTACTGGATGGTGGTGAGGCAACTGAAATGCGGCGCGAACTTCCAGGTGGCATTGGAAACAAGTTTCCGGCGACTTACGTGGATTGATAATCGTGCCGGCCCCACCGCCGGCTTTGACGTGCAGACTCCCCGGCCCATGACAAGTCTCGCAGCCTACGTCCACAGTCTCCTTTGGAGTTGCGCTGCCCTTTTCACCGGTCTTACTTACGACAACCTTTTTTGTCTGCAGTCGCGCGTGGGTGGCTGTTCGGAAGTTACGCACGATCTCTTCGTGGCAGGTAGCGCATTCTTCTGAGCCGACGAATTCCGCGCCGGGGATGCTCGGCGGCGCCAGAATTGTGCGGTTGGTGGTGCTGCAGGAAAGCAAGATTACCGCCAACGCGACTGTTCCCCCGGCGCCCCACAACAGATTCTCGCGGCTACTGCAGATCCACCGAGTGATTCTCGAACGCCACACGAATGGCGAGTATGCGCAGAAAACGAAAACGGTGACTACGCATTTCTTCGGAGATTTCTTACAGCTCGATCATGATTTTACTGACAGCGACCGGGCGTCCTGCCGGCACGGTACTCTGTCGGCGATTTGCCGGACAAATTTTTGAACACGCGATTGAATTGTGAGAGGGATTGAAATCCTGCCGCGAAAGCGATTTCACTGATGCGTAGATTGGGGTTTCGCAGGAGATCACAGGCGGTTTTGAACCGGGTGCACGCCACATACTCGACAAAATTCATACCCGTTACTTTCTTGAAATTTTCGCTCAGATGATTCGCGTTCATGTTGACCGCTTTTGCCACTCGGGTCAGGGAAAGTTCTTCGCGTGAGTGTTCTTCGATGAACTTGCGCGCTTTCCAGATCGCGACCGGTTCAGCTCGATTTCGGGAACCGGCGCTTTCAAATTCAGCGGCAGATAACATCCTCATCATCCTGCAACCAGTTAACGGCGGCTGAACGGTTCTGCTGCTCTTCTGTTGGCAATTTCTCACCGAATCTTGCCATGGCGCAGAAAGACTTGATTCCGGCCTGGGCAAATTTTGCAAAGCAAAAGGCAATTGGCGCGTAGCGGCTAGTGCATCCCTCGAGTTGGCCTTTCCAGTTATGGAATGGCCATCAACGACTACAACCATGTCGTGGGCTATTCGACCATCAAAACCAACGACGAACGCGTTCACGCGTTCCTGCACGATGGCACCAGGATGATCGATCTGGGATCCCTTGGAGGAGAAGGAAACCGGTGGGGTAGCGATATGAGCGTCGCTTTTGGGGTCAACAATTTAGACCAGGTTGTTGGCTACACCTCCAAGCCGTCGGCGAAATGCCCATTCAGCAAGTGGGCTTTCTCTGGTATCAAACCAAAGGCGATGTTGGAAAAATGGTTAACCTCAACACGCTGCTAGACAAAACGGCCACTGCGTACCATATGCCCAGTGGCAGTGTGCGCGCCGTTTTGCTAAGCCCGCTGAGATAATCAACGATGACTAAACCTCATGGGTCAGTAGTGAAGAAATCGAAAGCGTCTCTCGCACGTGATCCCTCGTGATAAAATCTGAGACGGAACCCGTATTGCGCTGCAAATTCAGCCAATTTCTTTCTCCGATGTTTGTCGCCCCGTGGGCAGATGTATTTCAAGTCATTTTCGAAGACGGCGCAGTGCTCATTCTCGTAAAGGAAGCAGTCCTTGGCGGCGCGGCGCATCGCGCGTTCGATCTGTGTCGCGAGCATTACCGGGTTTTTATCATCAATTCCAATTTCGTTGCAGCCGGGTGATCGCGCTCGCCTTTTATTGGAGTTTGCATTGCAAAATTTGGGATAGCGGTTCAGCCACAGATCTCTGGCATTTCTGCTGGCGCCGATGAGCTGATGGCAATGACTACCTGTCTTCGGCAGTAGTTTCGGGAAGGCTCAACAGTCTTTGCTGCGTGGCTCGCAGCCAGCAGCACGCTGCCAGCAATGCAAGATGACCAGGCCAATTTTTGCAAAGGAAAACGCAAGGAACGTGGAGCACGAAAAGTCTCGCTGCCTTTAAATCCAACAAAGGAGCAAAAAATGGAATATCTGATTTTCGGTGCCGTCGGAGCAATGATAGCGCTGTACGCGTTGATCATCGTCGGCTGCCTGAAACAGCCAGAATGGTAACATTCAACCGCAAATGAGGAGTAATTAACATGCACACATTATCAACGTCGCTCACTAAAGAAGAGAAACATGTGCACAATGAGATCGCAGCGCTGCTGAGCATCGTTCCGGGGCTCGGGCACATCTACAAAGGCCATTACGAGATGGGTTTTCTCTGGATGTTCCTCGGAATGCCGATTGCCATATTCGTCGGCATCATATCTATCCTTGGCACTGCAGGGATCGGGCTACTCTTCCCGATCGGGTGCTGGGTTGCCCTTGCCTATGATGCCTACAATGAGAAAGACAGGCGCCATCATCATCATTTGACGTGGGAAGGTGACGATGAGTCGCCGGATTAATTCGTCAATGCGTCAGGTCACCTCCGCAGGGGAAGCTGCTTGCCGCGCCGTCGCCCTGGGGCAAAGGCGGGTCGGCTTCCGCAGTGGCAATGGTAATGCGCTTACGCGGCAAAGTTTCGCACAACCCATGGTGTACGATGGAACATTTCCGGCAACAATGCCGCTTGGCGAATTTCTGTTCGAATACCTGTACCGGCGCGGTGTTCGCCACAGTTTCGGTATTCCGGGCGATTTCGCTCTGCCGACATTTACCTGGCTCGAGAAATCGAAAATTCAGAATATCACCATGACGCACGAGCCGTCTGCGGGTTTTGCCGCAGACGCTTATTCCCGCATCAATGGGATTGGTCTGGTTTGTGTCACGTACTGCGTCGGCGGCCTGAATGTTCTCAACGCGATCGCTGGCGCGTATGCCGAGAAGTCGCCCGTTGTGGTTGTGAGCGGCGCGCCCGGCCGGAAAGATCGCGAAAAGGATCCGCTGCTACACCACAAGGTTAAAACGTTCGAAACCCAGCGCCGAATCTATGACGAAGTCACCGTGGCGAGCACTGTCTTGCTGGATGAACAACGCGCCGCTTCAGAGATTGTGCGTTGCGTTGAGGCGTGTCTGCGCCAAAAACGCCCGGTCTACATCGAGGTGCCGCACGATATTGTTGATCGCAAAATTCCGATCACGGGAATTTCGCTCGCCGCACGTGAAAGATCAGATCCGCACACGCTCGAAGCGGCCGTCACGGAAACACTCTCGCTGATTCGCGCCGCGAAGAAGCCGGTGATTCTCGCCGGAGTGGAGTTGGCTCGTTACCGGATGGCTCGTTTAGTCGTGCGAATGGCAGACAAAATGAATATTCCGATCGCCGCCGACCTTTTAAGCAAGAGCGCGATTCCGGAAAACCATCCTTTGTACATTGGCGTCTATGGCGGCGCGATGAGCAGCGATGAACACGTCCGCAAATATGTGGAGTCGGCCGACCTCGTACTCATGCTGGGCACTTTCATTACCGACATGAGCATGGGTTTTTACACTGCGAAACTTGACCGCAAACGCACGGTTCTGGCCACCACCGAACGCGTGAACGTTCAGTATCACCGTTACGATTCCATTCAGCTCCGCGATTTTCTCGAAGCTCTTTCCGCTGCGAAGATCAAGCCAAAGCGCTTTAGTCATCCGAAGCCCGATTCACTGCGGAACCCGGTGAAAAAAACGCATCGACCGGCGGCATTAACCATGGTTGATGTGTTTCGTATCCTTTCGTCTCATCTGAATGAGCGTTGCTGCCTAATCGCTGATATCGGCGACGCTATTTTTGGCGCGGTAGGTATTCGCAGTGCGCGGCAGGCACAATTCATCGCTCCGGCATATTATATGTCGATGGGCTTCGCCGTTCCGGCGAGTATCGGTGTTGCCCTGGCCGCCAGGAATCTGAGACCATACGTTCTCGTCGGTGACGGTGCGTTCCAGATGACCGGGGCTGAGATCTCCACCGCCGTGCGTCTTAATTTGAATCCGATCATCATGGTGTTAAACAACGATGGCTATGGCACGATGCGCAAAATTCGTGAGGGCTGTTTCAACGTCATTACTCAATGGAACTACAGCAGGATCTGCGAACTCGTGGGTGGCGGCGAAGGCGTGACCGTATCAACAAACGCGGCATTCGACGACGCGCTCTCTCGCGCCCAACGATCCGATCACCTCCACGTGATTGAACTAAGGGTTCCTCGCAACGATACCAGTCGCCAGCTCGCAAGAATCGCAGCCGAAGTGCGCAAGCGGCGCGGCACGAAACTGCAGGAGACGCACAAAAAAAGGCAATGACACGTACGCGGTATCGTTAGTCATTTGCGTTTCTTTCGTCCTACTTCCGCGCTTCGGGTGTTACTGTAATCGAGACGCGTTTCCCGTCGCGCTCCACGGTCATCTTTACCGGTTTACCGATTTTCGCTGCATCAAGCGCGTAAGTGTAATCGTAGATGTTGGTGATTTTTTGTCCGGCAAACTCCACGATTACGTCGCCTCCTTTCAGACCGCCTTTTTCTGCAGGGCTGTCACCGCGGACCCCGCTGAGTTTCACTCCTTTTACTTCGGTTGTGTAATCCGGAATTGTGCCGAGATAAGTCCGTAGGGCGTCGCGCCCGCCGCCGGTCTGGCTGGTTCCTTCTACCTTGGCGAGGTCGGGACGCTCTGCACTTTGCGCAAGATCGAGCACGACATCGCGAGTGAACTTCGTTATGCGCGCGAGATCCTTGTAATTAAGTTTATCGGCTGTGTCCGTGGGCCGATGATAATCTTCGTGCCCGCCGGTGAAGAAATTCAGCACTGGAACATTCTTCGTGTAGAAACTCGTGACGTCGGTCGGCAAATAGGGATCGTCCTGGAGCGCAACATTGAATCCGGCGGCAACATTTCTTTTCTCGATCAATCGTCGCCATGCGTGCGATGAGCCGACTCCCTGCAGACTGAGCTTGTTGTCGTGCATCCGGCCGACCATATCCGCGTTGACATACGCAACAACTTTGTTGAGCGGCACGGGCGGATGTTCGCAAAATGCGGCCGAGCCAATCAGGCCGATCTCTTCGCCCGACCAACAGGCAAACATGACGCCGCGCCGAAATTTCTCGGGATGTTCAGCACGCTCCTTCGCGAGCGTCGCTGCCATTTCCATCACCCACGCGACGCCGGATGCATTGTCATCCGCGCCGGGGTGAATCTGATTTTCCTCGCCGGCTCGATCGAGCGAACTGCTGCCGCCGTGGCCGAGATGGTCGTAGTGCGCGCCGACCACAATATATTGGGATTGCGATTCGCCTTCGGTGGAACTCGGTTCGACGTTCGATGTTCTCGTATCTGCAGGCGGAAAGTACGCGACCACGTTGGCATCGCTCTTTTTCAAGTGCTCCACTCCGCATGCCAGCGTCGCTTTTACTTTCGGCAACGCGAATGTGATCTTCACGTGCGGATTCTCCTTGTCCAGCGCCGTCTGCAGTGATTTCAACGTGTGTCCGCTGGGCGCGAGGAGTGCGTCTGCCATCCTTCCATTGATTGAAGCCGCGACGATTCCGCTGGCCGAATTTGTGAAATCGCTCGTGAGCGGAACCAGTTCACCGGCATGCGGCGAGTTCGGTCCGGTTGCCACCAGCACCGCTTTGGCGCCACGCTCCCGCGCGAGCATCGCCTTATAGCGGAGCCCGGCATAACGATTGAGCTGCGCGCGCCGCGCCGGTTCCACATTCTCCGGAACATAACGAAGGATCAGAACGATTTTGCCTTTTACATCCAGGCCCGCGTAAGAATTATACGGTGCGCCGTGGTCGCCGGGCGCGACCAAACCGTATCCAGCGAATACCACTTCTCCGCGCGCTTCGCCGCTTTCACTGAAAGGAAGTGGTCGAACATCCTGATTTAATGTGGCGCGCAAAGTTCGGGACGCGCTTCCCGTGATTTCAAACCGGGTTTTCTCAGCTAGGACGCGTTCGCCTGCGTTGAACTGGAACGAGACAGCAAAGTTTCCATCAAATGATTGCAACCCGGCTTTGCGAAAGTAGTCGGCGAGCCAGTCAGCCGCAGCCTTCGCACCCGGGGTGCCGGTCATGCGACCGTCACGCGCAGGGTCAGCGAGCCACTGCACCTCCTGTCGCAGATCGGCTTCGGTAATTTCCGGCGAGAATTTGCCTGGATTTCCAATCGCGGGCGTTCGTTCGGGCGCTGCTGCGAGCGCAGTGCGCGCGGCTGGGTCGTTCCAAACGGCGAGAAACAGCTGTGCTTTTCCGTCACCCGTCCGCCCGCTCGTCCAGCAGAGCTTTTTTCCATCAGGAGAAAAGACCGGCAACCCATCGAAGCCCGGCGTGAAAGTCACGCGCACCGGCTCGCGTTCCCCGGTTGCGTCGACAATGAACAATTCGAAATTTTCGAAGCCGAACTTGTTCGAGGTAAAAATGATGTATTTGCCGCTGGGATGGTAAAACGGCGCCCACGACATCGATTTGAAATCCGTGATGCGCCGTTTGTCAGTCCCATCCGTTTTCATTGTCCAGATGTCGGCGATTAGCCCGTTCTCTTCGAAATGCCGCCAGACGATCCGCTTTCCATCGGGTGAAAAGAATGGGCCGCCATCGTAACCGGGAGCGTCGGTGAGGCGGCGTACGTTCAAGCCATCCGCGTTCATGATGTAAATGTCACCGAACCAGGAGGGGTCTTTTTCGTATCGCGCTCGCAGCTCAGAAGAAAGTTTTTCGAGCGGGAACGCAGCGCGGAGCGAACAGAAGACAATTTGCCGTCCGTCTGGAGAAAACGCGCCTTCAGCGTCGTAACCCGGCGAATGAGTGAGATTCACCAGATCACTGCCATCCTGTTTGGCTGAATAGATTTCGAACGCGTCGTCGTAATCCCATGAGTACCGGCGTTGTTTTCCGGTGGCGCGAAATTTTTGTTCCGCTTGTTGTTTTTCCAGAGCCTTGGGATCTGCGTGTGTTGAAGCAAAGAGCACTCGGTCGGTGCCAGGTTGGAAAAACCCGCAGGTAGTTTTGCCTGTGCCAGGCGATACACGCCTCGTGTCGCCACTGTTCAGGTCGAGCACATACATCTGGTAAAACGGATTTCCTTCCTCGCGCTCGCTCTGAAAGATCAATTTCGCGCCGTCGGGTGAGAAGTAACCTTCGCCGCTGCGCCGACCGTCGAAGATTAGCTGGCGCGCATTTGTGATGAACCGTGATTCCTGCGTGGCTTCGTCTGCGGCAGACACCTGCGTGACCAGTGCTAGCGCCAAAATTAAAATGACAAAACGAAAGTTCTCCAGCACAAGACCTACTCGGATTCTGCCTGCAAACGCCAGTTGCTTCAAATTAAGGCCAGGCACGGTGTTACTGAGATGATAGCCCAGCGTTTAACGTTGGGTTGATCATTGAGGTAATAGCCCAGCGTTTTAACGCTGGGTTGACCATGGTATACAAACCGAGTCCCATAGGGACGAAAGAAAAGATGCACTCATTCACCAGTATCTTTGTTCATTGTGTTTGGAGCACGAAGAATCGCGAGCCTCTTTTAACTTCTGATGTGCGCGATCGGCTCTGGCCATATCTCGGAGGGATTGCAAGGGAAAACAAGATCAAAGCCCCGGCAATCGGCGGAGCTGCCGATCACGTGCACGTGCTCGTTTCGCTGCCGGCAACACTCTCGGTGGCTAAGGCGTTGCAACTTCTTAAAGGCAATTCGTCCAAATGGACTCATGAAACATTTCCGAAAATGCGCTCGTTCGAATGGCAGGAAGGATACGGCGCGTTCAGCATTGCCGTTTCCGGCGTCGATGCCAGCGTAGCGTATATTCGGAACCAAGCCGAACATCATCGCGCACGATCGTTTCGCGACGAATTTCGGGCGATCCTGCAACGGCATGGCTTCGAGTATGACGAGCGGATGCTTGAGTGATTCTTTCGTCCCCGCCGGGACTCGACCCTTCATCATTCCGAGTGACCCAGCGTTAAAACGCTGGGCTATTTTCTCGCGTACCCAGTTAGGCGCTCGCCCTGGGATAATTCGCAAGCGCGCGAGTGTACTGCGCGCGTTCGAACGCAGTCGGGTCCGGGCAATTTTTTTGACTGACAATTCCTTTGATTTGCTCAACCGATTCGTATTCGTGTTCCTCCAGCCACTCGAGCATTTCACGCTCGAGGATGCGAATGTGATCGATCCCATGGCGCAAAAGCACGGAGCAGAGCATTGTGACATCAGCGCCAGCCATGATCATCTTCAATGCATCAACGCCGTGATGTATCCCACTGCTGGCCGCGAGATTTGCGCCAATCCGTCCATATAAAAGTGCGATCCAGCGCATCGGAAGACGCATTGCCATTGGCGTGCTGAGAAGCAGATTCGGACTCACCTCCAGAGTTTCTAATTCGATGTCCGGCTGGTAGAAACGGTTGAACAACACCAGCGCATTCGCGCCATGAGCGTCGAGGCGTTGCGCAAAACGGGAAAGATTTGTGAAATATGGACTCAGCTTCACAGCTACGGGAATTTTCAACAGTCCCTTTATCGAAGTGACGATGGTCAAATATTCCGTCTCGATGTCATCGGCGGTGCGCTCCGGGTCGGTTGGCACATTGTAGATATTCAATTCCAACGCGTCAGCGCCGGCTTGTTCAATGAGCCGCGCGTATCTCTGCCAACCCCCAAAAGTTGATCCGTTCAAGCTGCCGATGATCGGAATGCGCACCGCCTTTTTCGCCTTGGCGATGTGCTTGACGTACGCCTCGGGATCCACCTTGAAGTCCGGCTCTTCGGAGTAATCCTCGAGCGCGTCAGACGAGAATTCGCCGCCATTTCCGGAACCGCGGCGCATGCGATAGTTTCCCGGTCGAAGCTGTTCTTCAAAAAGCGAATGAAAGACCACCGCCGACGCGCCGGCGTCCTCCATGCGCTTGATGTTATCGAGTTTTTCGGAAAGCGGCGACGCCGATGGTACGAGCGGTGTCCGCAGTTTCAATCCAAGATAAGTAGTCGCGAGTTTCATGGGATTTTTCTCCAAGACATTTTTGTTGGGAACATGATAGTGACTGGCTGCCCCTCCGATGTACCGTCAATTGCGTTTTGCTGTGCAGTTATTGCGCAGCGCTGCTCCTGAAAGCTGTTGAAAACGGGCGGCGGCGGCCTGGAGTTCCGCCTTCAGGCGGTTTTCCATGGGAGCCGCGTAAACGCGGAACTCCGAACATCGAGCAAAATTTCGCTTTTCAACAGGCTGCTAAACTTCCGGGGCGGGATAGGTTTCGAGCGCACGCATGTATTGGGCACGTTCAAACGCGCTCGGATCAGGGCAGTTTCGCTGACTCATGCTGCCTTTAAGTTGTTCGATTGATTCGTATTCGTGTTCCTCCATCCATTCGCGCATCTCGTGTTCAATCACGCCAATGTGTTCGATCCCGCGGCGCAAGAGAATCGAGCAAAGCATTGTTACGTCGGCGCCAGCCATTAACATTTTCAGCGCGTCGGTGGCGCGATGGATTCCACTCGTCGCTGCCAGGCTCGCGCCAATTCGCCCATGGAGCATTGCGATCCAGCGCATCGGCAAACGCATCGCCATCGGCGTGCTGAGCAGGATGTTCGGTGAAATCTCCAGCGTCTCCAATTCGATATCCGGCTGATAAAAACGATTGAAAAGCACCAGGCCATCGGCGCCCTCACGGTCGGCCCGCCGCGCGAATCGGGCAAAGTTCGTGAAGAACGGGCTGAGCTTGACCGCCACGGGTATTTTCAGTTGGGCTTTGATCGCGGCGAGAATGCTCAGATAATGCGTTTCGATGTCTTCCCCGCTAATCTCGGGGTCGCTTGGAATGGAATAAATATTCAGCTCGAGCGCGTCAGCGCCTGCCTGCTCGATCTGCTGGGCGTAAGCCAGCCAACCGCCCAACGTGCTGCCGTTAAGGCTTCCGATGACTGGGATATTGACCGCCGATTTCGCCTGCGCGATGTGCTCGAGGTACGCTTCCGGCCCGACCTTGAACTCGGGTCGAACCGGAAAATAGCTCAGCGACTCCGCGTAGGATTCAGTGCCCTGTTCAAGATAGAAATCCAGGTCGTGGTGATCGCGACGAATCTGCTCTTCGAAAAGTGAATGGAACACGACCGCCGCAGCGCCTGTGTCCTCCATGCGTTTGATGTTGTCGAGCTTTTCTGAAAGAGGCGATGCCGATGGCACGAGAGGCGAACGCAATTTGAAGCCGAGATATCTGGTCGTTAGGTTCATGAGTTTGGAATTGGGTTGAATTTTCTGGTGGCCAGAAATTCGTAGAACGCGCGGCGGGCGTTCACGTCTGTCTGTGCATCGGCGAGCAATTCCCTCGCGGCACGCGGTTCGCTTTTTTCGAGAATCTTGAACCGCTGTTCGAGCTTGAAGTAATCCGCGATTTTCACGCGCGGCGCGGCTGAATCGAGCTGAAGTGGATTTTCTCCGAGCCGCAGCCGCTCCGGATTGTAACGATACAACAGCCATTGGCCGGTATTCACTGCCGCTTTCTGGTTTTGCATGGCTGTGGTCATGTTGATCCCGTGCGCGATGCAATGGCTATAAGCGATAATGATCGCCGGGCCTTCGTATGCCTCCGCTTCGAGAAAAGCCTTCAATGTGTGTTCGTCTCGCGCGCCCATCGCGACTGAGGCGACGTAGATCGTACCGTAAGTCATCGCCATCAGTCCTAGATCTTTTTTCGGCGCGCGTTTCCCGCCGGAAGCGAACTTGGCGACCGCCGCGCGCGGCGTGGCTTTGGAGCATTGTCCGCCGGTGTTGGAATAAACCTCCGTATCGAGCAGCAGGACCTTGACGTTGCGGCCGCTGGCAAGCACATGGTCGAGTCCGCCGTAACCAATATCGTAACCCCACCCGTCGCCGCCGACGATCCACACGCTCTTGCGCACAAGGGTGTCCGCCACCGCGAGAAGCCGTTGCGCCGTAGCGGCGGTCTGCTTGTCACGCCGTAGTGTGGCAGAGGCGGATGACCGCCGATCTTTCATCAGCAACCCGAGTCTGTGCTTCAGCTCGGCAACGCGTTCGCGCTGATCGAAAATGTCCGCTTCGTCGCGCTGCCGCGCGTTCAAAATTTCTATGACCAGTCCGCGCCCGATTTGTGGCGACAGCTGCTGCAGCAGTTCCCCAGCGAACTCTTGTTGTTTGTCGAGTGAAACACGGAAACCAAGCCCAAACTCCGCGTTGTCTTCAAACAGAGAATTCGACCATGCCGGACCGCGTCCATTTTTATCTTTGCTGTAAGGCGTGCTTGGCAAGTTGCCGCCGTAAATGGAAGAGCACCCGGTCGCGTTCGCGATGATCAAGCGATCGCCAAAAAGTTGAGTGAGCAATTTTATGTAAGGCGTCTCGCCGCAACCCGCGCATGCTCCCGAGAATTCAAAAAGCGGCTGTTGCACCTGCATCTTGCGGACATGGTCGGTTGACACCTGGCGGCGATCCATCTCCGGAATTGAAAGAAAGAAATTCCAGTTCTCCCGTTCGATGTCGCGCAGCGGCAACTGCGGCTGCATGTTGATCGCCTTTAATCGCGCTTCGGATTTGTTGCGGGCCGGGCAGACATCGACGCATATCCCGCAGCCGGTGCAATCTTCGACCGCCACTTGCAGCGTGTATTTTAGCCCTTGCCATTCCGGCAGCCGCGCCTCCGTCGATTTGAACGAAGCCGGTGCGCTTCGGAGAACGGCCGCCTCGTACGACTTGCTCCTGATAACAGCGTGCGGGCAGACCATTACGCACCTGCCGCACTGAATACAGACTTGTGAATCCCAGACTGGGACTTCGCTGGCGAGATTTCGTTTTTCGAATTGCGTCGTGCCGGTGGGATAAGTGCCGTCGTTAGGCAATGCGCTCACCGGGACGCGATCGCCGCGACCCGCCATGATTTCGCCCAGCACATTCCGGACAAACTCCGGCGCACGCTTCAGCTCGCCGTTCGGTTGTAGCCGGGCTCGCTGATCCCGGTCGCCGGCGTCATCCGCCTCCGCCAAGGCTACGGCGGACAAGCCGCCGCTGGCTACAGCGTCCGGAACTTTTACTTCGCGTAAATGCGCGAGCGTCTGGTCAACCGCCCGCAGATTGAGCTCTACGATCTCATCGCCTTTCCTGGCATACGTTTTGCGGATTGAATTTTTGATGGCCTCGATCGCTTGCTGCGGCGGCAGTACACCGGAGATGGCGAAGAAGCAGGTCTGCATGACAGTGTTGATCCGGCCGCTCATCCCCGCGTCGCGCGCCACTTTGTTGCCGTCGATAACGAAGAACTTTGCGCGCTGTTCGATGAGTCGTGCTTGCACATTTTCCGGCAGACGGCCCCAAACGCGATCGGGTCCCAGCGGGGAATTCAACAGGAATGTTCCACCGGTCCCAAGGTCTTTGAGCACGTCACAGGTTTCGAGGAGAACCGGCTGATGGCAGGCAACGAAGTTCGCTTTGCCAATGAGATATGTCGATCTGATCGGGCGCGGACCGAAACGCAGATGCGAGATCGTCATCGCCCCGGATTTCTTCGAATCGTAAACGAAATAGCCCTGCGCGAAATAGTCGGTGTGCTCGCCGATAATTTTGATCGATTCCTTGTTCGCGCCCACGGTGCCGTCCGACCCAAGGCCGAAGAACTGCGCGCGCACGACATCGTCCGGCTCGATCGAGAAATTAGGATCGAAATCGAGACTGGTATTCGACAGATCATCATCGATGCCCACAGTAAAATGATTTTTCGGCGACGGTTGCGTCAGATTGTCGAACACCGCGTTGATCATCGCCGGCGTAAATTCCTTGGAGGACAATCCATAGCGGCCGCCTATCACTTGAACGTCGGTGCGGCCTTGCTCGTAAAGCGCATTCACGCAATCGAGATAGAGCGGCTCGCCTCCCGATCCTGGCTCTTTCGTGCGGTCCAGCACAGCGATGCGGCGCACGTTCGGTGGCAACATTTTTACAAAGGCCGCTGCATCAAACGGCCGGTACAGGCGCACTTTCAGGACGCCCACTTTCTGATTTTGCGCATTGAGGAAATCGACAGTTTCGTGCGCAGCTTCACAACCTGAGCCCATCAATACGATCACCCGCTCTGCATCTATTGCGCCGTGATATTCGAATAGGCCGTATCGTCTCCCTGTAAGTTCTGCGAACCGATCCATGATCCGCTGCACAATCGCCGGGCAAGCCGCGTAAAACGGGTTCACTGTTTCGCGCGCCTGGAAATAGACATCCGGATTCTGCGCTGTGCCTCGAATTACGGGGTGATCTGGAGAAAGCGCTCGCGCGCGGTGCTCAATCACGCGTTCTTCACTGATCATTTGGTGCAGCGCCTCGTTAGGCAAGGTGATGATTTTCGAGATCTCGTGCGACGTTCGGAATCCATCGAAGAAATGCAGAAACGGAATGCGCGTTTCCAGCGTGGCCGCGTGCGCAATGAGTGCCAGGTCCTGCGCCTCCTGCACCGATGCCGAACAAAGCATTGCCCAACCCGTCGCGCGCGCGGCCATGGCATCGCTATGATCGCCGAAGATCGATAGCGCCTGCGCGGCGAGGGAGCGCGCGGCGATGTGAAACACTGTCGGCGTCAGTTCGCCCGCGATCTTGTACATGTTCGGAATCATCAGCAGCAATCCCTGCGAGGAAGTAAACGTGGTGCTGAGCGCACCGGTTTGAAGTGCACCGTGGATTGCTCCCGCCGCGCCGCCTTCGCTCTGCATCTCGATTACCGACGGCACCGTCCTCCAAAGATTCTTTACTCTCGCTGCCGACCACGCATCCGCCCATTCACCCATCGGCGATGCCGGAGTGATCGGATAAATCGCGATCACTTCGTTCAACGCATACGCGACCCGCGCCACAGCCTCATTCGCATCCAACATTTTGTATCCAGTCTTCACAGTGCGAAGCGTATCGGCTCCCGCCGTCCGCCGATGTACGTCCGTTGCGTTTTGCTGTGCAGTTATTGCGCGGTCCGTTTAGGACTACGGATAAAGCCAGCGTTCTTGCCAAGCGTCGGACACCCGCTCGTAGAGGATGCGCTGGTGACGGCGTAACTGATCTACGATGCCAATGAAGAAGTATTCGAAGCTCTCGAAAGCCCCGATTGTTGAGGCTGTCTTCGACATTCGGAGCAGAGTTTCTAAAGAGTCCGACCCGGATACGCTGAAAAAGGCTGCCGGTAGTTTGCAAGCCATCTACCCGAAGCTCCGCAAGCAGGTGATTCACACTCAGCAATTCAAGTTCCAATCTGGCAAACGGGAAATCACGTCGACGGATGCTCTGCAAGGTTACCGCGTGGAGAAAGAGGATAAGACCCAGATCGTGCAATTACGACGCGACGGTTTCACCCTTAACAGATTGCGGCCTTACACATCCTTTGATGAACTCTGGCCGGAAGTACTGCGATGCTGGCTGGTTTACGCGGACGCCACAAAGCCTAGCGAGATTACTCGTGTAGCTCTGCGCACGATTAATCGGATAGAGCTAGAAGGAGGACTTGCTCAGCTCGCAAAGTCATTTCGAACACCTCTTGGAACACCAATCGCGGGGTTGGAACAGAGCGGATTTCTCCATCGCTGGTCGCTTCTTGGAGAGTGTGATTGCCGCGCAAACGTCGCGCTGGCCACTCGTCCGCCATTGCAGGCCAAAGTTGCCGTAATCTTCGATATCGATGTGTTCAAGACGATCGATTTAGACCCCGAAATCGACTCACTGAAGCGTAACTTTCGTCAGTTACGCGAATTGAAGAACGCAATTTTCTTTGGTAGTCTGACCGAGGCTCAGCTAAATAAATACAAATGAAACTTGATTCCACCGTCGATGTTTTGGACTCGGTGCCTACAGCCGAAGGCTTTAGCGAAGAATCCAATTTTCTGCGGAAGAGTTTTGCGGAAGCGAGAGATGCACGCGACATATCACGCTATTGGAGCGCGGCTCTGGATGAGGCATTAGATGATTTGGCAGGATTAAAGCAGGAATGCCGCGAGCCGGGATGGGACGGATACAGAGCCAAGTCAGTAAACGCAGAAACGCTGGAGCAAGTCGTAGCGTTCTTGCGCGCTCTACCTGAGAACGTGCCTGTTCCCGACCTCGTCCCTGAACCAGACGGTGAAGTATCGGTCGAGTGGCAGAATGGCCCCCGGCGAGTTTTTTCGGTGAGCCTTGGGCCGCACGAACGGCTTTCTTATGCCGGCCTCTTGGGTGCGAACCGATGGCACGGTGTTGATCTATTTTTTGGAACTGTACCGTTGGAGATCATTCGCGGCATCGCGAGGATTTCCGTGTAGTGGCACCTGACGATCGATTACTGCCTTCAGGCCTTTCTGCCTTGGTCGCAGACGAGGAACGCTTGTCACGCTTTCTGGTTTTCGGCAGATGGTTCAATGCGGGGGCACGATATGTAAAAGCAGCCGCGTTCCTGCCAAATCAAAAAGTTGAGACTTCGGTTTTCAGAACAACAGGTCTCGACGAAGCAATTATCTGGCCTCTCGCAGACGCCGCTGTTTTAAATCGTGAAGGCGCTGCGCTTCACGGACGCGCCGATATTTCTGCTCGAAATGTAAGAGCGACTAGCCTCGAGATTCGCGCGCAAGAACCGCCGCCGCGACACGCGGATCTCATTGGCTGGAGCAGCGAAAAGGATGCACAGAAAAGCCGGGCCCAGCAATTATCTGCGGCGGCAAAGCTTGTTGTGTATCACTAGGTGCAGTGCGTTTCTCTTCAAATCGCAACTTGGCCGCATGAAAAAACCAAGAGCTTACGGATAGAGACAGCGCTTCTGCCAACCCTCACCTACGCGCTCGTAAAGAATGCGCTGGTGACGGCGAATGGTTTCTGAAGCCAAAATTCAATCCGCTCCGGCACGACTCGAAATCCTGACCAAAACAGCGGACGCGGTATTTCTCGGAGGCCAAAATGGAGAGCCGCTTTGGCGACTTGCGCTTCAAGTTCGAAGTAGCCCCGCATGGGTTCCGATTGTTTCGAAGCCCAGGCGCTTATCTGACTCAGCCGCGGTCGCGTAGCGAAATACGCATCCGCTTCCTCGTCGGGAACAATGCTCGCCCGGCCGCGCACGCGCACTTGTTTGCTGATCTCGGCCCAATAGAAACAGAGCGCCACGCGTGGATCGTGCGTCAACGCCTGCGCCTTTGCGCTTCCCAGATTGGTGTAGAAAACGAACCCGCGCTCGTCCACGCCTTTGAGCAACATCATTCGCGCGTCCGGATAACCGCTGGGATCAACTGTCGCCACTGTCATCGCCGACGGCTCTTCGATGTCAGAATCGATCGCTGCTCGAAACCAGGTTTGAAAAATCGCGATGGGATTTTCATGGTTGCGTGAAATCTTGTGAGTAACACAACTAACACCAGCAGCGCAACAAACCGCTGGGTGAGAACCCGGGCAAGAAGAGAGGCTCGACTTGAAGGCGGCGATTCAAGATACTTCCGTCGCGAATGCGATGCTGCCGCATTCGTTTGCTCCTGGGATTCCAATCGACCGTTCGCGACCGGTTCGGGCTTCATGAATCGCTCATCGATTCCCAGTCGATGGTGTGACTGCGGAATCGAGCACTTGTTGCATGGTGGATTGAGGGCTGATCGTGACGCTGGTCATTTCAAGCTCCGAAGAATTTCTGGATTTCCCGCACGCACTTCCACGAACCGGTCCATTTCCTCGGTCGTGTTGTAAAAATAAAAACTCGCGCGGGCGGTGGATTCGACGCCGAGCTTGTGCATGAGCGGTTGGGTGCAGTGATGCCCGCCGCGCAACGCCACGCCCGCCTGGTCGGCCAGCGTCACCACGTCGTGGGCGTGAACGTCCTTCAAGCAGAAAGCTCACCAGCCCGGCGCGGCCAATGTGTCGGGCCGAAGAGCCGGATGTCTTTGCAGCGCGGCAAGTTTCTCGTAGGCGTAGTGCGCCGAGTTCCTGGTCGTGCTGCGCAGATGTTGTCGCGGCCGATGGCGTCGAGATAATCCATCGCGGCGTGCAGGCCGATCGGCGCCGGAAATGTCCGGCGTGCCGGCCTCGAATCGGTGCGGCGCGTGCTTCAACGTGCTCTTGTGGTAATCGACGGTCAGAATCATCTCGCCGCCGCCCTGATACGGCGGCATGGCTTCGAGCAGTTCCTGCCGGCCGTACAGCACGCCGATGCCGGTCGGCCCGCACATTTTGTGGCCGGAGAACGCGAGGAAATCGCAGCCGATGTCCTGCACGTCCAGCGGGCGATGGCCCGGCGCTTTGCGCGGCGTCCACCAGCGTGACGATGCCGAGCTTGCGCGCGCGCGCGCAAAGTTCGGCGACGGGATTGATCGTGCCGAGCGAGTTGGAGATGTGAGTCATGGCGAAAAGCTTCACCTCGCTGCGTGAGCAACGCGTCGAGCTGGTCGAGATCGAGCAGGCCGATCGTCGCCGGTGACGGGCAGGTAAGCGAGCTTCGCGCCGGTGCGCTCGGCGAGCAATTGCCACGGCACGAGGTTGCTGTGGTGCTCCATCTCGGTGAGCAGGATCACGTCGCCGGCTTGAGGTTTTTGGTGCCCCACGACGTCGGCGACGAGGTTGATGCCTTCGGTGGTGCCGCGGGTGAAGATGATTTCGTCGGCGCTGCGGGCGTTGATGAATTTCGCGGCGCGGGCGCGGGCGGCTTCGAAAGCGGCGGTGGCGCGATTGCTCAATTCGTGGATGCCGCGATGGACGTTGGCGTTGTCGTGCTCGTAATAATGGCGCAGCGCCTCGATCACCGCGCGCGGTTTCTGCGTCGTGGCGGCGTTGTCGAAATAAATCAGCGGCTTGCCATGGACCTGCTGGTCGAGGATCGGGAAATCCTTGCGCAGCGCTGACCAGTCAATTGTCTTTGTCGTTTGCATCTGCAAAATTCTTAGTCACAGATTGAACCCGGATGAAACATCGGAACTGGACGAGTCATCCGCGTTCCATCCGTGGCCATTACATCAACCCAAGTTGCAGCTTCGCCGCTTCGGTCATCATGCCTTGGTTCCACGGCGGGTCCCAGACCAGTTCGACGTTGACCTCGTCCACCGGCTTCGAGGGAGAGCAGCTTGTTCTGCACGTCCTGCGCAAGCACCGGCCCCATGCCGCAGCCGGGCGCGGTCAACGTCATCTTCACGTCCACGCTTGTAACGTGTCGGGTGCGCCGAGCGGCGTCGACGTGGCAATCGTAGATCAGGCCCAGGTCCACGATGTTGACCGGGATTTCCGGGTCGTAACAGGTCCGCAACTGGTTCCAGACTTCCTTTTCCGATTTCCTCGGCGTGCTTGGCCGCGCCGGTGCCGACGCGGCCTTGGCGGCCGGACTTCGAGGCCCAGCGCGTCGGCGTCCTTGGCCTTCGATGCGGAACATGTTGCCGTTGACGATGACGGTGTAGCTGCCGCCGAGCGATTGCGTGATGTGGGCCTGCTCGCCCTTCTGCAGCGTGACCTTCGTGCCGACGGGGATCACGGCCGCCTTCGACGTCGCGGGTCAAGGTTATGGGTTCATCATGGAATATCATAAGCATGGCTTTTAGGTCATCGAGCTCTTCGGTCGAGACCGGTTGGTCGCCGTTTGCCTTCCAGCGCGGCCAGCACGGCATGCCAGGCGAGGATGGCGCACTTGACGCGGGCGGGAAATTTGTGGACGCCGGCGAACACGGCCAGCTTGCCGACGGTCGCCGTCCACCTTCGCCGGTCGTGACCATGTCGTGGACCTGGTCGAACAGGCTTTTCACGTCGGCCTTCGTCTTGCCCTTGAGCGCTCTCGGTCAGCAACGAGGCGGAGGCCTTCGAGATGCAGCAGCCGGAGCCCAGAAAGCTGATGTCCTTGATCACGTCGCCGTCCATCCTCGCGAAGAGGGTGTAGTTGTCGCCGCAGAGCGGATTGTGTGCCCTGGGCGGTGCAGGTCGGCGTCGGGCAGCACGTGGAAATTCCGCGGATTCTTGCAGTGGTCGAGGATGACCTGCTGGTAGAGATCGGCTCAGGTCGTCGAACATGATTGCGGAATTCTTATTGATTGACCGCCACGTGTGTCGGTTCTGCTCCAAGCCGATCCCACACGAGCTTGTCCAACGTCCTCGCGCACCGGTTCACAGCGGATGCGCTCGATGATTTCGCCGGCGAAGGCGTGGATCAACATCCGCCGCGCCGTTTCCGGCCCGATGCCGCGGGAGCGCAGATAGAAAATGGATTCCTCGTTCAACTGGCCGATGGTCGCGCCGTGCGTGCATTTCACGTCGTCGGCGTAAATCTCCAGTTGCGGCTTGGTGTCGGCCGTCGCGTCGTCGGAGAGCAGCAGATTCTTGTTCGTCTGCTTGGCGTCGGTCTTTTGCGCGCTCGGGCTGGACGAGAATCCGGCCGTGAAAGACGCCCCTCGATTTGTCGTCGAGGATGCCGTTGAAATACTCGTGGCTGGCGCAATGCGGCTGGGCGTGCTCGACGACCATGTGATGATCGGCCAATTGCTCGCCGCGCGTGAGGTAAAGGCCGTTGAGGATGCACTCCAGCCCTTCGCCCGCGAGCTTGGCGCGAATGTTCGTTCGCGAGAGTTTTGCGCCGAGCGCAAACGAATGGATGACGACGTTGCTCGCGCGGCCGAATTGCGCCGTGATCGCGGCGACGTGAAACGCATGCTGGCTTTCGTCCTGAAACTTCACGTGCTCAACGATGGCGTTCGTCGCCGGCGACCAATTCGGTGACGGCGTTCGTCGAAGTAACTCGCATCGCCGAGCGCTGACGTAATTTTCGATCACGGTCACCTGGCTGTTCGCGCTCGGCGATGATAAGGTTGCGCGGATGAACGGTGGCGCCCTTCTGCTTTCGCGGTGGAGACGTAGAGAATCTGGATCGGCTCGTCGACGGTTTCTCCCGCTGGGACGATGGACGAATGCGCCATCCAGGAAGAACGCGTCGTTCAGCGCGGTGAATGCGTTGTCATCGCCGCGGGCGTGGCGGAAAAGATGCTTTTCGACGAGCGCGGTGTCGCTCGCGAGCGCAGCCGCGAGGTTCATCACTTTCACGCCGTCCGGCAAGTTGGCTACTGAGGAAAGCTTCGCCGCGAAGTGGCCGTTCACGAAGACGAGTCTGCTGCCCGCGAGTTCGGCGAAAGGGAAGTGGCCGAGCGCCTTCGGTGTCGGCGCCATCGCGCGCCGGTTCAAACACCGGCTTGAACGGCAGCTTCGCGATCGGCGCGACGTTGGTGAAGCGCCAGTCTTCGTCCTGCAACGTCGGGAAGCCGAGTTCGACGAAGTGCGAGAGGCCCGCCTTGCGCGCGACCCGCACCCACGCTGGGTCTTTCGCGCCTTTCTCAAACTGCTCGAAGTTTTCCAAATACGGGCCGTTTCCAATCACCGGCTGTTTCGGTTTCACGTCCGTCTTTGTTTCCGTTGTAACCATGTTCGCCTTCGATTTGAGGTTTAAGCGGGCACGGCGGCGCGATTGAGAATCCAATCGTAGCCCTTCGCTTCCAGTTCGAGCGCGAGTTCCTTGTCGCCGGATTGCACGATGCGGCCATCCACCAGCACGTGGACGAAATCGGGCATGATGTAATTGAGCAGCCGCTGGTAATGCGTGATGACGAGTTGGGCGTTGTCGGCGCGCTTGAGCTTGTTGACGCCGTGGCGACGATCTTGAGCGCGTCGATGTCCAGGCCGGAATCGGTTTCGTCGAGGATGGCGAGCTTCGGTTCGAGCACCGCCATCTGGAAAATCTCGTTGCGCTTCTTTTCGCCGCCGGAGAAGCCTTCGTTGACCGAGCGCTTGAGCAGATCTTCCGTTCAGTTCGAGCAGTTTCATCTTGTCCTTGACCAGCGTGAGAAATTCCATCGCGTCGAGTTCCGGCTCGCCTTTGTGCTTGCGGATTTCGTTGAGCGCGGCCTTGAGGAAATAGGTGCTGTTCACGCCGGGGATTTCGACCGGATACTGAAACGCGAGGAACAACCCTTCGCGCGCCCGTTCTTCGGGATCGAGTTCGAGCAGATCCTTGCCGTGTAGAGGACCTCGCCGCCGGTGACGTCGTAGCCTTCGCGGCCGGCCAGCACGCGGCGAGCGTGCTCTTGCCGCTGCCGTTCGGGCCCATGACGGCGTGGACTTCGCCGGGACGAATCGTCGAGGTTGACGCCTTTGAGGATTTGTTTGCCTTCAACGCCGGCGCTGAGGTTTTTGATTTCGAGTATTGGTTGCTTGCTCATTCGTTCAGCGCTTGCATCGAGTTCGAAGTCTTTCGGAAGTGACAGGTTCAACCCGACGCTCCCTTCCAGGCTCACGCCGAGCAGCTTCTGCGCTTCCACGGCGAATTCCATCGGCAGTTCCTTGAACACTTCCTTGCAGAAGCCGTTGACGATCATGTTCACGGCGTCCTGCGTCGAGAGGCCGCGCTGGTTGCAGTAGAAAATCTGGTCTTCGCCGATCTTTGATGTCGATGGCTTCGTGCTCGACGCTGCGCCGTCGTGTTCTTCACTTCGATGTAGGGAAACGTGTGCGCGCCGCACTTGTCGCCGATCAGCAGCGAGTCGCACTGCGAGAAATTGCGCGCGTTGGCCGCGCTCTTCTGGATTTTCACCAGGCCGCGATAGCTGTTCTGGCCGTGGCCGGCGGAGATGCCTTTCGAGACGATCGTGCTGCGCGTGTTCTTGCCGATGTGGATCATCTTCGTGCCGGTGTCGGCCTGCTGATAATTGTTCGTCACGGCGACCGAATAAAATTCGCCGACGGAATTGTCGCCCTGCAGAATGCAGCTCGGATATTTCCAGGTGATGGCCGAGCCGGTCTCGACCTGCGTCCAGGAAATCTTCGAGTTCGCGCCCTTTGCACAGGCCGCGCTTGGTCACGAAATTGTAAATGCCGCCCTGCCGTTCTCGTCGCCGGGATACCAGTTCTGCACGGTGGAGTATTTGATCTCGGCGTTGTCCAGCGCGATCAAGTTCCACCACCGCCGCGTGAAGCTGATTTTCGTCGCGCATCGGCGCGGTGCAGCCTTCGAGTAACTCACGTAGGCGCCTTCGTCGGCCATGATCAGCGTGCGCTCGAACTGGCCGGATCTTGGCCGCGTTGATGCGGAAGTAAGTCGAAAGCTCCATCGGGCAGCGCACGCCCTTGGGGATGTAGCAGAACGAGCCGTCGGTGAACACCGCGGAGTTCAGCGCCGCGTAAAAATTGTCCGTGTACGGCACGACCGAGCCGAGATATTTGCTGCACCAGCTCGGGATGTTCCTGCACCGCCTCGCTGAACGAGCAGAAGATGATGCCCTTCTCGCCAGCTTCTCCTTGAACGTCGTGCCGACGGAAACGCTGTCAAACACCGCGTCCACCGCCACGCCCGCCAGCCGCTTCGCGTTCGCGCAGCGGAATGCCCAGCTTCTCGTAGGTCTCCAGCAGCTTCGGATCAACTTCGTCGAGGCTCTTCGGCCCGTCGCTCTTGTTGCTTCGGCGCGGAGTAATAGATGATGTCCTGATAATCGATCGGCGGATAATGCACCTTCGGCCACGTCGGCTCCTGTCATCGTCAGTCCAGTGCCGATACGCCTTGAGCCGCCATTCCAGCAGCCACTCCGGCTCATTCTTCTTGGCCGAAATCAGCCGGATGATGTCCTCGTTCAAGCCCGGCGGCGCGGATTCCGTTTCCATGTCGGTGTAGAAGCCGTATTTGTATTCCTGCTTGACCAGACCCTCAATTGTCTCTGTTGCTGTGCTCATAACATTCTATACTTCCAGTTTGATGTCATCGCCTTCGACCACGATTTTGTAACTTGGAACGCCCTTCTGCGCAGGCGGCCCCACGACGCCGCCCGTTTTCAGATCGAAATCCGCGCCGTGCAAGGGGCAGGTGACTTTGGTGCCTTGAACGTCGCCTTCCGACAGTGATCCGCCACGGTGCGTGCAACTGTCGCCGATGGCATAATAAGTTCCCTCAACATTGAAGAGGGCGATTCTCTGGCCTTCGACTGTGAACGCAGCCGCCTGGCTAGGTGGCACGTCCTTGGCTGCCGCTATTTTGATGAGCTTTGCCATAATGCTTGTGTCGGTTTGATGGTTACTGAACGAGCGGAGCCTCTGGCTCCTGTCCGGCGTTACTCATGGTGATGCGCGTCGCAGGCCTGATTAGTCGGCGCGTCGGCGGCGGCGACGGTCGGCTGCACCAGTCCCGCTTTGAGCAGGTAGGCTTCCACTTCGTCCCCACTGACATCGGCCAGCATCTGGCCATCGATTTCGACACAAGGCGAAAGGCCCTGCCCGCTCTTTTGGACCATTTCCGCATAGATTGACGGGTTGTTGATGACATCGCAATCCTCGTAAGCCAGTGTGTATTTTCGCAGGATGGCGCGCACGCCCTGGCTCCAGCCGCACGCGGGTTTCAAGTAGGCAGTGATTTTTGGTGGTTTCATTGATGTTTTGTGTTTTGTTTTGGTTTTTTGGTTGAGGTCGGTTGGAACCTTTCGGTTTCCTCCCGCCGGTAAATCGGTCTCACAAACGGGTGAAGCCCAAGGCGCTTATCCGCAACGAAGTCGCCAGACGACAACACTTCATTCCACTCCAAACGCCGAAAGCGTTCCGGAACGCTGGCTCTCGCGGATGCTTCTGGTTTCACCAAGCGCTGCGTCGGTTTTGCTGGGCAGTTCATTGTCCTGGTTCGATCACGGCCAGAACTTCGCCGTTGTTCCCGATCGCTTCGACCGGGCATCCTTCCAGCGCCTGGCGGCAGAGATCTTCTTCCTCCGGCGTAATGGGTTGCTTAAAGACGTAGGAATAACCGCCGTCGTCACTGCGCTTAAAATTTGCGGGTGCGGTTTCCCGGCACAGGTCGCAGTCGATGCACTGGTCATCGACGTAAAAGTCTCCTGCGACGTTTTCCGCGTATTTATTCGCAGTGTCGGCCATAAACTTTCTTTCGCTTCGTGCACTCTGGCTCACGCCACCTCAGTCGGCTCGGCGTCGAGCGCCCAATTTTCTAAAGCTCGTGCTTTTAAAAAGAATAGAACGCGCAATTGTGCTCGGCAAGCGAATTTCCAAAGAGTTATCTTTAGGAAGAAATCGCTGATGCGACTGGCTTTCGAAACAGGTTTGCCGTAAGCTCACCCGCATGAAAAAACGCGGTGCTATCCGCAAGAAATCAGAGCTGGTCCCCAATCGGCAAGCGATCCTGCGTCTGCTCAAGCAGCAAGGGCCGAGAGATTCGGCAACCTTGGCCGCGCAACTGGACATCTCTGCCATGGCCGTCCGCCAACACCTCTACGCCCTCCACACTCAAAGGCTGGTGACCTACCAGGAAGAGCAACGCCCAATCGGGCGGCCAGCTAAAATGTGGTGTCTGACCCCGGCTGCCGAGTCCCATTTTCCAGACGCCCATGCGGGCTTGAGCGTGAATTTGCTGAACGCGGCCGAACAGACCTTCGGCCATGAGGGCGTCCAGCGCCTCGTGACCCGATGCGCCAAACGGCAGATCGCGGATTACCGCTCACGCATCCCTGCGCGCGCCCCTCTCCAAGCGCGCCTGGGAGCCCTGACTTCAATCCGCAATGAAGAAGGCTTCATGGCTGAAGTGCAGCGCCAGCGTGACGGTTCGTTCCTGCTGATCGAGAACCACTGCCCGATTTCCGCAGCAGCCAACGTCTGCCCCAAATTATGCGATGCCGAAATGGAAGTCTTCCACGCCATTCTTGGCCATGGCGTCACCATCGAGCGAGCGGAGCACATGGTGGCCGGTGCCCGTCGCTGCGCTTACCGCATTCGGAGGGGCGAGCCTTGAAAACATTCTGCCCGAATTGAAAACCGTTTTGCCCCACGCCGACTTCGTCATCGAAGGCCGCGGATGTGGAAATACCAGCGGTAGTAAGGCACTTTCGCGCTTCCTCTTAGTCATCCTGAACGCAGTTTTGCGGATGCGAAACGCAGTCGAAGGACCGGCCCATTACTGGAGTTCGCCCGCCCCGTCGCTTATCGCTGCGGGCATAGCCGAAATACGGCGCGATCCAGGTAAGGCTCGAAGATGTCCCGAAACTTTTGGATTTGCCCTTTTTGCTGAAAGCTAACCTTTTTTTGCTTAGATCGTCGGGGCCGCCGCTCGCGCCTCGTGTTACCGACCGCGTAGTATGCACGAATCGCTTCGAATTGATTCGCCCCATCTAACCCGGCTTCCGCCATCACGACTGCGCCTGGGCCGCTTCCGAGAAAATGCTTATGCCGGAAGGGATGGAGCGTGTGTTTGCGTCCGTAGTCCGAGCGCACCCAGCGCGTCATTGTCGCGAGCGTAAAATCGGTGATTCCCATCGCCTCCTGCTGATGCGCTTCGGGAAAAATCCGTTTGCGCTCAGCCGGTGGCAACATGTCGAACAGCTCGGACGACGCGATCACGTAAACATTGACATCGATTTTCTCCCGTTCGAGCAACGGCAGCGTTTCGTTTAGGAACGCATTTGTCACGCCGGTGCCTTGAAGCACGATTGTTCCTTGCGATAGCCAGCGCGCAGCTCGCAAACGATAAACACCCTGCGCTGCCGTCGAGGCGGGCGGTAAACCGAGTGCGGCTCGATCAAGCACGAGTTCCGGCGGACGCGTCACAAACGGCGCGCCGGAAGGATGGAGCGTATGTTTTCGTCCGTAGTCCGAGCGCACCCAGCGCGTCATTGTGGCCAGTGTGAAATCAGTGATCCCCATGGCTTCCTGCTGATGCGCTTCTGGAAAAATCCGTTTGCGCTCCGCCGGCGGCAGCATGTCGAAGAGTTCCGACGACGTGACCACGTAAACGTTCACGTGAAGTTTCTCGCGCTCGAGGAGTGGTAGCGTGTCGTTGAAGAAGGCATTTGTTACGCCGGTGCCTTGAAGCACGATTGTGCCTTGCGATAGCCAACGCGCAGCGCGTAAACGGTAAACACCGTGAGCTGCCGTCGAGGCGGGCGGTAAACCAAGCGCGACTCGATCAAGCACGAGTTCCGGCGGGCGCGTCACAAATGGTGCGATGATAGCCGGGCGCTTTGCCAGCGCGGTGGAAACAAGGAACCAGATTTCCTCTGGATCCCACGGCGTCAACGTGATCATTGTGCCGAGCGGAAAATTATCCTGAAGCAATTGCAATGACTGCGGGTCGGCATGCGTCGGACCATCCTCGCCGGTTTTCAGTCCAGCGTGCGCACACACCAGAAAGAACGGACGATACTCCCCGCCTTGTGTCGCGACACGCGCCTGGTTGCCGATCGCGTGGAGCCGCGCAGCGATGTGACCAAGCGGCGCGCTGAATGCGCCGTACGATGAACCCGCGCCGATGTGAGCGCCGAATGCGCTGATGCCTGACAGCATTGCCATCATGGCGTCCTCGCAAATTCCGCCGATGGCGAGTTCTCGTGCGCCGGGATTCGAGCGGCGATTGTAGAAACCGCCGGGAAATTTTTCGTTTGCTTTGTTGATACTTGTGGATCCGAGCAGATCAGCAGCTGCAACAATGAAAGCGCCCTCAGTCGCGACGTTGTAGTAGTTCAGCACACGGCCCAGTTGCTCGCGCAACGTCGTCTTCGTTCCCGGTTTCAATGAGAGGTCTGACGGCGTCGCCGCGTCAGCAGCGGCTTCGGCGATTGTGTATGTAAGATCGACGTGCGGCTGGCCCTCGGAAGGTTTGCGCGCGCGCGCGTTCAAGCGTGTCCGTGCGGTGCGCAACTGTTCAGCAAGCGCCTCGACCATCGGCCCGCTTGCTTCCATCGACTGGCGAATGATGCTGAGAGTTTTCCAATAACATTCCTCAACGACGGTCGCATCGGTGCCGCCGCCGCAGCGTTGTTTGTCGCCTTCACAACATGGCAGCGGGACGAAGTCCTTCGGCAGCAACGGCGCAACCGAGGCAAAAAATGCACTTGAGCAAAGCCCGTGACCGGCGCCGTGAGATGCGCGTCCCTCAATCCCGTATTGCCAGCCTTTGACTGTGCGATAAACGATCGCCGTCGGCTGACCATTCCGAAAATCGAGGGCGAGGCGTTGCGCTGTAGCGATTTGCTGCCAATCGAACCCATCCGGCACGTACACGACATTCCAGTCGTGCAAATACGCGAGCTCGGCAGGTGTCCATTGCACGTATTCGCCGGGGGCTTTGTCGTCGCGGCAGACGTGGTTAGAATCGATGGAGGCCTGGTTCCAATCGATATGCAGAATGATGTTGTCGAGCGAAGCGGTCGCCGCAGCGGCGAAGGCTTCCGCCACGCGGCCCGGAGTCATTCCACCTTCACCTTCGATGATATGAACCCGGGGCGGGTCCTCGCGATAGAGATCGCCCGTGGCCCAGGCCAGGCCGCACGATGCTGGAACCCCCACGCCCGACGCTCCGGTGGAAAGCCTAACGAATGGAGTGGCCGGTGTCGGATGCCCGTCGAGTGGTTTGGCGTGAAATTTCCTGAACAACGGCGTAGTCGTTGTCGGATTCCGTCGAAACCCAAGGAGATCTTCGATTCGCAATTGAAATTTTTCATCGCGCGGCAACAAATCCGGCGCGGCGATCCGCACCACTTCATTACGCAGCGCCCACATTGCATAAAGTCCGAGCGCTTTGTGTCCGGCTGCGTAGGAAATGATGTCGGCGTCCTGACGATTCGGCTGGGTCAGATCGTAGTCCATCGCGTCGAACAACAGCCGTGCTACGAAGCGCCCTGAAGAAATTGAGCCGCCGGGGTGACCCGATAGCGGAACATAATTGTACATCACCGCGCAGAGTGTCCGGTAAATGAGATCGAACGCTTCGCATTGTTCCACCGTCGCCTCATCGAGCGGCCAACCCTCTTCAAAAATGCGGTCCGCAGCGTTAATGAACCCACCTCGGCGCGGGCCAAACGGCATCGTGCTGTCGTCACGATGAGCGGGTGTTCTTTCGTGTGCAATAAGATTGGTAAACATAATGTCTGCCTTCATTGGTGAAGTTTTGGTCCGGCGATTTGCTTTTGCATTTATAAGAGGCTTTCCGACGGGGGTGCGCCGTGCAGCTATTGTGAAAAGAGAGGCGTTTCTTGCGACCGGAATCCGCAGCCGGGCGTGGATCGCAATATTTGAACAAACTGTCGCAAATTATGGTGAGCGCGCTTTACGGATCGGGTCGCCTGTCTTGTACAGAAAGGAAAGATTATGAAGACACTGACAACGTGGAACCCGTTCCGGGAGATGGAGGGATTTCAGAACCGCTTTAACACATTCTTTGGCGGCTTTCCGACTTTCCCCGTTCGTTTCCCTAAGAACGGCGACACATTCAAGCTAGCCGATTGGTCGCCCCTGGTGGATATCATCGAAGATGATCATGAGTACCTGTTCAAGGCCGACCTTCCTGAAATGAGAAAGGATGACGTAAAAGTCACCATCGAAAACGGCGTCCTTTACATTTCCGGCGAACGCAAAACCGAGAGGGAAGAAAAGAAGAGAAAATTCCATCGGCTGGAACGCTTCTTCGGCACGTTCGAGCGCACATTCACCGTGCCGGAAGATGCGGACACAACCAAGATCGTGGCTGACTTTCATGACGGCGTGCTGCAGGTTCACCTGCCAAAACGCCCGATGCCGAAGCCACATGCGATCGAAGTAAAAGTTCAATAACACGCGAGTGCCAGGCCGGCGCGCATTGGCGATGTTGCGCGCCGGCCGTAGTTGGAACGAGATTCCGCATTGCTGCCAGTCAGCCGGGTGATTTAGATTTGGTGATTACGCACGCGACCTTGCGACAGAAACGCACAACGTCGACCCACGCGCTGCGCGAGAAAGCGATCGGCGACTTCCACGATTTGCTCGCAGCAGACGAGACGCTATCACCTGTTGTATTCGAAAAGTTACACGGCGCCATGCGCAAAAACCGGCTGCTCTATGGCGAACGGCCCATAGGCATTGCCTTGCGTCCGCACCTTCTTCATCACAAACAATTCCAGAGCCTGAGCCAGGCGGCGGAGCGCGTTACGAGTGCGTTGGAAAGGGTTGCAGCCGCAGTGGTGCAAGATCCCAGCCTGATGGATGAACTCGGTCTGACGGAGGCGGAGCGCAATATGGCGGTGATCGATCCGGGATTTTCAAGAGCCGGCGTTACGACTCGACTCGATGCGTTCGTTCACGGCGACGATATAAAGTTCGTAGAATCAAACGCTGAGAATCCTTCGAGTCTTCCGGATCAGGAGGAACTGAATCGGTTGCTGTTCGAGCTCCCTGTAATGGCTACCTTCGCCCGACGCTATCGCTTACAGCAGTTCTCTCCGGTCAAACAATTGCTTGAAACGCTTCTCCGTACCTATCGCGAATGGGGCGGCACCGGCGTGCCGAATGTTGCAATCCTGGATTGGAAGGACCTGCCTACGTCGAGTGAGTTCGCCCTTCTGCAGGAGCATTTCAGCGCGCACGGCGTTCCCACTATCATTTGTTCGCCGGAGGATCTCGAGTATCAGCAGGGTCAACTCCGAAGCGGCGCGTTTCGGATCGATCTAGTTTACAAGAGAGTGATCATTCACGAATTCCTCGCGCGCTATGACGATACGCACCCGCTGATTCGTGCATGCATGAACCATGACGTTTGTTTGGTGAATCCATTCCGATGCAAGATCATGCACAAGAAGGCTGTATTCGAGATGCTCACGGATGAAGAGCACCAAAGCTGGTTCACTGCGAGCGAAAACGAAGCGATACGTCAATCCATACCGTGGACACGGCGTGTATCTGACCGAAAGACCGAGCGCGAAGGACGAAAGATCAATCTGCTCGAGTTCACCCGTAAAAATCGAGCGCGCCTGATTCTCAAGCCAAATGACGATTACGGGGGACACGGCCTCTATTTCGGCGCACAACTGGACGAGCGCCAGTGGGAGGACGCGATCGAGAGAGCGCTTTCGGCCGACTACATTGTGCAGGATGCGCTCGATTTGCACCCGGAACTGTTTCCGATCTTCAGCGAGACCGATTGGAAGTTGCAGCCAATGTTCGTCGATACGAACCCATTTCTGTTTCGGGGTAAAGTTTGCGGCGCGATGGTTCGGTTATCCGCCACGCCAATCGTTAACGTCACTTCCGGTGGCGGCGAGACCGGATTCTTTGTGATACAGGAGCAGGCTCCGCGTTGATGCGCGTTTGTCGGACAACGTTGAATTTTGGGGACGTGTTTTCGAGATAAATTTTCGCGTTATTCTAAAAAGCATGAACACCGAATCGGTTGAAGGACGGCGTACGTTGGCCTGGCTGATCGTTGCTGCGGCCGGTGTGCGGGCGGCGTTTGGAATCTTCGTGGCGATCGATGCCTACCTGAAATGGCAGCCGGGTTTTGCGGCGCATTATGCGGGTTACCTGCAAAACGCCGCCAACGGCCAGCCTCCCTGGCTCGCTCCCTGGTTTCATTTCTGGATTCAACTTGTTTCACCACGGGCTGGCTTCTTCATTCTCGCAACGCGACTGATTGAAACCGCGCTCGCGATTGGGCTGCTATTCGGCATCGCTCGCCGGTTGACCTATATCGTCGGTGCCTTGTTCAGTTTACTTATCTGGTCAACGGCGGAAGGTTTTGGCGGGCCCTACACCTCGGGCGCGACGAATCTTGGGCCGGCACTCATGTATGCGCTGGTTTTTGTTGGTGCCGCGCTCTTCGAAGGTTTCCTCGGTCCCTCGCCGTATAGCTTTGATTATTATATCGGCCGCCGGTTTCCGAAATGGAGATCAGTGGCGGAATGGAAACCGAAGCGGATCTGGCCAGAGGTACGCCCCGCCTTTGATTGGGACCATCAACTCGGTGCGATCGGCGCGATCATTGTCGTCCTCGCCCTCGCGCTCTCCACTCTGGGGAGCGCAACGAACACCAGCCGGTCGCCCGCTACTCCTGCGAATGCCGCCGCGGCGGTCTCGCCTCTAAAGCTGGCTGCTACGACGGTCTCGCCGTTGAGCATGGCCACGGCGGGACAAACAACCAGGCGGGCGCTTCCAATTCTTCCTCCGCTGATCGGCAACGGCGCCGACGTCAATATCAACCTGGTCGCGAGCGACGCGACGATCGAAATCGCCAACGGCGTGCAATATCAGGCGTGGACATTTAATGGCACCGTGCCTGGGCCGATCCTGCATGTGCGCGAGGGACAAACCGTGCATGTGAAATTCGCCAACAACGGGATGATGCAGCACTCGATCGATTTCCACGCCGCGCAGATCGACTGGAGCGTTGCTTATCGCTCTATCAATCCAGGCGAGAAACTGGAGTTCTCATTTGTGGCACAGGTGCCGGGCGTATTCATTTATCATTGCGGAACGCCACCTGTATTGCAGCACATCGGCAACGGAATGTATGGCGCGATGATAGTCGACCCGCTCAAGCCGTTGCCTCCGGTCGCGGTCAGCTACGTTCTGGTGCAAGGCGAATGGTACACCCAGCAGGTGGAAGGCAAGCTCATGACCGGCGATTACAATAAGATGCTCGCCGTCACCCCCGATGAAGTCGTGTTCAATGGCATCGCCTTCCAATACAAGGATAATCCGTTACAGGCGAAAGTGGGGCAGCGCGTGCGGATTTACTTCGTCGATGCCGGCCCGAATCTATGGAGTTCCTTCCACATCATTGGCGGAATATTTGCTACAGTTTATCCCGATGGAGATGCGGACCATGCGCTCACTGGCGTGTCCACTTACTCCGTCGGGCCCGGCCAAGGCGTCGTTTTCGATGCGATCATGCCGCACCCCGGGAAATATCCGATCGTCGATCACAGCATGCGCGACATGGAGATCGGCGCTGCTGGACTGCTGAATGTGA